>JBLIRK010000024.1:0-46949 GCA_048569615.1 Thermoplasmatota archaeon | reverse complement strand
GAGGGCGGCGAGTGGAAGTCCTCTCTTATCTTCAAGGACTCGGGCGATGTCAGGAAGGCCGTGGTGGCGGATATACTTCCGGACCACCCCGGGAACGAGCTTGTGGCCTGCTCCAGGTCCGGCAACATAACCCTTGCCTATGGCACGAAGGACGGTTGGACCACTGAGGTCATCTATTCGAATCCCGCCCATCCTCTTGCGAGGTTGTGCGTGGGGGATGTTGATCCCAATGCTCCCGGACTCGAGATCTATGCCGGAGCCGACTCCTTCTGGATCATAGGCGTCAAGAGGAGCGGTAACAACTGGGTCTCGGAGGAGATCTTCAAGGACACCGACAAGAACCGCGGCGTGTGGGTCGGTGATGTTGACCCTAACATCGACGGAAGCGAGCTCTATGCCTTTGGATACTCCACCCGTCTGGTCCAGATAACCGGCGGCTTCGGCTCCTCCTGGACCGTTAAGGATATCTTCCGGGATGTTGCAAGGTCCCACGAGATAAGGATAGGCGACGTTCATCCCAACGCCGGCGTCGAGATCGCGATAGTCGGGTATTCCAAGAACGTTACCATAGTTTCACAGCTCGAGCCTGCCGCACTTTCGGCACCGGTGGTGACCGGAGATGACGCGATGACCATAGGCTCGGAGGAGAAGAAGACGCTTGACCTGGACGTCCAGTACAGTTCCAAGATGTACTTTTCAATGGACGATATCGAGGGCCTCGATATAACGTTGAAACCATCCTCCATGCTCTACAGCGGACGCATCACGGTCGAGGTGCAGGCGGGAGTGATAACAGAGGATGCCACGGACAACGTTGTGCTTAAGATCAAGCACGACGGAGGAACCCTGTCGTATCCCATAGAGCTCACCCTTGAGAAGGACGATAAAGCCCCCGAGCCCAGGGAGGTCCGGACCATGGAGGGCGATGTGCTTCAGGAAGGGGACAAGGTCCTATGGAACGAGACCCTCGAGATCTCCTTCAACGAGGTTATCTCAGAGAGCTCTTTCTTTGCCGCCAAGGACGGAGGAATGCTGAAGGTCATCTGGGGAGGAAGCGAGAGGGATGTCGTTTTTACACTCTCCGAGGACGGGAAGTCAGTGATGATCGACCTTGACGAGCAGGCCGCCGCGGGTGATATTACAATCGAGCTCTCGGGCCTCAAGGATGCGGCCGGGAACGAGATAGAGACCTTCACCCTGACACTGGAAGTGGAAGGCGGTGACGAGGGAGATGATGACAACGGAATGCTCTTCATCATCATCATCATCGCCGTCCTGGCAGTGGTCGCGATACTCGGCATCCTGATCTTCCTCTACCAGAAGAAGAGCGGAGGGGAGGCCGAGGAGAAGGAGGATGAGACCTTCGACACCAAGGAACCAAAGCAGATTTGAAACAGCACCGCGCTTACGGGTCATGGACCCTTACAAGCAAGGGGTGCTGGCAAAGCTCGATGAAGCGGTATCGCAGAACCTCGTGGACGGGGACGCGGTGCCGCTCCTTTTTATTTTGAATTCAATTGAAAGCATCGTTACCACATCTTCATGCTCCGGAAGGTTCCAGGTCATCGAGGTCCCGGAGGCTGGAGACAAGCAGGGATCGAGGGTGCTCGGGAAATGGCACAGAAAGGTCAGTACGGAGGAAGTGATGGAAGCGGTCGAGAAATGGAGCGGCAGCGGGGAGCTTCACCTTCTCGTTCAACCACTGCTAATTCATGCCCGGTGCAGGGACATCGGGACCGCAGTGGATCTGAGGAACATCTCCCAGGCCTGCGGCCTCAAGTTCTCCACCATCAGGTCCCTGAAACTCGGTCCCGACGGGGAGCCCGCCGAATGGGGAGCCGTCGTGGAGATCCTGGGCACTGAGAGAATGGAGGTCCCGATGGACGGGCTGAGGAACGTTGTCATGGAAGAATGCATCCGTTTCTGGGTCGACAGGGGGAACGTGCTTCTGGACCGCACCAAGCAGCATATGACCGGACTATCGGAAGCTCTTTCCGAAAGCATCCAGAACGGCAGCTGGGGCATCGTTTCAATCCCGGATAGGTAAAAGATTAAAACCATCAATGTTTATCCCCATGAAAGGGTGGAAAAGATGGCCATAATGAACAAGGCAGGGGTGTTCCTTTACAATCTCGGACTACTCCTGACGCTGGGGATAATTTTCCTTCTGATGAAGAACTACAATATCGACGAACCATCAGCCACCCTGGATTACAGCGTGACCATGAAGACAGCCATCTTCATCATGCTGGGTATCTACTATTCGTTCGCACTCGGGCTGACGCTTGCCTCGCTCCTTTCAAGGGCGCGGAAGAAGGGCTTCCTCTTCTCGTTCCTCATGATCTGGTTCTGGGCGCTGGTCATCGTCAGCATCTTCTATGCCTTCTTCCCCTATCTCCTGAGCGGCGAGTACACCGAGCCCGGCTGGCGATACTTCGTGATGATGTCCTCCGTCGGCATCGCCTTCATACCGGCCTTCGCACTCATGCTCTACATGTTTCCGGGCTCCGTCGACAGGAAGTACATGATCAACCAGCTCAAGAAAGACATCCAGATGGAGCAGAAGAAGGCGAAACCCTTCTGCCCGAAGTGCAAGTTCCCCTCCGAAAAGGAATGGAAGCACTGCCCCAGATGCGGGGCGCACTTTGCGGATTGATCCCATGGGAAAAGGCAAGGCTATCGACAGTTCACCCCTCATATACGATCTTGTACTGGCTCCCATGGAGCTTGTCTGGTTCTCCCGGTGGAGAAGAAGGATGCTTTTTGGATTGAAGGGCGAGGTTCTTGACATAGGCTCAGGGACGGGTGCAAACCTTCGCCATTATCCGCACTCCGTGGACTGCGTGACCGTCCTCGATCCCAGCACCCACAACATCTCCTACCTGAAGAGAAAGGCGGGAGGCGGCGGATGGGGGGAGCGCGGCGGAAGATGCCTGAAGGCGGAGGTCGGGGTCGGTGAGAAGCTTCCTTTCCCTTCAAAGAGCTTCGATGCGGTGGTCTCAACCCTTATCCTCTGCACCGTCGATGATCCCGGAAAGGTCGTATCCGAGGGCATAAGGGTTCTGAAAAGAGGGGGAAAGTTCATCTTCATTGAGCACCAGCTTCCGAGATGGAAGCCCCAGGCTCTATTATTCAATGCTTTCACCCCCATCTGGGAAAAACCCTCCGGTTGCCGCCTCAACAGAGAGACAGGGGAGCTCGTAAGATCGAGAAAGGAGCTCTTTGAGGAGCTTTCCATGATAAAGGGACCTGTGCTCGGTTATCCGTTCTTCCTGGGGGAGTACAGGAAAAAATGAAGGGAAGCGCCCCTTTCAGAGCGCTTCATTCCGGATTGGAGGGTCTCATATGATGCCGGCCTTCTTCCCACCGATCTCGAATGCCCCTAGAGCCTCGTCCAGCATCTCCCTGGTGAGTCCGGCGTTGACCTGGACCCTGACCCTTGCCTTGTCCCTCGCCACCATGGGGAACACGATGGGAAGAGCGAAGACGCCGGTGTTGTAGAGCTCCTGGGAGAGCTGCTTGGCCTTGTGGGATTCACCGCACATCACCGGTATTATGGGCGTTTCCGTGTTCCCGGTGTCGAATCCCATGGATTGTATCCTCTTCTTGAAGTACTTGGTGTTCTCCCAGAGACGCTCCCAGTGCTGGGGCTCCTCGTCAAGGACCTGTATCGCCGCGAGCTGGGCTCCCGCCACTGCCGGCGGATGGGAGCCGGAGAGCAGCCATGTCCTTGACTTGTTGTAAGCGAAATTGATGAGGTCCCTGGAGCCTGCGATCAGGCCCCCCACCACGCCGAATGCTTTGGAAAAAGTGCCCATCTCGACGTCCAGCTTGTCATGGACATTGTAGTGGACACCTATTCCGGCTCCCTTCTCCCCGAGGACGCCCTCGCCGTGTGCGTCGTCCACGTAGGACATCGCTCCGTATTCCACGCAGAGCTTCACGATCTGGTCCAGAGGGGAAGTATCTCCGTCCATGGAGAAGACGCCGTCGGTCACTACGAGCACCCTTCTCTTGTCCTGGGATTTCCTCAGTGCATCCTCCAATCCGCCCATGTCGTTGTGCGGATACACACCTCTTTCAGCCTTGGAGAGCCTAACCCCGTCTATGATGGAGCCGTGATTTAGCTCGTCGGATATGATCATGTCCTCCTTTGCGGGGGCCAGCTGGGAGACGAGACCGGCGTTTGCCGCAAATCCGGTCTGATAGACAAGGGATGCCTGCCTTTTCTTGAACTTTGCCAGGGCCTCCTCCACCTTGAAATGGATGTCCATTGTGCCAGCTATAGCCCTGACGGACCCGGAGCCCGCACCGTTGCGGTCGGCCCATTCCTTTGCCGCGGCTATTAGCCTAGGATGGTTGGAGAGGCTGAGGTAATTGTTTGAGCACAGCATTATGAGCTCTTTTCCATCGACCTTGCACTTTGGTGTGGAGGGCCCCTGGAGCTCTCTCAGCTGCCAGTTGAAGCCCTTCTCGACGAGTTCATCGTATTCCTGCTTCAGAAAACCTGTTGGATCCCTTGCCATGAAGATTCCTCCTTTTGAACAGATAATTGCAGGCCGTATATAGGATAAAGATTTATTAGGTTTGTGAGGGTAAATAATATCTCGCATGCAAACATATTTCTCCTTCAAGGTAATCAAGACCTGCAGGGTAAGAGGTGGAACATGGTAAAGTACATCAAACCCACATCGACGAAGAAGGGCCCCGACATCTCCAGGATCCTCAAGCAGTTCCATCAGATCGACGTAGGGACCGTGATGAAATCCAAGATGTGGGACATGTCCTTCGTCACCCCGGACACCCCTATTGAGGAGGTCATCGGCATCCTATCCTCAAGGAAGCACATCTGGGTCGTGAACTCGCTGAAGAGCATGAAGTTGTTGGGCCTGATAACGGAAAGGGACCTCGTTGATGTCATCGCCCCCAGAAAGATAGATCCCTACCAGCTTACCATCAGCGGACATCATTTCAAGTCAATGCTCTTCGGAGGAATAGAGAAGGCGGAAGACATGATGACCACCGACCTGGTAACGATCCAGCCGAATCAGACAATGGGCAAGGCTCTCCTCAAGATGAAGCGCCATCATCTGAAAAGGCTCCCCGTGGTATCCAAGGGAAGGCTTGTGGGGGAGCTCACCATGAAATCCATAATCCTGCAGTTCAAGAAGGTGCTGAGATGGTCCCAGATACTAGAGGAGCAGGAGCAGGCGATGCTGGATGCGAAATGATCCCCTTTTTGTAATTATGAAGATGGATCGTCAGGCCATTGGATCCTCGCCATCTTCTCCTCCTTGGCTGAGCCATCGGCGTTCCTCGTAACCAGATGGACCTCGATCCTCGTGGGCTCTCTCTTCCGATTGAAATAGAGCCGATTCTCGACGACCCTGGGGTCCCCTTCCCTGGGAGTAAGGGAAAAACCGAAGAGTATATGGTCTCTGCCGTCCCTTTCGGCTTTCTCCAGGTCCCTGGCGAGGGACGGATGCTCCGGATCGATGGAGCCGCCGGCCGTGTTCTTTCCGCTTATCTGTATGTTCCATTTTCCGGTGTCCACCTTCTCCTCCTTGAAGACGACGAAGGCATAATCCCTTCCGCTGATGTCGTCGTGGGATTCCAGGTATGCCAGCTGTGTATAGGTCCTGTTGCCTGTAGAAGGAGGCGGATATACGGCCTGCACTTCCTCTTCACTTTTCAAATTATACCACCGTCTTGCAGATGGGATGCAAATCGAGGCCAAGACATTCAATTAGCCTCATCTATCGAATTGTAATCGGATTGATTGATATTAATAACTATGTGGGAATATTGATTAGGTTTTTTTCCTTTTCAGGACCCGCTGGAAACAGCCTTCATCCTCGATCTTGCCAGCTTGAGGAATCTCTTCTTCTCCTCCGGTCTGATGGAGATGAACACCTCCTCAACCTCGAACTGGTCGTTGTAGGTGGCCATCTTGAACATCGATTTGAATGCCATGGAGGCATGGTTCATTATCGGTACCTTCTTCTTCATCACAAGGACAACGATATGATCCAATGGAACATGGTAGTTGTAAAGCGCTCCCTTGTGCTTGGTGAAGACGGGTGACATCTGGACAAGAGGTCTGTATCCGATCGGGAACCGGTATCCTTTTCTCTTGAAATACCTGACGCCATCGATCCTCACCTCACCGATGTCCCCGAAATGGATGATATTGATGGTGTCCCAGAACGACCTGTGCTGGTAGACAGCCAATACGTCCCGGAAGATCTTGACATATGATTCAGGCTCCTTCTTCTCCCATTTCCTTACCTGGGGGAGCACGAAGTAAAGGAATAGACCGATCACGAACCCACCTGTGAAGAGGAAAGAGATGTTGAACGCCAGCAGACCGATGAAGCTCCCTCCAGCCGCTGCAATAAAAAGGTCGAAGCCGAGTATGAAGAATACAATCGGAACCAGGATCCACATCAGCGACTGGACCTTCTCGCCGATGAAGACCTTCTTCAGCACCTCCTGGGTGGGATTGGACATGAAGAGTATTCCTCCAGCCTTCCCGTCCCTGAGCTCCCATGGAGGTTTGAACGTCAATTTTCCTCCCCCTCCTCCGATCCCGGGTGCTCGAGAAGGTACATGATCCTCTCGATATAATCCTCGATGAGCAGCCTGCTCCTGTAATCCAGATAGGTCCGGGGATGCTTGTGGACGGACCGGAATATCTCCAGGGCCTTCAGGCGCTGCCCCCGGGGATCGGAATGCTTTTCTACCCTGTAATAATGGGATTCCGCCAGGACTACCATGAGGTGGAAGTAGTTCTCCGAGAGCTCGGGAACGTGGTACACCTCAAGGATCTCCTTCACAAGCTTCTCCTTCATCTCCCACCCCTCCCTTGGAGGGGAGAACCTTGCGTCCAGGACCGCGATGTCCAGAAAAGTTTCCTTGTCACTGCTCATGTACCTGAACCGGTGCTTCTCGTCCGGTTCCAGCTTGCCGGAGGGATGGACGAGGGAGAATACGAACAGGAAGCTGTCAAGAATTGACATATTTCTCCTGCCTCCTCTTCTCCCTCAATTTCAGCGTCTCGATATCAAGCCTCGTTCTTATCCCGTCGAGATATATCCGGTTCAAGGGCTCGGAGGTCACCTCGGGATGCTTCATCAGGGACCTGCAGACAGAGTCCGCCCTCTGCAGCTCCTTCAGAGGCTCCTGGGAGCCCTTTGCCTTCATCATGATAGCCTCCACCTTCTCCACCTGAAGCTTCAGGTCGCCCTTGGGATCCTCGGAGAAATCAAGCCTCCTCTCCATGTTCTCGATGAACTCCAGGGAGACCTCGGGGGACTGCCTGTACCTCAGCGCCTGGGCCGTGTAGAAGGCAGTCTTGGTCGAGCTCTTCGGATAGAGCTCCCCGAGGTCCACCGGCGGCTCATTCGACCTTTCCCTTAATTCTTTGGACTTGCTGTCGATCTCCGTGGAGAGCTTGGTCAGCTTCCTGGCGTTCCTCCAGGAATAGTATATCAGAATCCCTGCCGCAACGGCCATCAGTAGGAATACTATAAGGAACCAGTCCATCCTGCTCGATGCTCCCCTAAGGCATAAAGCCCATCCTGATAATAAATGATGCCAGTTCGATCGTGCGTTTTAAAAATTCTTGTAATGAATTTTTATCCAAAATTCAACATTTTAATATAAAAATACCCTTATATGCTCGCACTGTTCTCCATACAAGGGTTCAGTCCCCCGAGGTGATATTGAATTGAAAGAAGAACAAAAAGAAGAAGAGCACATTGTGACCTTGAAGGTCGCGGAAAGTGCCATAAGATCGATGGATTCCGGTATAGCCAGGATCCACGAGAGCTACCTGAAAGACATCGAGGAAGGAGAGATCGACCTCGTTGAGCTGCGGGCAGGAAAGAAGAAGAAGGTCGTGAAGCTGGTCGCCGACAGGCTGGCCAAGAAGAATGTAGTGGTCCTGAGAGAGGGCGATATGGAGGACCTCAAGGTCAAGGAAGGAGATGAGGTCGAGATCCATCCGTACCATTCCTTGAAGGATGACATGAAAGCCTCATGGAAGAGGTTCAAGGAGAGACTCGGCGGAAAGCATGCAGAAGAGGAAGAAGAAAAGGAGGAAAAGAAATGAGCTTCATGAACAGGGTCCAAGCGATGGGCATAACCCATCCCTTTTCGATGAACAAGAAGCTCGATCAGTTCCTGAGCGAGAATCTCCCCGATCTGATGGACGAATACAAGATAGCCGACAGGAACGACATAGCGGACATAGACGGGCAGTTCGAAGGTTTCGAGAAGAGGATGGACGAGCTGGAGAGCTGGAGGAAGAACTTCGATCTGAAGCTGGATGAATCCGACAGGAGAATGGCGAGGCTGAGGACGAAGTACGGCGTGAAAGGAGGTGAATAGTAGATGGATGCCACAACGATATGGATAATCGTCGCCATAGCTGCACTCGTCATCGCAGTTCTCCTTGTCATTTCCCTGATCGTATTCCTTGTCAGGAGAAGGAAGGGAAGACCGTCCCATGTTCAGCTGTACTTCGACGAGAACTTCCGCAAGATCATGGACGAATGGGACATGGTAACCAGGGACCGTGTGAAGGACTTCAAGAAGGACCTCAACAAAAGGCTGTCCCTGGTCGGGAGCGACATCGATCTGCTCGAGAAGAACCGCACGAAGCTTGACAGAAGGCTTGGAGCGCTGGACCGCGAGATGACCCGGATGGAGGGCCTTTGAGGAGGTGATATGAATGGAAGACCCGATGATAGAAGAAGAACAGGAACAGAAGAAGGGTTTCATGTCATGGCTCAAGGGTGTCTTCAGAAAGAAGGACCCCGATGCGGAACCCGAAGCGCCGAAATACAAGAGAAAACTCCTGGACGGCAGGATCGAGAAGTATCTTGACCAGAACATGGACTCCTACATCCAGGAGTACGGCATAGTCACGGGACTTGACCTGGAATCCTACGAGATCAGGTACGGCAAGCTGACGGGAAGGATTGCCGGGATGAAGGAATACCAGCTCTCTGCCGAGGCAAGGATCTCGGCTTTGGAGAGGGACCTTGAAGAGGTCAAGAAGGCTGCCAAGCCGAAGAAGTGAGGTGAAAGGATGCTAGCGAAGATACTTGAGGAATACAAGATAGTGAACTCCGTGGGAGAGGAGCTCGGAAAGGTGAAGGAGGCCTACATAGATCTCGACACCTGGACGGTTGCCGCCTTCGAGATATCTCCCGGTATGATGAAGAAGCATTACCTTCTCGACGTCTCCCAGATCATCAAGATGGACGAGGAAGACAAGCTCATGGTGGTCACCGACGATCATGAGACGCCCGAGGTCCCGAAGACTCCGATGAGGAACAGATATCCGATGGACGAGCTCAAGAAGCTCCCCGTCTTCGACAAGGACGGCGAGAAAGTTGGGAAGATCTACAATCTCGAGGTCCCGTACCAGAAACTGAAGACCTTCAAGGTCTGGAAGGTCCTCATCAAGACCGGCATCAAGGAGAGAAGGCTGCGCTTATCGCCCAACGAGATAGCCGAGGTCATGAAAGAGGTCAGACTGAAGAAGTCCGAAAAGTCATACGCGGGTGAGGAAGAAAAATAATCGTTCTTTCTCACCTTTTTTTTATTTTTTTTCAGAAATAATCCTGGTCGATCCAGCCTTTGTCCCTGAATCTGTTGGACAGCTTATTGAGCAGTATCGGGGTTATCAGCGCCATGATCACCGCATTGAAGACAACGGCTGAGTATAGGTCCCTCTCTATTATCCCGGACTGGAGTGCAACCGATGCAAGTATGAGGTCCACGGCCGCCCTGCCGTTCATTCCAACTCCCACAAGCAGAGATTCCGCCCAGTTGAGACCGGAGATCTTCGCTCCGAGGCCGGCGCCAAGGACCTTTCCGGTCAGCCCCAGGACCACCAGTAATGGCAGAAGCCATGAAAAAGCGACACCGGAGAAGGTCACCGAGAAGCCCACCCATGCGAAGAATATTGGGGCGAAGAAGCCGAAGGACCATCTACCGAGAGCCTGCTGGGTCCTCTTGTTCAATCCCTCCCTTATAGCCATTCCTCCCAGGAACGCCCCGATCATCAGGTGGAGCCCCATGAAATGGGCCATGACTGCGATGAGCCCGATCATCAGTATGGTGAAACCTATTCCTTCCGTTGTCCTGATGTCGCGGAGCTGTCTGTACACCTTCTTCATGATCCACGGCAGGATGAAGATGCAGAAAATCACGAACAGAACGGCCATCACCAGGGTGCCCCCCAGCGTAATGGCGTCGGGAAGGTGTCCGGAAGCCGATATCGACAGAAGTATGGAAAGTATCACAATGCCTATGATATCATCCACTATGGCGGCGTTGACGATCGTCATACCGAACCTGGTCCGGATGGCCTCTATCTGGATCAAGGTGGAGATGGAAAGCGCCACTGCGGTGATAGAGAGCGCACCGCCCACATACAATGCTATTATCACGTCGCCGAGATAGAGGTATGCCCCGAGAAAGCCAAGGCCGAAGGGGAAGACGACGCCAAGGGATGCCGTTAGTATGCCAGTCTTGAAGGATGCAAGGAAGTCCTTGATCCTGGTCTCCAGACCGGATGCGAACATGAGCATGACGATGGCGAACTCCATCAGAAACGCGGTCGCATCCTCCACCTTGTCGGGGTTCAATTCATCGATGGTCGGTTGAAGGAGGGTTACATCGAAGATGAGGTCCAGACCGATCATCGATTGTATCAGGACCGGACCGAAGACAAGTCCGCCGAAGATGTTGCCGACAATGGTGGGGAGCCCGAACCTCTCCGCTACCTTCCCGAAGAAGAGCGCCGCAATGAGAAGCAGCAGAAGGTAGAGAAAGTCGAACATAAGAGGCCCCAAAAAAACAACTCCCGTATAAAAGTTACGCTGTTTGGATATATTTTCAGTACATATCCTCTATCCATCCCTTCTTTTGGAAATTATTCGTGAGCGATTTCAGCATCATCGGTGTCGTTATTGCCATGAGAGCTGCGAAGATGACCACCGCAGAGAAGAGGTCCCTCTCTATGATACCTGCCTGCAGGGCAACAGATGCCAGGACCAGCTCGACGGCCGCCTTGCCGTTCATGCCCACCCCGACAAGCAGGGATTCGGCCCATGTCAATCCCGAGAGCTTCGCTCCAGCACCCGCTCCCAGCACCTTGCCCGTGAACCCAAGTACGATGAGCAGCAGCAGGAAGGGGGAGAACACCAGACCGGAGAGCGTAACGGAGAATCCGACCCATGCAAAGAAAACTGGAGCAAAGAAGCCGAAGGACCATCTGGAGAGGGACTGCATCGTGGACCTGGAAAGGGAGTCCCTTATTGCCATTCCGCCCATGAAGGCACCAATCATCAGATGCAGCCCCATTACATGGGCGACGACCGCAAAAAGTCCAGCCATGAGTATTCCAAGGCCAACCTTCTCGGTGGTCCTCAGGTCCCTCAGGTTGTGGTAGACCTTCTTCAGGAGCCTTGGCACTATGAAGAGCGATACGGCCACGAAGATGACAGACAGTACCACCACCCAGATCACCGATGCGGCACTGGGGAGCCTCCCGGTAGTGGAGAAGGAAAGGAGTACTGAGAGGATTATGATCCCGATTATATCATCGACAATGGCAGCGTTTATTATCGTCATGCCGAACCTGGTCCGGATGGCCTCGATCTGTATCAGGGTAGCAATGGAAAGGGCAACGGCCGTGATGGACAATGCAGCCCCGACATAGAAAGCCACCAGCATGTCTCCGAGGTACAGATAGGTCCCGACGAATCCGAGGGAGAACGGGAGGATGATCCCCAGGGCAGCGGTCAGTATGCCGGTCCTGAAGGAGGCGATGAAGTCCCTTATCCTTGTCTCGAATCCGGAGGCGAACATAAGCATGATCACCGCAAGGTCCACTATGAAGAAGACCTCCCTCTCCACCGTTTCGGGTTCAAGGAAATCTATCATCTCCGAGATCTGCCTCAGCTCGAAACCGTAATTGAACAGCTCCATTATCAGAATGAGAACAGGACCGGCGAGAAGGCCGCCGATGATATTGCCGACGATGGTCGGATGCCCGAATTTCTCCGCGACCTTGCCGAAGAAGATGGCAGAGATCAGCAGGAGGAGAAGGTAGAGGACAGCCTCCATGTTCAATGGTTAAAGTTCTCAAGATATGTAAAATAATACATCAGTACCCGCCATCATGCCTCGACCTCCGCCGGGGGACGGGCGCTTTCCGTAAAAATGTCCTCCTTCATCCCTCTGTCCTCACCTTCACCGTTCAAAGGATAGACGAGGTTCTCCCTTCCTCTCTTCGATTTCTCCACAAGACCGAGGTCCTCCAGGGCGTTGATGTGGTAACTGACTATCATCCTGCCCATGCCGAGCTTCCTCCCTATCTCCGACTGGGACAGGCCGGGATGCCTCCTTATAGCATCAAGCACCTTCTTCTGGTTTCCCGTGACTATCGGACCCTTCCTGTACATCCCGTCGAGGAAGAACCTCCTGTATGAGCGGTCCTGCCTGGAGAACAGGAGCTCCTGCTGCTCCAGTATGTTGATGTGATGAGTGAGCACGCCGTGGGCGAGGTCCAGGTCCTTCCTTATCTGGGAGTAGTAGGCTCCCGGATTCTCGCGGAGATAGTCCACGATCCTCTGCCTTGTCTCATGGTCCAGGATCCTGTCGCGGCGTATCTTGGAATATATTCCGATAATTATTCCTATGACTATGACGACGCCGATGATGAAGAAGAGGATGCCGCAAGCCAAATTGCCAGCATCTTTTCCCATTCCCGCCCCATCATCCGCATCATCATCCGGTGAGATATCATCGTCATCATCGCTCGGCTCGCTCCCGGGGTCGTAGTAGTCCGTCGGGTCCGTTCCTATGTCGTATTCCCTCCGGTTCGGGAGACCGTCGCGGTCCATGTCCCCTGTTGCATCCGAAGGGTCCTTGGGGTCGAGCCCGAAACGGACCTCCCACCCGTCGTCCATGCCGTCGGAGTCGGTATCGTTGAGCTTCGGGTTCGTCCCGATGTTGTACTCTTCCAGATTTGTCAGAGCGTCCGAGTCCGGGTCCCCCGAGGCATCCGAGGGATCGGTCTCGTTGAAGCCGTACTGGACCTCCCAGTCGTCCGGGAGCCCGTCCCCGTCGGTGTCCGCCTCCTCCTGTCCCTCGACATACATAGAAAACAAGATGCTAACGAGGAGGCAGAGAGCAAGCGCTGAAGAGGCTGCTGCCAGCGCTTTTCTGCTCCCTGTCCCCTCGTCCTTCATGTCCATCTCCTCTCTCCTTTCATGGCCTCTTTGACATTTAATCCCGATGGTCCCGTCCTTCCTTTGGCGGCCATTTGCCCTCTTCCGTCTGAGGATCTTTGCTGTACTTCTTCCTGCTGGCCCTTGCGGCGGCTATTATCAGGACGATGATAACACCGATGATCAGGAGGAGGAACATACCAGCCCCGAAAATGACGGTTGTGCCATCTTTGTCAGATGCCGCTCCCCATCCTACCGTCTCGTCATCATCATCATCCGCAATGTTGTCATCCGAGGTTGGGGAGACGGTCGGGTCCCTGTTGAGCCTGTATTCCATGATATTGGTGATCCCGTCGCCGTCCCTGTCGTAATCGGCATCGTTGGGATCGTTGGGGTCCAGCCCGTAGTAGCGCTCCCAATCGTCGGGCATTCCGTCGTAATCGCCGTCTCCGTCGGTCCCTCTCACGTCCGTATTCCTGTAATCGGCTCCTCCCTGACCGGATGTCGACACCTCCGCCCTTCCCTTGAGTATCATCATATTGGATTCGAAGACCAGAAGCTCCACCGATAGCGTCTCGCCGGCCTTCAGCTCGATGGAGACCATTTTCATCCCCGTTTCATTGATCCCGATGACGCCGAAGTCCATCTCCTGCATGTCGGTGGCGATGTTCGATTCTCCCACAACGGGCCATACGTGGACATTCACACCGTTCGCTTCCTTGGTTCCGTCGTTTGTGATGTAGATGTACACTTCCACCGTTATCCTGTCCGTGTTGTCCGAGCGGAAGAACACCTCCTCGATGAAGAGGTGCGGTGTCTTGATCACCTCGGGTTCTTCCCTTATCTTCCTCGTAGTGCCGTCGTCATCGGCCAGTGCAACTGCCAGAATGGTAACGCATATGATGCTTATGGCGGCGAGGAGAGCATAGACAGCTCCCGCCGGCACCTCGACCATGGGCCCTTTCCTTTTTCCTTTCTTCATGGTTACACACCTCTTAGCGGTCCCTGCCGCTTCCATGAGGTTTCCATGGAAAGGAGTATTAAAACAAACATTGGAACAGCCGTTTGACAATAATATCATGCATGTAGGGCCCGCAACTGCCAGAATGCGGCGTCTGTTTTTCTTATCTGCCCGGGATACGGCTCTTTCTGCCGCATGTGGGACACAGGAACTTGCTTCCCTTGAAATCGCCTGGGATCTCGATCTCCTCCCCGCACTTGCAGGTCACTACGAAGTAATCCTCCTCTTCCTCCTCTTCTTCGAGGTCTTCCCAACCCTCCTCCTCTTCATCTTCCATCTCTCCCCAATCCTCCTCCTCAAGCTCCTCGAATTCTTCCTCCTCTTCCTCTTCCCAGGCTTCAGCACCACCCCATTCTTCCTCCTCCTCCTCCTCGATCTCCACCTCGTCCCAGCTCTCCGCTTTCTCCCTTGATACAGGTGGCCCCGTGGGCATCACTCCTTCCGGAAGCTCCACATCGATGGACTCTTCGACGTACGGGACAGCAGAGGGCTCCTTCTTCTTCGCCGGAGGCTTCCTCTTCGGTTTCTCGCCGAAGAGAGAATCCCTTACGTCAACAAGCTCCTCTTCCTCCTCCTCCGCCATGCCGAGACCAAGGTCGAGTCCGAGATCTGGCGTCTCCGCACCAACCGCGAACATCGGCGCCTCGGAAGGCCTCGTTTCGGCGGGCGGCGCCTTCCAGCCCGGGGGTTTGTAAACATCTTCCACCTTCTCGTCCATGGGGGTGACGATCTTCGTCTCCTCATGGATCCTGGGCTTGGGCCTTGCGGTTATGTCCTTGACCTTGACATGGACAGCATCCTTCTCCTTCTTCCTCCCGCTCCAGAATATGAAGAAAAGGAATATGCACACGACCAGGATTATCGCTCCCAGCAGTATCGCCGCTATGGCCCACCCCGGAAGGAACAGCGCCTCACCCCCGCCATCGTCGTCATCCGGGCTGTCATCCTTGTTCTTGACCGTGTAGGAGAACGGAGATTCGTAAACGGTCTTGAGACCCTCCTCGTCCGTTACGGTTATCCTTACCTCGTAGCCGATGGAATCCGGGAATAATGGTTTTCCGTCCTCTCCTTTCTGGGTGGTGTCCCAGTCAACGTAGAAGGATATGTTGGACCAAGGTACGAAGGACCCTCCCGCAGTCTCCCTTGTAAGTCCCGTCAGCTCCCGCCATTGGTCATAGGCGAAGACCTCTATCTTGACGTTCCCAGGTGGTATCGGGCCGTCATCGGAAACGTTGAACCTCAATCTCAGGGTCGCCGATACGGTCTGTCCGCCGGAGGGGAGCCGGGGATATATCTTCGGATGGTACGGGTTCCTCACTGTTATCCCGTTGATCCTGGATACTGCGGTGAGATTGTCCTCGTCCGTGACCCGGACCCTGACATCATAGACACCGTTGAGGACTGTGGTAGTGATCCAGCTGAACTCTGCCTGGGTGCCGATGAGCAAGCCCCTGCCGAGCGATGTCCAGTTCTCCTCTCCGGAGAGAGAGTATTCGAAAATAATACCTTTTTCGATGTAATTGCGGTCCCTGTCCCAGATCACAGCCTTCAGGGTCAGCTCGCCGCTTATGGTATCCCCTTCGCTCGCTCCCGAAAGGGTGACCTCCGGGGTATAGTAGTTCTTAATCCTGATGGTGTTGTTCAGGGTTGCCTCCATCTTGAAGAAGGTCTTATCGGTGACCCTCACCATTATGTCGTATCTGCCGTTTTCAAGTGTTGTGGTGTCCCACAGATAATAGTATGTGCCGTTTGCTCCCCTGGTCATGTTGCCCACGAAATCGAATAGCTCCACATCGGGGGTTTTTACGTTGAACTCCACGGGCTCCCTGATATCATCGTCCGGGTCGCTGACGTTCGCCGTTATATTGACCATGCCCGTCAGCGTGGCATTTGGCGCGGGGAACGTAATGGCGGCATCGGGCGGGTAGTAGTTGTTTATATGGCAGGGTCCGATGTTCCTGTCCTCGGAGCCCAGGCCGTAAACCGTCGTGGCATTGATCTTGAACCAGATGGGTCCGTCCTTCATTGTCTCGGTGTTCAACCTCGCTATGTAATCGATGTCGCTCCCTTCAACGGCCTTGGTCCTGTTGGCGTACTCGTACCAAGTGAGATTGTTCCTTGAATAGAGGAACCTCACGGGGGGCTCCAGTTCCTCGTCCGATGAAATTATGATCCTTGCGGTTATGTCCTCGCCGGCCCTCAGCTCGGTTCCGTCTGCCGGGTAGATCAGATCAACGATGGGGGGTTCATGGTTGAGCACATCCACCCTGTCGGTGTACTTCACGACGCTCAGTCCGAAGTCGTCCTCCACCTCGACCTTGAAGAAATATCCGCTGTTCTCGTCAAGGTTGGTGTACCAGTCCTTGATCGCAGTGTCTCCCTCTATCCTGTCCGGCCTACCATTACCTATCGTGTTCCAGGAACGGTTGTCTATGGAGCGGAAGAACCTGATGTCCTCCGGACCTGCGTCTCCGTCGGGATCGAAAACCCTGGCCCTTATCTCGACATGACCCGAGACCGTATCGTGCCTCCTGGGATTGTCTATCCATAGCTGAGGGGGCGACGGTGATCTGTCGGCAAGCAGGGCGAATAGGTTATTTGTCTGGTTCCATCCGAAGATAATTAGCTCCGGATAGCCGTTCTCGTCGTTGTCGCCGGAATTCACCATGTCCCATCCGAAATCGTGGACATCTATCGGGGCCCAGTTCGTCTCCTTGGCCCAAGCAAGAGGCATCAGGGAGCCGTTCAAGGGGAGCTCGAAAAGATGAACTGCACCGATCCCGCTTCCGGTCCTGGTCACCAGCGTTTCTGAGATCAACAGAGAGCTGCCGGGGACGAAGGGATTTGGAGGAGCGTTGAGCAGGGCCGCTCCGAATCCGTTCCCCGCCGATCCCTCGATCGTATAGTTTGCCATACCCTGGTTTATGCTTGCAAGGTTCCACCAGTAAGGCTCCCCTCCCCTGAATATGCTTATCTTCCCGTCGTTGGGCGAGGAGACAACCAGGTCCATGCTGCCGTCATCATCGGCATCCGCTTTGGAAAGTGCAAGTCCGATCTGAGACCCGCCCCTGATCTCCCTGACATCATGGGTAAGCGTTCTTAGCACGAACTTCACATTGTCGATCCCCACTCCCTCGAACTCCTGGTTGTTGGTCCATTCCGAGATCTTCCCCCCCACGTCAAAATAATATTCGCCCGGCCCGTCTATGAGAGCCAGCACGTCGGAGCTGTACTTTCCGATCCCCGCCAGGTTCTGCCCCGGATTGCCCCGCCCCAGCGAGGAGTATATCTCCGGCTCGGGGTCCGTCGGGGCCCCCCTGTCGAACTCCTGACCCAGCCAGTGGACGTCCCCGGTGGAGTCGGTCAGCCTGGCCTTTATCCAGTACCTCTCGTTGGCTTCGAAACCCCAGTTCTCCCACTCGAAATCGAAGGAGAGCACGGCGGAATTGATCCCCGATACGTTGTTGGACGTCAGAGTGAAGCTTACCCCGTAGGCACCCGACATGTCCCTTCCGTTGCTTGTGCCCAGTACGCCGCCCACCTCGATGAAGAGCTGGTTCTCGGTCCCTACTGACCTGTCGTCCCCCCTGGCGTTCCCGGTGGCTTGGTTGTACCTTACGGAATCATATCCCGTGCTGCCGTCGTAAATGTGGGTAAGGGATGTGTCCCAGCCGTCGTCCCCCGCTCCCCACCCGAATGTGTTAGCGGTGCTCTGTATGCTTCCCTGGAAATCGACCACGCCGGTCTCGTTGGCCCCCGGCAGCATGATCGTGTCGAAGGTGACGTTGATCTGGATGACCTTGATCTCGCCGTTGTCCGGAGATGAGTAAACGAAGGCTTCCCTGCCCTCGCCGAAAAGGTCGACACAGGCGGTTGCGGTCCTGTTGGCGACGGAGTCATCCTCGAGGGCTATCTCGTAGCCGTATTCCGGGATAACCCCGCCGGAGAAGAGTTTGGCCTTTGGTGATAAGATACCGTTGCTCATGGAGAGGACCATCAGGTCCGACAATTCGTCCTCCGTTATCCTGCCCACCGTAAGGTGCGAGCCGAAGAAGTATGTGTCGGGACTTGTGACGTTCAGGGCCGACCTGTCGCAGGAGAGCGTCGCCCCCGAGGAGGCCGCGTTGATGTCGGTGGATTCGAAGATAAGCACCCTTCCCGAGCCGTTGTCGGCCCCGGGGCACCCAACTGCCAGGTCAAGCCAGCCGTCCCCTGAATAATCCCAGGCGGCGACGCTCTGTCCGAAGAGATAATCCGGCTCTCCCCTTATGATCAGGTCTGCATTGCCGGGGGAGAAGGCGGGGAATCCTTCGTCGCTTCCCTTAAAATACAAGAGCCTGCCCGCATCCCTTCCGCCGGAAGTATCCGTGGGCATGGTCACGACCATGTCCTGGAAACCGTCCCTGTTGAAGTCTCCGATAGGAACAACATCCTTGACCAAGGGGTATCTTGAACCCGGGGCCGACTGCTCCTTGAGGTATTTCAGGCCCGTGGTTCCCCTGTCCGTGAAAACGAATGAGCCGGAGATCAAAAGGAGGAAAACAACTGCAAGGACCCGTATCGTACATTTACATGATGCGAGGTTCATTCACTTTACCCCTGGAACGCTATACGATCATCTACACGCAGGACCGACGGCCACATCA
This sequence comes from Thermoplasmatota archaeon, assembly GCA_048569615.1. Lineage (GTDB taxonomy): Archaea > Thermoplasmatota > Penumbrarchaeia > Penumbrarchaeales > Penumbrarchaeaceae > JAYEPK01. The sequence goes on along the minus strand of JBLIRK010000024.1, from coordinate 28,032 downwards.
TTGTACTGTTAACTTATATAGGTATTTGTGGCGGGCATCACACTTTGATTTCAGGAGTACTCCTTGAGGAACCTTTCGACAGGGTCCAGTCCCGCCTGCCCCTGGATAAAGCCGTTGTACGGCTCCCGGGGGGTGATCTCCCTTGCGATGGGGGTGAGCATCATCTTCCTAACAGCCTCCCTGTCCTGTACCTGCCCCAGAACCCATCCCAGCTTGCAGTATGCCACTTCGGGGAGCATATTATCAAGAGGTACAACCCCCCTGGCCATCATGTCCCTGCCCGTATCATATACGAACATCTGGGTATAGCCGTAGAGGGTCTGCACCGCCATGAAGAGGTGTATTCCCTCCTCGTGTGCTCTCTGGAGCGGATCGTAGAGCGGCTTGTTGACGTGCCCCAGCCCCGTGCCTGCGATGATTATGCCCTTGTAACCCCTGTCTATCATGTTCTCGAGGATGTCCGGGTGCATGTTGGGGTAGTAGTATAGGATCGCGATCCGGTCCTCGAATTTGGGGTAGATCTGAACGTCGGTATCATCCCGTCTCCTCTTGTAATCGTCCTTGAAGTAGGTGAACTTGCCGTCCTGGACCATCCCTATGGGGTAATCGCCAAGTGTCTTGAAGGTGTTGCGGTAGGAGGAGTGCATCTTCCTGACCCTTGTGCCCGGATGAAGGTATATGAACTTGTCAGAGGTCGTTCCGAACATGGTGACAACCACCTCGGCGACATCCGAATAGGCTGCGGTTGTGACCGATCCGATAAGGGTCCTTGCAGCATCGGAGGAAGGCCTGTCGGAGGACCTCTGGCTTCCCACACAGGCAATAGGAACGGGAGTGTTCTGCACCATGAACGAAAGGGTGGCGGCCGTATAGTGCATCGTGTCGGTCCCGTGGCCGATCACAATCCCTCTGGCCCCTCCTTCGATATCCTTCTTTATGTTCTCTGCCAGGACCTTCCATTGATGGGGCCCCATGTTCTCGGAGAATACGCCGAAAAGTTTCCTTGTTGTTATGTTCGCCAGGTCGGCAAGCTCAGGAACGGCTCCGAAGAGCTCCCCGGGGGTGAACGCCGGGATCACCGCCCCCGTTCTGTAATCCAGCCTGGAGGCAATGGTTCCCCCCGTGCCGAGGATGACGACATTGGGCTTGTTCTCGTCGAAGGGGAAATCCTTCTCCGGTATCTTGTAATGAGCCTTCTTCTGACCCTTCTGGACTATTGAGATGACATGGTCGTGTCGTATTCCGATGTTGTAGCCGGTGATCATCTTGAGTACCAGATGCTGGTCGTCGCCCGCCGATCTCGGGAGCAGAATTCCTTCCACCTTGCCCTCGGGGGTTTCTACCTCCAACCTGTCCCATACGGCAACCTTCTCCCTTTTCAGAACCTCGAGAGCGGGGCCCCTGTAACCCTGGTACATGTCGTCGGTCAATACAACACCACGCGGGAGAAAGAAGCTCCATTAGATAACGGTTTCCTATATCGTAACGAACAGCATCCCCGTCAGGGCGATACCGATGACGAGGGACCCCGAACCCACGACGTCCATGCCCGCCGTGAGCATCGGGATCACGACATTGTCGGGATCAAGTCCGGTCTTAAAGGATGCATAGGCGGTGTAATATGCCGCTGCAGACGTCAGGACCGTGATCAATGTTGATCCGATGATCACTATCATCGCCAGCTGGAGGATCGGAGGGAGGCCCATTCCCGCCATCACTCCGATAATGGCTCCCCCAGCTCCGAGGACCGAGAAAACGACAAGCGAGATCAGCCATAGAGAGATCATGGAAGATACGGCAAGCTGGTTTGGTTTGAGGGTGAGCTTGTGGAGTCCGAGATATGCCGCTGATGTTACCCTGGAGCCCAGGATCGAGCCCATGGACCCCCCCTGGCCGTTGAATGCGGGTATCATTATCAGGAAGATGGTCCCCTTGAGCAATGAATCGAAGGAAGCCCCCAGGACAAGTCCCGAAAATGTCGATATCACAACAGCTATGAGCGCGATGGGGAAAGCCTGCCTCAGTATCACCTTTGGCGTCAGGGCTCCCCTCATAGAGACAGCAAGCGAGATGGAGATGATGAGGAGCATGAGACCGATCCCCAGGACCCAAACGAGGGCCGAAGGCAGATGGATGACAAGCCATGCGCAGAAGAAGAGTATCGGTATGGTCAGTATGTCGCCGGTGGAAGCGATAATGGGGGCGGACACATTATCGGGATCCCATCCCCTCCTGAAGGTCAGGAAGGTTATCCCGAAGGAAATTCCGAACATCAGCAATCCTGAAACGGCCCCTGCGAGGATGGAGATGAACAGAAGCTCGTGCGCCCCTGCCATCTCCAGTCCGAAAAGCAGTCCTACAACCAGTCCGACCGCAGGTATCGCCACTGAGAGTAGCATAAGCTGGATAGCGGATGTCATCAGCTGAACCCTCAATTCCTTGTTCTGGCGGAAACGGGGCTCGATGGTGCCGAGGTGGAGCTTGGAGCTGAGCCTGGACGCAAGAGCTCCGAATATGTTGCCCCTCAGGCCCACGGTGGGCGGAAGGATCATCAAAAGTCCCGGAACCATGATGAGAAGCCTCTCGTACTGGCCGAGAAAATACCCGGGGAATAGGTCTATCAGTCCGCAGACAAGCAGTATCCAGAAGGATTGGAGAAGAAGGGAGGTTTCGGGTTTGATCCGGTCGGGGAGCCTATTGACGGACCTTTTGAGCAGAGCCGAGGCTGGGTTCGAGGCATCTGACCTTATAACGGTCGCTCCCATGAGTGCCAGGGCTCATTCCTCCTGCGGTCCATCGTTGGTGCGGTTCTTCCTCGTTCATGACGGATCTACCTCGTTGGGTGAAAGGTTGTGATCTCCCAACCCTCCTCCAAAACAGTATGATATATAAATGAATTGCTTTCCAGAATGATTACGAGGTATTTTTATTAATTTTCAGTTTACAACTTGAAGTTCAGAAATATATTTATAGAAGCCACAGCTCCGAGAAACTTATTTATAGAAGTGTCCTATACAGTCACAACCCCGAAAATTGAGGAGGTAACGATAGATATGTATGCAGGAGGAACACCAATTCTGGTTCTGAAAGAAGGAACGGATAGGAAATCAGGAAAGGGAGCCCAGTTCAACAACATCTCCGCCGCAAAGGCCATAGCCGATGCGGTCAGGACGACCCTGGGCCCCAAGGGTATGGACAAGATGCTCGTTGATTCCATGGGAGATGTCGTCATCACCAACGACGGTGTCACCATCCTCAAGGAGGTCGACGTGGAGCATCCGGCTGCCAAGATGGTCATCGAGGTGGCAAAGACACAGGACGAGCAGTGCGGCGACGGGACCACCACCGCGGTCATCTTCGCCGGAGAGCTGCTCAAGCTCGCCGAGACCCTCATCGAGAAGAACATCCACCCCACCCTCATCACCGAGGGCTACAGGCTCGCGGCCGAGAAGGCTGTGGATGTGCTCAACGGCATAGCCATGAACATCGAGGATGATAACGAGGCTCTGCTCAAGATAGCCAAGACCTCAATGACCGGCAAGTCCGCCGGGGACAAGAAGGAGCTCCTGGCAGATATCGCAGTCAGGGCTGTCCAGTCCATCGTCGAGGAGAGGGAAGGAAAGAAGAAGGCCGACATAGACAACATCAAGGTCGAGAAGAAGCAGGGCGGCTCCATCAAGGATACGGAGCTCATCGAGGGAATAATCGTGGACAAGGAAAGGGTCCACGAGGGAATGCCCACCTTGATGAAGAATCCCAGGATAGCCCTGGTCAACGCTGCCTTCGAGGTCAAGAAGACCGAGGTTGATGCAAAGATCCAGATCACCGACCCCACGCAGTTCCAGGCCTTCCTGGAGAACGAAGAGAACATACTGAGGAAGATGGTCTCCAACGTTGAGGCCTCCGGAGCCAACGTCGTCTTCTGCCAGAAGGGAATCGACGACCTTGCCCAGCACTTCATGGCAAAGAAGGGCATCTTCGCCGTCAGGAGGGTCAAGAAGTCCGATATGGAGAAGCTGGCAAAGGCCACCGGCGCCAAGATCGTTTCCAACATAGAGGACCTCACCGCGGAGGACCTCGGAACCTCCGGTGCAGTGGAGGAGAAGAAGATCGGCGGCGATGAGATGACCTTCGTCACCGGCTGCTCAAATGCCAAGGCGGTCTCCATTCTCATAAGGGGAGCCTCCGAGCACGTCATAGACGAGATCGAGAGGGGCCTGCACGACGCCCTCTCCACCGTTGCAGTCGCCATCGAGGACGGAAAGATGACCGCCGGCGGCGGAGCCGCAGCCGTGGAGATCGCAAGGGAGCTCAGGTCGTTTGCGATCAAGACCGGCGGCAGGGAGCAGTTCGCCATCGAGGCCTTCGCAACCGCCCTCGAGGTGGTCCCGAGGACCCTGGCGGAGAACGCCGGCCTTGATCCCATAAGCACCATCATCGACATCAACAAGGCACACTCCGACGGAAAGCCGTTCCACGGCGTGAACGTCTACACCGGCCAGATCGAGGACATGAGGTCGCTCAGCGTCCTCGAGCCCCTCAGGGTCGGCACCCAGGCCATCCAGGCGGCAACCGAGACCGCCAACATGGTCCTCAGGATCGATGACGTGATCGCCTCCAAGTCCAGCGACAAGGGCGGCATGCCTCCGGGCGGAATGCCGCCGGGCGGCATGGGCGGCGGAATGGGAGACATGGACTACTGAGTTCCGGCTTCCAAGTGAACACGGGGCGGGGAGAGGGTGCTCCCCCCGCCCTCGATTTTTTTCTTAAAAATGGATGGAAGCGGCAGCCCTAACGGCTCGACAATTCAACTGGTCTAGCGAGGAACTATAAAACCGAGGATACCTATTGACCGCCGCTTCCCGATATTTCAGCTGCTTACAGAGTTATTAACCTTTTTTATCACATGAAACCGCATCGCCCGGTATTTGTTACAGGATCATGTTTCCCGTTTTACCGGATCCTTCAGGACTGCGGGATGCTCTAAGGCTTCCTTGAACGCCTTCAGGGAGCTCTCCGAGGAGTCGATATCGTAGATCCATGTTTCGTCAACACCGTTCCACCATACGGCCATCCATATGTTCGGGTAGTCCTCGAACAGTGACTTGAGCCCGGTCCTGATCCATTCGGCCTTGTCGCCTCCGATCTCGTTGCAGGCGAACTCGGTTATCATGAAGGGCTTGGAAGAGAAGCGCCTCATGTAATCGTCATACAGATCCGAATAGCATTCCTCGAACTCCCTCCAGAACTCGGTGGGGCGGGTGACGCCGTTATTGTAAGCCGTGATCCCGATCCAATCCACCATGTCATCGCCCGGATAGTACAGGCAAGGGGCTTGCCAATCGTAGTCGGGATACGTCCTGTCGTTGGGATTCCATACGAAGATCACATTCTCCGCTCCGGCAAAATCGAAGATCGAATGAACCCTTATCCACGCCATGACGAAGAGGTCCGGGTCCAAGCCGTAGAACCACGAGCACCACTGGGCCCAATCTCCGTTCATCTCGTTCCCGAACCTTAGGAAGACCGGTTCGTCAAGGTCCCTGAGACCCTTTGCCCAATCGTATAGGAACTGATCGTAGGCTCCGTTGAGGACATCCATAAGCACGACGTTCCCGTCGTAATCCTCTCCATGGGATGAGGTGTAAGGTTGGAGGGTGATCAGCATCAAGTTCCCCTCCCGGTAGTGCTTGTGAATGTATTCCTCCGCCCGGTGGAATGTCATTTTGAAATTGAAGTAGTCCATTACGAAATGGAATTCGAAATCCAGTTCCCTTTGGAGATCGGAGATCTCGGACCAGTATTCATCATGCATCTTATGGAAAATACCGAAGACCTTTTTTTCATCGGGAATGATCAGCTCAGTCTTCGAACCTGCAAGCTCGATGCCATGGACCTCCCTCTCCGGAACTGGTGAGGTATCCGACCCTGGCTCCACTTCCCAGAAATCAAAGCTCTCCAAAGAGGATTCCAGCTGTATCACCGATGAATTCCAGTTCTTTTCATTCGTCTTCATAGAGAACGTGAAGACCGACCTGTTCCCGTTGACATGATGGTAATGCCTGTAAAAGTTCATATCATTGTCAATGGTCGATATCTCATCCCTTGTGAATGTTACCGTCCGGAACTCAATATCTCCGATGACCATTATGTCGTCCGAGATGTGGGTGATCGGTCCGTAGTCCTTCCTGACATTGACGTATGAATATGAAAGGTAATTGTTGATCCCAACGGAAGTAAGATTGTATCCGTGTTTGAAAATAGTTAATTTCATGGAGTCGTCCCGTAGGTGAACAACATATTCGTACTCATTGTCATCCATCTGCCATTCAGGGGGGATCTCGATGCTGTATCCATCATAGTTATTGATGAGAAGGTTCTTCCCCGTGACCGATGCTTTCAGCGTCACAACTCCATTATCCTTGCTTCCTGTCACACCCGACGAGTAACCGACCATCCTGCCGTCTATGAATTCCCTCAACTCCGAATAGTCGATCGGGTCATCACATCTTCCGATGTCATCCTGGTAGAAGAGCGAAAGTACACTGGTACCCTGTAGAAGGAGGCAGAAAAATAATACAATGAAAACGAACGACCCCTTTCCATTAATTGTCATTGGCTGGATCAACTCCCTTTTTTTCTTGCTTCTAATTGAATATTATTTCAAGATCACATGTTCGTATACTTCACATAGAGCCGGATGGCGATCCCTTCCTTTGCGTATTCCTCCATGTGCCATAAATTCAATTCCATTATCAAATCCTGGTCATCAATATGGTCAACTTCGTTGAAAATCACCCATACCCGGTCATGATCATCCAGGAATTGGGACCAATTGGCCCTGCCTTCCATCAATCTTATCTCAAGATCACTTGTATAGTAGGATAGAAGCAGATGCTGGTAATCGGGAAATGGGACGACAACATCACCTGATTCCCTGTTCTCAAGTATGAATTCTATCCCACCTTCCCAATCCTCCTTGTTTCGGCACGAGAGCTGGTCATAGTCTGTTACGACCGAAGGTACGATAAGTACAATGATCAATGCTGCGATTAGCGCAGATCTCCATGTTCGGTCGAGCTTTTTGAGGAAAGTCGAAAGAGCTATTGAGATGAAAAGAAGAAACAATGGTGCCAGGAACACGAAGTATCTGTGGTTGTACATCGGTGTTAGCACCCGGGATAGGGCCATGACGATGATGGGTGAGAATATCATCATTGTCAGACCCAGTATCAGTATGGATGCAAGATCATGCTCCTTTTCCTTTTTTAAAAGAAGATAGATGACCGCGATTCCGGCAGCGGTCAGGAATATGTATCCAGTGATGATCGCCAAGGTCGAATCATATTTCAGAACGGAGGTATAATTACCTCCGATGAAAGTAAAGGTTTCAGGGACGAGCCCCAATCTCAGTCCCATTGAGCCTCCGGTTGACTTGTCAGATATCGAATATTTCACCTGCTGGAAAATCAGCCATGGGATGAATGAGGCCATTGAAGCAAGAAGAGGCCACGAACCCTTGATATTTTGAAGCAGCCTGATCCCTTCCTTGGCCTTGATCGATCTAATGGTCAATGTCGCGAACAATGCGGTCAGCTGAAGAGCGACGAACAATGCTCCGAAATAATGGACGTATATCAGCATCACGTTGAAGACCATCATCAGGAAGCCGGACATGGATCTCTTCATCTTCCGCGGATCGATGAACTCCAAATAGAAATAAATGGAGCATGCTGAGAGCAGGACCATGGGCATGTACATTCTGGCCTCCTGGGAATAGTACAACATGGTCGGACTGAAGGCGAAGAGGGCCAGGGCAATGACCGCCGCCTCCCTGCTGAACCTCATCCCTATCTTGTAGATCGGAATGAATGCCAGAACTCCGAAGATCACCGAAAGTCCTCTGAGGACAAGGACTGAGTTCCCCAATAAAGAGGATACAAGCCAGGTAAAGGTGAAATACAGTGGCATCTGGTCCTGCATAGTGACCTCGTCCATCATGTATGTGAAATCCCACCTCGACCTGAGTCCTGTCATAGCCTCGTCTATCCAGAAGGATTCATGGTTCAGGAGCATGATCCGCAGCGAGATGCCTATTAGCACTATGGAAACCACGAGCCAGTTCCTCGTCAGGAAATCAGTTACCGATCCAATATCGACGTCATCCTCCATCTCGTTCCGCCAGACATCCTTGCGTGATGATGTTGAGGAAAGATCTCCCGCAGGCCTCCTCGTCGCTCTCCTGTTGATGCCTCTTTCGGGGACCCTGTGCTGTCTCCTTCTCTCCATGGACCTTATGACCCCAGAGATGAATGGCAGTATGATAGATAACCGCTTCGCTCGACCGTATGAAGGTCCCTAGGTGGGAATTCGGTTAAATAATGGTTTTCTCTTTCCCCCCCTCAGGTGCTCAAATGTACGATCCGAGGTTCAAGAAGCTGGCAGACGTTCTAATCGACCACTCGACCAGGCTCCAGAAGGGAGAGACCATTTACATCGAGACATTCGACATTCCCCAAGAGATGGTCGAGATTCTCGTGGGCAAGGTGTATGAGGTCGGCGGGCGCCCCATAGTCTCCCAGAGGTTCGCCAAGGTGCTGAGGAAATTCTACATGGGAGCGGATGATGAAACGATGCAGATGATAGGCGAGATAGAGCTCGACATCATGAAGAGGTGCGACGCATACATCGGGCTCAGGGGCTCCCACAACATCACCGAGACCTCGGATGTCCCGGCGGACAAGATGGAGTTGTACAAGAAGCACTGGTTCGGACCCGTCCATATCCAGTACAGGGTCCCCCATACGAGATGGGTTGTGCTCAGATGGCCGTCATCGTCAATGGCCCAGCAGGCAAAGATGTCCACAGAAGCCTTCGAGGACTTCTACTTCGAGACCTGCACCATGGACTACACGAAGATGTCCAAGGCCATGGACCCCCTCAAGGAGCTCATGGAGAGGACCGATAAGGTGAGGATAGTGGCTCCCGGGACGGACCTCGAGTTCTCGATTAAGGACATCCCCGTCATAAAATGCGACGGGGAGCTCAACATCCCGGACGGCGAGGTGTTCACCGCGCCGGTGAAGGATTCCGTAAACGGAGTCATCCACTACAACACCCAGACGCTCTACGACGGGAAGGTCTTCTCCGATGTGAAGCTGAAGTTCAAGGACGGCAAGATCATAGAGGCAACGGCGAACAACACGGAGGCCCTGAACAAGATCCTGGACACCGATGAGGGTGCGAGGCACGTCGGCGAATTCGCTGTTGGCGTCAATCCATACGTGACCAAGCCAATGCTGGACACCCTCTTCGACGAGAAGATCGCGGGATCCATCCATTTCACACCTGGGAATTCCTACGACATGGCCCCAAACGGCAACAGCTCCAAGGTCCACTGGGACATAGTGCTGATCCAGACCAAGGATTGGGGGGGCGGTGAGCTCTACTTCGACGACGTCCTCATCAGGAAGGACGGCATGTTCGTCATCGACGAGCTCAAGGGATTGAACCCCGAGAACCTCATGTAATGGTCAAATACTGATGAGAACATTAAGGGCCGCATGAGGGTGTGCTGCCTGTTCAGCGGGGGAAAGGATTCCAGCTATTCGCTGCACAGGATGCTCCTTTCCGGTTTCGACGTCCCGGTGCTTCTGACCATCAGACCGTCGGACCCGCACCCCCTCCTCTATCAGGGTCCGGGAATGGAGATAGCCCACCACTTCCAGGAGCTTACCGGAATAAGGACCAGGATCCTTGACATAGGCACTGAGGAAGAGGAGCTGCCAGCTCTCACAGGCGCATTGATCGCACTGAGAGAGGAGTTCGATCTCGACGGCATCTGCGCCGGAGCGCTCCTCTCCGATTATCAGAGGATGGCATTCACCCATGCAGCTTCCGATGCAGGATTGGTTTCGTATGCACCGCTTTGGAGAAAGGACGGAAAAAGATTCATGAAGGACCTCATTGGATCCGGTTTCAAGTTCATACTGCTCTCCTACGCTTCGGAGGGTTTTTCCGTATCGGACCTGGGGAGGGTTGTAGGCGAGACCGAAATGGAGAGGTTCTTCGGGCTTTCAGACAGGTGGGGGGCCCACCCTGCCTTCGAGGGCGGGGAGGCCGAGACCCTGGTGATCGAGGCGCCCCTATACAAGAAAAGATTGGAGGTCAAGGGATCGGTGTTCGAGGAGGGCCCATTCAATGCAAGGTACATCATACAGGAGGCGAGGGTGATATGACAGAGCCAATTCTCTTGAAGGATGCGAGGTTCGTTCTGACCATGGATGATATGAAGGTCCTGGAGAATGCAAGCGTGAGGGTGGAGGATGGAAGGATCGTCGGTGTGGGGGACATTGATAAGGAGAGGGGGGACGAGGTCATGGACTGCTCCGATTCGGTTGTCATGCCCGGTCTGATTAATTCCCACACCCACGCCGCCATGGTGATGCTCCGGGGTTTGAACGATGATGCACCTTTACAGGAATGGCTGGAATCCATGTGGGCGGTGGAAGCGAAGCTCACCCCGGAGCTCCAGAGGAAAGGAGCGATGCTAGGATTCATCGAGATGCTCAGGACCGGGACCACCGCATGCCTGGACATGTACAGCGATTTCGATTCCGCAGAGGCCGCGGAGGAGATCGGGATAAGGTTGGGAGGGGGCACCCCCCTGATCTCGGTCTTCGGCAGCACCGACGAGAGGCTTGCCAAGGGCAGGGAGTTCATAGACCGCTACAAAGGACATGATAGGATCATTCCCGTTGTGAACCTCCATGCCATCTATACCAACGACGAGGATGCCATGAGAAGGGCGGGGGAGCTCTCAAGGGAGAAGGACGTCATCCTGAACGTCCATTGCTCCGAGACGAGAAAGGAGGTCTTCGACAACAGGAGGGACAAGGGGAGGCTCGCCCTGGAGGAGCTCGACGCCCACGGCGTGGTCTGGGAAAGAACGGTGCTCGCCCACATGGGTTGGGCGGCATCCTGGGAGTTCCGGAGGGTGAAGGAGAGGGGGGCGGCCGTGGTTCACAATCCCAATTCCAATCAGAAGCTTGCGACGGGAGGATTCTTTCCCTACAAGGACCTGAAAGAGATGGGAGTGACGGTGGGATTGGGTACTGACGGCGCGGCCTCCAACAACTCCCTGGACATGTTCAGGGAGATGAAGGCAATGGCCCTCCTTCAGAAGGGCCAGTACTGGGACCCGATGGCGGCGACCTCCGATGACGCTCTCATCTGCTCCACCATCAATGGGAACAGGATACTGGGGCTCAACGGCGGAATGCTCAAAGAGGGAATGAACGCCGACATTGCCGTTGTCGATATCGATCCGACGATGATGCCGCTGAGGAGGGACAATCTCTCATCCGCCCTCGTCTATTCGGCAGTAGGTCATCTTGTCAGTAAAACCATCGTAGCAGGTGAGATATTGTACAACGATGGGAAGCTGAAGGACGGGACGGATTGGAGGGAGAAGTATATCGAGCTCTCCGAAGGGATGGGAGAAAAGCTTGGTCTCTGATCTCAACCCTGGTTTTTTCTTTTCAGCCTCGCCATAAGAGCGGTCACCACACAGACCCAGATTACCAGTAGAATGGATGAAAATACTGCCAATCCTTCAAGCTCATCCTGCAGATTCTGCAGCACTTCCAGACTAATCAAGGTGGAATTCCTGCTTTCGTTGGATGGAATCAATTTGGAGGTGTATAAAGCTTTTATCTCGAACGTATAGATGCCAGGCTCCTCATCGCCCGGTATCGAAAGTTTAAGTACCGGGGAGATCTCCGAGAATCCGTCAACCCAGGAGCTTGTGCTGTTCCAAATCACCACCCACCCTCTTCCTCTCAGTTCATTTTGGCTCCCCGGTTCCATTTCCCATGATATCTCATCCTTGAAATTACCGTTGTTCATGATGCAAACTCCGATATCAACAGAGCTGCCGGCTTTGACTATGTGGTTTTTTGTCTCTTCATCTTTTATTTTCACATCGGAATATGGTAGGACCTCCAACAAGCTCGCCGATGGGATCATTTTACCGCTCTCCATGGGCGGAATGGTTGACCATTCTCCACCAACTCTTAGCATATGTTTTTCGGCCTGGGTCCCTGCGGGGACATGCACGGTAAAATTGAAGGACATCTGCCTCTGGGCCCGGGTAAAGGTCATCTGATCGACTTCTGTTGCCTTGAATCCTCCCGAATCGACGGTCAGGTTGACGACAATATAATTCATCTCCGGTCTCCAGGGCATGCAAACGAACACAGTTCCACGATAGGTTAGATTGGCCCCGTTCTCCTTGTCTATAGAAGCACTTTGCTTTGCTTCCGCAATTTGAATAGTATATTGAGGGTCAGGGACGTATCCAACTGCATCGGAGCTATCCGACATCAACAGAGGGAAGCAAGCAACCATTAGTAAGAAGATCGATGACAAATATGCTCCTCTTCTCATGTCAATGAATATTAAAAAATTCGATATAAGGGCGTTCTTGAACCAAATCGTCCGGACTATATAAGGTGCTGGTATTGAAGCAAGGTCGTTCATTCCAGCAGGCCGATGGCCCTGAGAAACTGCTCCAACTGCCCGGTTGCACCGACGATGCTCAGGTGTCTCCCGCTCATTTCCATCTTTTGGGCCATCTGCCTGAAGCCGCTGGCGCTGGTATTAGTCATCCCCTTCAGCCCCGAGACATCGATCATTATGTCCATATCGCTGTCCTGGGAGTTCATCAGGATCGACTCCAGGGCCATGAAGGAATCGTCGTCCATGCTGCCCGAGACGGTCCAGCAGGCCTTTTCCGGGTCCGCGCATTTCCTGAGCTCCATGGGTAGGTATTTGATCTGTGGCGTATTTCTATTCTTCTGAGCCCAACATGGGTAATTCCAGAAAAGTTTTAAGTAAAATACCCCGGATAATTCGATGGAGCTATTTCCTTGGCCAGAAATACCGACAGCAAAGGGCAGAGCAGGAACAAGATGTACAGCAGGACCAAACCCAAGGCCATGCTGAATCTCGGGAAGCTGGACTATTTCAATTACGACCTCAAGGAGATCATGGACTCCTCCGACATGGACGATAACAAGAGACCGTCGTTCATGGCGACACTGACAGCCAGGGCCCGGCAGAGGTCCATAAAGGAGGCCAAGGACTATATCAGCGAAGTGGAGGAGAGGGGAGACATATCACGGGACCTTTCGGACAGATTGAGGAGGCTGTTGGACAGGTACTCCAAATACAGATGAAACACACCTTTTCGTAAATCATTAAATATTTTCCCCGCCAATTTGAGCCGGGGTTCAAAATGTCAGAACTAGTGAAAGTTTTATCCATAGACGGGGGAGGCATCCGGGGAGTGATCCCTTGCAAGGTCCTCAAGGATATCGAGGAGATAACAGGGGAGCCCGTCAGCGTCCTCTTCGACCTCATAGCGGGCACCTCCACGGGAGGCCTGATAGCCCTGGGCCTCACGAAGCCGGATGAAAAGGGAAGGCCCCAGTACAGGGCCGAGGACATCCTGGAACTCTACGAGAAGGAGGGAAAGAACATCTTTCACCGTTCGGTCTGGAGGAGGTTCGAATCCGCATGGTCCCTCCTTGACGAGAAGTACGGAACCAAAGGGATAAATGATGTTCTCGATAGGTACTTCGGCGAGGCGAGGCTCAAGGAAGCGATAAAGCCGGTCCTGATCCCCGCATACGAAATAGAATCCCGCTGCGCCTGGTTCTTCAGGAGCGAGAGGGCCAAGTACAGCAAGGACTACGATTATTCCATGAGGAATGTTGCCAGGGCGGCGACGGCGGCTCCCACGTACTTCGAGCCCGAGCCTCTGCAGGAACAGGAGGGTCTTGATTACTGGGCCCTGGTCGACGGAGGCGTGTATGCCAACAATCCGGGTATGTGCGCCTATGTCGAGGCCCGGACCTTGTTCCCGGACAAGGACATACTCATGGTCTCATTGGGAACCGGGGAGTTGACGAGAAGGATAGAATACAAGGATGCAAAGAACTGGGGGCTGGCGCAATGGGCGCATCCCCTTTTGAACGTCATGTTCGATGGGCAGAGCGACACGGTCGATTACCAGCTTAAATCGCTGCTGCAGCTCCCCGGGAGGGGGAGGAGGTACTTCAGGTTCCAGACGAGGCTGGATTCCGGAAATGACGACATGGACGATCCCTCTGAGAGGAACCTCCACAATCTGAAGATAGAAGCACAGGACATGATAGACCGGCAGAGGGATGACCTGGAGCTGCTCACGGAGCTGCTGTTAAAATCATGAACCATCAATAAACTTAAATTCAATTTAAGCTATTTATTAAGGGGTATGGAAATGAGAAAATCCATAGTTCTGACATTAGCGGTAATGCTTGTTTTCGGGCTGAATATGTTATACACACCTAGCAGCATCGGACAGGATTCGATCGGAGCCACCTTAAAGGGTCATGTATATGACATGGACACTGGTGAACCATTAGATGAAGTGATGATCGACATCTGGGATGATATGTATCTCAATTACATTTCGACAGAAACGAATGAGACCGGATATTATGAGGTTGAATTGGAATTCTATGGACAATTATCGTTATGGGCATATAAAGAAAATTATTTCACCTATTATAATGAGTTTTTCGTACCAAGGGGTACTATTGTAACACATGATTTTGAAATGGAGGAGATCCCTTGCCAAATTTATGGATATGTTTTCACTGAAAATGGTTCCGTTCCGGAGTACGATTCGCTTTACATTGGACTAGAAACCCATCCCGATGATCCAGGTCAACACTATTATACCCAATGGGGAACGGGAGGGGGAGGGTATATCTATTATAAAATAGCCTGCTCGGAGGGGACCTTCAGAGTCATAGCTGAAGCGAATGGGTATGAGGATTACTTCAGTGAATGGTTCAAACTCATTAAGGGTGATTCGGTCGAGCACAATATCACCCTGGTTCCCATGCAAACAGGAGTCTTTGGACAATTGACAGGAGAGGACGGCTGGGGATTGTATGGTCATGTTCAGATATCCACTGATCAAAGCTCTTACTTCGATGAGACGGATTGGGAGGGTTATTACAATATACAAGCTCCTCCAGGGGAGTATGAATTGAGAGCTACCGCAGCTGATCACCATCCCTATGAGGATGATATAACGATAGTAGAGGGTGAGCTCCTTGAATACAATATAGAAATGGTGGAGAAGACACCATTGACATGGTTCGAGAGGATTATACAGATGATATTGGAGCTCATAGGGGCGATCTGAGATCAGATCCTTATCAGTTCGTAATCCTGAGAGCCCAGCCCCAGCTTCTCTCCGTACCTGAACTGTATTTGAGCATCCACCTCCGGCCTCATTCCCCTGAACTTGTCCTCGCCGGGTTTGAAACCGCCTTTCAGCTTCGTCCCTTCGTATCCGGGCTGCTGGTTCACAAGATCGTAGCAGGCCCTGTCGAGGGCCACCGGGTCGGTGGAGGAAAGTATCCCTATGTCCGGGACGATGGGGTGGTCGCTCCAAGGGAAGCAGTCGCAATCGGGCGATATCCTTGTCAGGAAATTGATGTAGCCGATCTTTCCCCTCTTCGTGCTTGATGTCCCGTAGGCGTACTCTGTCATCCTCTCCAGGAATTCGGAGATCTCGGCCTCCCAGGAGGTGTAGATCGCATCCTGCGGACATACCGTGATGCATTCACCGCATCCGATGCAGATCTCTTTCCGTATGGAGACCTTGCATCCTTCAAGAACGTGGGCGTCTACGGGGCAGATCTCTATGCAAGTACCACAGCCTATGCATTTCTCCTTATCGACCTTCGGTCTGACCGAATGCTGGTCCATCTTCCCGTAGGCGGAGCCCCCGCCCATGGCAAGGTTCTTGATGGCTCCCCCGAATCCTGCCATCTCGTGCCCCTTGAAATGGGTCATCACTATCATGGCATCCGCCGTGTGGATGTCCGCAGCTATTCTGACCTTCTCGAAATGCTTGGCGTTGATGACAACCCATCTAACATTCCTTCCCTTCAATCCGTCGGCGATGATTACGGGGGCGCCGACCACCGAGAAATCGAATCCATGGAGGATGGCGGTCTCGATATGGTCCACGGAATTGTGCCTCTTGCCCCGGTACAATGTATTTGTATCCGTGACGAAGGGCTTGCCGCCGTTCTCCTTAATCTTATCCACGACCGCCCTGACGTAGATCGGATTTATGAAGGCGTCCCCACCGCGCTCCCCGAAATGGATCTTGACGGCGGTGAGGTCCTTCTCCGACAGGAATTCACCGAATCCCGCTGCGTCGAAGAGCCTCTTGATCTTGTTGGTCCTGTTGTCGGATTCCTTCCTGGCATGAAGATCTGCGAAGTAAACCTTGCTGGACATTTGCTCCCCGGAGGGCAAACCCTTACCTGGTTCAAAAGAATTGTGGAAAAGGAGGTTTCGGCGGGGAGCGGGCTCATTACCCCCCGCCTTTGTTCTCTCTCCTCTCTATCCCCCTGGCGGGCATTGGGGCCAAGGCCCGCCTTTCCTACTGGCAGAAGCCATAGGATCAGACTAAACCGCCCTTTGACCCGGGCGGCAAGGGTGGACTAAGGTATTCGGGCATGATCGTTCTCATGGATGTATGGACCATCTCCTTCACCCCCGTTTTCTTCTACCAAACAAAAGGGAATGGATATTTAAGAATATTTTTAAAATTAATATAAATAAAATAAATATAAATTCACTTAAAAATTAAAAACCGATCAATCGGCTGTTTGCTTGAGGTAAAGGGTCTTGGTTGCTATGATATTTGTTATGCCGCCGATCCTTGATGCGGACTGGTTGATCCCGAAGAGGATCTCTATGGCGGCGAGGCATTCGACGTCCGCCAGGAACTTCAATCCCCCCTTCTTGGCGCCTCTCTGGGCCAGCCCCTCGATCTTCTGGGTGAGCTGAACGATGACCTTGTCTGAATAGGAGCTCCTGCTCTCCTTCTGCTCCCTGTGCTCCCTTATCATGAGAAGGCATTCATTGATGGCCTCGTCCTTGTCCACGTCTATCGAATTCAATGCATAGGAGAGCTTCTGCAGGGCCCATCCCACGGAGGACCTCCAGAGTGAAACGAGCTCCTCGAAGAGGACCGCAGAAGCATCGCTCTGGCACGATCCCAGCAGTTTCAAAGCCTCTTTGGATGCGTTCACGATGTACTCTATCTCGTCGTGGACCCTCTCGCAGGACTGGGTCAGAAGGAAGAATCCCACAGGCTCCGTCTGCGGCATGTCCCAGTGCACGTTGAGGGCATCCGTGTATATCTGGTCGATGTTGACCTCCGCCCTTTCTATGGCATAACTGAGGTCCACGAGCCTTTCTCCCATCCCTTTCATGTCCAGTTCCATTATCTCCTCGTTGAGGTCCAGGACAGCGTCTATAGATCCTTTCAGGACGTTTCTGGCCCTGGTGACCATCTGTGAATTGGAGTGCTTCGGAAATATGAATGTGCACCGGTAAGCGTCCTTGGTAATCGAATACGAGTAGCCCAGCTCCGAGGAGAGCATTTCCAGGTCCTCCCTCAGAAGCTCGTCGATCCGGTGATCGTCCATTTTGAGCACGTCTATGTGGATGTAGCGGTCCCGCAGTGAGGATGAAATGAGGGCTTCCCTGAGCTCCTCCAGTTTGGAGTTCTTGCCGGCGTTCTCCTTTCCCCTCTCGGCGCAGTACCTGGGCAGTTTCCTCACATCCAGAGTGATCCTCTGGTATCCATCGGGATCTATCTCCTCGTCGTCGAGGTCCGACCTGAAGACCACGAAGGACCTCTGGTTAATTGGCTTGAAGATCACGGAATCGCTCTCCCAATCGAAGGTCCTCCTGTAGATTATCGGTATGTTCATTGTGGACCCCTGGAGCCCCTTCAGGTAGATCAGGCGCTCCTTCATGGCTTCGTCAAGGTCCGGCTTCACCGGTTGTTTTCCCCTTCTTTTCTTCATATGGCGCTCCCCCAAATTTTCTTTTGTCCGGGTCTAGTAATGAATTCCCATAATGGAATATATGGTCATATTCTATTTTATGTATAAAAATTCCCTTTGCCCCGGGGACTTCGAATTGCCTGTCCGGAAAATTATAAAGGACATTCGGGTGTTATCTCCCTGCGGGGGATCTCATCACCGCGGGGGGAGAACAGATTGTACAATGCCGTAAGGGATCTCGGATCACGGAATGTCAGGGACCTTAAAAAGACCCGGTTGGGGCTGATCTTCCTGCTATCTGCCGGCGGTGCCTACACCCTGGGCATCCTGGGAAGCATAGTTAGCTGCATCCCTCTGCTCATGAACCTTGCCGCACTGGGGCTCGGAATCACGGCGATAGTGTTCCTGCTTATGGGATCGAGGCCCTACGGCTCATCCCAGAAGTTGCTGTCTATCGGATCCTTGGTTTTGGTCGGAATAGCCATCCTGATAAGAATATTCGTCGTGATCATGATGATCTCGGTGATCTTTATGTCCTTTGCGGGGGTTCTGGACGAAACAACAAGCGGGGCGAATTTCGCGGACATGATGGAGGGCCTGAAACCTTACATCTACATACTGGTGGTCCCCTATCTCATGATGGCTGTGGGTCTGGTGCTTCCGGCCCTGAAAATAACCCCGACCTGGGGCAAGGTGATCGCCGGAGTGTTCGGATTCATGGTGATCGTCGGGCTGGCCGTCATGGTAATCGTCCAGGTTCAGAACATAGATTCCTTGATCGAGGATATCGAACGCGAAGAGGAATATGATCCCGAGGAAATGGACGAGGTCCAGCAGAAGAGAACCTTCAATGCCTGGGCCTCCCAGCTTCTCCTGGGGAGTGTCCATTTGCTGGCACTGGCCGCAATTCTGGGCGCCCTGTTGGAATGTTCGAAAAGGATCAAGGAGGAGCAGTCCAGACAGAACAGGCCGCTGGATCTCTATAATCCTACCAATTCATTTTATAACTGAATTTATGTCCATGAATGTTGGCCAACATTCAATTTAACTAAATACATCTCCATCCCAATTATCTCCGGGAAGAATTTTCTTCCGGAGGTGAGGAAATAGATGTTGGGTAGCATACTGCTCGCTGTGGTGCTGTTGTTGATCATCGTGCCGATACTCTCGGCCCTGCTCGTGTGGATAATGGGTTTCAGATTGATTCCGAACACCCACTGTGCCGTGGTCGAGATGAGGTGGTCGGGAAAGGGAAGCCTCACCGACAGGATCATAGCTCTCCATGGCGAGGCCGGCTTCCAGCCGGAGGTATTGAGGGGAGGCATCCACTTCAGGTCGCCTCTCAAATACAAGGTCCACAGGGTGCCGTTAGTTACGGTGCCCCAGGGCCAGATCGGATATATCTTCGCAAGGGACGGGGAGCCTCTACGTCCCAAGCAGACCCTCGGACGCTGCGTGGAGTCCTCCAAGGACTTCCAGGACGTCCGGGGCTTCCTCGAGAACGGAGGACAGAGGGGGCCCCAGAGGGGAATACTGAGGGAAGGAACATACGCCATTAACCTGGCCGAGTTCGTGGTCATACTCCAGGACGAGATCTATCATCTTCCCATCGACAAGGACGATGATGTGATGTTCCAGAAGATGGCCTACCAGATCAATCAGAGGAACGGCTTCACACCGGTGGTGATCAAGGGCAAGTCCGATACAATCGGCATCGTCACGACACATGACGGACCTCCCCTGGATCCCGGTGAGATCATCGCTCCCCAGGTTGGCGACAACAAACCGGGTTCAAAGCTGAACCACAACAACTTCCAAGATCCTGAAAGGTTCCTGTCGGTAGGGGGACAGAGAGGTAAGCAGTATCAGGTCCTCGTTGACGGAACGTACTTCGTAAACAGGCTGTTCGCCACCGTGGAGATCATTCCCAAGACAGTTGTCCAGGTAGGCTACGTTGGGGTCGTTGTCTCATACTACGGTTCCAAGGGTAAGGATGAATCCGGGGATGACTACAAGCACGGGGAGCTTGTGGAGAAGGGGAAGAAGGGTGTCTGGAAGAACGCCCTGATGCCCGGGAAGTACGCCTTCAACACCTATGCAGGGAAGGTGATCATGGTCCCGACAACCAACATAGTCCTGAAGTGGATCAAGAACCAGACCGGGAACCACAAGCTCGACGAGAACCTGTCCGCAGTGGACCTCATAACCAAGGACGCCTTCGAGCCCGAGCTCCCGCTCTCGGTGGTCATCCACATAGACTACAGAAAGGCGCCGCTGGTCATCCAGAGGTTCGGGGATGTCAAGAAGCTCGTCGATCAGACCCTCGATCCCATGGTTGCGGCCTATTTCAAGAACATAGGCCAGACCAAGACCCTCATAGAGCTCATCCAGCAGAGGAATGAGATCCAGTCCATAGCCTCCAGGGACATGAGGGACAAGTTCCTTCACTACGATCTGGAGCTGGAGGAGGTGCTGATAGGCACTCCGTCCTCCTCGGAGAATGACGGAAGGATCGAGACCATCCTGGTACAGCTCAGGGACAGGCAGATAGCGAGGGAGCAGCTCGAGACCTACCAAAGGCAGCAGGAGGCCGCCGTCAAGGAGAGGGAGCTCAACGAGGCCAAGGCCAAGGCGAAGCAGCAGGAGGCCCTTACGGAATCTGAGATCTCCATCGACATCTGGAAGAACTCTGGTAAAGCGGATTTCGAGAAGGCTCTCCAGGAAGCCCAGAAGATAAGGGCCCTCGCCGACGCCGAAGCGGAGAAAGAGGCCAAAGTGGGTATCGCCAGGGCCATAGCCGTCGAGGAGCAGGTAAGGGCCTACGGCGGCCCGAGGTACCAGGTCCTCCAGCAGGCTGTTGAGAGGTTCTCCCAGGCCGTCGAGGTCTCCGGCGTGGACGTCGTCCCGAAGATGTACGTCGCCGGCGGGAATGGCGGCACTTTCTCATCAGCCTTTGACAACCTGATCTACCTCCTGATCTCCGAGAAGATGGGAGTGGATGTCAATGAAGCCAGGCAGATGGGGGAGCAGGCCGCTTCCATCAGGAAGGCGATCATGAAAGCCGTGGAAGGGGAGCCCGGTCCCGCCGAGGCGGCATAGGCTCCTCGGGGGCTGGTAGCCAGCCCCTTTTTTTCTTTTTAATTGGTTTTTTAGAAAATCCTTTTTTAGAGTGACATGCAATATGATTCCGGGGATCTCGGGATTTCCGGGGGTATCTGAATTATGAGACGGAATGCAGTTCTGATCACATGGTTCCTGGCGCTGCTGGTAATGCCTTTATTTGCGCTTTCGGTCAAGGGGGAGCCGGAGTTGATAGATTACGATCATCCCACCTACCCTCTTGTAGGCGGCGCCCTTCCCAGCGGATTGGAGATCAACGATGAAGGGGACAAGGTCTTCGTTTCGTACCACACCCAGGGCTTCTCCATGCTGGACCTGGAGCTAGAGACCATCACACATTTCAACACCGCCAGTGTTCCTCCCCTTTCCAACGATTACGTCATGGACATCCTCTACATTCCGATATATCAGTCCCTGTACATCGTGAACTACGATCCCATGAACCCGGGACTGGTCCTCGATATTTATGATAGGAGCATGGAGGACATCAGGTCGGTACCTCTGCTGGTGGGTTCAACGCCACTTGTCAACAGAATTGAATATGCCGAGAATTCCGACAAGATCTACATTGCCACGGAGGACCAGATAATAATATTCGACGCCACCGGTGAGGCCGTGCTATCCACTTTGGATGCGACAGCAGGCGATATTGTCGGGGAGCCCGTAGATATTGAGTACGAACCGGTGAACGGACTTCTGTATATTGCCCAGACCACGGGATCGACCGACGTCATCCAGGTCCTGGATACCATGACGGATCAAATAATGGCCCCAAACGAGATCTTGCTTACGGGAACCGCGGATTCCCTTGATACAACTCTGGGGATCACCATGACCGAGATAACATCCATCGCCGTTCTGGAGAGCAGAAGGGAGATCTACATCGGTTTCGACGAGATCATGGACGGTTCGGGCTCGACGCCTCTTCACCTCCTCGTCTATGATATCGATGATCCGGCGCTTTCCACCCCGGTCAACATCTCCTATTTCCAGACGGTAGACATGGGATATGGCAATCTCTTGGACTTCAACTACGAAGGCAGGGGTCTGATGGACATGGTGCCGATCGACGGGGATGACAGGGTGGTATTCTCCAGTCTGGACTTCGGTGCGGGAATGATAGATACTCCGTCAAGGACATCCGAGATCCCATTGATGGAGCTCAGGGATATCGGGAACGATCCCTATTACCTGCCCTTCTTCCAGTACGGCGGGCAGGAAGCGGAATACAGCATGGTCACGGACACCGTTTGGGTAGCCACCTATGCTCTCATCGGGTTCTTCGATCCCGACGATATGGTGGTCCCTTGGATGGGAGGAGATGACGATGATGTGGATAAGCCGAGGGCCGAGAAGGTCGAGGACATAATCTACATCTATTACGCACCGGAGGAAGGTGAGGAGTTCAGCGAGAAGATGTACGAGGAAGGGGATGTGATAGGCAGGAATGATGAGGTTATGATATCCGCATACAACCCCATGGGCTCCGGGAGCGGTGTCGATATTGACCACATGGTCATGCAGGTCATAGATCCCACCACCGGAAGGGTGGTCAAGGAAGTCCGGGGGGATTATTTCACGGTCCAGATGGACCTGCGCGGAGATGAGCTTTCATCCTCCAGGTACGTTCTGAGGGTGGAGGGAAGGAATGCTGATGGTGATGCGCTGTTCTACAGCGACAGGTATATATTCGTGGACAATCCCAATTCCGTTCCCATCGCCGGAGCCGTCCTGGGGCTGGGTGTGGGAGTCGCCGCAAGCATCGGGGCCGGAATTGCCGTCTCGACCATAACGACCACGGCATCGCTCTCCGTCGGTCAGGCCTCCTCCACCGCATCCAGCTCAACGAGCTCTTGGAAGAACTTCCTCTTCGGCTTCGCAACGGAGTACAGCGAGGAGCAGTTGAAAGACAAGACAGGGAAGAAGGTAAAGGAAGGAAAGAGGTCCGAGAGGGGCTTCATCAATCTGCGTGAGATAATAGCCATAGGAGTTGCGGTCGTCTTCATGATGATAGCCTTCGGCTACGTCGAGATGATGGAGCGCCTTGTCCCCAATCATTCCATCGGGGTCCTCGGGATAGACATCTTCACTCTCCCTGATTTCTACCTTCCCACATTTCTTCTGGTGATCCCCCTGGTGCTCTTCTCCATAGTGATAATCATACTGGCTGTCGAGGTCGCAGAGGAGGCATCTGCAAAGATGCTTGGCCTATGGTCGGAGTTCAGGCTCTGGCCCGCGGGTTTGATCACTTTGATCATATCCTCCGTATTCCTGATGCCCTTCGGTTATCCGGGAAAGGCGACCGCAAAAGGCGATGTGATGGTCACCAGGAAGATGGAAGGATTCATCGGGACCTTTGTTCTGATGACCATGATGGGGCTCTTCGTCCCCTTCAGTCTGATATATCTCATAGCCTACGCCGTTCAGGGCAATATAATCACGGATGTGCTGCTGGGGTTCGGAGGGCTCGGTCTATCCGTGCTCTCCATGATGTTCCTTGCCGGGTCCATGCCATTCAGGCCCATGGACGGGAACAAGGTCTGGAAGATGAACAGGCCGCTATCCATCTTCATCGTGTTCCTGGCGGCGGTCCTCTTCTGGTTCTGGAACTTCTCCTTCATCATCGTCCCTCCGATATTTTCAGACTGGTTCGTCCCTGTCCCTACCTGGATCGGAGGATTGATGATGCTCTTCTTCGGGATCTCGGGACTTGTGGTGCTTTTCATTTTGACCGTGTTCGGTATGATGAAGGGAAAGGAGCTGAGCAGGGAGAAGGAGCCCGACGTAAAGGAGAAAAAGTCTCCGGCCAGGAAGAAGAGGGAGTATTTTCAGGAGGATGAGGAATGAAGGGCAGGCTCTTCCTCTCTTTGACGGTGTTCCTGATGGTGATGGCTCCCGGCTGCCTCCGGGAGGAGGAGAAGGAATATCCCGATGTCACGAGGGAGGAGAAGATCCCCGCCGACGCTGTAAAGATAACCCCGGAGGCGGATGTCCATCCTCCGGTGCTTCACTCCGACGAGTTCGAGGAGCCTGTTCCCATGGGCTCCCCGATAAACACTGCCGGGGCCGAGGATTCTCCCTTCATTCTCGACGACGCCAACACATTCTATTTCTTCTTCACACCCGATGTTTCGGTACCTCCCGAGAAACAACTGCTTGACGAAGTCACAGGCATCTATGTTTCCTGCAATGAGGGTGGAATATGGACGGAGCCGGAGAGGGTGTGGCTCCAGGACCCCGGGAAATTGTCGCTTGACGGAGCGCATACCATTGTCGGCGATACCATGTACTTCGCTTCCGCAAGGGAGGGATATACCGGTCTCAAATGGTTCACATCCGAGAAGGTTGACGGGCAGTGGAAGAACTGGAAGTATGCGGGGGACAGGCTTATTGACCTGGAGGTCGGAGAGCTCCACTTCGTGGGCGACGACCTCTACTTCCATTCGGAGAGGGCGGGGGGGAAGGGTAATGCTCGACATATGGATGATGACGAGGGACGGCGATGACTGGACGGAGCCCGTCAATCTCGAGGTGGTGAATTCGGAGGAGAACGAGGGATGGCCTTATCTTAACCCCGAAGGGGACGAACTCTGGTTCACCAGAAGGCATTCGGGGGCGCCTTCGATATGGAGGTCCGTGAAGGTGAACGGATCCTGGCAGGAGCCGGAGATCATCGTTTCCATGTTCGCGGGGGAGCCGACGCTCGATTCCGAGGGGAACCTCTATTTCGTCCACCATTTCTACAAGGACGACACCATGCTTGAGGCGGATATCTATGTCTGCCGCAGGAAGTGATCTCAGTCCGGGGAAGAAACCTTTTTTATCCAATGGAATCCATGGTTTCTTAGTTCCAAACCGTCCATTTGCGGATCGGTGCCGGACAAGATAGGGGAAATTACGATTGATATCATCCAGTCCTATCCTCATTTCCACGATCCTCGGATTGAAACCGTTTCTGGGCAGGATCAGGTCCTTGTTCGGCAGCTCCGGGAAGAAGGAGATGGACGAGGCCCCATCGGAGGCCAAGGAGCCTACCGAACCCATCCGGAATCCGGAACAGGAGATCGGCTCGGAATTCATGGTCAGCAACCCTGCCCCCGAATCGGAAAAGATACCCGAGGTAGAGACAAGGGAGAGGATCTTTCATCCAGCCACGACCGAAGAGGTCGAGGAAGCTCCGTCCTACGAACAGGAGGGATCGGACCATCTCCTCGGACATAACGTGGAGATAAAGGAGCTTCCGGAACCCGAGGTTGAGGAGATCGACGCTTCCTGGATAGAGCTTGACATAACCAGGGATTTCAAGCATATCATGAAGGAACTGGAGAGAAGGAGGGACGACTGCTACGAGATCCTGGGGCTCCCCAGGAACGCTTCCGCCAAGGAAATACACAAGGCATATCGAAAGCTTGCTTCCCGGTATCATCCGGACAGGGGCATTTCAAAAGAAGGGCTCAGCGATGAAGCCTTGAAGGATAAGATACGAGACATAAACTTCTCCAAGGAGGTCCTCCTGAATCCCACCCTGAGGGCGCTTCATGACAAGATGATAAGGGAAAGGACGCCGCCGGATGCCGATATCCGGGAATCCGAGAATTTGGACCTCTCGATCCTTTTAGAGCTCTCCGAAACGGGCGAAAAGGTGATCGAAGGCGGGGAGGAGATCATCGTAATGACACGGCAGAAGAAAGGAGAGGACAATCTCGGTGTTCTCTTCTTCCGGAAATGGGAGGAGGAGCATGAGAACTTCGAGCAGAAGCTCATGGACTACATCATGCAGCTGGATGAGGGGGAATACATCGATTACGGGGAGGTCCTCCGGGGGGACGTGGTGGACATGGATGAGCTCTTTCTGCTGAAGAAGGTATCGAACTACTCCCAGGCAGCTAACAACGCTCTGCAGGATGTCTGGATCAGGCCGCCATTCTACTACATGGCCCTTCCCGTCAAAAGCAGGGAGCACATACAGGAGATATGCGATATCCTCAGGGATTCCTTCGAATTGGAGAGCATCTTCTTCGATTATCCCAGGAAGTGAAAAAGCTCCCCTGGCGATCTGGATGGGTTGAATTTATAAACCTTCGGGCAATTAGCCGTTCATCCCATCAGCAGGGGCCGATGGGAAATGAGGGGTAGATTGAGCAACTTGTACTACAGACAGCTTTTCGATTACAATTCGAAGCTTGTAAAGGAGATAATGGAGCATGTTCCGCTCTCGTCGCTTGAGAGGGTGATAGAATTCGGGGCCGGATCGGGCTTCTTCACCATCCCGTTGATGAGCAACATCATGGACAGGGTTGACGAGTACATTATCATGGACCATTTTCCCGGACCCTACGTGAAGGACAAGCAGATGCTTCTGAGAAGAATAAAGGAGGCCGGTTTCTGGGACAAGGTCAATTTGAAAGAGGTCCCGGTCTGGGAGATGAAGGGGGAGTTCGAGGATATCGATCTGATAATCGGGCATGACGTGTTCTGCGACCTGAACATGACCCAGGTAAGAAAAACGTTGAAAGCATCCAGAGGGTCGATGAGCGATGAAGGTACGTTCATACACTCCGGGCTCTCCCCCGATGCAAGGACCAGGGCGGAGAGGCTGCTTATCAAGCTTGACGGCTGTTCCTCAAGCCCTCTCGTGGACGACAACTGGTTCTCCCCCGGAAGCGAGTTCCTGTACGTCGCTTCCAAAGGAGCAGGTTTCTCTTCGGTCAAGGTCCACGACGTCAAGATCCCTCTCAGGATGTCAGGGGACAAGGCCAGGGCAATGATAAAGAACTGGAGAATTCCGAACCACGTTCTCAGTAGGTACGAGAAGGAGATAGACGAGGTCGGGATAGAGTTCCCCGGCGAGCATATCCTCGTCTGCAGGCCTTGAATGGTCTGTTTATCACATAAGAAATTCAAAACATCCAGTCTTTCAACAAATTACATAGGTTGCCTGATACTGAACCCGTAAAAAATTTTTCTACAAGTCGAAGCCCGATGCTTTTGATCGGGCTTCGTTTATTAGCATGGGACCAAACCTTTGAAATAGGACACCTGTCCATTGATTCTCAGGAGGGAGAAAAGATGAAGGGCCCATCCGAATTTCTGATGGTATTGCTACTTGTTGCTATCCTATTTGCAGGATGTACGGAAAAGGGAGAGGAGGATAAAGAGGAGGAGACGCACTTGGGAGAGTGGACCTATGACTATCTGGACGCCAGCGGGTCCTCCGAGGATGGGATCGATGAGATCATCGGAGCCAACAACGAGTTCGGATTGGATATATTCAGGGTGTTGGCCGAGGAGGACGGCAACCTGTTCATTTCCCCGTATTCTATCTTTACCGCATTGTCGATGACCTATGAGGGAGCTGACGGGGATACAGCGGACGAGATGAAGGATGTTCTCCATTTTCCGGACGACGAGGACGAGAGAAGGGGCTCCTTCGCATCGGTGCAGAACGGGATAAGGAACGAGAGCTCCGATTACGATCTCTCCACCGCCAACGCCATCTGGCCTTCCAAGGACCACCAGTTCTACGATGCGTTCATCAACATGATCACAAGATATTATTACGGAGAGGTCGAGGAGCTTGATTACTGGAACGACCCGGAGGGCTCCAGGGATACGATCAACGATTGGGCGGACGATGAGACCAACGGAAGGATAGACGAGCTTCTTCCGGAGGGCTCCATAGACCCGTCCGTTGTAATGGTGCTGACCAATGCCATATACTTCAAGGGGGAGTGGAGGTACGAGTTCGATGAGGATGATACCTATTCGGGGGATTTCCATCTGGATGACGACGAAAAGGTCACTGCGGATCTAATGAAGATGAAGACCAGACTCAATTACAGCGAAGGCGACGATGTGATGATGGTCGAGATCGTGCTGCTCCTTGCGGCGGCTGTTGCCACGGGTTTTTCGGTTGCAGCGGTGCTCGTGCGTCGAAGGCTTATCGGCACAGTGCTGTGCGGTGTCGGTGTGGTCCTGCTGG
>JBLIRK010000023.1:0-48924 GCA_048569615.1 Thermoplasmatota archaeon | reverse complement strand
ATTGTTATGCCGTATGAGACTAAAAGTGCGATCGTAAGACCTCTTAGGTATTCAAATGGTGCCATACTTGTACCGAACCTTCAATAAAAGAATTCCAATCAGTAAGTTCCCGAGATAATGATTTCATGAGTAACAGGCCTGGGAGGTTATGAACAAAGCCAGGCTAATGTAACAATTGCGTATGATATTTTATAATTACCGGTGATGAGATTATTTACTAAGCTTACCTTTTGCACCGCATTCTTCACATTCGATGGTAATAGGCCGTTCCTTGGATGGTATTGTGATTGTTGAACTGCACTTCGGGCATGGCATGGTATCAAGCTCTTCCTCTTCCTCCTCCTCCTCTTCCTCCTCCTCCTCTTCCTCCTCCTCGTCCTCGTCCTCCTCTTCCCAGTCTTCGTCCTCCTCACCTTCTTCTTCGAACTCAATCTCTCCCTCTTCTTCTTCACCTTCCAATTCAAAATCCTCTTCGTCCATACCCAGGGCGAAGTCCTGACCTTCGTTATCCTGGGGTTCAGGTGTGGATATTTCG
Organism: Thermoplasmatota archaeon; assembly: GCA_048569615.1. Classification (GTDB taxonomy): domain Archaea; phylum Thermoplasmatota; class Penumbrarchaeia; order Penumbrarchaeales; family Penumbrarchaeaceae; genus JAYEPK01. Next base: position 48,389 of record JBLIRK010000023.1, on the reverse strand, counting down.
TCCTCATCATAATCTGATGCGGGTCTGCCCCACTGTGGTTCGGTGTCCTTTTTCTCCGGTTGGTTATCTGCTGAAAAGGATGGATCGATGTCATACTCCTTCTCGCAGAACCAGCAGAACATCCTTCCGGTGTTTGATCTCTTCAAGGGCACCCCGCATGAGGGACATATGGGACCGGTGGCTGCTCCTTTTTTCCCCTTCTGGTCCTTATCTTTAGCAAGGTCCTCCTCCACCCAGCTTGTCCTAAGGGTTACCCTCCTGTCGCTGGACACTAATCTCTTGCCTCCTATTCTATAACATTTAATGTTGATAATACTATAAAATCCCTACAGTCGTTATTGACAGGGTCAGGAAATCTTGATCCTTTCACATCCCTTTGAGATCCTTTTTAATTCTCCCTTGAGGTAGCTACCCGTGTAGCTTTTCTTATCCTTTGCCACCATTTCCGGTGTACCCTTGGCCACTATCATCCCGCCCTCATCGCCACCTTCCGGTCCAAGATCGATGATCCAATCCGCAGTTTTGATCACGTCGAGGTTGTGCTCTATGACCACAACCGTATTGCCCTTTTCCCTCAATTCCAGGAGCACCTTGAGAAGTTTGCTGACATCGTCGAAATGGAGTCCTGTAGTCGGCTCATCCAATAGGTAAATGGTTTTACCCGTCGCTCTTTTCGACAGCTCGGTGGCCAGCTTCACCCTCTGTGCCTCTCCGCCCGAAAGGGTCGGGGCAGGCTGGCCAAGTTTGATATATCCAAGCCCGACATCCGACAGCGTTTTAAGCTTTCTTTTTATTTTAGGTATGTTCTCGAAGAATTTTAGAGCTTCCTCCACGCTCATGTTCAGTACATCCGAAATGGATTTCCCCTTGAATTTTATTTCCAGGGTTTCATCGGTGTACCTTTTCCCTTTGCATACCTCGCAAGGGATGTAAACGTCCGGAAGAAAATGCATCTCGAGCTTTATTATCCCGTCACCCTCGCAGTTCTGACACCGTCCTCCCCTTACGTTGAAGGAGAACTGGCCGGGTTTATATCCCCTCATCTTGGAGAGCGTTGTTCTGGAGAAGATCTCTCTGATCGGTGTGAAAGCTCCAGTATAAGTGGTGGGATTCGACCGGGGTGTGCGTCCGATGGGGGATTGATCGATGACTATCGCTTTATCGATATGTTCCAGGCCTTCGATTGAATCATGGGAGCCGACGGGATCTGTCGAATTGTAAAGGTGCCTTTTCAATCCCCTGTAAAGTATATCCTCCACAAGAGTGGATTTGCCCGAACCGGAGACACCTGTCACGCACAGGAATGTTCCCAGGGGAAAGGTGATATCGATGTTCTTGAGATTGTGATGGCTTGCTCCCCTGATCGTCAACTTCTTCCCGTTTCCCTTCCTCCTGTCCTTTGGAACCGGTATGTGCTTATTTCCGGACAAATACTGTCCCGTGATGGACATCTCGGAGGAGCAGATGTCCTCCACCGTTCCCTGCCCTACTATGTTTCCTCCGTGGGCTCCAGCTCCCGGCCCCAGATCGATAATATGATCTGAACTTCTGATAACCTGCTCATCGTGTTCGACAACGATGATTGTATTGCCTAGGTCCCTAAGCTCCACAAGGGTTCGTATCAGCCGGTGGTTGTCCCTCTGATGTAAACCGATAGATGGCTCATCAAGCACATACAGGACCCCGACAAGGGAGGAGCCAATCTGCGTGGCGAGCTGGATCCTCTGGGCTTCCCCTCCGGACAGTGTCCCCGTGGCCCTGTCAAGAGTAAGATAATCAAGACCCACATTTCTCAGGAAGGTCAATCTGTTCCTTATCTCCTTCAGTACCTGCTTCCCGATCAGTTTCTCCTTCTCGCTCAATTCATCTTCGAGGCCTTCGAAGAATGATAGGGAATCCCTGATGGAGAGCTGGAGTACCTCATGGATGTTCAGGCCTCCGACGGTGACTGCCAAGCTTGATGGTTTCATCCTCGAACCGCCGCAAGCTGGACATGGCGTTGCCCTCATGAACCTGCGATAGAATTCCCTTGCCATTTCGGACTGGGTCTGCTGGTACCGCCTCTTTATTGTTGGAATTAGGCCCTCATACCTCCTCTTATGCCTCCAGTCATAGGTCTCTGAAGTGATCCTGATCGAGTATGCCTTTTCGGTACCGTAAAGGATGGACTCCCTGACCCACTCGGACATGTCCTTCCAAGGTGTATTTATGGAGAAACCCATCTCCCGGCCAAGGGCCTCCAGCATTCTCAGTGAATAGGAGCCCTCGGGATCAGTCTTGAAGAGCCCTATCGCTCCCCCGGAGATCGATTTCCCGGGATCGGGTATCACCAGGTCCGGATCAACATCGAGTATCGTCCCAAGACCGGAACACTCCTTGCAGGCCCCGAAGGGAGAATTGAACGAGAACATCCTGGGTTCCAGGTCAGGTATGGAGATATTGTGGACAGGACAGGACATCCTCTCGCTGAAAAACCTTTGTTCGATTCCTTCGACCTCCACTTCCTCGACGATCACCCTACCATCCGACAGACCCAAAGCCTGCGAAACATCCTCCGTCAGCTGGTCCCTGTGCTCCTCATCGCTGATGAGAGAATCAAGGATAACCAGGATGTCGTGTTTCTTGTTCTTGTCAAGTTCGGGGACATCACCCAGTTTAAGGTCCTTGCCATCAACTCTGAAATTTAAAAAACCCTGCCTCTTCAGATCGATCAGGGTATCCTTGTGGGTTCCCTTCCTTCCGAGCTCGATCGGTGCAAGGATCCTGATTTCTCTTGCGCCCCCTTCCATTATTGCATGCAGGATCTGATCCTGCGATTGCCTTTCGATCTCCCTGCTGCATACCGGACAGTGAGGTATACCTATCCTGGCAAAAAGAAGCCTCAGGTGGTCATGGATCTCCGTCGTTGTAGCCACAGTAGATCTCGGATTCTTCGAGGGAGCATGCTGTTCGATGGATATTGAGGGGGAGAGACCTTCGATGGAGTCCACATCAGGCTTGTCCATGACACCCAGGAACTGTCTTGCATATGAGGAAAGTGATTCGATAAACCTTCTTTGACCTTCAGCATAGATGGTATCGAATGCAAGAGAGGATTTTCCCGAGCCAGACAATCCTGTAATCACAACCAGCTCATTCCTAGGAATGGATACATCTATCGATTTCAGGTTGTGCTGCCTTGCGCCCTTGATCACTATCCTGCCCTCTGACATCTGCTACCGACCGGGAATATGGCGCTGTGATAAAAATTGTTCCATTGAGACTTTCCCCGTTAGATAGCGTAGGGGGAGTTTAAATATATTGGATAACTGATTCCTCAATGGGATCATCGGGAGGCATCGGCCTCAAACAAGCGTCCTTCCTGCAAACCTGATCACGTGGCTGTGATAAGCAGATGACCAGTAAAGATCCGGGCAGGAGCCGGCCCCTAAGTAGAGAGGGGTTGGATAAAAGCAGGAAGAAGAGCCGAGGCCCTCGCTCCCTTTTGGATATTGATATCAGCGACACCATTGGTGATGCTCCAGGTCTGCTGGGGGAAGAGAGGACAAGGAAAAAACGTGGTTTCATCTTTCCCTTTCAGAAAAAACTCCCAGATATCAATGATGTCAAGAGCGACGTTGGGGATATAACAAAAAAACTCAGCGATTTCGACAGGGCGGATCCAAGGGAAAAGGATGATTTTGACATAGACCAGGTAATGAAAGATGTCGATGACATCAGGAATTCACTAAGGCTTTTGGAGAATGCATCCCTGAGTGAAAGGGACAGATCCCTTAATAGGGACATGAGGGCGGTAAATTGGGACCTTGACAGGATGGAGAGGAAGATCGGCCGAATAAAAAAGTCCAAGCCCAGAAGGGTTCCACCAAGCAGATACCTTCCACCTTCCGACCTGGAAACCAGAGGGAAAAAACACATGGTCCTTCCGGCCCTCAAACCATCTGAGATCGGGGAGGGGTCCGCAGATGATAAAATGCTTGAGTTGGGAAAGGCCGGGAGAAGACGGGGAGGGGTGGATTATCAGAGCGACAGGAGATCCGAAACCAAAGTTGTTAGATTCAAAAGATCGATTCCATTCCTTTTCTTATCGTTGGCCTTTGTTCTCTATATTATCATATCATTGAGGGTCGTTCTTGATGTTCCGATCGCCAGGATATTTCCGGTGGATATCAAACCTATGACCATATTTGTTATCCTCATATTGTTGGGACTGATCACGTATGCGGTTAACCTCTACAGGAGGCAGAGAATAAGGAATTCTCTGAAGAAGGGTGAGCCTGTCTGGAAGATCGAGGAGGTGGGACGGCTTTGAAAAGATGGACGATCCTCGGAATATCGGTGTGCATAGTAGTGCTGGGGCTCATAATTTTCTCAATATGGACCTCCCGGGCATTCTGGCTCTTCACAATAATGTACTTTGTTGGTTGCTATTACACCCTTATGGCGCTCTTCGGTGCATTCTGGGACCCTGAGAAACCTGATAAAAATCCGGGATACAAACCTTTTATTTCGGTTCTAATACCAATGAAGAACGAGGAGGAGGTCATAACCAACACCTTGATGGACCTTAGAGGACAGTCATACCATCTGGACGGCAGGAGCCGGATGGAGATAATCGTCATCGACGATGCCTCCGATGACAATTCCTACAAGGTTGTCCAAGAGCTTGCCAGAAAATGGGGCAATGGAACGAAGCACAAACTGAAGCTCATATCGAACAGAGGGGACCACCATGGAAAACCCGCAGCCCTCAACTACGGACTCAACCATGCCAAGGGGGATATTATCTGCGTGTTCGACGCGGATGCCAGGATCCCTCCTGACTTCATGCTCAATGCTACACCATATTTCAGGGATCCAAAGGTCGGAGCGGTGCAGGGAAAGGTAAGAATTTTCAACCGGCTGGACAATACCCTCACTGAGATACAGGATGATGAGTTCGCCTCCTTTAACAGGGCTGTGCAGAGGTCCAGGGACGCCGTTGGTGGAGCTGTTGCACTTGGAGGTAACGGACAGCTGACAAGGGCAAACCTTCTCAGGGATGTCGGAGGATGGAGCGAAGGAAGCATCACGGAGGACCTTGACCTGACGGTGAAGTTCTATTGTGAGGGATGGAAGATACGTTATGCCGAGGATTCTACGGTATATCAGGAAGCTGTGACAACTGTTCGGGCGCTTTTCAGACAAAGGACCAGATGGAGCCAGGGCCATATATTGACCTTCCTCCACCTGGCTCCGAGGGTGATGACCAATCCCAGGATCCCGCTTTTCAAACGTGTGGACCTGCTAATTTATCTCACCGGCATCATGACCCCGGGCTTCGTTTTCTTCTCCTATCTCCTCGGATCACTAACACTCTTTTCAACCCTCTATATCTCTTCCGGTGTCAACGATCTGCTGTGGATATGGGTTTCCATAGCTTTCATACCAGTAATCTACTGGGGTTTATGGGGGGAGATTTCGAAGAATCCGCTGGACCTGCTATTCAGGAGTTTCAGGATATTCATCTTCTGCTTCCACTGGATACCCACCTTCTTTTACGGATGGTACAAAGCCCTTGAGAGCGGATTCAACAATAAGCATCCCAAATGGGTGAAGACAAAGCACAACGGTACAGCGTTCAACTTCGAGTTCTTCTAAACTCCGGGAGTCTCGGCCAACACTTCCTTTATCACTCCAACCACCCAGTCGATATCCTCCTTCGCTATTGTAAGGGATGGAGCAAATCTTATGGTCTGGCCGTGTGTATCCTTGGCAAGGATGCCCCTTTCCTTCAGGTGGTCGCAAAAATCCCTTGCCGGCCCTGCCCTTTGCTTCAGCTCGATAGCAAGCAACAGCCCTTTTCCCCTTATCTCCAGGACCTTCTCGGAACCAATCTTTAGAAGCTGCTCCTTGAAATATTCGCCCATTTCATCGGCCCTCTCATCCAGCTTATCATCCTCAAGTACCTCAAGGGAAGCTATACCTACGGCGGACCCGATAGGATTCCCCCCGAAAGTGGAGCCGTGGGTCCCCGGCTCGAAAACCTCCATTATGTCCCAATCGGCCAGGGCAGCGGATACAGGATAAAGTCCCCCTCCCAGAGCTTTTCCCACAAGCAAAATGTCTGGCCTTGCGTCCTCATGCATCCAGCAGAAGCGTTTACCCGTTCTGCAGAAACCGGTCTGCACCTCATCGAAAATCAGAAGCACGTTGTTTTCGGAACAAACCTTTCTAATTTCTCGGAGGTAGCCTTCCCCGGGAACCTTCACACCCGCCTCACCCTGGATCGGCTCCACCAGGAAACCAACTGTGTTCTCGGTTAGGGCCTCCTTCAAGGCCGTAGTATCATCATAGGGGATGATCTTAAAACCGGGGGTGAAGGGCCCGAACTCAGTATTTGAGTCCGGGTCCGTTGAGAAACCGACTATCGTGGTTGTGCGTCCATGGAAGTTCTCGCAGCAGACTATTATCTCCGCCTTGTCGGCCGGGACGCCTTTCTTTCTATAGCCCCATTTGCGGGCAAGCTTGATCCCTGTTTCAACCGCTTCAGCGCCTGTATTCATCGGAAGGGCCGCCTCGTAACCGGCATATTCGCATAACTTCTTCAGAAAGCGGCCCATCACATCGTTATGGAAGGCCCTGCTCGTTAGGTCCAATTTATCGACTTGGTCCTTCAAGGCCTTGATTATCCTTGGATGCCTGTGACCCTGGTTGACCGCCGAATATGCCGATAGGCAGTCCATGTACCTTTTTCCCTCAACATCCCATACCCAGGGACCTTCGGCCCTGGAGAGCACGACCGGAAGCGGATGATAGTTATGTGCGCCGTAGGCATTGTCAAGATCGATCATCTCCTGGGTCCTGCTCATGAAATCCACCTCTGATCTGATATTCCTGGGTTAAAGTGAAAAGGTAAATGTATTTTTTCATCTCTTTTTCAAAAGTTCCTTCTTAAGCTCCGTGATCCTGTCCCTGATGACCGCTGCCTCTTCGAATCTCAATTCCGAGGCATAAAGGTGCATCTCCTCCTCGAGCTTTCGGATCAGATCATCGATATCCCCTATATCCTCAAGCCTGACCTCCCTGACTGCCGGCTCCACATCCAAACCCACCGGGAGAATCGACCTAATCTCCTTCTCGATGGTCTTTGGAACGATACCATGCTCCCTGTTGAATTCGATCTGGAGCATCCTCCTCCGGTTGGTCTCACCGATCGCTCTCTGCATCGATCCAGTTAGACCGTCCGCATACATGATCACCTTTCCGGAAACGTTCCTGGCGGCCCGGCCGATGGTCTGAATGAGACTGGTTTCGGAACGAAGGAAACCCTCCTTGTCCGCGTCGAGTATGGCAACCAGGGACACTTCCGGAAGGTCCAATCCCTCCCTTAGAAGGTTTATGCCCACTATCACATCGTACTTCCCGGACCTCAGATCTCTGATGATCCCTATCCTGTCCAGTGTCTTGACGTCGGAATGCAGATAATGGACCTTGACACCGAGCTCCTTTAAGTGGTCGGACAGCAGCTCTGCCATCCTCTTGGTAAGGGTGGTTACGAGAATCCTCTGGTTTTCGGCCACCCTTCCCCTGATCTCACCCAGAAGGTCCTCCATCTGCCCTTTGATCGGCCTTACATCCACATCGGGATCGACAAGACCGGTAGGTCTGATGATCTGCTCGACGACCCTTTCAGACCTTTTTCTCTCATAGGGACCCGGGGTGGCTGATGTATATAGGACCTTCCCCACGCGCTTCTCGAACTCCTTGAACTTGAGCGGTCGATTATCCAGGGCAGCAGGGAGCCTGAACCCATACTCGACCAGATTTTCCTTCCTGGACCTGTCCCCGTTGTACATTCCGCCGATCTGGGGAACCGTCACATGGGATTCGTCAACGACGAGAAGATAGTCATCAGGGAAGAAATCGAGTAGGGTGAAGGGGGGCTGCCCCGGACTCCTTCCATCGAAATATCTGCTGTAGTTCTCTATACCGGAGCAGGTCCCCATCTCCTTTATCATCTCCAGGTCGAAATTGGTCCTCTGTTCGAGTCTCTCTCCCTCAAGGAACTTACCGTTCCTTCGGAACCATTCCACCCTCTCCTTCAGGTCCCTCTCTATCTGACCAAGGATGCTCTCCATCCTTTCGGAAGAGATGTTGTAATGGGTGGCGGGGAAGATAAGCACCCTGTCCGCATCGTCCATGACCTCGCCGGTTGCGGGATGCACATAATTTATGGATCCTATCCTGTCTCCCTGGAACTCGAACCTGATAACGTTCTGGTCAACCGAGCAGACCTCCACATTCTGACCCCTGGCCCTGAAGGATCCCCGCTCCAGTCCCTCACCTCTCTTGTACTGCATCTCGACAAGGGAGGAATAGAGATCCTTCCGCATTATCTCCTGCCCCTTGGCGATCTCCAGGCTGTGAGCTCTGTATTCATCCGGGGAGCCAAGACCGAAAATGCAGGAAACGGAGGAGACTATGACAACATCCCTCCTCGTCATGAGGGACATGGTCGCCTTGTGCCGAAGTCTATCTATCTCGTCGTTTATCGATGCATCCTTCTCGATGTAAAGGTCCTTCTGGGGAACATAGGCTTCCGGTTGGTAGTAATCGTAGTAGGATACGAAGTACTCCACCGCATTCTCAGGGAAGAAATCATGGTATTCGGAGGCCAGCTGGGCAGCGAGGGTCTTGTTGTGGCTCATGACCAAAGTCGGGACCTGAAGTCTCTCAATCGCATTTGCGACCGTAAAGGTCTTGCCGGAGCCGGTAACACCCAGCAGTGTTACATGGTCCTCGCCTGATTCAAATGCTTCCACTATGGATTCTATGGCCTTCGGCTGGTCCCCGGAAGGTCTGAAGGGAGAGCTGATCCTAAATTCCCTTTCCATTCGATCAACAACCTTCGGGGATCATTTCAATATCCTTACCATGCGGCCATCCTTCACAACCCTTCCGTCAACGATCCATTGTATTACCCTTGGATACCACTTGTGCTCCTCTTCCAATATCCTTTTGGACAATGTTTCCTCATCATCATCGTCCGAGACCTTCACCGGAAGCTGGAAGATAATGGGGCCGTGGTCAACCTCCTCGTCGACGAAATGTATGGTCAGACCGCTCACCTTCACACCGTACTCCAAAGCATCCCGTTGGGCATGGGCACCGGGGAAGGAAGGAAGAAGAGCGGGGTGGATATTGATGATCCGATCCTGCCATTTGATTACAAAGGATGGTGAAAGAACCCTCATAAAACCGGCAAGTACAACCAGCCCTATATCGAATTGTCTGAGGGTGCCGTCAAGGATTGATTCAAACTCCTCCCTAGTTCTTCCCCTGTGCTCGATCACGACATACGGGATGGAATGCTTCTTTGCCCGCTCTATCGCAAAGGCTGCGGGCTCGTTACTAATGAGAATGGCGATCTCGAGGGAGACATCCCCTTTTTCATTGGCATCCACGATAGCCTGGAAGTCCGAACCCCTTCCCGATGCGAGAACCGCTATTCTCTTTCCTTCAAGAGTGGTCCGAATACCTGTCTTACTCATGCCCGGACTCATGATCTGCATTTCAGATGCCTTGTCTGAGATGTTTTCTATTACGGTCCCTGTGGCATCCCTCTCGTCCATGTCCATTAACACCTTGCCTTGTCTTGATAATAAGGTAGGTCGATAATAACCTTAATCCCCACCTCAATGCTTGAACAACCTTACCCCTGTGAAAACCATGGACATGCCGTGCTCGTCCACGGCATCTATTACCTCCTGATCGCGTATGGAGCCTCCGGGCTGGGCGATCGCGGCAACACCCGCTTCGGCGGTTGTATCTATTCCGTCCCTGAACGGGAAAAATGCATCGGATGACATTACTGCTCCTTTTGCCCTGTCCCCAGCTTTCTTTCCCGCCATAAAGCAGGAATCCACCCTGCTCATCTGTCCGGCTCCAATGCCGACCGTAACCTTTTCCTTGGATATAACTACGCAATTGGATTTCACATGCTTGACAACCTTGGATGAGAAGGCCATATCAGCCATCTGATCATCCCTGGGAGCTATCTTTGATACGACCTTCCAGAGGTTCGGATCGAAGGGAGGCCACTCCATTGTCTGGAGCAGGAGGCCGCCTCTTACCTTTACCCATCTATGGGGAGGGGGAATCTCCTCTTTGAACGGAGCGCATGTGTCTATGATCCTGAGATTCTTCTTCCTCTTTAGTTCGTTCAGAGCTTCCTCCGTAAATGATGGGGCAAGGACAACCTCGAAGAAACGCTGATTGATCCTCTCGGCGGTTTCGAGATCGCATTCCATATTGAGGCCTATTATGCCGCCGAAGGCGCTCAGCGGATCGCAGTTGAAAGCCAGTTCAAAAGCATCGGCGACGGGGGAGCGGCTGTTTTCAGGTGCGACCGCAACACCGGAAGGATTGTTGTGTTTGATGATGACACAGGCCATCTCGTTCGGGAATTCCAAAAGGATATCAGTGGCGGCATCGATATCGTATATGTTGTTGTAAGAAAGCTCCTTTCCCCAGATCACTCGGGAATTGGCAAGGGATATGCCTCTGTATCCCGGTTCCCTGAAATAGGATCCCTTCTGATGGGGATTCTCGCCGTACCTGGCATCCATGACCTTCTCGAACCTGAACCTCAGCGAGGGGCCCCACGGTTCTTCTGGTGAGAATCTGCCCCTGAGCCATTCCCCGATCGCAATATCATAGGAAGAGGTAAGCATGAAGGCCTTTACTGCAAGATCGCGCCTCATTCCGTCCGGAACATCTCCGTCCATTCTTAACACATCAAGTACGCTTCCGTAATCAGTGGGATCCACGATGACCACAACATCCTCATGGTTCTTGGCGGCCGCCCTGATGAGCGAAGGGCCGCCGATGTCAATGTTCTCAATGGCAACATCAAGGGAAACATCATCGGTCTCAGTGGTCCTCTCAAAAGGATAGAGGTTGACAACCACCATGTCAATGGAAGGTATGGAATGCTCCTCCATCTGCTCAATATGCTCGTCAATCCGCCTCCTAGCAAGTATACCGCCGCAAACAACTGGATGAAGGGTCTTGACCCTGCCGTCAAGGATCTCCGGAAAACCGGTGATATCTTCCACTTTCTTGCAGGGTATATCGTGTTTGGAAAGGAATTTATGGGTTCCACCGGAGGAAATTATCGATATACCAAGTTCAACCAGACCCCTCGCGAGCGAATCCGCACCTGATTTGTCCGATACGGATATCAGCGCATTTTTTATCTTTCGGGACATACCGTTTCCAAGGTAATCATTGGATTGGTAAATAATATTTCGCTGGGAGCTCCAAACCTTTGAAGCGAGCTTATATTGTCAATGTTCATCTCCCTGTATATATCTCTCCAGGTCGCTCAGACCTTGAGGCCTTCCTTAATGAATGTGACCTCCCTCAGCTTGGAGGAGGTTCTATTGAGATAATGAAGAGCTCGAATATCTCTGAAAAGGACGCCTGCCTTGTTCAGGAGCTCTATGGCCGTATCCACCTCCATCTGCTGGAACATTATCAGACCGTAATGGAAATACGAGAGCGCCAGTTGGAAAGGAACCTGATAGGACTCCAGAAGTCCTATGGATGATTCCATGCTCTGAACCGCGGAATCGAAATCCCTCTTCCTGGCCTGGTAGATTCCAAGGATCCTGAATTTCAATGCCTGCAGAAGGGGGTCCCTTGATTGACCATCTTCCTCCTCTATCAATTTCATGCTCTCCTCGACCTTTTCTAACTCTCCGCACTCCAACATTAGGTCAATACAGAGCAGGACCACCTCATCCGCCTTCCCGGGGGTGGTGTTCTTGATAACGATTGAAAGAGCCAGATCGGAATACCTGAGTGCATCTGCCACCTCTCCGAGCTTGAGTAGGACATTTGCCATCTTGACGTAAGCAAGGGCCACCTGGAGGAGCAGTTTCCTCTCCTCTCCCTTCTTTATCGCAAGTTTGAAATAAGTAAGGGCCTGGTTGAAATCACCCCTCTGGAAGTAGATCTCCCCCATATCGATCATCGCCCTTACATGGATATCTCCAAGTCTGTCATGCGGGAACTCCATGTACTTGATGTAGCATTCCAAGGATCTGTGGTAGTCCCCCTTCAGAAGATATATAGTTCCCAGTCCCTTGAATGCCTTGGCTATCTCGGCCTGATCATCCTCCTGCTTGGAGACATGAAGGGACCTGAGGTAGAGGTCGATGGTCTGATCCCAATCCAGAAGCTCTAGCTTGAGGTCCCCCATCCTCCTGTATGAGGTGGAAAGACCGAAGGGTATGTGCCTTTCCTCGGATATCCTTACCGCGTTCTCATAACTATCGATGGCATCTTCTATCTCTCCCTTGGCCCCGTGAATATCGCCTTGCATCTGATAGGCCTTGATCCGATGGATCATGTTCTCATTGTTATCCTCCAGGGAATTCAGGCATTTCAGCGCCTTGCCCAAACCTTCCAGGGCTTCTTCGTGGGCGTTGCTCTCAAGGTCGATCTTGGCTGTTTCCAATAGCGCTCCGACCGCTTTATCCAACATCCCACCGTAGAGATAATGATCAGACAGCAGAGAGATCGGGATATCATCTCCCTTTTCGAGGCGGCTCTCCAGTATTCGGGCTGCTTCCGTATGGTATTCCTTCCTTCTTCCCGGATCTATCTGATCATAGACGGATTCCCTTACCTTTGTATGCTCGAAGCAGAAATCCTCATCCCTTTCCTTCAAGAACTTCAGCTCGATCAGATTATCTATTATGTCCAGCAGGCTGCCTTCATCCATCACGAGAATGGAGCCTAGACCTTCAAGAGTTATCATCTCCCTCATCACGGCTGATAGTTCCAGGACCTCCCGCTCCTTTTCCGATAGAGAGTTCAACCTTCTGGAAATAAGCGAACCGGCGGTTGGAGGTTGGATTTCCACCTCCAACTTCGAAACATCCTCGTAGGATTCCACCTTGGAAAGCTCGATAATGAAAAGTGGATTGCCCTGGGAGCCTTTCCAGATCTTATCGGCGAACTCGGGGGAGCTGCCCTTGTCCAAGGTGTCGATCATCCGGTAGGTCTCCTCCTTGGAAAACCTTTGAAGCTTCATCGTCTCGAAAAGGTGCTCCCTGGACATTCTCTGAAGGGCTTCCCTCAAAGCAGCTTCCATCTGATCATCCTCCTCGAGATGATATTCCTCGGACCGGTAAGAGCCAAGGATCAGCATTTTCTCCTCCTTTGCGAACCTTGCAAGGAACTGCAGCAGGTTGAAGGTGGTCTTGTCTCCCCACTGCAGATCTTCAACCGTCATTAGGACTGGAGACCTTGCGGAAAGTTCCCTGAAGAAGGACAACAGGAGCTCATACGTTGAGAAGGATTGGCCCATATCCTCATGATGTTCGGATCCATTCTCCCTCAGTTCCTCGTCCTGATCCCTGAAACTCTCTGGCTCTAATAGAGGAAGTCCTTCCTGCAGGATACCTTTCTTCCTAATTCTCCTGACCAGGAACACACCGCCGTTGGTTCGGGAAAGGGAGCTCGATATCTTGATCAGATTCCGTATCTTCACTTCTGGATTGTGTTTGGAGACCTCATTGAGGCAATTGAAGAACACAGCGCAATGCTTGTAAGTTTCAAATGCATCTTTTATTCTTCTTGCGATGTTCTCTATCCTCTTGGGGTGAAGTTCCGGGGCATCACCCGTTCCAACACTCATTATGCTGATGCCTTTCTTCTTCCACTTCTCAGTGTCCTTCCCGGGAAACGAACCGATGATCAGGGTTCTGTAACCCCTATCCACCATGAAATCAATAACCTCGCTTTCCTTCTTCTTCGTGTAGAGATATCCGCCCACGGGTTCGCTTCTCGGAAACAAGAACTTTCCAAGCTCAGCCTTGTGTTTGCTTATTATATCGAGATTCTTCTCGAAGGCGGAAAATAGAGAATCGATGTCTCCGGTCTCCGTGGGGTCCTGTGTGATGCCGAAGAAGCCCCTCAGCATCTCCTTGAACGGCAGGAGTGGAGATCTTCTGTAATCCAGGCATTTTCCACTAAGGAGGTTGAAACCTCGTTCCTCTGCATCAGCGGAAATCTCCTGGATAAAACGGGTTTTCCCTATGCCCGCTTCCCCTTCAACAAGGATCATCCCTCCTTTACCGGTAAGTGTTCTATCCAGCTCTCCCCGGAGTTTGCCAATCAGGTCCTTTCTTCCTATGAAGGGCGTTGCATCGGTTGAAGGAACACTTGCTCTGGAAGGGTTCATTCCACCGCCTTATGAACCCCGGTACTTAATAATCCTATCTGCATCATTTTCCAATTTGTAAGGCTTCAACATTTAAATACAATGATTGAATAGGGCAGATACCGCATTCTATCCCGGCTTGGCTTAGTCTGGCTAGAGCGGGGGACTGTAGTTGGTTGCCCGGGGAGCACTGCTCTCCGTTTCCCCGCAGACATCCTTAGATCCCCGGTTCAAATCCGGGAGCCGGGACCATAATTTCTTTCAGCTTTAAACCAGCTGGAACATGTTAAGGCTCATTTGGTCAGCTCCACCTCGCCGACCGGCTCCAGGAATTGCTTGTAATAAAGCGTGAAATAGCAGCCTTCGACGATCGCATCGCTCTCCTTGAAGGAGATGGAATCATAGCGGTTCAACCTTCCTATCGGCGGGGTATCGAGCATGATCCTCAACGAAGCATTCAGAGGTGCACCCATAAGGTCGCCGAGTATGCCATCCTGGATAAGCTCTCCATAGGGATCCTCGAGAACATATGAAAAATTATCCATCAGCTCAGCGGAGCTCACCTGATCGATCGTGACTATGAATTTTGCCTCAACATACGGGACCTCTCCCTGATATGTGCAGGACATGCTCACTTCGGGTGCGGTCTCATTATCCTCAATCAATATAGTTACCTGTGTTATCGATGTGGACCATTTCTCTCCATCCGACACATTCACAGTTGCAATGTAAACAATGGACTCGCCCGGAGGCGGATACATATAGGTCACGACCTCCCCGTAGATGTCCTTGTCGTTTGTCTTTATCCCGTCGCTGTCACTGTCCACACTGGCATCCACATCCCAGATGAATGTTAGAGGATCGCCATCCGGATCGGAGGATCTGCTTGCATTGAGAACAGCCTCTTCACCGGGAAATATCACCTGGTCATATCCCGCATCGGCTATCGGAGCCCTGTTGTTACCATCGTTATCATTGCCGCCGTTGTTGTTCGATGTTCCCTTGTCATCGGAAAAATAGAAATAGGCCCCGATGACCAAAGCCGCGACCACTAAGACAACTATTCCAATGGTTATCTCCCTTCTGCCGATGGACAGCGCCATGCCTGGAAGCTGCATTTAAAATTATAAATATCTTTTCATAGAGCATACTAAATCGGAGTGCTTCCCCCTGAATGGGAGGAAAAACTGATACAGATCCGTTTGCGGGATCACTTCTTCATTATCTTCATCCAGCCCTTGGACTCGTAGATAGCAAGTCCGCGTCTGGACAGGGTGGTCTCGAAGTCTCCCCAGCTTATAACCTCGAGCCTCTTGTTGTTCCCCTTGGTGAATTGGACGCCGGATGTTCCAACCACCTTGCCTGGTTTCAGTCCCTTGTCGGCAGCAATATTTTTGGCCTTCGAAATTTCTATCTTGGTCATTGCCATTTAACCATCCTCCACAAAAGGTAGATTTGTCCCCTACCTGTCATCCTAAACGATGTCTGGCTATTTAAACATATTCCCCCTGGCCTTCCATTTTTACGAAAATTACAATGATTGTTGGGAATTTTTTATTTCATATACGTTAATTTCATCCCCGACCAGGGAATCACCAACCTTCCCAGAGATGATTTGCAAAGGAACCATCCACAATGGTCTTCCAATGGAAATTATGCTCTTGTATCAGAATAAATTACATTTTATTGTACTTGTCCAAATTTTCCTGTATTAATGTTAGCAATGTGCAAAGGGTTTCAATTCCAGAGATATGCCCACCACGGAAGTAGTGAAATTGTATCTTTGTCAGAAAGGGAAAAAGTCGAATTTCTCAGAAGTTAAAAGTAGAAAGAGCATGATTTCCAAGGGTGTTGGTGCTTGTATGAAAGCTCTGATCTTGGCCGCAGGCGAAGGCCTTAGAATGGGTCCGCTCACGGAGAACCGACCTAAACCGATGCTGCCGGTTGCAGGCAGGCCCTTCCTCGAACATACTGTCAATGCTTTGAAAAAAGGAGGCGTTGATCATATCATGATCCTGACAGGCTACCGGGGAATCGCCATCAAGGAACATTTCGAGGATGGCTCCAAATTCGGAGTTCGGATAGAGTACCTCATCCAGCCCCAGAGGCTGGGAACGGCGCATGCTGTTTCCATGGCAGCCGAGCTGCTTCATGATCCCTTCATCTGCCTGAACGGGGATGTGATCATCACCGAGAAGATGGTCAAGGACCTGATCTCCAAGTTCGATAAAGAAAAAAAACATCTGATGTCACTCATAAAAGTGGAGGACTCATCGAGGTTCGGGCTCGTGATCGTGGAGGACGGGAATGTCCTGGATATCATAGAGAAATCAGGGGAGAAACGTCCGGGACTCGTCAACGGGGGAATCTACATTTTCAAACCCGATATCTTCCAACTGATCAAGGAAACCCCCCTGTCCCCAAGGGGTGAATACGAGATTACCAACACCATACAGCTCGCGATCCGAAATGAGGGCGTCAAGGCATTCGTACCCGGCGAGAAATGGGTTGACATCGGCTCCCCGTGGGACCTCCTCAATGCCCACGAGATATTCATGGAGAAACAAACACCCAACATCCAGGGCACAGTGGAGGATAATGTCCAGATACACGGCAATGTCGTATTAAAAAAAGGAGCTGTGATCAAATCCGGTACATACATCGAGGGAAATGTTTTCATAGACGAGGATGCCACAATTGGCCCCAATTCCTACATCAGAGGAGCGACCTATATTGGAAAAGGGGCCAAGGTCGGGGCCGCTTCAGAAGTAAAGAACTCGATCATTCTTGACCGCAGCCACGTTCCCCACCATAACTATGTTGGTGATTCGATAATCGGGTCGAACTGCAATCTTGGTTCAGGCACCAAGGTCGCCAACCTGCGTCTTGATGACGGGAATGTGCCTGTCGTACTGAAGGGAAAGAAGGTGGATTCCGGAAGAAGGAAGCTGGGTGTTATCATGGGAGATGATGTCAAGACGGGTATCAATGCTTCGATAGATCCGGGGACGATCATATATTCAGGGACCAGGATCGGTCCCGGAACAAATGCATCGGGCTCCATAGGAAAGGATTCAAAGGTCCATTGAGGGAGCACCGTGATCGTACTCCTTGCAAGCTCTGAGGATGCCGCTTCCGTCAACATAAGGAGCAGGCTCCTGGAGGAGGCTGAATGGGAAAGCGCAGAATCCCTCGAGGGAAATGAAGCGTATATGAGGGATGGACTGCTTCTGCTGCAAAAGGAAGGAACACACCTTTACATGGAGAACGTGGACAGGCAGATAGCCGACCATATCAATGAGAATGGTCTTGGAAATCCGGACGGAGGGTCCGGTTATCCGCTTGAACTCCTCGTTTTCCTCAGCAGACACCGCTCTGAGAAGGATATCAGGTCGCTAACGGTCCACCCACCTGGGAATTATCAACAGGCTGATTTTGGAGGCGCCCCTAAAAAACTCCCCCCCTCCGCTCCCTTCGAGATGACGGCAGCCCTATTATCCCTTTACAAAGAGAAGAAGAAGCTCGGGATCCAGGACCAGACCACCTACGAGGTCACCCACCACGGCCCCATGCTATGCTCCCCCTCGTTCTTCATAGAAATAGGATCGAACGAGACGAGGTGGGGGATAGAGATATTAGGCAGGGCAATCGCCCGTGCGCTGCTTTCCGATAGCTTCCTCCGGCCAAAAAGAGACCTGCCCGTAGCCATCGGCGTAGGCGGAGGCCATTATGCACCAAGGTTCACCGACCGTGCGATGAGGGAGAAATTTGCCTTCGGCCACATGATCCCAGATTACATTCTGTCGGGATCTACGGACCTAGGAGAATTGATACGGATGGCCAGAGATAACACTCCAGGCTCAACCCATGTCTTCATCCATAGGTCCAAATACAACAGGGAGATGGTTTCGGGAATTGAAGGGATGCTTTCCCAACTGAAGCTTGAGCTGGCTAATCCAGAATGAAACATCAGCTTCCTCGGGATTTACAATTTCTTTCCCATATAGGGACCGATCCGTTCATAGCCCAATTTCCTGTAGTATTCCCTTGCACCGACACCCGAGGTAACCAATATCCGTTCCAATCCCCACTCGTCCTTGACGATCGAGCCGGCATATGCAAGAAGCTCCCTTCCGTAACCCCTGTGCTGCCATTCCTCCTCCGCCGCCCTGCCAATGGGAACTAGCGGTCCGAAGACCTTGAGCTCCCTTACGATCCCCGATCCTTCCATCTCCTTTCTGTAAGCGGTATCCGACGGTTTTCGGAGCCTGACGAATCCAATAAGGGAATCTTCCGTTTCCACCTCGAAGGAGAGGAACACCTCTTTACCTCCCGAGGCCTCGTATTCCCTCCTTGAAAGGGAGACATCCTCCCGGGTTGGAAGCTCGGCGCCCTTTTCCATTCTGTGGCCTATCTCCCTGCATCTGATGCACCTGCAGGTCCATCCTCTCTTCTCCATGATAAGCTGGGACAGCTGCCTCAGATTGCTCTTCTTCACGCCCTCCTCGACCAGAGGACTCGGAATATCCCTCTGAACCCTCTGTATCCTAACCCAAGGCGGTGTCATCCTCTTCATCTCCGCGACCAATTCGGCCGCGTCTTCCGTTGATAGGGGCTCATATTCACCTTGCAGCCACATCTCATGCAGACTTGTTCCCTTTATCACTAGGGTCGGATATATCTTGATCATATCCGGTTTGAACTCATCCTCGTTGAAAGCCTTCCAGGCAGTCCCGGCATCCATCTCCTTAGTCGATCCAGGCATGCCTGGCATCATGTGGTATCCGACCTTCAATCCTGTATCCTTCGCCAATCTGGTCGAATCCATCGAATCTTTGACCTCGTGGCCCCTCTGACTTTTTATAAGCGGGAGGTCGAAAAGGGACTGCACACCCAATTCAATCCGTGTGCCCCCCAGTTCAAGAACCAGGTCGCATTCCTTCCTGCCCAGGTGGTCCGGTCTGGTTTCGAATGTCATTCCGATGCATCGGTGGGCGGATTTCTCGTTCCTCTCATGGGCTTCACGGAGATCCCTGCTTCGATCCCCGTTCATTCCGTCGAAGCATCCCTTCACGAAATCGTACTGATAGTCCACCTCTCTGGCGGTTATGGTCCCTCCCATGAGAATGAGGTCTATTTTGTCGGCATCGTGACCTATGTCCAATAGCTGCCGTATCCTTCTTGCCACCTGCCTTTCGGGATCGAAATCGTTCTGCTTGGCCCTCATGGCGGCTGGCTCCCTTCCTGTATATGATTGGGGAGTGGGCACCTCCTGATCGACGCCACCGGGACAGAAAATACACTTGCCGTGGGGACAAGCGGAGGGCGATGTCATCACGGCAACCACGGCTACTCCGGAAAGTGTCCTTGACGGCTTCTTCTTCAAAAGGCCGATCAGTTCATTCTCATTATCAGGGTAGAAGTATCTGATGAAATCGAGGATCACAGAATTTGCAGGAACTTCCTTGGTCTTCCTGTCCTTGAGAACCCTGACCTTCTCTCTCTGGAGCTCCTCACGGGTCCTGATCTTGCCGGAAAGAAGCATCTCGACAAGCTCTGATACCGCTTCCTCCAGATCAGGATCGCCCTTCCATGAATCGGGCTTTGGAGGGTGCGCTCCGGCGTTCTTTTCCTTCAATCTACCACTTCTCGTCCCAATAACAGTAAGCTCTTATTGACCTTATCCCCGCCATCCCAATAGGACGCCACGGAAAACGTTAATGTGCAGGTTGCGCTTTCCCCCCCTCAGGTGCTTGAATGACTTTGAAACTTCCAGATAACGATGATGTGAAGTACATCTATGATCAGGTGGACACGCATACGGATTGGTTCCATGATTCCCTGTGCATGATCGCATCGGAGAATCTTGTATCTCCTCTGGCAAGGCAGCTTCAGGTCTCGGATTTCACCGACAGGTATGCCGAAGGGCTTCCGGGAAAAAGGTACTACAACGGCAACATCTACGTTGACAAGGTAGAGGTTAGGGTTGAGGAAATGGCAAAGAAGCTTTTCAAGGCGCCTGAGGCGGATGTCCGACCCATATCCGGAACCACCGCCAATATATCGGCTTTCTTCGCATTCATTGAACCGGGTGACCTTTACTTCGCTCCCCATCTCAACGACGGAGCGCACATCTCTTCGGCAAAGTTCGGTGCCGGTGGGCTAAGGGGGGGAGAGGAGATGACCTACGTATGGGACAAGGAGATTATGAACATCGACGTCGATGCCACAAAGAAGCTTCTCCTTGAGCACAGGCCCAAACTGTGCCTTTTCGGCAGGTCGGTGTTCCTTTTCCCCGCTCCGCTGAAGGAGCTGCAGGATGCTCTCCAGGAGATAGGTTGTCATGTCTGGTACGACGGCGCCCATGTACTCGGCCTCATCGCGGGAGGGAAATTCCAAGACCCGCTCCGTGAGGGTGCTCACATTATCACCGGTTCAACCCACAAAACGCTCCCCGGACCCCAAGGAGGTGTGATCATTGGAAATCCGAGGGACGAGGAGCAGTGGAAGTCGGTCAGGAGACGGGTCTTCCCGGGAACCCATTCGTCCCACCACCTTATGACCATGGCGGCCAAAGGGATAGCCTTCGCCGAGCATATCGAGTTCGGGGCCGACTATGCCGACCAGATAATCAGGAACGCAGCCGCCCTTGCCCAGGCACTGCATGAAAGGGGATTCAAAGTGCTTGGTGAGAAGCTGGGATTCACCAAGTCGCATGTGATGGTGCTTGACGTGACCGGGCAGGGAGGAGGAGCACCCTGCGCTCTGGATCTTGAAACCGCCAATATCATTACAAACAAGAACCTCATCCCAGATGATCCGGGCACGGCGATGAGGCCTTCGGGCCTGAGACTTGGAGCCCAGGAACTGACTAGGATCGGCATGAAGGAGTCACACATGACTGAGGTTGCTGAGTTCTTCAAACGCGTCCTAATGGATAGGGAAGATCCGCTAAGGGTGAAGGAGGATGTGAGTGAGTTCAAGAGGGATTTCCAGAAAATCCATTACTGCTTCTCTCCCGAAGCACCGGCATATCATAGGTGGAGAATCATCTGATAGGGGAGTAAACCATATGGATTACTGTATCGTAGCACTACCAAAAGGAAAGGGAGAAGTCATCGGAAAGATAGTCCAGGATGACCTCATTAGCAGACAGACCATCGTCATCAGGGAAGCCTCATCCCTCGGGAAGGAAGGTGAAGGCACGTATTTGATGATCGAGGGGAGCGCGGAAGCCGTGAACAAGGCGATAGAACTGATAGGAGCCGATGGAAAAAAACTTGCAGGCAGCGAAGCGGAAGAGCTGTACGAAGCCATCAAGAAAGCAGAGGACGACGTGGCCGAAGGCCTCGGACTCATGTTCGGATAGTTCGATCGTTCCGATCTACTGGATCCTCTCCCTGCAGTATCTCACTCCTTCCGAGGCGGTCCTGTTCCCAGGATCGATCTCGAGGATGTTCTTGTAGCATTCCAGGGCCGGACCGTACTCTCCCATCTTCTCGAGGATGATGCCGGCATTGGCCCATGTCTCAACCGATTTGTCGTTTATCCTCAGTGCATGGTCGAGGCATTCCAGGGCCTCCCTGTTGCGGCCGGCCTTGTAAAGGACCACAGCCTTGTTGTTCCATGCATCCTCTGAATAGGGATCCTTCTCGAGGGAGCGGTCAAGTGTCTGGAGTGAGAGGTCCAGCTCTCCCTTTTCCGAGAGGATCAGAGAATAATTGATTAGCATCTCGGTAGTAGGGGTCTGGATATCGAATGCATTTCGGTAGCATTCCAAAGCGCCTTCTATGTCGTTGAGATTGTATAATATGACACCGCATTCGTTGAGGATCGTCGAATTCTCCGGATCGTTTTCCAGAAGCCTCTGGGCCATTTCGAATGCCTGCCCGAACCTTCCCTCTTCCATGAGAACCCGAACCGATATTATCGAATCTTCAAGCTTTATCTCCTTCTCGACCTTCGGAGGAGCCTCCCTCGCTTCTACTTCTTCTTCCTCGGTTTCCTCTTCCATCTCCTCAATATCTTCTTCAACCTCTTCGGGCTCCTCCAACTCGGGCTTCTTGAACTTTCCCTCGGACGGAGCTTCCTCCTCCTCTTCCGGTGCGGGTTCTTCAGGTTCGCCCTCTTCCAATTCCTCAGCGTCAGGTAGCCTGGCCTTTTTCTCTGTTTCAGGAATGGGCTCTTCCTCATCGGGGATATCCTCCATCTCCTCTATCCCGTTGTCTATCTTGGACCCGTGATCGATCATTACTCCCATCGGGACCTCTTCCTCATCCCCCATGGTCGAAGGCTGGGCTTCAATTGGTTCAGCTGCCTCATCCAGACCCTTGTTTATAGGTTTCATGGGGATGGGCTCCTTGCCGTTTTCAAGGTCTTCCTCCCATTCCAGCGTGAGCTTCCTCATTGTCGTGGATTTTGTCCCTTCCTCTATTATACCGGGCTTTTTCAGCACCCGTTTCTTCAATTTCTTCAGATGTTTTTCGGCCATCTCCTTTTCGGAGCCCTGCTTTTCTTTGAGCTCCTCCTGGGCTGCCTCCTTCTTGAACTCCTTGAAGAGGCTCTTCAGCTCCTCCTTTACCTCCGCCTGGTATTGCTCCTGATCCTCGACGGGGGGGGATTTCCTGGACTTCTCCTCTTTCCGCAAAGCCTCGAGCATTCCCTGATGCTCATCTTCGGAGATCCCCAGGTGTCCCCTTGTGTGATTGAGGTAATTCTCGATCAGGGCATCCTGCTCGCCTGTTTGAACATACTGTTTGACCAAGGCTTTGTAGAATTCTATATTCTTGTCCCTCTTATCCTTCTCAACTTTCTCGAGCTTCTCCTTGGAGTCTTGATCCTTGATGAGGGCTCTCAATCCTCGACCAAGGGCTTTCGTATTCTTCTGCTCGGCCATGCACCTATCTCCTTTGGGAAACTCATCCCTCCAAACCCTGACCACGGTATTCAAACGTCCTGCACAACCATGGTCCCCGCGATTTTGAAAACGCTTACCAATTTAAGCATTTTACGGTTTTGATTTCTTTTCGTATAACAGAGGTTAATGGATTGAACTTCATTAAAAAACTATTCCAATATATTGATTCTGGAGAAAACACGATGATGCTGTAATTCACTTTCGCCTTACCCTTCCATCATCACCTTAAATAAAGCTCCATCTTTTAGTCCTATGAGGAGTTCAAATGCCAAAGCGTGAAAAGGACGCGCCCGAAGTGAAACCGGACAGGGCGCTTGGAGAGCTTAGCGAGGAAGATATTTTCGGAATGAAGGAGGAGGCCTACCGAAGGGCGGAGACACTGGGCATACCCGTTGAAGAAGCAGTGGGAATGGTCTTCAGGGAGAACGGCATACGTCCGTCTAGAAGAACCGTTCTTATTGAATCCATAGATGATCTGGAACCGGATATGAAGGGGATCTCCCTAAGGGCAAGGATCATTTCCATCCAGAAGATAGAGAGGGCCGAAGGGGGCTTCTTTTTCCGGGGATTTCTAGGAGATTCAAAAGGAGAGGTGAAGTACTCCTGCTGGACAGATCTTCCATACGGAGCAAATTCAGCCCTCTTCCTCCATAATGTTTCCACCAGGACCTGGAACGGAGATCTCGAAGTTGTGATCAATGAAGGCTCCGCGATCTCCCCTGCGGAGGATCCCGAGAGACTCCTTCCCAAAATCGAGGACAGCATACCTTCAGCCATCTCGGAACTTAGCCCGGGCTCCAGGAATGTCGATGTAGAAGTTCGCGTTCTGTCCTCCAAGCCCATTACGATCGAATCGAAGGGTAAGGTAAGGGACATCGTTAAGGGCATTTTAGCAGACAGAACGGGAAGGCTTGATTTCACCTGCTGGGGACCTATGGATATCAATGAAGGTGCATGCTATCGGATTATTGGAGGCAGCGTCAAGGAATTCAGGAACGTCATGCATCTGAATCTCTCGCCGGGATCCATATTCAAACTTCTTCCGGAGGACAAGCTCCCCCCTGCCGAAGAACTGCTGAAGGCGGAGAACTCGAGGATCGTGAACCTCATCGAAGGAAGGTTCTCCGGCCCAGTCCATCTTAGAGGGACGATTGTATCTGTCAGACCTGGCTCGGGATTGGTCAACAAGTGCACCAGGTGCGGAAGGAGGCTCAGCAAGAACTTGTGCACGGTGCATGGAAAGGATGACGGAGAATGGGACCTGAATTTCAAGGGCGTCTTCGATGATGGTTCGGGTACTGCCTTCATCAAGGGCGACAGGACCATAGTGGAGAGCATTTTGGGAAGGAAAATGGACGGGATGGTCAAGGAGGTCCAGGACTCCCTACGCCCCGAGATGATCTCGGAGGAAATCTCCGACAGGATCACCGCCCGACCGTTGAGCATCACCGCGGATCCATATATCGACGATTACGGTCTGACCCTGGACCTGTCCGATATCAAACTTGGATGGAGCAAGGAGCTTATGGAAAGGGAAGTCCTCTCCCTGATGGAGGTGATGATATGAGAAAGCGAGAACCTGCCATGCCGCTTCTCGTAAAGGAGGTAATTGGTTCCACCAGGGAAGACATCCGGGCTGAGGATGAGGACAATACACGGACCAAATTCATAACAATAACTGGTGCAAGAGCTTACAGAGCTCTGATCTCCGGCATACTGATGGAGATGACGGATATCGGAAATGAAGGAAGCCCTATTTTTAAAGTAAGGGTGGCCGATCCAACGGGGGGCATATCCTTCACCATAGGAAGGTTCGATCCCGAGGTAATGTCGATGCTCCCCTCAGTTGAGGTGACATACCCTGTGGTTGTCATTGGGCGGATAACGAGTTTCGTTTCGAAAAGGGGCGATGAGGTCGTCACCCTTAAACCGGAGCTAATCCGTCGCATATCCAAGGATGAGAGGGAGATGTACAATTTCATCTCGGCAAGGGATTCCATGGCTAGGCTATGGAAACTCCAGGGAAGGGGACCTCTCCCGGGAAAATGGATGGAAGTCCCAAGACCGGACGATCCCAGGGGAGGGGAGGAGATCGTGGAGGGAGCAAAGGAGATGATAAGGGAAACACTGAGATTTCTGGATAAGTCCACCTTTGCAGAGGAAATGGAAAAATGGAAATCTGGAATCTCATCCGGGGATTCTTCCGTCCGATCCTTGACCGATCCACTGGAGGAATATGAGGGAATGGTGATCGACATCATCAACGATCTAGATTCTGGAGACGGGGCCAGGTGGGATGATCTGATTGACCATGTTGACAGGAACAGGCTATCAAGGGACATAGTTGAGGAGGTTGTCTCTCAACTTCTGGACAAGGGGATGATATACGAGCCTGTCCTGGGATTCCTCAAGGCCATTTAGGACCCTTATCCCTAATTGAAGAAAGAGAACGCTCACCTCATCACCGATAAAAGGTGAAGCCCATATTTCATATAGGGCGAATCTTTACACCACCCCATGGAAAACGGCGGTAAAATCTTCATCGGAGCTGCCTGGCCCTACGCCAACGGTCCCCTTCATCTGGGACATATCGCGGGGTGCCTTCTCCCTGCTGATATATTCGCCAGATACTGCAGATTGAGAGGTTATGATACCCTCTTCGTTTCCGGTTCCGATATGCATGGGACTCCCATCACGGTTACGGCCGAAAAGCAGGGCTCCACTCCCGAAGAGGTCGCCGAGAGGAATCATAAATCGATCCTGGAGACCATCGAGAATCTAAGAATTTCTTACGACATCTATACAAAGACCCACACCGAGCAACATTTCGAGGTTGTGAAGGACATATTCCTCACATTGAAAGAAAAGGGATTCATCGACATCAGGACCGAAAAGGCGCCTTACTGCGGCAAATGCGGGAAATTCATGCCCGACAGATACATAGAGGGAACATGCCCATATTGCTCCTACGAGGAGGCAAGGGGAGACCAGTGCGATAACTGCGGAAAGGTCCTCGATGCGATTGAACTCATCGATCCACGATGCAAGATATGTACCGGCTCTCCGGCATTCAAGAATACAGAGCATTTCTATCTTCTTCTTTCAAAACTTGAGCCTCAGGTACGCAAATTCGTTGAGAGCAGAAGGGATAGCTGGAGGCCAAATACAAGGAACAACACCGACAATTTTCTCAGGGAAGGTTTGAAGGACCGGGCCATTACCAGGGATCTGAGATGGGGGGTTCCCATTCCGATCGGGGGTTACGAGGACAAGAGGATATACGTATGGTTCGAGGCGGTTTGCGGTTATCTATCGGCCTCAAAGCTCCATTCGATGGAAAAGGGGGATCCGACACTCTGGGAGAGCTACTGGAAGGACCCTTCATGCAGGCACTATTACTTCCTGGCAAAGGATAACATCCCCTTCCACACGATAATATGGCCGGCAATTCTCGCCGGATACGGAGGGCTCGACCTGCCGTTCGACGTTCCCTCAAATGAATATCTCCAATGGGACGGAGCTCAATTCTCAAAATCGAGGGGGCACGGGGTTACGGTAAATGGATTCCTGATGGACTACCCGGTGGATCCGCTGAGGTTCTACCTATCTTCCATAATGCCCGAGAAGGGTGATTCTAACTTCGACCTGAAGGAGTTCGTCCAGAAGAACAATACAGAGCTGCTCGGGGCCTTCGGGAACTTCCTCCACAGGGTTGTGACCTTCACATCCAAAAATTTTGGTGAGGTACCAAGGAGGTCGGACCCTACTGAAGAGGATGAAAAAATTCGAAAAACTGCCGAAGAGCATTACGTGAAAGCCCTGGATTCCATGGAGGGCGTCCGGTTGAAGGAGGGTATCCAGACCATGATGGCCCTTGTCAACGAAGGAAACCGCTATATAAATTCGCAAGCTCCCTGGAAACTGATCAAAGAGGACAGACAGCGGTGCAGCACGGTGCTGAACACAGCCCTTCAGATCTGCAAAATAATTACCTATGGTATATATCCCTACATCCCTCATGCTGTGAAGAGATGGTATGGGATGATCGGCACTACCGGTCCCGAGGAGGGCAACTGGAGGGATGCCCTTGAACCCTTCCCCGAAGGTATGGCCTTAAAGATGCCCGAGCCTCTCTTCACCAAACTGGAGATGCTCGGTGAGAACGAAATACCTGTGGACAATAAAGAAAAGGAGACAGTTGAAATGGAGAAAGTGAGTTTTGATGAGTTCATGAAGTTGGACCTCCGCGTCGGCAGGATCATTGAGGTAGAGGACCATCCCAATGCGGACAAACTGTACATCATTAAAGTGGATATCGGAGAGAAGGAGCCAAGGACAATAGTTGCAGGCATCAAGAAACACTATTCAAAGGAGGAGATGAAGGGACAGAACATCATTATCGTTTCCAATCTCGAACCTGCAAAACTTAGAGGAGTGGAATCAAATGGCATGCTCCTTGCCGCTGAAAGCGGTGACAATGTCGTTCTCCTGACAACATACAAGGACGCGGATCCCGGATCAAAGATCCACTAAGAGGAAGACGTGTCAGGCGAACATAGAATATTTATCGGCTTTCTCCGGACGGCCCTGTAGGTTCAGAAGTGCCTCCTCTGAAGTGGTCTCCCTGAGCTTCTTGATGGCATTTCTGAAATCCTGGGGAAGTACGATCTTCCTTTCCTCCCTTATTGCGAACATGCCCGCCTCGGTGCAAACGGCTTTTATCTGTGCGCCGTTGAAATCCTCGGCTGCTGCGGCAAGCTCATCCAGGGCAACACCCTTCCCAAGGTTCATTTTCTTCGTATGGATCCTGAATATCTCCTTCCTGGCCACCATATCCGGCAGTGGTATCTCTATTATTCTGTCCAACCGGCCGGGTCTGAGGATCGCACGATCAAGTATATCGGGACGGTTCGTGGCTGCGATTATCCTAACATCACCCAGACTCTCGAAACCATCCAGCTCTGCAAGAAGCTGTATAAGGGTCCTGTGCACCTCCCTGTCGGCGGATGTTGAGGAGTCGGTCCTCCGTCCGGCAATGGAATCCAACTCGTCCAGGAAAAGTATGGTCGGCGCCCTTTCCTTGGCCAGCTGAAAGAGCTCCCTAACCATCCTGCTGCCCTCTCCAATGTATTTCTGAACCAGCTCTGATCCCACCATCCTAAGGAAAGTGGCCTTGGTTTCCCGTGCAATTGCCTTGGCCAGAAGTGTCTTGCCGCATCCGGGGGGCCCGATGAGAAGGACACCCTTCGGAGGTTCTATACCAACCTCCTTGAAAAGGTCCGGTCTGAGGAGGGGGAGTTCCACGACCTCTTTCAGCTCGGCTATTTGGACCGAAAGCCCCCCTATGTCCCTGTAATTTACCTCGGGCCTCTCCTCCAGCTCGGCGGCTCCCACCATGGGATCTTTGGTCGACGGGAGGATGTTCACAACCGTCATGTTATCCTTATTCAAGGAGACCTTGGTCCCTATGTCCAGTTCATCCATATCCACAGATGAAAGGACCTTTACCACGAAGGATGGTCCTCCGGAAGTGGATACCAGTATCTGGTCATCGGTATAATGGTCTATCACGGTTCCCACTATCAGGGGAGGTGATTTCATTCTGTTCAATTCGCCGTTTAGAAGCATCACCTTGTTCTGAAGCCGCATCACCTCGTTCTCCAGGTAGCGCTTCTCCTCGTTCATCCTCATGGCTTCCCTTTTCCAAGGGTTGCTCTCACTGTCCCACTGAACCTTGGAGAGCTCTTCCTTGATCCAATCCTCCTCGGCTTCCTTAGAGGAAAATGGCCACCATTCCTCATCGTCATCCAGAATTGATTCCTTATCCTCTCCGTCTCGGGTGTTCCGGCTGACTTCCTTTCGAGCTTTTCTTCCCTTGCCCTCGGCCATTTGAACCAGTCCTTTTTTTTTATTGTGTTATAACTCTAATAACCTTTTCCTTAAAAGTGCGAAAAAAAAATATTACCATAATGCGGATGAATTTGCTTCTTTCCTGATTTGGTTCCTGTCCGCCAATGATAATCTTTAATAAGGGTTATCTGATTTTTGTTGGAGGTGAGTCAGGTGTACGAGGCAGTTCTGGCCGTGGACCTATTGGAAAGCTGGGTCGGGAAGATCACTAGGCAGCTACCGATCAGCATCAATATTGTGGACACAATAGCATTCGGTGATGAGGGAGTTCAGGACCTGGCGGAGGTCAAGCTCAACGGGACCGATCCCCAGCTGCTCGAAAGGCTCATCGGAGATCTGGACCACATAGATTTCGTAAAGGCCAGCAAGGTCGACCAGGATAAAGTGATCGTGATCGTCGGAACAAAGGGATGCGGCGGATGCAGATCGATCCTTGAATCCGGATGTTTCCTTATCTCCGCATCCACGGACGATCAAGGATGGGTTGAGTGGAAGCTGATAATGAACGAAAAGGTGCAACTCCAGAAACTGGTCGATGCCCTTGAGTCCAGGGGGATTGAATCCAGACTGATACTCATCCAGCCCATCGACGACAAGGAATCCCTTACCCCCAGACAGGAGAGGATCATCAAGACGGCCCTAGAGAGGGGATACTACGATTTCCCGAAGAGGATAGGGATTAGGGAGCTGGCAAGGATATTCGACATCTCCACCGCATCCGTCTCCGAAACCCTGAGGAGAGGGCAGAAGAAGATCATTGAGCATTATTTCAAGGGAAAAGGGGAATAGTACAGACCGCCTGTACCCGTTTCAAGGTGTGATATTTTTATATGACCAGTTCCTAGCTAACATGTTTAGGAGGCAGTCGTCCCTTGAAACGTGTATACTTTGATTCAAACTCCTCCATGCCGACAAGGAAGGAAGTCATCGAAGAAATGCTTCCCTACTTTTCCCGTCATTTCGGGAATCCCTCCTCGATCCATGAAATGGGGCGGGAGCCAAGGAAAGCCCTCGAAAAAGCCCGTGGGGAGGTAGCAGCCCTTGTCAATGCCGATCAGGACGAAATAATCTTCACCTCCGGAGCCACCGAATCGATCAACCTGGCACTCAGAGGGCCCATCCCTCACAGGGCTGCCGGAAGGAATAGGATGGCAATTACCAGCGTGGACCATGAATCCGTCAGAGCCACTTCCGCGGCGATCGAATCCTCAGGTCTAAAAAGGGACTTTCTACCTGTTGACCGATTCGGCGTCGTCGATCTTGGAAAGGCTTCCCGCATGCTGAACAAAGAACATTACATGGTTTCATTCCCCTTCGCCAGCTTCGAGGTGGGATCCCTCCAACCAGCCGAGGAGATCACAAATAGCGCCCATAATAACGGCTCACTTGTCCATGTCGACATCACGACATCCGCTTTTCAGGTCCCAGTGGATGTCAAGAAGCTCCGGGTCGACCTCGCTACCATCTCCTCCGTCGATCTTATGGGACCAAAAGGTGTCGGAGCCCTCTATGTTAAAAAGGGCACCAAAATGACTGGTCTTATTAAAGGAGGGGGCCATGAGAGAGGCCTGAGGTCCGGAAGTGAAAATATACCCGGAATTGTCGGGATGGGAGCCGCCGCCAGGATCGCCCGTGAGGAAATTGGAAGCACCTCAGAGAAGCTGTCGTCCATAAGGGATGAGCTTATCAACGGTCTGATAAAGATAGAGAACAGCCATCTCAACGGACATCCTACGAACAGGCTCCCCAACAATTCCAATTTCAGGTTCGACTTCGTGGAGGGAGAATCCATGCTCCTTCTTCTGGACATGAACGGGATATCGGTGAGTTCGGGATCGGCTTGCTCCCAGAAGAACCTCGAAGCTTCAAAGACCCTGCTGGCCATGGGTCTCAAGCATGAAGAAGCCCATGGCAGCCTGCAATTCACTTCATATCCTTTCAATACAATGGAGGATGCGCGGTATGTCGTGGATGTCATGCCGGAAATAGTAATGCAGTTGAGGGAGATGTCCCCTCTGTACAACAAATAGGTGAGCCAATGGGAAGATTGGAGTATTCAAAGACGGTCCTCGAGCATTTTAAGAATCCCAGGAACGTGGGAGAGCTCGAAGACCCTGATGGAAAGGGAACGGTCGGAAATCCCGTCTGCGGGGACATGATGGAGCTGACGCTGAAGGTCGTGGACGGCAAGATCGAAGACATCAAGTTCAGGACCTTCGGATGCGCCTCGGCAATTGCCACAACTTCCATGCTCACCGAGCTGGTCAAAGGCATGGACATAAAGGAGGCGGAGAACGTGAAATGGGCTGATGTGGTGAAGGGGCTTGAAGGTCTTCCTCCCGTAAAGGTCCACTGCTCGTTGCTTGCCGTTGATGCGCTCAAGGCAGCCCTGTATGATTATTACAGATCCCAGGGCATCGAGAGACCGGAGCTGAAGCCAAAGGATGAGGAAGAGGACGAGCATCACGGCGACAGCGAGAAGGCATGCGGTCCGCTGGTCTGAGACCGCACCATTATGTTTTTAAGATGATTCGGGATACCGTATTCTGTTGGGGAGCTCAAATGCATACGGAAAAAATAGGAAGATACCGCATCCTCGTCCTCCCGGTCATTCTGGTATTTTTATCTCCGGCTGCTGTAATGAACCTTGCCTTTGAAGGCTCCGAAATGGAAAATGGACCGATCTGGTGGGCCCATATCCTGGAGGGGCTACCGAATGATTCCAACCCAGATGAGCAGTATATCGATCCCCTGAAAGACATTGTCATCGGCCGGTACATCTTCGATCCCAGGGAGGACGCTGATTACCTGGAGAAGCTCCCCGAAGTCCCGGACAGCGGGCAATACATAGTGCAATTCTATGTCCCGATCCACATCAAAATGCTGCAAACCCTTGAGGGCAGGTCCTGCACGGTTCAGGATGTTATATCGCAAAGGGCAGTCCTCGTGCACTGCCGGGACAGCAGGGCATTAGAAACCGATGATGACGATATCAGGGCGGTGGTGAAGTACCATCCATTTTTCAAGATAGAGAATGAACTGTTGAGCGAAATTTTGAATGAGCCCTCAACGGAGCTCCTGGATGTTGTGATCGGACTTTACAACCTCCCCCTCGATAGCAAAACCTTTTTTGAACTGGGGATCGACCCATCGGAATTCCTGGTGGACTCGTATTCGATGTTGGCCTTTGCATCGATGGATAGGGCAACCATCCTCCGGACTGCAAATGAGCCCTGGGTGTCGCACATATCCGACATGGACATAAGGGATCTCGACAACGACATTGCATCCGATATAATCGATGTTTCGGAGACGCAGCGTCTGCTCGGACTTGACGGAACGGGTCAGGTCGTGGCCGTCTGCGACACCGGTCTGGATACGGGTCGCAATTCGACCATGCACCCGGACCTTACGGGACGGATAAAGGCTGCCTATGCATACGGAAGAAGCGGCAACTGGTCGGACCCCGATATCCACGTTTGGGATTCCTCTTCGGGAAGCTGGAGCTATAAAGGAGGCCATGGCACCCATGTGACAGGATCGGTCCTCGGAAATGGATCAGCTTCCAACGGCAGCTATGCCGGAATGGCTCCGGAGGCGGAACTCGTCTTTCAATCCACGATGGATTCCACGGGCTCGCTTGCAACTCCTGCTTACTTCACGCTCTACAGGGATGCATACGAGAGCGGAGCCAGGATCCAGACCAATTCCTGGTCCTCCAGGTCATCCTACGGTAATTACTCATGGAGGTCATGGCAGACCGATAATTATCTCTGGGGCTCCAAGGACCTCACCGTTCTTTACTCGGCCGGCAATCAGGGCTCACTGGGCACCTATTCCATTTCAACCCAATCGCTCTCGAAGAACGTGATCGCGGTCGGGGCATCGGAAAGCTACAGGCCTTCCCTGGGCTCATGGGGGGACAACATCTCCGAGATCGCAACCTTCTCCTCCCAGGGACCGACATGGGGAGACAACAGGGTCAAACCTGACGTTGCAGCCCCCGGGACATGGATACTTTCCACCAGGGCATCCACCATATCGGATTTCTGGAACCATTACTGGGGGAGCAATTCCACTTACAACGGCATCAATTCAAGATATGCCTATATGGGCGGAACATCCATGTCAACACCCATAACAGCTGGGACCGTTGCCCTGATCCGCCAGTACTATCAGGACCTTGAAAAGATAAGCGATCCTTCGGCAGCCCTTATCAAAGCTACCCTGATTAATGGAGCAAGGCCCCTCAACGGCAACTGGTCCTCGGTGCCCAATAGGTTCGAAGGCTGGGGCAGGGCAAATCTTACAAATTCCCTCTGCACGAACGATTCCGATGCAGGGGTCCTTAGGTTCATAGACAATTCATCCGGGCTAGCAACGGGGTCCACCCATTCAAGGCTCTATACGGTCAAGAAAGGGAGCAGCGACCTCGTGGCAACATTGGTCTGGACGGATTATCCGGGCTCAAATACCAGCTCCGTGAAGCTCGTCAACGACCTGGACCTCACCATTACAGCACCCAACGGAACTGTTTACAGAGGGAACGGACTGCTATATTCCCAGCAGAGTCAAGCGGACCGGCGCAACAATGTCGAGAGGATATTCATCCGATCACCTACCACCGGGATATACAAGGTCAACGTGACGGGCTATTCTGTTGCAATGGGGCCTCAACCATATTCACTGGTAATGTCCGGAGATTTCACAGGTGCGGCGGGAAGCATTGCCTGGGAGGAGGAATACTTAGCCGCCAACGGCTCCACGGCACATCTCACCCTCTCAGATTCGAACCTGACCGGCAGAGGATGGACTCTTATCAAGGTCCATTCCTCCTCGGACGCCACCGGAGAGATCCTGAACCTTACAGAGGTGAAGCAGGGGGGAAGCGGCATAGGCATTTTCAGGGGATCTGTCAAGGTGGTGACAACCTCACCGATTGCGGGCGAGGTCCAGGTGACAAGTGACGGGAATATTACCGCAACATATACGGAGGATTATCCCAAACGCACGCTCAAAGCTCAGCTCCTTGCACTCATACCGCCCAAGATCAACTCCGTCTCCCACAACAGAATTGATGAAACGCTCACTTATCAGGACGAGGTGACGGTTTCCATCAACGGAACGGCAGGCTGGGCGGCATCCTTCGATGTCGTTGGATTGAGCTCCAGGTATAATATACAGGCCAGGGATGATGGGATAATCCCCGATCCTAGGGCGGGAGACGGGATCTATACCGGCCTATTCTCGGTCCCCAATCTCGTAGCGGGCAATTTCACTTTAAGGGCCTCTATCAAGAGGAGTTACCTCCCGCCGGCGATCGGAGAGGCGGATGAACCCGTGAGAATAAACACCAACATCCCTCGGAAACCAAGGAACCTCACCGTATCCCCGGTCCCCAGCGGCAACAGACTCCTGTTGACCTGGGAAAGCCCGGGCGACATCAACCTCATGTCCTATGTCATCTTCAGGGCGAACGAATCCGAGGAGGGTTCCGGCCTGCCGGGTGCATTCCAGCAGATACACATGACGCCCGATAACAGAACGAACTATACCGATACCGGCCTGACGGACGGCTCTCTCTATTTTTATAAGACATCATCATTCAACATCCTCGGTTTCCATTCCGGAACCACGGAGCCAGTATCGGGCATACCAAGAGATGAAAAGGCACCGTGGTTCGTCCTGGAACAGCCTCTTCCCGGAATGATGGTTAGCGGAGATGTTGTCTTCAATTTCACCACGGAAGATGACGCTGTCAAGATCGTTTTTCAGGGCTCCCCGGACCGGAACGGGGACATGATTCCGGACCGTGGATGGCTGGAGATCGGGACGGACCCCTCTCCCAGTGATCCGTTCACATGGGATACGAGGGATCTTCCTTTACCACTGGAGGAAGGGGAGAACATACTTATAGGTGCAAGGTTGGAGGACGAGGTCGGAAATTCCAATGAAACGGGACCTCTCCTAACCGTAAGGGTGGACAACACCCCTCCATCGAGTCTTTCGATATTCTCCCCCTTGATCAAGGCCCAGAATTCCTCGGTTTATCAGCTAACGGGCTCATCGGAATGGGGATCCAGGATTGTTGTGAAAAAGGATGGGAAGGAATTCATAACCGGCACCTCGGACATTAACGGCAACTTCCTTCTGTTCCTGAACCTTGACGAAGGTGAAAACGAATTCCAGGTAATGGTTTATGACGACCTTGGGAACGGACCCGTGCTCCCGGTTCCCGAGTTACTCGTCGTTTACGACCCGTATGAACCTGTTGCGGTCTTCAAGGAGGTTGGCGCAACAACGTCCCATCCCTTCAAGCTTGACGGGTCTCCATCGAGCGACCGCGATCAGGACAGCAGGCTGACCGGGATCGTTAACTACAGCTGGGCCATCCAGCTTCCTACAGGAAATGTCCTGCTGTATGGAATGGAGCCGTCCGTCAGGATCCCCATACCCGGGATCTTCGGGATCACCCTAACCGTAAAGGATTGGGCCGGAAACCAGGACAGTGTTAGGGGAACTTTGAAGGTTAACGACACGGATGCTCCAAAATTGGTGCAAATGGAAGATATGATCGTGGACGAGGACGTTGAGGTATCCTTACCGGACCCGATGATCATCGACAACGATCCGGGTATCTACGTTAATGGGGATTTTCTCTGGATCGTAACCGGACACGACCATAGGGAATTTGCTGAAAGGGAAGTGAAATGGACCTTTGTTACTCCGGGAATCTACAATGTTAAACTCAGGATAACCGATACGGGGGGAAATCTCGACGAGACGGAATTCAACATCACTGTCAGGGACCTGACCCAACCGAATGCCTTTGCAGGAAAGGACCGAACAGTTGTAAGGGGAGCGGCATTGCACCTTTCTGCATCGGGATCGACCGACAACGATCCCGACTTTCCGGAAGGTTCGAACTTCACCTGGGTCTTGAAGGAATCCGGAGAGACCCTCTACGGCATGGATATCGAGGTGGCTTTCGACATCCTTGGCACACAAAGGGTGTGGCTCAAGGTCATCGATCCCTCCAGCAACGTTGGAACCCATGGAATATTGGTGCATGTTACAACCGATGGGACGCCTCCGTATCTGATAGAATGGTCTCTAAGCGGTGAGCAGGCCATAGCCATGCCCGGAGAGGCCATTCGCTTCATTTTCAATGAAACCATGGATCCCCAATCCATTTTCCAGGGCGTTCACATGGTAGGCCCGGCGGGGATCGATCTCGCAATTGAGCTGGAGCTGCTCGGGGGAAGCGAGATCAAAGTAACACCGACGGAGCCGTTGAACAGAGGGAAGGAGTACACGATAATTCTGGACGCGGACCTGAAAGATGCAACAGGGGAGCCCTTCAACACCAGGGAGTTCAAGTTCAGGGTAATCGATGAATTGAGGTGGGTCAGCATCTCCATAGGAAACTCACAACCCGGTCATGAGGAAGACCTCGGACCCATCGATCCGGGAACACGATTCACCATCAGAACCAATATCCCCGTGGACCCGTCATCCCGCATGTTCCTTACTTGGAAAAACGTTGAATACAGGTATCTGACCGGCAGCCTCGGTGAGAATGGGACCGCAATCACCTTCATGATCCCTGAAGACCTGGCACCGGGGGATTACAGCATGGTCCTGGAGGCAATGGACATGCTCGGCTACAACATCTCAGATGGCAGTTCATTCAAATTCAAGATCGTTGAGGAGGGGAGGGGGGAAGGAGATGGAAGCGATTATGGGATCACACTTATCCCGATAATAGTCATTATCATCATCGTCCTAGCATCCGCCTTTGTCATATCCTTGATAACATACCGCAGGCGGAGAGGAAACGGAACAGGAGTGGAAGAGGAGGGGGAAAGGAGAGTACATGAGGAACTGCACGCTTTCCACGACACACACCATCACAGGAAATTGGAGGAGTTCCACCCTCCGTCTAGACGGTGACATAAGAAAACAAGAAATAATAGCAAACGGTGTATGATGGAAGGAGACCTGGAACAAATGAAAGGCAGGAAAAGGCAAAAAGCCGCGAAGGTCGGGAAGAAGCGGCCAAACAAGTTCCTTCTCTTCTTACGTTCTGTCTTCTCCGGGATACTGATGACCATTTCCTTATTCCTGATACTGCTTGCCGTCGGTGAGCTGATGGTGCACTTTCTGGACATGTCCATCGGCAACGACAACTACACTGACTGGATGCCCGTGCCTTTGGTGCTGATCCTTTGCTCGGTTCCCTTTCTGATACTCTACACCTTGATTAATTATGACCGGATAGGCTGGATACAGAAGCTCCTTACCCGGCTCCGCTCCAGACGCTCCCCTAAGGAGATAGAGACAATAGAGCTCGATTGAAGCCTTATCAAGAGCTTTCTATACGCGGAGCAAGCAGGTACCGGGCATGCCCTGCCTCCTCCGAGAAATCGAATTCCATCTTGAGGGGGTAGCTGTTGCCGATATTCAGAATGATGTCCCTGTTGGGCCCCACGCCCTTCATCAGCTGGCTGAAGTAGTCCAGTGAGAAGGAGCTCTTTGCGGGTTTCTCGAAATTGATGGTCTCGTACTGCTCCCCCTTCTTCAGCTCCAGGGTCATGGACGAGAGATCCTCAGATGAGGTCATCACGAGGCTGTCCTCGCTGCAGTCGAAGGTGATGTAATCGGAGATGGAAGCTGAGACCTTCAGCCCCTTGTGCAGCTCCCCCGAATTCAGTTTGATCCCAACGGGAAGCTGTAGATTGGGAACCTTTGGATCGGAGAAGCCCGATGCGTCAACCAGCGGGATCTTCAGGGTCAGGTTGGACATGGAGACTATAAGTCTGTTGTCCTCGGAGAGCTTCATCATCACGGTATCGTCCGCCTTCGCTCCTTTCAGATGTTCCAGCAGCCTTTCCACGTTCAGACCGAGCTCCATGGGTTCTATCTCGTACTTGTCAAAGGCATCCTTGCCGAGGGTCAAGTCCACCATAGCCACGTGGGCCGGGTCCACTGCCTTTATCTTCCACCCCTCGTCATCCGCTTTCAGCTTGACCTCGCCGACGATAGGTGTGAGTATGGAGAATACACTCTTAAGCGTGTCAACCTTGATATCAATATCAAACATATATATCCCCACCTGGCCAAGTATTAGAAGTAGTGGGTTATCAAGCAAGGTTTTAATAAACTTTATGTAAAGGGCTCCGTAACAACTACTCCTCGATGGCCGATGCCGAAGTGCTTCCGATCCTGGCCCTCAATATCCGGGACATTTCAAGAATTGCCGATGCACCGATTGCAATGATGAGCGCTGCGATGACGGGGATATAAGGCTCTCTCATGAGAGGGATCGAGCCAATACCGCTGTCCTCTGAGGGAACTTTGAGCTCAACGGATAGAAGTTGGATCTCCCTTCCCCCGGATCCCGCCTTCACATTGACCTTACGGAACATCCCGGGAGGATCCACCTCCGCTCCCAATTCCAGCCTTCCGCTGAAACCCTCGGGGACCTCCGTTTCCAGGAGAATCCTTTCCGAATCGCTTTCATCATCGGTTCCCTCCACCATTATGCTAACCGGACCATCTCCCGTCCATAAGAGGTCCATCTCCATTTCCACGTAGCAGGTCTTTCCATCAACGAACGTGGCTCCCGCCCACACATTTGCGGCCGAAACCTCGGCGGCAAGGGTTCCGTTCCAGTCAAAGTCGAAAACACGTCCGAAGTACTGTCCTGCCCCGGGTGATGAGAGCAGGATCCCCACCTCCCTATTCTCGTTGGCCGATGTTGGATTCCAGTTGAACGATGATATCCAGACCGACTCCGAATCCACAACCATGCCCTTTGCATGGATCATGCTGATCGCTCCTTCCCCTACATCCCTGCTTGCCGGGTGAAGTTTTACCTGAAAGGACGCCTTAAGATCCTTGGCCTCTGCCCAGGAGGAAAGCTGGTCCGCGGTAGGTCTGTTGTCCGGGATCCCGTCTCCGTCGAAATCTGAACCATCCATGAGGATCCTCACACGGACTCCCCTCTCCGACGCTTCCATGACCTTCCTGAGATACGGATTCGTTATCCGAGCTGCTTTATGGGAATTGACCGATTCCAATACATCGATGAAGAAAGGATCGAGGTCCAGAAGCTCCAGGTCGATGGTAGATACCGCTTCTTCTATTGAATCCAGAAGAGGATTGCTCTCCTGGGAGATCTGGTCCGGTGAGGCAATTATCCATCCGGTCGAGGAGGATGTGATCTCTTCCGAGGAGAATATCGAAGGATGACCTCCCTCGGAAATGTCGTTAAGATAATCCCCGGTGGACCAGTTCCCGGCCAAGAGGGATGCGTCCATCATATCGCCGCCCTGCCAATCATCCTCGAAGATATCCGAGAGGTCCCTGCAGATACCGGAGGAGGTGCCTGACACGATCCACCCCCGTGTGGAAGCGTCTCCATCACCTCCCGGGGCAGGAAACGAGCTCTCCTTGAAATTTTCGGTGGAGATCAGGAAACTGGTAGAATCCGATATGACATACTTTGCATGATCGTATCTGTATCGGTCCCTTATACCGTCCTGCGGAGAAGTGTACATCAATCTGACATCTATGCCCTCGTCGACGAGTCTGCGGAGGGCGGCCTTGCCCGATATCGGAATTCCGGAAACGGGATTCCCCTCAGCGATCACCCGGACCTCGACTCCCCTCAAGCTCGCTCCGATGATCGATGAGACCATCCATTGGGCACAAATCTCATAGACGTTGATATCCAACGTCCGCGCAGCATTTTTCAGGATATCCGCCATGAGGTCGGATGATGAATCAGGGCTGACACCAAATTTCAGGTCATGCAGTTCCCTTTCTGAAAAAATCGGAAAACGGGACTGGCCGGGATGCCTTGGTCTGTCGGCGGTCCAATCAGCCGGATCGTTCGTATCAACTGAAAAAGGAAAGGAATGCGGTCCCTTTCTGTACAATATTTTGCCCCACCCCACATCGGGAGCTCCCCCTCCGGACCAGTCAGCTTCATCCAGGCTGGCCCAAGTATCTTCGGGCCACATTGCGCTTCCGTATACAACAACATCGATAACCCTTCCCAGGGGATCCCTCAGTGATATCGTTTCATTGCCGTTTGACAGCCTAGGGTCCCCCGTCAGAACATGGATGCCACTGTCCCTTCCGGTTCCCGAAAATGCAAGGTCGGCGTCGAATCCGTTCTGCGACAGGAATGCCTCGCCATCCCTGGCGATGAACAGCATTCCCCCAGGGGCGATCGCAGCATCTTCGATGCCCAGAATTCCATCCGATGAATACCCCAGACCCTCATCATCCGTGAGGAAGAAGCCCTTCAGGTCCACCTCTTCTTCCCCGCAGTTCCTGAGAGCCACGTACTCGTCCGGATCATTCGCAAGATAGGTGTCGTAGTAAACCTCTTCCAGCCTTACTTCCGTTTTTTCATAAGGAAGAGAGCTCTCCCAGGAACCTGGAAGAAAACCTACCGGGACCTCCGAACAGACCTCTTCGCTCCACCAGGGGAAAGCTCCGACATCTGTCGGGCCGCAAAGACATAATCGGTATCCGATGGCATCTTCCGTGACACCGGGGAGCATTACCTCGAAACGGTCCGGGGAGAGCAGATATCCAAGGAAGTTCTCGACCGCCCATGAAGCGGGTCCGAGTTTCATACTGTAACGGTTTGATGGGGCACCGAAGATATCCGACAGTGCGGCAGACCTGAGGAAGACATCGTTCTCGAGTTCTTCCCTGGACAGGAGATGAATCCCGTTCGATAACCTCCCGGGGACGATGCCCAACTTCGATAGGGAGGTGTTTCCCAGGACACGGAGGTCCCTGGGATTCAACAGCAGCGATACCGATGCACCTTTTTCAATGGTCTGGGCCATAAAAACCTCGTCGAATGGTCCGGGACCGGGAAGGAACCTCAGATCTCCTCCATCTTCCACATCAAAATCCCCCAGCCAATCCCTCCATTCCAATCCGAAATAAGCTTTGAAAAATGGGGGACTTGTTTGGATCGGCGGATACAGGGGCGCATCTTCCGCGTTGATATCCAGGAGGTCTAGCATCGGTTCGGAGTCCCGGAAGCGGATCCCGTATCTTCCCATGACCTGGTCTTCCCATAATAGATTCCCCGACATGTCCTCCAGCCCTATGAAGAAAGATGCTCCGCACTCCCCATCCTCGCTCGATCCCGCAAGCGGTCCGCCGAAAATCGCTAGTCTCCCACCTGAAAAAGCAAGGGAAGGCCCCATGCCTGTATCTTCATCTTCGACATGAAATATATCTGCTCCAATTTCCATCAAGTTGACCGCAATTCGGGACCTTATGTCAGTTGGAGCATATTCCTCCCAGATCCCGGGGAGCCCTGACCAGGGCGGTTTCGTAAAAATAATGCTTACATCCCCTTCCAAACTCACTTTTTCAATAAGCTGACCGCATATCGAGATATCCGAAACCGCATCGGATATCACCACAACCGTATCTTCCGATTCGAGGACCCAGGACATGAGCGAACTTCCGTCCCTGAAGAACGAGGCTTCCACAGAGGTCGGAGGAGAGGGGCCCCTCATTGCTTCCACTGGTTGTGCTCCCTGGGAGAGGAGCCTCCACGAGCCTTCATGTTCCCCGCCCTCCGAGGTGCTCCATACCATGATATCCGTACCTATGACACCGATGGAGCCTTCGCCTCCCGCTCCCCATCTCACGGATTGTATCAAATTTCCCCCTGGACCTACAAGCTGCATTTCTCCGCCCCCGTTGGGGAGCAGGAATTCGTTCCAGCCCGGGACTACACATCCCTGGATCTCCATGCCCACGATCTCTGCCGCAGTTCCGAACTTCAGGTCGGGCGGCTCGCCCTGGACATTAAAGTAGCTTTCCGGTTCGGAACTTAATACTATCAAACCGCGCTCATCCGAGATGGTGCCGCTGGGCAGAACCAATGCTCTCCTTCCGGAAATCACCATGTGGCCGGACAGGTCCCTGAAAGGGGCCCCGGAGGAGAGAACAAGTACCTCCCCCATGCCCTGCTGCCCTGGTGCAGGTAGAAATCCCTTGATCCAGCAGGGGTTTTCATCCACCCTCCAATCCAGAGAGCTGTTGGTATCCATGGGATTTCCGAGCGAATCTTTTATTCTGCACATAGGCGTCCCCCAGGTCGTTTCCATGACCCCGCCTGGTTTGAAATAATCGATCTCACCGGGCCCTTCTCTTTTCAGAAAAACAGTGTCGATCACCTGCCTGAACTCCCCCAGAAGATGCAGCTCCCCTGTTGAAAAAAGGTCCGGAATGCTGCCGTGATGCACCATCCTGACCGTTGAGACGCCGGTTGACATGGACCGGTATAGGCTCCCTCCCGAGATCGAAGGATCGGGGGCTCCCCAGAACACAAAGGCACTGGATCTTGGTCCGATGGAGGTTCCAGCCGGAAATGATGAGAACTCGATCCCGTCGCTGATCTTCATTCCAGATATGTCCAGCTCCTCCTCCAGGGGATTGAACAGGGAGAGATACAAAACATCCCTTGAAACGTTCCAAAGCACCCTGTCTATAAGGATCGTCGAATGCCCGTGGCCGAGACAGGAAGGCAGGACATTGAAGGTAAAAGTGAATCCATTGTTCGCCTCATCTATCTCAGCGGTTTCGTTATCTGGGTCAAGGAGCAGCTCCATTTGAAAATCGCCGGCAAGGTCGAGGGTGTCGATCTCGAATCCGATGGTCCTCCTCGAGGTCTTTTTCATCGAGGGGAGCTCCCAGTACCATTCTTCCCGGGTACTGGTGAAATTTTCCTCCGCGGGCTTGAGCAAAGCTCTCAGGCGAGTATCTCCAGGGTCGATCTCCCCGCCCCCGAGAACCTCGACGTTTGCCTCAATTATGGATCCCTGGGGATATTCTGTCATCCGCTCTCCATCGAAGCTGAACTCAATCTCCCCGAATTTCAGATCGGGGCCCGGCATCAGCAGCTCATAGCTTTTTCCCAGGTCCAGGAAAGGGATCTCCGTCCAGTACACCTCCAACTTCAGTTCGGCGGTGCGGTTCTCTTGGATGGAATCGGGGGAGCGGACCGCAATCTCCAAGGAAGCAGATGAATTCCTCTCCATTGATATGAATCCCGTTCCCTTCATTTCCACTTCCCATTTGCAATCACTGGAAAAGACATCAATCCCAAGAACTCCTGTCATGTTGCCTGTGTTCTTGAACTCGAGATCCAGCATCTTGTCCGAGGAAGAATTAAAAAGAAACGTGTCCTGCAACGGCTCGATCTCCATGCTCGGATCGAGGCCATTGTCATAGCCCATCGTGTGGCCGACGGATCCTGGAGCAATGGTCCATTCCTTTGGAGAATTATTGTCCATACCATCGGCCGCACGCTG
The DNA here is from genome assembly GCA_048569615.1 of Thermoplasmatota archaeon. Classification (GTDB taxonomy): domain Archaea; phylum Thermoplasmatota; class Penumbrarchaeia; order Penumbrarchaeales; family Penumbrarchaeaceae; genus JAYEPK01. The sequence continues at coordinate 4,987 of JBLIRK010000023.1, read as the reverse complement.
AAGTGAACGCCCTTCGGCGGGTACGGGATTGTTCATCCCGCTCGTTGACATTCCTCCAAGGTCCGCATCATAATATTTTCCCGACCACGCCTCCTCCGAGAATAGGCCCATTGGTCTCCCGACATGGGTGGAGCTCCCCCAGGCAAGAAAATCAACTGCATATCCGTCCGGGTCGATCAGGGTCAGATCATCACCGCTCACATACAGTGTTTTATCCATTCCGATCTTGATCACGCTGCAGTCCCCAAGGTCTCCTGGTAGAAGCTCGGACCCGGTGGAGACAATAACGATCCTTTCCCCGGGCATGATCAGCACTTCAGGGAGCTTCGCCGAGAAGCTTTCGCCATTGGTAAGGGTGAAACCATTAAGATCTTCTGGCCCTCCCGAATTCAGCAGCTCGAACCATTGATTCCCCGTATTGGAGCCTTCCGGATCCATCATCACCTCGTTCAACAGTATCATCGGGGGAAATATGTTATCTTCCCCCGGAGTTGCAAGGGAAGTGGTCCTGATCCTTTCCGAACCGTCCGGAGAGCGCTGGAGAGACGCTCCCCTGGTTATGTCCTGCCAGCTCATCGCGTCAACCATTGTCCCGTTGGGAAGGTGCAGGGAGATCATGTCGTCCCTGCCCAGTGCAAGACCGGTCTCGTTCCTCCACAGAACCAACCTGCCTCCGGGTGGGACCGTTTTATTGTCGAGTGTGAATCTCCCCGAATTGTCCCTTATGCTCCAATCCGTCAGATATACCGTTTCCGTTCCTCTGTTGAAGAGCTCCACGTACTCGTCATTCTGGTCCTCGAGACCGTCCCCATTGTGGTCCGAGTCCGGGTCAGGGCACACCTCATTCACAACGACCGAAGGTTCCCATTGACCAATTGCAGTATCGATCGCGGATCCCTGCCCAGGTACCAACGATTCCCCCCTCATCGGCTCCCCGACGTTGATTTGGACGGAGGGGATCAAGCATGAGACAGCAAGAAGGACGATCATCAACCGATAGCGTTTCGATCGATGGCTTTTCAACTTCAGCGTAACAATTCCAGCCTGATGGAAACTACGGCAGCGCAACTCATTCCTCCGGGTCATCTAACATGGTCTGGATAATTACGTCTTTCTATTCCATTACCCGCTGGTCCCTGCATCGTTTCAGAATAATTCCCGATAGTTTTAACATATAGTTGGGTTTACCAACCCTGAATTTGCCCGTGGAGGTCATTCCGTGGAGAAAGAACTGGGTGTCAAGGATCTCACCTTCGAGGACATCGTCAAGGTGGCGAGGGACCATGCGACAATAAGGTATTCAGAGGAAGCCATCGAGAATATAGACAGGTGCCAGAAAATGATACTGGAGCTTGTCGAAAAGGGTGAGAAGATCTACGGTGTTACAACCGGGATCGGCGAGCTGGCCTCGGTATTCCTTTCTCCGGAGCAGGGCCTCGAGCTCCAGAAGAAGATCATCTACTCCCACAGCGCCTCATTCGGGGACGAGATCCCCGAGGAGGAGATAAGGGCGACAATGGCAGCGAGAGCCCATGTATGGGGAAAGGGGCACAGCGGGATCCGGCTCTCATCGGCCCGGACCTACATGGAGATGGTAAACCGCGGCGTGATGCCCGTCGTTTACGAGAAAGGGTCCGTCGGATGCTCCGGGGACCTCTCACCGCTCTCCCAGATAGCCGAGACCGTCATAGGTGACGGAATGGCCAGATACAAGGGAGAGCTCCTGCCGTCAAGGGAAGCGATGAAAAAGGCAGGTCTGGAGCCTGTTGAGCCCACCTTCAAGGAAGGGCTCGCCTTCATCAACGGGACCCAGGTAATGGTGGGCCAGATGTGCCTGCTCCTTGACGACTCCAGGGACCTTATCAAGAATGCCGTGATCGCCACGGCGATGACACTTGATGCTCTCCATACCGTCCTCAAACCATTCGACGCAAGGGTCCATTCCCTGAGGCCCCATAGAGGGCAGGGCATAGTGGCCTCGCACATCAGAAAGCTACTTGCAGGGTCCGAGATACTCGCCTCCCCCAGTAAAAAGGTCCAGGACGGATATTCGATGAGGTGCGCTCCCCAGGCGATGGGGCCCACCATTGACCTGTGGCATTTCGCCAGGGAGACCATCGAGACCGAGTTGAACTCCGTTGTTGACAATCCGCTGTTCTTCCCCGACGAGATGGACCATATAGGGGCCGGGAACTTCCACGGCCAGCCGGTGGGGATCGCAGCCGATGTCCTGAAGATCGGAATGTCAGAGCTATGCGACCTGTCCGAAAGGCACACCAACAGGCTCCTGAACCCTGCGCTATCCGGCCTTCCGGCATTCCTCGTGGAGGGAGCCGGTATGAACTCAGGGCAGATGGTCGCCCAGTATACGGCGGCGGTCATGACATCCGAGAACAAGGTGCTTTCCCATCCGGCATCGGTGGACTCCATCTCCGTTTCAGCCGACCAGGAGGACCATGTGTCGATGGGCCCGGTCGCCATCAGGCATCTGAAGGAAATCAACAGGAACACAGCGGGAGTCATCGCCATCGAGATGATGGCCGCTGCCCAGGCCCTGGACTTCAGGAAGCCGAGCTCCCCGGGCCTCGGAACTAAGGCTGCATACGAAGTCATCAGGGAGAAGGTGGATTTCATGACCGAGGACAGACCGCTGCATCCAGATATCAAGGCGATCGCAGACCTGATCCGCACCGGAGCCATCCTAAAAGCCGTTGAGGAGGCTGTGGGAGAGCTAGGAATATAGCTTTTCAATCATGTTAAATACAATGAAAATAACCAATGTCCAGGTAGTTTCGAGATATGGAAAATTAAATAAGTTAAAACGGTAATTAGTTCTCCAGTTTCCTATATCTAGATTGTGGTCTGCACGATCGGATTCCTAATAGAGACGTGTATCAGGTGGGGCATATGAGAGCCGAAAAAGTAATTTTGATAGCTTTGACAGTGTCTATTCTTCTGGGTGCGCCAATTCTCATGATTGCGCCAGCTACCGGAGATGAACAGATCACCGGGCAGCAATCCTGGGCTTTTTCAACGATAGACTCCGATTATATCGTGTATCCGGGAGAGATAAAAGGCATCGACAACGAACAATGGATCATGGATGCCAATATCGAGGTGCAATTTGGAGGAACCCTCTACATCAATAATACCCACATCCTATGGGGGGGGGACAGGGATGGAGAATACGGCCTTTACGTTAGGAATGGAGGTATGTTGTATATCGACCGGAACTGTAATTTCACGGCCAATGATACCACAACCTATATCGATATGTCGGGAGGAGTACCTTGGGACCATACCTGGGGAATCCATTGGAAGTTCGAGATCTACGGAGGAGCGTACATCGCAAACTCCACATTAAGTTATATGTGGGGTGACAACGGGAACTACCTCCAGAACGCAAGAGGGGGGATCCAATGCTACTCCGATGACATCAAGATCTACAATGTCGATATTTTCAATGTCGAACAGGCAGGGATCTATACAGGCGATGCCAGTGGATCCACCACTTTGGGATATGACATAGATATCGATCAGGTCTGGATCTCAAATTCAACAGGTTGGGGAGTCTTCGCAGCGGGATCGGGATCTCAACTCTCACTTACCAATGCGACGATAATTGGCAATCCATACAGAGGGATACAATATTTCTACGGCGCCGGAGGCAGGTTCGACCATGTTGAGATATACAACTGCGGCGATGTTGGGATGACCTTCGACCCGATAACTGCGGGTTCGATGACTATCAGGAACAGCACATTCGCCGGGAACAAATATGGTTATTCGGCAAGAAGGGGAGGAACCGTAACGCTGTATAACTGCCATTTCGACAGGAATACCATCTACGGGCTTGAACTTGCCCACGACACCGGGTATACTCAGACTGTTTACGTCTATGGTGGAACTGCAAAGAACAACGTTGTAGATGGGATAGGAACTACATACGACTCCTGCCCTGCCTGGATAAACGACATGGAAATCGCCTACAATGGAAGGCACGGCGTTTTTGTTGGCGCCGGAAGTGGGCTGGATGTAAATCTCGACAACTGCAAGATATATGAAAACGCACAGTATGGATTCGTGAACAACGGAAGTGCAGGCTCGCTTACCAATTCGGAAATATATAACAATCCTTCTGGGAACGTCCTTCTGGCAAACGGTGCATCAACCTCCGTCGGCAGTAACGTTATCAATTCAACAGCAACAGGGATCAGGGTTGGCTCATCGGATTCCCAGATCAGGGGGAACAGGATAGTGGATAATGAGGTCGGACTTCACCTGAGCGCTTCGGCATCGCCCGATGTGCTGCTAAACGACTTTGAAAATAACGAAAAAGCAATGAATGTTTTCTGTGAAGGAATAACATTAACTGATAATAATTTCCGGGGCAATACGGATTATGGCATTATCCTGAACAAATGCGATTCAATAATCATAGATGAGGGTGAGTATACCAATAATAACATCGGAATTTATCTTATCGGCGGAGACCAGATCGAGATAAGGAATATTGACCTCTCAGGCTCCATAGACACAGGCATCATGGCAGAGGAAAAGGCGAACTTCACCATCACGAACCCAAGCACAACCACAACGACCATGGCCTCGGATGCATTCACAAGAGCACTATACCAATTCAACGAGGGAACCGGAAATACCATCAGGGACTTCTCACCCAACGGAAACGACGGAGTGCTCTCCGGAAGCCCGCTTTGGGTCGAAGGCAAATGGGGAAACGCACTCAAGTTCAACGGCGTGGACCAGTACGCAAACGTCCAGGACTCACCAAGCCTGGACATAGACGCCACAGACCTCTCCGTCGAAGCATGGATCAGGGTCGACCAGGCCAACCTCGAAAGCAGAAGGATGATAGTCGACAAGGAGGAATCATTCGAGATCGCACTCACCGCTGACAGACACGTCACTTGGGCCATCATGACAGAGACAATGGAATGGTACTGGGTCGTGACCGACGCACAGGTTC
>JBLIRK010000022.1:0-50391 GCA_048569615.1 Thermoplasmatota archaeon | reverse complement strand
GAGCTCCTGAGAAAAGTAGTATAGATAAAATGACAATGCCAAGAAATGGAGCAGTACGAATTCGGACCATTGCAATCACGCAGTCGACTGCCTTTCCCTTAATTAGCTCGTTCATTCGCGCACTATATAATTTTGATTTAGAAGATATAAAAGGAATAGGGGATTGGGCAGACGGAAGCTTCGATGGTTTATTAGTAAAAGGAGAATTAATGATTCAAAGGGGAGAATTCTTTGAGAGTATGAATCTTTTTAACACCATTCTGTCAATGAAAAATGTGCCTCAAGAGGTAAATTTTATTGCTAATATTGGGAAGATTAAATCACTTCATGGACTTAATAAAATTGAGGATATGAGAGAACTAATAAATTATCTAAAAAAAACTATTGATAATAAATTAGCCATCGCATATATCAAAGAAATTGAAGCTGATATTCTTTCAATGAGAGGAAATTACAAAGAAGCAGAAGTTCTGTTTAAAAGTTCTATCAAAACCTTTCATCATTACAATTATCAAATACTTCTCTGCATATCCTATGGGAATTATGGTATTTTGCTTTTCAATATGGCGAGATATGACGATGCTGAAAAAGCTTGGATTCAAGCTAAGAAGTTTGCCATTGAGTCAAATAATTCTTTATTGGCAGCAAATGTTAATCCAAATTTAGCCTCAATCATGAGGATAAAGAAAGATTTTAACAAATCAGAGAAATTACTAAAAGAAGCTGAAAATATTTTCAAAGAACTAAACAACCTAGAAAAACTATCTAATGTAGAATTTAACAGATCATTATTACTCCTTTCAATGGGGCAGTTAATAGAATCTTTTCATTTATTTGAAAAGAGCTTGAATGATACATATCCCTTGATTCCAGAATCAATGAAAGGGGAGCGAATCAATATATACAAAAGAGAATTAGAAAATATTAAATATACCCTGAATCAAAATGGTCAAAAAATTGAGTTGGTTTATAATGGAGACTCCTGATTTTTACCTCCATGGCCCGATGTAAGTACGCACTCTCGACACTTCTTGCCCTGAGCTTATTCTTAGCTGCTGCTGTCTTGATTATCAATGTTGAAGCGACCTCAATACCAGATCAAAAAGCTTTGATAGTGATATCCAGCGTTCTCGGAACCGACCAGCACGAGGTCGATAAGGCAGTCGCTTTCCATGATTACCTCATCGATCAGGGATACTCCGAGGGCGATATCGAGTTCCTTTGCATGGAGGATATTTCCTTTGCTGATGGAAGGTCCACCAAGGGAAACGTGAAGACTGCCTTCGATACGCTTATCGAAGAAAGCACCGAGGATACTGAGTTGATAATTTACATCAGCGATAATAATCACTTCATAAACGGAAAACTTTATTATCAGTTCGTTGGCGGAGATATCCCTTGCTCCAGTGTTGAGGATTGGGTGGATAATATAGAGTTCTCTGAACTCACCTTCATCAACAATGGACCGAGATCGGGTCTCTTCGGAGCCCAGCTCCAGGGAGATGACAGGATAATCATGAGTTCTATGGAAGCGGATCAAACGTGCTCCCCTGATCAATTCAACATTACAAGATCCCTAGAGGATTCATCAGCGGATGCCAACAACGACGGCGTCGTATCGATAATAGAGGCATTCAACAATGAAGAGCAGATACTGGAGGAAACAGGACAGACCCCTCTGATATGGGTATAACACGGAAGGATGCGATTGGAAAGCATAGTGAGGATTGAAAGGGAGCCGGTCAGGACCTTGGAAGAACTTCAGAACGATCTATTCGTGGAGCTCGCAAAGGTTGAGATATTTCCCGATGGAGAATGCGCTTTGTGCGGCTCAGCGGAAGATTTCAGGACCTCTGAAGTACATTCTGAATTTGTGGATGACGACCTCCAGGTCCCTCTTTGCCTCGAATGCAGAAGAAATATGGAGGAGCAATCAATAGAACAATACATAAGAAAGGTCAGGGACGAGGGATCACCAAAATGGTCAAAGATCCTCTCCTTCAACCTTAGGAAGGTGAACTGGATATCGAAGGTCGCTTTCGACCTATTGAAGGAAGAGAGCTTGAGGTGAATCAAGATCACCCGGGCCATAATCAACCCCGCTCTTTTTTGGAGATGACCAGGGAGCGGGAATATATGGGAGAGAGGACTCCCATCTGACCGGGGCGTCCCGCACAGCCGTCACGGACGCCCCGATCGCTCATTCGAGCATTTCTTTGATCCTTCTCTCCGCTTTTTTATACCCGATCCTGCCCGCCGTTTTTCCAGCTTCCCTGAGTATTTTTTCTGCATCTCTTTTCCTGCCCGATCGAATCAAGTTATCAGAGAGCCACATGGATGCAACAACATAAGCCCTGTCTTTTCCATGGGATCTCAAGTCCTTCGTAAAATGGTGCAGGACCTTTATCCTCATCATCTCATCCTTCAGTTCTTCCTTCAGGTTCCCAAAGAAAAGTATCGCCTTCTTCTCCTCTACTTCGGTCGAAAGATAAAGTGAAAGATGATGCAGCTCCTCATCAATATCCAATCCCGATCTGATGGAGAAGTCCAACCTGTTCTTAAGATGAGCCATTACGGCCATTTTCGACCTTTCATCCTCTCTATCAATTCTCTCCGTGAGCCGATCCGATATGTCCAGGTAATCCTTCGCCCTATCTTCTTCCCCCATGGAGATCGATAATCTGTATAAATCTCCGAGAATGGTGAGCACCGTTGGAAAGTCATGTGTTTCCTTGGCCTTGATCAGCGACCTCTCAAGGTCTTCCTGGGCCTCCTTCAATCTTCCGATCCTCATCCTTGCCAGACCTATCTTTCTGTAAAGATTTCCCAGAACCAGGGGAGCAGCTCCGGTCTGGTTTCCGGCTCTGTCGAGATGTTCCCGGACCCTTTGATGGTCCCTCTTCAGTAGATAGGCCTCGGCCTTGTTGGCTTCGACGAAAGATAGGGAAAGAGAATCCCCGGCCCTCTCGAACAATTCGCCGGCTTCGTCCAGGTATTCAAGTGCCTTATCGGGATCATTGACCCTAATAAGCTCCATGCCCAGATTGTTAAGGGCTTTTCCCAATCCGGAGGTATCTCCGAACCTGCGGTTGTAGTTTACACTTTCCTTGTAGAATTTTACAGCTTCGGAATGTTTTTTTCCTCCGGGGATCCGCTCAGCTTTTCTGTATAAGACCTTTGAAACACAATCGATTATCTCCTTCCTTCTCTCCTCGTCTGATCTTGCTTTCAGCGATTCATCACATAGTAAAAGTGCTTCGTCGAGATCCCTTAGGGATCGTTTCTTCAAACCCTGGATGTAGTGTGAATCGGACATGAGAATGAGATATTTCACCCGATCGATACCTTTCAACCCCCTTTCATGTATGCCGTGAAGATAATCGAGGACCTGCGTATGACCGTTTCCGGTGAGAACCTCGCCTATGTCCAGGAGTATCCTGGTCAGTTCCGTTCTACGTCCCGCTTGCTCCAGCAAGGCCATATAGTGGAGTATGTCCCTTTCGGAACCTCTTGAGGACAATTTTTCCAGCGCAATTTCAAGGAAATGCTCCCTCTCCGTTTTCGTCATTCGGGATCTGATGTGTTCCTTGAGAAGGTCATGGAGCTCGAGGTTACCGTCGCCGTATCTTCTGAGCAGCTGCTTTGAGCAGAGGTCCTGTATGCGATCTCTCTCATCTCCAGACCTCATATGAAGGCAGTCCGGCGCAACCGATTGCTCATATACTGAAGCTAGGAACAGTATCTCCCTTTCCTCTTCTGGAAGGATTCTGACCAGCTCCTCTTCAAGATAGTCTGTCAGTTCCCTGCTCTTATCGAAATCTTCCACGGGGAGGAGTTCGGCTATCAGCTCCAGAGCCATGGGATGCCCCTTTGTGGAACGGAATATTTCTTCCATTTCGCTTTTTGGCACTCCTTTGGAATCAAGGAGTTGGAAGGAGCTCTCCTTATCCAATCCTTCCAGTATGATCTCGTCAACGATCTTGGATACATGTATATCCTTACGGCCGTAGAATACGGGTCTCTCACGGGAACCGATAATGAACTTGCAGTCCTTCCACCCATAACTCACGTCCTTCAACAATTGGAGAAACGGGATGATCTCGCCCCGGGATTTATGAAGGTCGTCCAAAATGAACACGATCTTCGATCCTTCCAGATCCCTCCCCAACCTATCAACTGCTCCGGGGAGGTCAAATCCCTTTGATGTCGTCAAATGGTCCATCAGATCATTCTTGTTGTTTGACAGGAGAGCCCTTGCCCAATCCATTAGGACCTTGTCCGGTCCGATCCATTGGTTCATCGTTGTCCATATCACCTGCGTATTATCAAGTCCGGAAACTGCCCTTGCCATAAGCGATGTCTTTCCCATTCCAGCGATGGAAACAATGGAGATGAACCTGAGATTTGGATCCTCCAATCCGCTGAGTATCCTTTGTATCTCTTCTTCCCTTCCGAAGAAATACCCGGTGACCGGTGCCCTCCTCAATCCCCTGTCCGAACCTCCGGATGATATGTCGATAACCGAACCTTCAAGATAATTGCTGACCATTTCGTATATGGTTACTTTCCGTTCCCACGCCTTTTCGATCACCTTGATGGCCTTTAGCATGGTGTATTCCTTTAGAGCGCCGTCGATGGTCCTGACCGGTACCTTTTTTAAGACCAGTTTTTCGATATAGGTCTCCATTTCCCCATGACCCTTGGAAGTAAGGAAATAGACCTTTCTCTTCCTTCCCACGTCCCTAATATGGGCGCTTCTGCTTCCAACCAATCCCCTGGTCTTCAATTCGGACAGCGCTCTGGATACATGGGTCTGCCTCATGCCGAGCTCTCTTCCAATTCCTTTCTGCGTAAGCATCTCCGGGACTTCGTAGTCATCCTCCGCCCCCATATGATCATGGAGCAGCAGAAGTATCCTTCTTTGAGAAGAGATCCTGATGGGTACTTCCGGGCATGAGGCCATCCAGTAGAATTTGGGATTTGCAGTTAAAAAGGTTTTGAACGGGATGGTATATTTTTCAAGGACTTGGTATAATTTTTAGTTGGGAACGGATGATGTTTATATACTTACAGTTGGGGTTGAAGCTAGCATACGGAAAGCTATGGTGATAATATGAACAGAAGAACATTGGCTGCGGCAGCAATTACGACACTTCTTGTTCCGGTCATTTTGGGATTGATCGGTATTTCAATTGCGGACCCCCCGAGGTCAAATTCTCCTTTCTTTTTCAACGAGAGGGTGGATCCCCAAATGGGAGACACGAACACTTTATTCACTTTCACCACCTGGTATGCGGACTTGGACGGGGATGCCCCTCGATATGTTAGATTGCACATAGACGGAACGCATTACCTAATGAGCACACAAGCTTCCTCCCCTGATTACATGAGAGGGGTGAACTACACTTACGCAACCAACCTTTCTGCAGGTACTCATTACTACTATTACTTTGCCAACAACACCGTGAATCAAACTGTCAGATCCCCCTTGAGCGGCTACTACCACATCAATGTTTCAAGTCCTGTCCCCACGCTATCCTATGGAACTCATTCTCCAAGCCGACCCGATACTTCGACAGGAGTCAATTTCACAGTTAGGTACAAGGCCCCTAATGCCACCGCCCCAACCTATGTAAGACTCCACATTTCGGGATATGATAATACGATGAACATGACCTACAACATGACATCCACCGGTTCGAATTATATGGTTGGTGTTCACTTCGTAAAATACTTGCAGCTACCCAATGGGTCCTATCATTACTGGTTCACTTCCGATAATGTATGGGGAGATGCATTGAGGAATCCTTCAAGCGGTTATTATTTCATACATGTACCTAATGCAACAACGAACACAAATCCTTGGGTTCGTAGCGTCTATTTTCATCCTTCCTCTCCGGTCATGGGAGAGAACATGACCTTTGTCGCTAGCTACCAGGATGTCGACAATGATCCGCCCCAATTCGTTCAACTTGTCTATTCGAAGGTGGGTGGCGGCAATCCCACTCATGTCATTAATATGACGGTCAATGGTACGGATTATAAGAACGGTGTGTACTGCTATGCGGCGATAACCGCACCAAGCAACGGAACATACAATTTTCATTATTACACAAAGGATTCGAAAGGAAATCCTGATTGGTCCAGCATGTATTCTTTCACGGTGGGGAACAAGACCCATAGCCCCCCATACCTATCATCCCCGGGAATTTATCCGACCTCCCCAGTAAATAACCAGACTGTCAGTTTCAGCATACTCTACAACGATCCCAGTGGAAATATACAGCCGGACTTGGTAAGGTTCCACCTCATTAAAGATGGGGTGACGCACATATGGAACATGACAAAGGGGAACACGTCCAGGACCTCAACCCATTATTACTTCAACATCAAGCTGGCATCGGGTAAATACAGTTATTATTTCGATGCCCACGCGGGAAATTCAACTTTAAGATATCCATCCGGCGGTTATCTCTATCTCAATATCAGCCAGCCTCCGCCGCCGAACAATGCCCCCACTCTTACCAGAATTGGATTCACCCCCTCGCTCCCCCAGGCAGGTCAGAACATCACCTTCACTGCAATATACTCCGACAATGATAACGATGCCCCTTATCACATCAGACTTTTCATAGGTCCCCATTCTTGGAACGGGACACCGGTCGCCCAGTACTTCCAGCAGTACAACATGACCTTGTCATCCAGAGATTATGTGAACGGGGTCCAGGCATCCGTGGTACTGGTCCTGGCACAGGGTTCGTACAAATATTATCTGGTAGCCGGTTCCCCCGGTCATACGGTAACGGTGCCCTCCAGCTCGTTCTATTACTTCAACGTCACAGCATCGTCATCTCCCGACAATGCTCCGGTTCTCTACTCCCCGGGGATCTCGAACACCTTCCCCAAACCCAACCAATCGGTGACATTTTCTATCTATTACAAGGACAGAGAGGGTGATCCTCCGACCTATGTCAGGATACATTTCCTGTGGGGAGCGGGCGCGAATTATATCAATTATACCATGAACAGCCCCTCGACCCTATATCACCAGGGAGTGAGGTTCACTTACTCATTATCGCTCTCACTCGGCACCTATTACTATTACTTCACAACGGCAAGCGGAAACAATACCGTGACATATCCGGCATCCGGGACATTGTCAGTATCCGTTCAGAATCCGCCCCCTCCTCCGGATAACAGGTCAAGGGCTTCTTTGAGCATGGATCCGGATGGAAATCTAAGAATTGACGTGACGACAGAGCAGGAAGGTCTCACGCTAACTGTGATCTCCTCCAATAAGAAGGAGTTCAAGATACAGATCTCCTCCGACGATCCGGTGGACAGAGTGATCATTTTTGACCTGGATAAGAGCGTCCTCGACATCAAGGACCTGGATGATCTGGAACTCCTGCTGGATAATATGAAGATCAGGAGAGCATCCCTTGAAGAGATAGAAGCGGGGAATTCCGAGATAGCCCTCTATCACATCGAGGAGACCGAGACTGGTTACAGAATAACCCTTTTCATACCGGAGACCCGATCCCATCTTCTCAGCGCCCTGGTTGCCGATGATGAAACGGCAAAGGGCCCATCCTCTTCCATCTGGATCGTTCTCATAGCCGTAATAATTACAGCGATCGTGCTCGGAGTATTCGGTATCTCCATGCTGACATCGGCCCAGAAGAGGAAGAAGGAGGAGGCCTTCTACGACGATTTCGAACTCCATGCAAAGACGGACGGGATAATCGGAGGCTCACTGAGCAGGAACGAGGACATCGATTGGGACGATATCATAGAGTGAGAATGGATTCGCACCTACCCCTGGGACCGGGTTGTATGACCCGGTCCGCCATTACTAGAATCTTCCTCGGGCGCCGCCACCTCCGGAACGGCCCCCTCCGAAACCTCCTCCGCTCCTGCCGAAGCTTCCTCCTATCCAGAAGAACAGCCTTCCGCCGGTAAGTGACAGGATCGCGATAAGGATAATGATCGATATGAGCAGCTGCCACCAGTTCAAGGGAATGAAGGGTATGGGATGCCATGGGCTGTCATCCCTAGGCGGACCCCCCTCGTAGTTGTCGAGTATCTCACGGCCTAGGAACGCCATTGTGTAGAGGATACCCTCGTAGTAGTTGCCCACCTCAAGAAACGGGACCAGATGTTCCTGGGCTATCTGATTGACCAGAATGTCCGTAAGCACTCCCTCGAGACCGTAGCCGACCTCTATTCTCCATTCCTTCTTGGATACCGATATCAACAGGAGCAGTCCGTTGTCCTTACCCTTCTGTCCTATCCCGCTCTCCTCGAAGGTCTTTACAGCGTACATGGTTATATCGTCCGGCTCGGTGGTATTGACGATGAGGACAGCCATCTCCACCCCTTTCTCTTTGTGGGCCTCGATGCAGATGTCCTCTATGTCGTAGATGTCCGATTCGGTCAATACACCGACCTGGTCAGTCACATAGTATTCGAGTTTCGGATATGCGGAAGAAGGCACTGCTATGATGAACAGGATCATAAATGCAGGCAGAAAGGATGCCCACTTCATTTTCTTCCCTTCATGGATTGTCAGGTGCCGCATCGCTTTCGAAATAGGAGCGCTCCTCGAAACCGAATGAGTTCGCGACAAGCACAGTTGGGAACTGTTTTATCTTCTTGTTATAATCCCTCACGTTATCGTTGTACCTCATCCTCTCCACTGCGATCCTTGCCTCCATGCCTTCTATGGATATCATCAGGTTGTCAACGGCCTCTATTGACCTCAGGGTCGGATAGTTCTCGAACATCACATTTATGGCCATGTCTAGGTCGTTCGTTATCTTGACCTGGTCCTCGGTGCTTCCCGCTTCCATCCACTGGGTTCGGAGCCTCGTTATGTTCGTGAGGGTGTCGTCCTCGAAGTCCTGATAATCCTCCACCGTGGCGACAAGGGTCGGTATGAGGTCCACTTTTTGCTGGTATTTGTTCTCGACCTGGGCCCAGCTCCCGTCAACATCCTCCTCCATGCTCACAAGGTTGTTGTATGCTGAAACGGTCCAAATGACAGAGATGAGGATCAACAGGAGAAGAACACCTGCAACGATCCCGCCGATTATCAAACCCCTTGTAGGTTTCATGGGGGTTTAATTGACCATTTCAATATTAATTACTAATCCCTGCTTTCCACCCAATAACAATTTTTTACTTACGGCGGGGTCCCGGGCCACTATTCCTCGGAAATGGTCTCCTTTTTCCTTGATCCTAACCAGAAATAGATGCCGGCCGCTAGGATGAGGACTAGTGCTACCACAGTGATGAGAACGATCCAAAGCGGGGCCCCTTCTATATTCTGGTCATCATCGTCCGGGATAGCATCATCATCCGCTGAATCGTCATCGTCCTCATCATCGTCCGATATCTCTGGGGTCTTGATGTTCGGCGTTTTAAGGGCATCCTCTTCCTTTATCGGGGTTCCGTCACCGGAAACGGCCTTTAGCTCACCATCATCCGCTGTGAAGTAATAAGTATGCTCTCCGAGGCCAAGAGTTGTCGAATAGACATAGATCCCCTCAAAAACTTCTCCGGATTGCAGGAACATCCTGTGGGGTATTCTGTCTATCACAACAGTGACGTTGGGTGTGCCGCTCTCATCATGATCGGTGTAATGGACCGAGAATGCGAATGTCGTGGAAGTGTCGCCGGTGGAGGGGTCCATCCCTCCGAGAGTAAGTACTGGAGGAGTGTTGGGAGGAGGCTCCTCTGCATCGGTCACTTCAAGCATGAAATAATGGGAATCCTTCCCCCCTTTCCCGTCATTGACCGAGACATTTATCCAGTAGGTACCGCTTTGATCATACCCCGGCGTTCCCGAAAGCAGACCCGTGTTCCCATCAATGGTGAGCCATCCGGATGCGTTCGTGTCAAGATGCCATGTCAAGGTATCATTGGTCGGATCGATATCGGAAGCGCTGTATCTGTTTGAGTACAGTGCTCCCTCGGTTGCATTGTATTTGTCCGATGTTGTTATCACCGGCGGATCATTGGCATTTAGTACGGTGATGTTGAATTCGATAGAATCGCTTCCTCCGTATTCATCGGTGACGCTGATATTGACACGGCTCACACCGACATCGTCGTTGGTCGCTGTTCCTGTTATCAGACCCGATGATTCGTTGATGGATAACCATGAGGAATCCGTTGTCATTGTCCAGTATAGTACTGAAACCGGGTCCGGGTCCCGTGCATCCATCAAGAGCTCGAATGGCAGATCCTCCATGGCGATGGTGTTCACAGGGATGAGGATCCCTGGATCGTCGTTGACGTTGTTGACGGTTAAGGTAAAGTTCGACCAGTCCCATCCCCCGTTCCCGTCGTCAACGGAAACGTTCACCCAGTGCTCCCCGACATCCTCATCGGAGGGGGTTCCTGACAGCCACCCCGTTGCAACATTTACCGCGAGCCAGCTGGCATTCGTTTCAAGGTGCCATGTGATCAGACCCTGGCCGTCGTCATCGGAATTGTAATCCACCAGGTAATACTGGTCCTCGCTTACATTTACCGTATCGTTTGTAAGGATCTTAGGTGGCACATTTGTTACATTCAAAACGGGTATCGTAGTATGGAAATTGGTATTCCATTCACTTCCGATCCTTATTTCCACCTCGTAATCCCCCACATCCGAATTATCAGGTTTTCCCGTGATGGTATTGTTCTCAAGGTCTAAACTCAGGAAATCTGCGGATGTGGTCATACTAATGATTGGGATCGTTATGTTCCTGTATTCGAATTCCCAGACGAGCTCCTCATCCTCCATCACGGGATTCGGTCTTGAAGTGAATTCGAACTCGGGAGAGCTGATAAGGATCTCCCAGAAGAACGATGGGTCATGTACACAGGAGAGATCGATCCTACTTCCAAAGAAGAGCGGCTCACCTGGGAGGATGTCCGAAAACCGAAAAATCGAACCTCTGAAGATGCCGGAATTTGAGAAAGTCTCCGTCAGCTCTATCCTCCTCACAGGAACCACATCTCCTCCGATCAATAAGGGAACCTTATCTTTCCTGGTGGAATTCTGATCGGTTCCAACGATTTCAATGTAATATGTACTGTAGGCAGAACCATATCTGGTTTCCTTTGAATACTCATTGTCGGCGTAAACCTTGAACGAAACGATGGGAAGCGGTCCATCATTTATCTCCTCGAGAACGAGCCATACGGTCCCGTTGTTGCTTTCAGCGCCGCCTATGAGGATGTCATCGTAGCCGTCGCAGTTCACATCGCCGTTTATTGAGACAGAGTCCCCCGAATACGATCCTTCGTGACCGAAGTATGAGGCATTTGCGGCTGAGATGGTTGTATCCATGCTCCAACCCGTTGAACTTCCAAAGACAAGATATGTCTGGCCCGCATCCTGTCCGTTCTCCCCATTCCCCTCGGCTCCTATCAGTATATCCGAATATCCATCGCCGTTGACATCCCCGCCTCCGGAGACCGAGCTGCCAAGATGGTCGTTATCTGCTTCTCCATAAAATGAAGCATTTGACGTTGAAAGAGATGTCTTCATAGTCCAGGGAGCGCTCCTTCCGAGGATCAGGTAAACCTGTCCTCTATTGTTCCCGTGTTCGTCATTTGTATCGGCTCCCATTAGCATATCCGAGAAACCGTCGCCGTTGACATCCCCCGCTCCCGAGATGGTCACTCCAACATTGTCATTGGGAGACTCCCTCTCGAAGGAAGCATTGGACATGGAAAGGGACATCTGCGATCCCCAGAGAGGCTTCCACCTCCCGAACACCAGATAGACCTTGTTTATATAGCCTGCTCTGTTGGAGAATGCTCCTACCATAAGGTCGTCGTAGTTGTCCCCGTTTATATCTCCTGCATTTGCCAGCGACCATCCGGAATTGTCATAGACGTCCCCGATAAGCGATGCGTCGGCATTGGAAGCTGAGATGATGCCCGAGAAACCCGTATTTTTCCCGAAGAAGATGTATGTGTGGCCGGAATTGGTGCCGTTAATATTGCTGACCTTAGATGAGAAGACTATATCATCGAAGCCATCGTAGTTCAGATCGATCTTCCCGCAGACAGCTCCGCCTATGGTCTCCGTGGAATCCGTTCCCTCGAAGATAGCATTCGATTGGGATATGGACCTGTTCATGGTCCATCCGGTATTATTTCCCATGATGAGGTGGACCCTTCCCTTTCCTCCGGCCGTCATATCGCATCCTATCAGTATATCATCGTATCCGTCCGCATTTATGTCCCCAGCACCCTCTATGACATCCCCGAGAAAATCCGTCATGCCTTCTCCGACGAAGGAAGCATCGGCATCTTTCACATTGACATCGGCGGGGAGTCCGTTCCCGGAACCGAAGAAGATGTAGACATGTCCAGAGTTCATGCCCCCGCTGTCATTGTTCGGTGCTCCCATGGCAATGTCATCATATCCATCGCCATTGACGTCCCCGATGATCCGGACAACTGTCCCCAGCTCATCATCCGCCGGTCCGTCGGTCGTGAATCTCGTATTCGCCGCGGATAGGTCCATATCCATTTCCCATTCAGGGCTGCTGTGTACCTCAATGACATGCAGCAGACTGATCAATGATGCGGAAAGAACTATGATAACCGGAACGGCTCCTCTCAATTTCATGATGCTCCCTGTTGATCAATGAAAATCGGTGTATTAATTTGTTCCCGAGACCCCACCCAATGTTTATCTCTGAAGATCTGCATTACCATTCGCTGGTAATTAAGGGGGAGCGAAAATGGTTCTGATACTCACAATGGAAGATGTCATCTCCGTACTGCAGATGAATGACTGCATAGATGTTCTTGAAAAGGCCTTTACAGAGCTGGCGAACGGCACAGCGGTTCTGCCCCTCAGGATCGGTATCAAACCTCCGGGCGGCCTTTCGCTTTACATGCCCGCATATCTGCAGGAGATGAACGCCCTTGCATGCAAGGTGGTGACCGTCTACAAGGACAATCCCTCAAAGCACAATATGCCGACGACGATCGGAAAGGTGCTGCTGCAGGATTCGACCACAGGCGATGTTGTCTGCATAATGGACGGGGGATACCTTACAGCCATGAGGACAGGGGCAGTTTCCGGGCTTGCGACCAAGTTCTTGGCAAGGGAGGGCGAAGGACAGGTTGCCGGCATCTTCGGGGCCGGGGTGCAGGCGAAAATGCAGCTTTGGGGAGTTTACGAGGCAAGGAAGATCTCGAAGGCCCTTGTTTACGACAAGTTCCCGGAGGCAGCAAAGAAGTTCGCGGAAGAGATGTCCCTGAAGCTCGGGCTGGAAGTTCTTGTTGCGGATTCGCCAGATCAGCTTCTTGAGGCAGATATCATCTGCACGGCAACGAGCTCCCCGACTCCGATATTCGACGGCGGCAAAGTGAAGAACGGAACCCATATCAACGGCATCGGCTCCCACACCCCCAATGCAAGAGAGCTCGATACCACCATAGTCAAGCGCTCTCTGTTCATTGCGGATTCCAGGGAAGGATGCCTCTCGGAGGCCGGAGACATAATGATACCCATTCAGAACGGGGAGCTCACCGCCGACCATATCCATGCAGAGCTGGGTGAGATCGCAACGGGCCGCAAGAATGGAAGAACAACCCCTGATCAGATCACGCTCTTCAAATCGAACGGACTTGCGATACAGGATGCGGCCACGGCAAAGCTCGTTTATGACAAGGCAAAGGAAATGGGAATAGGAGATATTATCAGGATATGATCACCGGCTCGGCGTTCATCTCTCCTATTGTTAAAAAACCGTACCATTCCATTTTAATAATTGTAATAAAGCCGTCCCAGTCTCTTTAAAAGGCTTACCGGCCATTTTTCACTCAGAAACCTAAGAAACAGGAGGAATGCAAGGTGAACGAAGTTGAAAGACACGCATCGCCGGGTTCCATCGCTAAGGCACATCAGGGATCGAACATCATCCTTCTGAGGTTCAATGGGATCGGCCACCGCAGGAAAGGCGGAATTGCAGGATCAACGCTGGGGATCCGGGTTGAAATGATGAGGATATCCCCTGAAGGCTATTCATGAAGCTCCATATGATTGCACACCACGTAGGACTGAAACCAGGTGGGTCCGGATACTCGAAACCCCACTTCTTTTATGGCCCTTTCCCCCTTCTTCTCCGGACCCACATACCTTCTTCTTCAGAGTATGAATTGTCAGGTCGTATCTGCAAGAACAAATAATTAATCGAGGAGCCATCCCTTCCCATGGGGGTAAAGGAGAGCATTCTCGAATTGATCGGCAGCACCCCTCTGCTGAGATTGGCACGAGTCGCACCGGAACATAGGATATTTGCCAAGTGCGAGTTCATGAATCCCATATCACTCAAGGATAGGGCCGTGCTCTATATAATCGAGGACGCGGAAAGGGACGGCAGACTGAAACCCGGTCAGACCTTGATCGAATGCACCAGCGGGAACACGGGAATGGCGGTTGCCATGATAGGAGCCGTGAAAGGATATCCGGTGGTTCTTGTGATGTCGGAGATACAATCCATTGAGAGGAGAAAGATTTTAAAAGCCCTCGGTGCGAGGCTCATACTGACCCCGAAGGAGAAAGGGACCGCAGGCTCCCGGGAAGTGATGAAGAAGATGCTGGAGGAGGATCCGGACCTTTTCTATGTCGGTCAGCATGTGAATCCTTCCAATCCAAGGGCGCATTATAAGACGACCGGTCCCGAGATCTGGGAGCAGACCGGGGGTGATATCGACATCCTCGTCGCCGCACTTGGTACGGGCGGAACGGTATGCGGGGCGGGAAGATTTCTCAAGGAGCGGGACCCGAAGATAAAGACCATTGCAGTTGAACCAAAAGAGTCTCCCTACATCTCAAAGGGGATCTTTCATCCCCATAGGATGATGGGTACAGCTCCTGGATTTGTCCCGGAAACCCTCGACCGAAGCCTCATCGATGAGATATTCCTGGTGTCCGAGGGCGAGGCGTTTGCCATGTGCAGGGAGATTGCATTGAAGGAGGGAATTCTGGTGGGAATATCCTCCGGCGCGGTTGTCCACGCAGCTATGGAGCTTTCATCCAAGGACAAGGGAAATGACCCTTCAATAGTCTGCGTCCTGGCGGATTCGGGACAGCGCTACCTTAGTGTGGAAGGGCTGTTCGATGTGTGAACTATTCCTCGTCGTCTCCCCAGCTCTCCTCGTCTTCTTCTAGTCCGCGTCCCTTTCTTCCCGCAATGAAGAATACTGCCGCCGCAACTATTATGACAAGCAGAAGGGACCCCAATATCAGGGCGATGACCACTTGCTTGGAAAGCCCAAGTATATCGTCATCGTCATCACCATCATCATCATCCGGTTTCTCATCGTCATCAGCGTCGTCATCAACGACATCGTCATCGTCCGGTGTCGTTCCCCCTGCTGCTGTTGTGAAACCGAAGGAGTAGGGTAAGCCCTCAAGCTGTGTCCCGTTCTTCCCAGAGGTCCCTCCTTCCAGGGTTATCGTATAGGTAGTGTTGAAGGAAAGGTTTTCCGCGAACGTTATGGTAGCGAAGATATAGCCCCTGCTCCATGATATGCTGTAATTGACCTCGGGCTCGATGGATAGTCCGTCCTCGACGGATGTGTCGTTCATGGGGACCGAGAAGGTTATCTGGATGATCGTATCCACCGAAACGTCAACCGCTCCATCGGCAGGAACGGTCCCGACTACTGTAACATTCTCCGGTGCGATATCCGGATTGTCGACAACCACTGATATTCTGGATGAATTGGTGTTATTGGCTTTGTCAAAAGCTTCGGCCGTAATGGTGAAATATCCATCCGGGCTCTGTGTTGTATCCCATGGAATGCTGAAGAGGTCTTGCTGAGGCACCCCCTCGTAGATGGCCCGAGGTCCTACCGATACCTTGACCTTTTCCAGACCGCTGTTGGCATCCGAAGCGTTCACAAGGATGTTCACGGTGCCCTCCAGTGTTGTTCCGTTCAATGGTGCAACGATCTCCATGAATGGAGCCACGTCATCACCCACATTCACCTGCATCGTAGTGGAATTTAAGTTCCCCTCCGCATCCCATGCCCGTATGGTTATGTTGATCCATCCGAGTGAGCCGTAAGGCGGCACCTCCGCTGTGTAGCTGTCCCCATCCTCATCCATCTCGAGGAAGGAAGCGTTCATGACATTGGGCAGCTCGAACGATAGATTGACCTCGGCAAGCTCTATGTTGTCAACGATCCTGACAGAAACCGGGACCGGCTCTCCGACAAGTACCTCCGAAGGTATTGAAGTATCCATGAAGGTCGGTCCATCGTTGTCCGAGACTGTAAGCTCCCTGCTGAACGTGGAGATCTCATTGCCGGCTATGTCAGTTGCATACAGGATATAATCCATGCTTGTCGCGGAATCTGGTATGTGGATGTCCAATGAATAGGAACCGTCGCCTTCCATTTCCTCGGTGATGTGGCTCCCGGATCCGAACCAGTACTCCGCTTCGACCGTATCAAGGCCACCCAGGTCGTATATGTCAGCGCTCAGGGTGAAAATATCGCCTGTGGTGGGTGAGCCCGTTGTCGTGTCCGTTATCTCGGGATACACTCCTTCCACAACGAGCGGGAGCATGTCCCCCGGATAATGAGGCACCATCGTATCACCTATCCAGTCTCCGTTCGTATCCTCGCCTGTATAGTTGCTCCAGAAATTGCCTCCGATGTGGTTTCCACCGAGGATGTTGGCCCCGGAGGTCAATGATACGTTCCAGGCCATATCCACGCACTGGGTGATATTGACATCCTCGGTTGAATCAAAGTAGTTATTGAAAACAAGGAAACGCTCCGAATTGTACAACCTGAGGCCCGTGGTCGTGGCATTGATGACTGAATTGCCGGTGACCTCGTTGTCATAGGAATCGGTGATGTAGAAACCGTAGGAGGTGCAGTTCTCTATGGTGTTTCCTTCTATTTTGATGAACCTTGATCTGTAGATCTCCATGCCGTAATTCACATTTCGGATGATGTTGTCCGTGATCGTGGCGTTCTCCTCGTGCTCAAGCACCAATGCAGAGAGTGTAGGTCTGCCTTCGATCAGATTGCCCGATACGACAGTGTTGTTGGACCATGGGAGCGATATACCTGCGGTTTTTTCTCCATCGTAATGCCTGGTGTTCCAGTTCTCCAGATACTGAAGATGAGCTGGGTCTGACGGGTATTCCTCGCTGGAAAGGTATGGATAATTGCTCATTCCGTGGAAGGGGAGAGGATCGACGGAGCTGTCTTTCTGTCCGAGGAGATACTTGACGAAGGGCTGCTTGAAGTATGCATCCGTGACGAGCCAGAAGTCCCTGTCTTCCGAAGGTGCCGGCTGCTCGGGGAATTCGAGCCTCACAGCATCCCCGTCCCTCATTATTACGAACATATCATCGGTTTCTTCCAGGAGGGGCAGGACATCTCCGTATTTTGTGAAATCTCCCCGGAAATATTCGTAGGTTGGGTGGATCGGACCCTTGAAATAGTGCTCTGCTCCGATAGGTTCTATCTTGGTCACAGTGACATCCTCGTCGATCGATGTATCCACGGCGATCCAGTCCACATGTATCTTCATGTTTCCCGTATGGAGCCTCAACCTGTAGTCATCGGTCCTGAACCAATCGGTTATGTCCATCACCCATGTCCTTGGAAGCGCTTCAGGTTTGCCCAGATGATCGCCCTGGGCCACCATCTCCCATTTTCCCTCGGAATTGATGACCTCGGCGTAGGAATTCGCCTTCAGGGCTCCGATGGGGGACCAATCCGTATAGCCTGAATAGATTAGTTTGATCTGCTGGACTTCCGATAGATCCCCGAGATCCAGGGTGATATGGTTGTCATTCAGCAACTCCGCTTCGGTGCAGATACCGTCCCTGCTTGACAGGACATTCAGAACGTCTCTCCCTCTCCAATCCGTTGCCGAGATCGGTGCTTTCGGGTCTTTGACGGTATGGATGACAGGATCGAAAAGGTAAGGCTCCACTGTGCAGAGAGCGGCCTCGGGATTGTATATCTCCACGTCTGGAGAATGATCGATCACCCATAACTCGGCATCGTCCAGATAAGTTATCTCATCCTGCTCCTCGGATATCTCGACCACATATCTCCCATCTAACGGTTTCAGTTGCCCGGAATCTATGGCAGTGTAATCCAGCGAAGTGGGAGCTCTTCTGACCATCGGCCCCCCTCCGTGGATGGTCATATCATGCGAGTAACTGAGCCCACCCATGCCGTTGATGTCACCATAGAATTCCATCTCATCCCCGTTCCAGGTGTAGAGGAAGGGACAGGATCCCAGATTGAAATCACTGGTTTCCAGGATGGTGTTGTTCAGTATCCTGTTGTTATCTGCATAAAGCACGAAGAATCCATATCGGCTGTCCATGATCTCGTTCCAGTCTATCAGGTTATTGTGTGATTCTTCTATGTCGAATGCGCGGTTATGCTTGGTGATGGAATTCTTGTAGAACCTGTTGAAATCCGATCCGTAGACCCAGAATCCGTAGCTTCCCCCACCAACATTGTTGTCATACATCTCGATGGATGAGAAGGTGTTGTTGTGGGAGTTGGTCAAATACACCCCTGCTGAAAGGTCCGAGCCCTGGTTATACGAGCAGTTCCCGTTGGTGAAGGTATTCCTCATTGAATCAATGACGTATATCCCGAACGCATCCATGGTGGAGGAATGGGAGATGCATTGAAAACCTGAGATCAGATTGTCATCCGACACATCTATCATCATGCCGTAGGAGCTTGTCATTCCGGGATTACCGCTGCAGTTGATATTCGTAAAGGTGTTGTTATGGGAATTGTATAGGTAAAGGCCGCCTGCAATGTCGCTCATGGCTCCGTTGCCGTAGCAAGTCGCATCTTCTATGGTGTTGTGGTGAGAATCCTCGATGATCATTCCAAAACCGTAGACTGCCGTATTATCTCTACAGATCAAGCCCGCGACCTTCCCGTTCGTCACGTTCTCAAGGAGCAGGCCGCTCGAGAATTTCGATGTCGTTTGGTCTGAAGAATTGTGAAGCACGCAGTTTCTGACGATGAAGCTGACCGTCGTGTTCGCTATCTTGATGCACCACGGGTAGTTCGTACCGTCGATCTCGTAGCCGTCAATGACGTAGGGATCGTCAGGTGTTCCATCCCCGGGCCATTCCTCGGAAGACGCTTGGGTCGAGAAATCCGAATCACTGTCGATCCTGATGACATCGTGGACCGCCCTCGTATGGTCTTCCACTTCGGATCCATGATAAGATCCTTCTCCGTTGTCGAAAGGTGCCATTATCCCGACACCCGCAGCCAGTAGAATGAAAGCAAATCCTAATGCCGCACGGTTCTTCTTTTTCTCGAATATTCCCATTATACCGCTCTCCTCTTTGCGGTTGGGATAGGTGCTTACGTTGGATATTATAGATTCGGACCCTCACGGACCGGAGTTATCGGTGTCGCCCTTCCCCGGGATATCTGCTTCCTGGGGAGTCTGTTCCTTGTCAATCTCCACTGTCTTCTCGGCCATTTCTGGAGGCTCCACTTCGTCTGTCAGCTCTGGTGAGGGGGGTGCTATCCCTTCAACCGGAGCGGTTGGTTCCGGCGAGGTTGCGGGCGGGGCGGGTGGTTGGATCTCAGGAGATCGTACTGTGGGCGCATCCGGAGGCTGCGGAGGAAGGGATCGTTGCATTTCCGGAGCTGGTACGGCAGGAGCAGGAGACTGCGGTGGGACTGCTGGGGGAGGAGCCGAAGGGATCTGAGCTCCCTGCAGTTGCTGCATGGGTGCTGATGGAGCCATTGCACCTGTCTTGACAGCAGGAGGCACCATTCTTGCCGCAAGCGGGCTTTCGACCGATGGTCCGACCGAGATGGCTCCCTCGCCCATCGCTTCTTCCGTCTCTCCTTCCTTGGTTTTCTTCTTCCTGATTACAAGGAATATGACCACCAGTATCACAGCTATTAAGACGATAGCTGCGATGATCAGGGCCGCTATCAAGAATGGCGAGCCTTCCTCGTCCTCCTTCTCACGCTCCCTGACCTCCACTTCAAGCACCTGGATGGTGAAGGATATCTGGCTGCTGTCCAGGCCGTCGGAGACCTTAAGCACAACTGTATGCGTCCCGATCTGGTCCCTGGTCGGGGTCCATGTGAATATTCCGAGTTGCTGGTCGAGGGCCATACCCTCGGAGGATTCCACGAGCAGCAAGGTCAGAGCATCCTCCTCGTCAGCATCATCTGCTGTGAAAGCTAGGGCAAGTGTGGTACCTGCATGTACCTGCTCTTCCCCGACCTCCTCGATCGTCGGGACGTTGTTCACCCTGAATGAGGAATATTGATCCATGCAGTAACCGACGTAGTATTCATCACGGGGGATGACCGTCCAGTAATAGATCTTACCCTGCTCGAGACCTGTGACCGTATGTTTTGTCATGGTGGTGTTTTCAACGATCTTTCCACTATCGAAAGCAAGAACATTGAAGGGGACCAACCTCAGATAGACATTGTATGTTATGTCATCATCTTCATCATCGTAACCTGCCCATTCCAGTTCGATGAGTGAAGCTGCAACCTTTTCATCCTCTTCCGGCGATATCAGGTCTGACCTCGGGGGAATGTTAACGTAGAAGCTGAAGGACTGGTCAAGGCAGCTCCCCTGAGAGTATTCATCTATGGGTATTACTGACCAGTAGTAGATCGATCCCGGTTCGAGGTCCGCGATTTCCAGGTAGGCGTCGGTCAGGTTTTCGCCGATCCTCATCTCAGGATCCCTGGTCACGACATCGGCTCTTCTGGTGCTGAGATAGACATCATAAAGGAGCTCTACCTCACTATCATCGGCTCCTTCCCACTCCAGAACCACCGAGGTCCCCCCGATAGAGCTTCCATTTTGAGGGAACAGGAGGTTCGAGGTCGGGGAAGGGTCCAGCAGCAGGTCGATATGGAATGAATGGGATATGTTGATCTTCCCGTCCGTTGCATCCACCTTTACCAGCAGCTGATAGACCTGGTCCTCGAAGGGTTCGCGCGAGGCTTCCCAGAGGATGATGCCGGTTTCGGTATCGATGGACATATCGGAATCCGGGAAGGTTGCAATGGCATAACCAATTACATCGCCGGCATCCACATCCGTCGCGTTCGCATCGAAGACGTAGGTCTCCCCCTCCTCAATTGAGATGTTGCCCGGTGCATCTACCCAGACTGGTCCGTCGTTGACATTGTGGACCTCTATCATGAAATCAGTGTGGTCAAAGAGCCCTCTGGGATCGGTCGCCGTAACCCTGAGGGTGAAACTGCCAACATCATCATTCCTCGGAGTGCCGCTTAGGATGCCTGTGATATTATCGATCGATAGCCACTGTGCATCCGTGGAAAGGTTCCATTCCAGCTGCTCGCCGTCAAGGTCCTCGGCCTCATAATCCACAAGGTACAGTTCATCCTGGGTGGCATTTAATACATTCTGCGTCAGAATAACCGGAGCATCGTTGACATCTATTACCTCTAGGTCGAAATCCGCCCAGTCGATGCCTCCATGGCCGTCGTCAAAGGTTACGTTGACGTTGAAGATCCCCACGTCCGAGGCTGTAGGGATTCCGGCGAGGATCCCCGTCTCGGCATTGATTGAAAGCCACCCAGCATCGGTGATCAAAGACCACGACGTGTCTCCGATCCCTTCATCATCACTGTCGTAATCAACGCTGTACGACTCGTCCTGGAGAACCGTGGGAACGTTCTCGGTCGTTATTGTGGGAGGAACGTTGACCACATTGATAATGAAATCTCTCTGGGCGTAGCGACCCGAGCCGTCGGTGATATTCAGGGAAACATCCACGGGTCCGACATCGTTGTTCCTGGGTGTTCCTGAAATGGTTATGCACCTCTCTCCCGCTTTTGTCGCATGCTCCAGGATCTCTTCCGGAGGAAGCACCCGTCCCCATATCCGGACCTCGTCTATGAGTCCCTGGTAGAACAGGGAGCCCCAGCTTGCAGGCTCCCTCCTTCCGATGGAGATGTTGTGGGTGCTTGTCGGGAGTCCTCCTCTGTAAATTGCCCCCCTGTAGGAAGCATCCCATCCGCTGAAGAGGGTCGTTTGGTTGATACCATCGATATAGATATAAAAGCGCGAACCATCGTAGACGCCGGCCACATGATGCCACATGTTCTTCGTGATCGGCTGGTCAGGGGCGGCCCCGTACCAGTCAATGCTTCCAGGGATCTTTATCTGGAAAAGAGGCCGGTCCTTGTCCATTGTAAGTTCGTAATCCTGAGGATCATCATCCCCCCATTTTCCGCCCTTGCTGATTATCATGTGCTCCCCGGAATCCGAGAAGGTCGGGAATATGAAGGCCTCCACCGTGATCTTGTCGGTGAAGTTCAGATTGTCGTCATGGGGTATGGACACGTAGTCATCACCGTCGAAGCTGAGGGCCTCGCCTGTATCGAAAACTCCAGTTGCCGATGTCGGACCATAAAGGGTTCCGTCATGCCCGTTTCCTGAATTGTCGGCAGCGCTCCCCCTGTTGAAGCTCCAGTAGCATTCCATATCAGTGGTGTTCATCACAAGCGGATTTGAGTAAGAAGCCGTAAGCCAGTCAGCGTCCGATGTGAACGAATTAAGGTTCATGGGTCCCATTACCGCGAAATATCTGCCCTCATAGACCTCGTCCTCGATCGCATATCTGATGTCCTTGAGCGGTCCGATGCTATATGGATCCGAACCTGAAAAGATCCCCCCATTGCCATGTGAAACTGCAATGAACGGGAACCAATTCAACAGGGTCAGCGCAATAACTATCATAGTAAGAAAGGAAGTGAGCCTCTTCATCCAAGTATCCCTCCACAAGTCAGCCTATGCTGAAATTTGCAGGATTGGTATGCAGGTAATGCATATTTACAATTACTTGAAGATCAAAGGCCGAACAATTCACTTCGTTCAATCCTGGAAGGCATATGAGCGAATGATGATCATACCGTCATCTTGCTCATGGGCGTGCTTCCTGTATGTTATGCTCCCATTTTCATCGATGACCTGGGAAAGGTCGGCATCCCTCGGGAGTGCGACGCATGTACCGATGCTTCCTTCCCATCCCCCTCTGACCACATTCTCGAACATTACCAGCCTCCCCTTGATGGAGTGAATGACAGCTTCATCAACATCAACATAAACGGACCAGTAAGGGTTCAGATCACCTGGTTCCTCCACAAGGGACAGCAGCTCCTCAATCTTTGCCGCTGCTTCTTCATCCTGCTCAGCATGACCGGGATGGATGAAGAGCGAGGGAGAATCGGTCAGGTCCATCCTGTCGATTTCAAGGATGCAGGGAGCATCGATTGAGAATCCACCATAACCAAGGGAGATCCATCTAGCCTCCGTGGAGTTCAGCGGGAGGCCGCCTGTAGGCGGAAGTGACGGGACAATGCATTCCTCTTCCGCAACGATCTTCCTTAACTCCCTCCATCTCAAAACGACCATTCCTGGCAGGACCTCTATCCTGAATCTGTCCCCCGACAGGTCCGAAGGCAAACTTATCATCCCTACATTTTCTCCAAAACCCATTGTGAAGGATGTTCCCGGGTCCAATGAGAAGGCGGAGACCAGTTCCCGTCCGAATCTTGAAGCTATCGCCTCGAACACATCCTCCTTCCGGCTCTCAATGCCCTTTTCCATCTCATATGCGAAGATTCCGGCAAGTGAGAGAATGCAGAGTACAAGCGCTCCCCTGAACAATATATCTCCGATCTCCATCGCACTCGGATGATCATCGGACTTTTTCGATTTAAAGTTTTTACTGCTGCAAAGCTTTTGGTCTCTTAATCAAATGAACCTGAGGCCCTCGTCCTTTATGGTATTCAGAATGAGCTTGGTCTCCGTCCTTTCAACAAAATCGTAGGTCTGGAGCCTTTTTATGAAACGATCAAGGGCCCCCCTGTTCTTGAATCGAGCGATGACGGTCGCATCAAAGGGGCCGGTATTGTCGAAGACCATCATAACACAGCTTTCCTTTGCGATCTTCTTCTCTATGAGCTGGAGCTTCCCCTTTGCCACCCTTACATCCACGATCACGTGGATATCGTATCCCAATTTATCAAGGTCCAGGACCGCTGAATAACCCATGATTATCCCGTTCTCCTCCAACTCCTTTACCCTCTTCATTACGGTGGCAGGGGAGAGCCCCAGCTTCTTCGCCACTTCCCTGTATGAATCCCTTCCGTGAAGCTGAAGGTGGCCTAAGATCTCCATATCCGTCCGGTCCATAGCATCATTATATGTTCAATGTATTTACATATTTTCAATTTTTAATAAACATATGTTTCTAATATTGGTTAAAAAATAAACAATCGTTTACAATTGATAGGAAAATCGCTTAATACTTCACAGGCCTTCTCCGCATTCGGGATTTTACATGGACTCGACTGTTAAGAGATATGGTTTCAACGGAATCAGGGATGTTAAACAAACCCTGGATTCCCAAAACGACATACGCTTCATAAGATTCATCACCGCCGATATGAACGGGGAGCGCCCATGCGGCTTCACCATTCCTGTTTCCGAACTGGGGGGAGAGATCCAGGATGACGGGACGGTCAGGTTTCCGGTGGGGACGGACGGTGAGATCTTAAAGGGCTTCGATGCATCCTCCCTTTATCCCGAACGTATAAACGAGAGCGATAAGAACGCTCTTCTCGATTTCACCACTGCGAGGATCATGCCCTGGAATTACACTACCAAATTGGACGGTTTCGAGAGAAGATGGAGGGAGCTTGTAGTTTTTGGGGATATAATCGATCCTAAGAACGGGACATACAAATATGATTCCAGGGCTATACTTAAAAGGGTCCTCCGGAAGGTATCTGAGCTAGGAATGGCCGATACTGTTTACATCGGACCGGAGATGGAATTCTTCCTATTCGAGGCGGATGGATCGGGGTATCCGGTCCTTGAGGAATTCGTTAGGGATGACTGCGTCTATCTCAGACCAAGACCGGTGGATAAGGGCAGATATTTCAAGGGAGGGATGTACGGGGAGGTCAGAAAGGAGGTGCAGCTCGCCCTCACGGAGATGGGTTACCGTTTCGAGTACGACCATCATGAGGTTTCGAACAGCCAGCATGAACTGGATGTGCATTACATGGGTGCCCTTGAGATGGCCGATTTCGTCCTTTTGTTCAGGTATGTCGTGAAGAAGGTCGCCTCTTCCTACGGCCTTTTCGCGTCCTTCATGCCCAAACCCATCACAGGTGTCAACGGCAACGGAATGCACACCCACCAGTCCCTTTTCAAGGACGGAGAGAACATCTTCTACGATCCGGAAGCGCCGAACCATCTCTCAAGGAGATGCCTTCAGTACATAGCCGGATTGATGGAGTACGTTCCCGAAACCTGCGCCGGACTGAATCCCTGGGTCAATTCATTTAAAAGGCTGGTCCCCGGATATGAGGCTCCAGCCTATATCTGCTGCGATGTCGAGAACCGCTCGTCCCTGATCAGGATACCCGGATATGATATGAGCAATCCCAATTCCGTCAGGGTGGAGCTCAGGAACCCGGACCCTTCATGCAATCCATACCTATCATTTGCCCTGCAGATCTGGGCGGGGGTCAGGGGAATAGTTGAGGAGATGGAGCCTCCTGCCATAAGGGACATCAATGTCTTCGAACTCGATGATGATGAGATGGAGAGAATGGGGATACGAAGGCTGCCACCCGACCTGAGATCCGCACTGGAGCTGATGGGCGGGAGCAACCTTGCTCTTGAGGTGATGGGAGAGCGTTTCCTCGAGCATTATATTACAGCCAAGAAAGCGCACCTGGATGCTTACCTTGAGAGCCTGGGGCACAGGAGGAATGATGCCTCCATGAGAATGGAGATCTCCCGCTTCGAGATCGAGAACCTGCTCCCTGTTTTGTGAGTGCGATATGTGTTCAAATCAGCATTGGCCAGCATTCCCGTGCACTGTCCAAATAGAACCGCCTTTCTGTAGAATTTCTTCAAAAGTCATTAATATTTGATAGTTGGATGTTGCAGCGGAATCGGATCTTCTAATACCCGAGGTGTGAAATGGCCCTCTGTTCAGGTCTTCACGTTTTCCACTCGGATAGTGGACACACCCGCTCTTCAAGGATACTTCTTGGGACATCGATACTATTTCTAATTCTCATTCTGCTTTTCACCAGTCATCTGCCCTCCGCATCAGCCCAGACGCCGATAACTGTCCGGGTTGGCTATTATCAGAACAAACCCATCATCTTCACCAATGGGAACGGCGCTCTCAGAGGTATATCCCACGATGTTCTGAGCGAGATAGCCCTGGAGGAAGGATGGGAGCTTCAATTCATTGAGGGCACCAGGGGAGAATGCCTTGAAAGACTGCAGAAAGGAGAGATAGATCTCATAGCCGGAACTGAGTCCCCATGCAGGGACAATGATTTCATGAAGAGCGGAGAGGAGGTACTGGTCACCAACTGGGGAGTGATATTCTCATCCTCCGGGATGGAGATAGACTCCCTGATGGACCTCAACGGCAAGTGGATAGGAGTCGTGAAGGACGACATCTACTCCAACGGCACGATGGGCCTTAAGAACCTCATATCTTCATTCTACATTCCTTCGGTGATAGTGGAATTCAACAACTACGGAGAGGTCATCGATGCCATCGAGGATGGCGATGTGGACTGCGGCGTACTGAACAATCTCCTCGCAAGCTCGGTGGAGAACGAGAGGGACATCGAAAGGACCGGCATCGTCTTCAATCCACTGGACATAAAGTACTCGGTATTGAAGAATTCCACCAAGGGCGAGATGATCCTTGAAGCCCTGGATTCGAGACTCCACCAGATGAAGGAGGATAAAGAATCTGTTTACTATTCAGCTCTTGAGGAATATATCAGAAGGGACACCACATCCCCCGTAAGTGAGATAGTCCCCCTTTGGATCCTTCAGCTCATCCTCATCATCCTCGGCATAGTGGTCTTCCTTTTCATCACCACAATGGTTCTTCGCTACCGCGTTAGGGCGAGGACGAGTGAGCTTACCCAGACCAATGCCAGGCTGGACAAGGACATCCAAAGGCGGAAGAAGCTCGAGAGGAAGCTTGAGGATGAGAAGAACCGCTCGGTCTTCTACATGGACCTGCTGCTGCACGATATAGGGAACATCCATCAGGGACTCCTTTCGGGGCATTATCTTTATGATATGATAAAGTCGGATAAGGAGAAGGCGGAGGAGATCATGGTCAGAAACCGCGAGCTTCTCAATAGGTCCATGACCCTGATGAAGAATGTCCGGAAATACTCCGAAGCCACTACGACGCCCTACAAACCAGAACCTATCGAACTCGTAACTACAATGAAGAAAGCACTTACCAGCGTGCTCCTTTCCTACCAGGATGTCGAAGTGAATTACAAGTTCAACGTCCCGAAAGGTCCGGCCATTAAGGTCCAGGCCGAGCCGCTGATCGAGGAGGTCTTTTTCAACATCTATCACAATGCGTTGAAGGCCCACGGTGTTGAAAAGCCCTACATAGAGACCAATGTTATCATAACCACCGATCGAAAGAGGGCAAGGATCGAGATCGTCGATAAGGGAAAAGGGATCCCTGAAGTTTCCAAGAAGGACCTCTTCACCAGGATGAAGGAAGCGGGATCCGCAAAGCATACGGGGATGGGGCTTTCACTAGTCAAGGCCCTCGTGGACAGGTACAACGGCGAAATATACGTTGAGGACAGGGTGAAGGGTGACCATACCAAGGGTGCCAAGTTCGTAATCCTGCTGCCGCTCTATGGAAAGTAAAATGTCAAAGCCTCGAGAACTCATCCAGGCTCCTTGCGAGAAGGACATTGCTTATTCTTTTTTGGCTTCCCAGGGAATCACTGGGTATAGAACCGTAATCATGTCCCGGCAGGACGATTAGGCCCTCATCCAGCTCCTTCAATCTCTGGAGGGAGCGGAACATATCCTCTATGCTCCCACCGGGGAGATCGCATCTCCCGCAATCACCTATGAAAAGAGTATCT
The DNA here is from genome assembly GCA_048569615.1 of Thermoplasmatota archaeon. Taxonomy (GTDB): domain Archaea; phylum Thermoplasmatota; class Penumbrarchaeia; order Penumbrarchaeales; family Penumbrarchaeaceae; genus JAYEPK01. The sequence continues at coordinate 22,392 of JBLIRK010000022.1, read as the reverse complement.
CCCGTTATCAGGAACTCGTCATCCACCAGAATGCACACGGATCCGGGAGTATGACCCGGAGTGTGAATGAAACCCAGACTGATATCACCCAAGTTCAGCTTCTGATCGTCGTCCACGAGAACATCTGCCCGTTTTCTCAGATCCGGTCTCTCGGCGCTGGATAGCACAAGTTTCGCGTCTGTGCTTCCAAGCACACTGCTGTTGTCCCCTGCATGGTCCCCATGATGATGTGTGTTGACCAGATATTTCAGATCCAGGCTCAGGTTCATTATCATCTCCATTGCCCTTGAAGCATCGAAACCAGGGTCCACCAGGGCCGCTAACCTTGTTCTTCCGTCGTATACAAGGTAACTGAAATTATCCGATCCCACTCTGATCTGCTCTACCGGCATAAGATCCTGCCTCCTTTTCGGCATGATATCCGGATCAGGTAATAGGTTTATGCTTCAATCAATTTCAAATCGGAGGAGCACCATCATTCGAACCAGATGGCTGAGAAGAAGAAATTTTCTGAAGGTGCTGCCAAGGTCCCGCAGGAAAGGAGCAGCTCCTCCCTGGCACCCAAGGCCGCAATTGCCGCCGGAGCGGCAGGCGCCATCTTTGGCCTCCTGCAGATGGTCTCCGGCTCATCCTCATGGGTCTTCGGCAGCAAGGAGCAGCCCGTGGTCCTTGGTCTGATTACGATCCTTCTTGCATTCATGGCGCTGTTCTCATCATACAAGTGGTTGAAAAGGGATAAGCTCGGAAAGGGAGAGAATCCCATCATTCTGCTTATGGGCATTCTGATACCAGGTGTTGTCTGCTTTTTCACGGTCGGGCCCGTGTGGTTCCTCCCCGGACCCGTGCTCCTGGTCGCAGGCGGCATCCTTTTCAGGAGCACCATGCTCGAATCTGGTAAGGATTTAAAGGACACGTTGGTCAGATCCCCCTCATGGAAGATGGCTCTGATCTTCCTCTCATGCCTGTTTATCATTTCCCCCGTGGTCCTTGGGCTTCTGTGGGATGACTTCTCTCTGTTTCGTACGGAGGTTGATGGAAGTGAAGTATGGACGGCTCCCATAGACCTGGTTAGGAGAGAGGATGGAGGAAAGGTCTTCGAGGAAGAGGTCACCGGCCTGATGGTCATCAATATCTCGCTTCTCGTTTGCGGACTCTCGGCGGCAGTGTCAGGATCTATGGGGGCCAGAACGATCTCCATTGGTCTTGGAGCTTCATCATTTCTGGTGCTTGTATTCGCCTTTATATTCGCACCGAACATCCTTTTCTTCCAGGGTGGGCAGATGGAGCAATTCTCGACCTCCCATTTCGGTTCGGCCTCGTTCGGTTTTTATTTTTCACTTCTCGGGTCCATTTTGGAAATATTGTTCAGCTGGAAGCTGTAATGGGTTTCAAATTAACAATCGAGGCATTGTTTAAATAGCCCTGAAAGATATCATCATTCAGTCCCCGTAGGTGTTCTTATGAGAAACAAGATGTTGGCGGTATTGGTGATTCTGTCACTTGCGGTAGGTTTCATTCCTATCGTTGCTGCTGAATTGGATGATGTGCCATGGGCGCGAATGCTTGATGAAGATTTCCAGATAATGGCCAAACCCGAAAAACCGGGGAAACCCCCCGCCGAAGATCCCCCTCAACCGGCTGAGGTCATTCCCTGGGGCGTCAATAAGATAGATGCTGACCTTGTCTGGGGGTCCTATGATGGAACCGGTATCAATATTGCGGTTCTGGATACGGGAATTGACAAGGACCATCCGGACCTGGATGTTATGGGGGGGAGGAACTTCGTTCCGACAGGACGTAAGGTTGATGTGAATAAATGGGATGATGACAACGGACACGGAACCCATGTGGCCGGCACCATCGCGGCACTCCACAATGATATTGGCGTGAAAGGGGTGGCTCCGGATGTGAATTTGTATGCCTACAAAGTTCTGGACCGGACCGGCAGCGGCAGCATCTACTGGATAGCCGATGCCATAAAGTATGCCACCGATAACGACATACACATAATCTCCATGAGCCTTGGTGCATCCTCCGATTACAATAACGTATTGCGGGATGCCTGCAATTATGCCTACGTCAACGGTGTTGTTATCGTGGCTGCTGCCGGAAACGAGGCTGGGAGCGTCAATTATCCAGCAGTTCTGGATTCGGTGATCGCAGTTTCGGCGACCACATCATCGGACACCTTCGCAACATTCAGCAACTATGGAGCCCAGGTTGAGCTTGCCGCACCCGGTGTTGAGATACTCTCCACGTATAAGGATGGAGGCTACGCGGTTGGGAGCGGCACTTCAATGTCGACCCCACATGTTGCCGGAGCTGCTGCGCTGGTTTGGGAGATGACGCCGTCCCTGACGAATGCCCAGGTAAGGACCATACTGCAAGTCTCATCTCTTGACCTTGGTGATGATGATAGGGATGCTTATTTCGGATACGGCCGTGTGGATGCCAACGTAGCGACAGGCGGAACAAGAGCTTAGTACATTCACTCGCAAATGGAATATAAGACCTCGAATCATTCCCCTTCATGGCCACATTGAGGGACTGGCTGCAGCTTTTCAGGAGCCACACAAGCCCTCTGGAGATGATAATAACCATTGCGGGCTCGGCTCTGGCGGTGGGAACCGTATGGGATGTAAAAGTACTCCTTTTCCTGATATTCGGGTGGCTCTACCACAACGGAGGATACGGCCATAACTCCGCGGAGGATTTTATCCAGGGATTTGACAGGGATGATCCCCACAAGTCCCACCACCCGCTCCAGAGAGGTGTGTTGGACCCATATTTGGCAAGAGGCACATGCATCCTGCTGATCATGGTTTCCTTCTTCTACGGTGCAATAATCTCCGGTTTCGCCCTGCTTCCCCTGGCTGTCCTGATTCTGCTGACGGGAATGGGCTTTCTTTACAACATATTCGGAAAGCGGATCGGGAGCAAATTCATTCCGATAGCTATCGCCCATTCGCTTCTGCTGCCCTTTGCTTACTTTGGGTCCGGAGGGGTCCTTGAGCTTCAAGAGGGATTCCCCTATGTAACGAACGATCTCGGCGCCGTGATGCTGATAGCGTTCCTCTACCTGGTCTTTCAGATAATCTACCAGATAATGGTCGAGGGTGACCTCAAGGATATTGATATGGACGAGGCCTCTTTTCTAAAAACCCTCGGAGTATGGGTCGAGGACGGGGAATTCCGCAGCTCCCCCACAGCAAGGTCATTCTCACTGATCATCAAGTCCGCTTCCATCGCAGGTCTCTTCTGGATACTGATAATTTTGGAAGCCGAAGCCTGGTACTACCTTGCATTGATCATTTTATCACTTGCGATGGTCGTACAGGACCACAGGCTCATGGGGAGCAGAAAATGGGATCATGGAAGATGCGTGAAGGATATGGCCCTTATGGAGGTCCTTTCCACCTTCGCCCTCCTCCTTTCTTTCAGCTCCGTGGCCGGGGGTTGGACGGCATTCCTCGTGGTCGTGCTTATCAACATAGGATACTTCGTCATGATGAACCGGTTCCTTTGGGGGACGCTCATGAAGCCCAAGGTCTAATTCTCTGACATATTCGGGACCGGATCACAGACATTGGGAGTGACCGTCACCACGCCTAGGTATTTCAGGATCCCCTTGGCAGCTGTCTTTCCGGCTCCCATTGCGAGTATGACCGTTGCGGATCCGGTTACGATATCGCCCCCGGCAAAGACTCCCGGAACCGATGTCATCTGGTCGTCATCGACCTCGATGTATCCCCAGTCGTTCAGCTTCAGACCCGGTGTTGTCTGCCCTATGATCGGATTCGATTTGGTACCCACTGCGATCACGACTGTGTCGCATTCGAGGATGAATTCGGTGTCGGGTATGGGGACAGGTCTTCTTCTGCCCGAGGCATCGGGCTCTCCAAGCTGCATCTTCTGGAGCTTCAATCCCGTTACCCAACCGTTCTCTCCGATTATTTCAATGGGATTTGAAAGGAAGTGGAATTCCACCCCCTCCTGTTCGGCGTGGTGAACCTCCTCCACCCTGGCCGGGGCCTGTTCCCTGGCTCTCCTGTAGACAATCATGGATTTCTCGGCGCCCAGCCTGATCGCGGTCCTCACGCAATCCATTGCCACATTCCCCGCCCCGATGACGGCCACCTTCTTCCCGCAGCCGATGGGAGTGTAGCATTCATTGATCCCGGGAGGGTTCATGAGATTTACCCTGGTAAGGAATTCATTTGCGGATTGTACCCCGTTCAATCCTTCCCCTTTGAGGTTGAGGAACTTCGGAAGCCCGGCTCCCGTCCCGATGAACGCTGCGTCATAACCCATATCCTTCATTATTTGAGGAATTGTGAAGATCCTCCCTATTGCATGGTTTGAAACGAAGTTGACCCCCAGCTTCCTGATCTTACCCAGCTCCGCGTCGATCACACTCTTGGGAAGACGGAAGGATGGGATCCCGTATTTCAGGACTCCCCCGAATGTATGCAGGGCTTCGAAGACGGTGACATCAACGCCTGCGAGCGCCAGGTCCTGGGCGCATGCAAGTCCTGCGGGTCCCGATCCTATTACGGCTACTTTTCTGGGAGGTCTTGCCTTGTAAGGTTCTTCCCTGACGCAGATGTTGTTCCTCACTGCCCAGTTGCCCACGTATCTTTCGAGCTTTCCTATCGATATGGGATCGTTCTTGATGCCGAGAACGCATTTTGATTCACATTGTACTTCCTGGGGACACACCCTTCCGCAAACTGCGGGGATCGGATTCTGATCCGTCAGGATGGTATACGACATCTCAAGTTCATCATCCCTGATCGCCTTGATGAAGCCCGGTATGTCAATTGAGACAGGACAGCCCTGGACGCAGAGCGGGTTCTTGCACTGGAGGCATCTTGTGGCCTCCTCCCTAGCCATCTCGGGAGTGTATCCTATGACCACATCATCGAAGTTCTTGATCCTCTCCTTCGGGTCCTGTTCGGGACAGGGGAGCCTGGGTTTGAAGCTCATGAGTGCACCTCCTCGTACTTCTTCCTGGCCCTGCATTCCGCTTCGAAGCACTCCTGTGCATGGCACTCTTCCCCGGAGAAACGCTTTTGTCGGGACATGAGCTCGTTCCAATCCACTTTGTGGGCATCAAAGTCAGGGCCGTCAACACAGGCGAACTGCACCTCGCCGTCGATTGTCACACGGCAGGAGCCGCACATGCCGATGCCGTCCACCATTATGGTATTGAGGGACACGATGGTCTTCACATTGTATTTCCTTGTGAGGTCGGCACAGGCCTTCATCATGATCAGAGGGCCTATGGCGACGACCTCCGAGACATCGGGATTTCTCTTCAGAACATCCTCGAGGACGGTTGTGACGAATCCTTTGGTCCCAGCACTGCCGTCGTCGGTGGCAATGTGGAATTCATTGGAATATTTGATGAATCTGTCCGCCCAGAAGATCAGCTCCTCATTGCGAAAACCCATGATGGATATGGTGTAGTTCCCCAACTCCTTGTACTTTCTGAGCTGGGGATATATCGGGGCGACACCGAGGCCTCCGCCCACCAGAACGACCCTTCCCTCGTTCTTTTCGATGTGGCTGGGGATGCCCAGGGGGCCAAGGAGGTCCATGATATAATCTCCTTCCCTCAGCTCCATCATCTCATTGGAGGACCGGCCCACGGCCTGAATGACAAGGGTGATCGTTCCCTTCTCCGGATCGTAATCAGCGATTGTAAGGGGGATTCTCTCACCTCCCTCCCTTATCCTCACCATGACGAACTGTCCGGGCTCGGAGGCTTTGGCCAGGTCGGGAGCTAGGACCTCCCAGAGGAAGGTCACAGGGGAGAACTGCTCGTGCTTGATTATCTGGAACATCTTTACACCCCGTGATAGGATTACAGCCCCCCAGGTAGGGTGGGCCTCATGGGTGGATGTCGTTAAGTTATATGAATTTTAATATGCCCGACAGTTAATTCCGATTCTATGGACGTTTTTAAAAGAAATGAAATTGAAATCGGTGATTTGCATTCTGTCAATTATCCAGAATATTAATCCGTTTTTAAAAAAAATCCCATATTAATTGCAAAAGGAGACTTTTCAAATCCATTCAAATATAAATATTTATTTTCTTTCCGGAAACAACACATTGAAATAGAATATTTGTTATAAATAATGATGGAAATAAGTTGTAAAGGAATATATAATTCCAATATCATATATTGCAATTCGTAAAAATGAGCTTATATAACTGAGGCATCAGCAACAAAATGATGCTCTCCTGGCCCGGATGTAATATGTAAAATTGCATAATCCTAAAATATAAATAATCAATAACCGATATAACAGATTTATGGAATTGACCATTTCAAAAGAAGAAAAAAGAAACATTATCACCTCGGGGACCTATCTCCATTCTTTCTGCCCCCACTGTTCAAGAAGCCTCGTGGAAAATGACATTCTGAGGTTGACGATAATAGAGAACGACGGGCAGGTTGGGGATCTTTTCCTCAGCCCCTATCTCAACATATTCAACCACAAATCAACCATCATCATTCCTAGAAGGTCCGAAGCAAAGGACATACTTTGCCCCCAATGTCAGAAGAGTCTGACGATGGATGACAAGTCCTGCACAGAGTGCGGGTCCAGGACGATCATGTTCAAGGTCGAGGCGGTTTCAAGGCTGATAGATTTCTATATCTGCGCCAGGCAGGGATGCACATGGCACGGTCTCAGCCATGAGGACCTCGACGATATAATGCTAGAGGATAGCCGGGAATGGTAGTTCCCGTCGGTTATCCTTCATTCGACATCTTTAGGACCATTAAGTAGGAATAAGAACGAGAACCCCGGAGAGTATGCCCATGGAAAACCGAAGAGAATATGATGATGAGAATACCATCAAGATCGTCGAGGATCACGGAACCGATGTCAAGAACCTTATCCCGATCCTCCAGGATGTCCAAGAGACCTATGGCTATCTCCCCTCTGCAGCCATTAGCAGGATCGCGGAGAAGCTGCATATTTCGGAGGATGTGATCTTTGGAGTTGCAACTTTCTACACACATTTCAAGTTCACGAAACCAGGGGAGCATACAATAAAGGCCTGTCTTGGAACTGCCTGCTTCGTCAAGGGTGCGGAGAACCTGCTCGAGATCCTGAAGGACAAGTTCGGAATCGAACCCGGGGAGACCAGCGAGGATAACCGGGTCTCACTCGAAAGGGTAGCCTGCCTTGGATGCTGCGCACTGGCACCCACCATTGTTGTGGATGACGAGGTCCACGGAAATATGAGCTCCGTCAAGCTCACGAAGATCATCGATGAGCTGATGAGCGAAGATTCCCAGAAGGGAGGGGAGCACGAATGAAGAATACCCTTTTCGTCTGTCAGGGTACCGGGTGCATGTCCTCCCGGTCCCACAAGATAACGGCAGCCTTCAAATCGATGATCGAGGAAAAGGGAGTGGGGGATAAGGTGGATGTCAAGCTTACGGGATGCCACGGTTTCTGCCAGAGAGGGCCGATAGTAATTGTCGAACCCGAAGGAACCTTTTACTGCAGTGTCAGTCCCGAGGATGTCGGGGAGATCCTGGAAGAGCACATCATCAAGGGAAATCCTCTGGAGAGGCTGTTCTACACAGATCCCGTGACCGATGTCAGGGTCCGCTATTACAGGGATATCCCTTTCTACAAGGAACAGGAGAGATTGGTGCTCCGCAACTGCGGACATATCAATCCGGAGAACATCGATGACTATATTGAGAAAGACGGGTACCAGGCAATGAAAAAGGCCCTCGGGGACATGTCTCGAATGGAGGTGATCGAGGAGGTCACCGCGTCGGGTCTAAGAGGAAGGGGCGGAGCAGGATTCCCCACGGGGTTGAAATGGAAATTCGCCCATGATGCCCCGGGTAATGAGAAGTATCTGATATGCAACGCTGATGAGGGAGATCCGGGAGCTTTCATGGACAGGAGCGTCCTTGAGGCAGATCCCCACAGTCTCCTGGAAGGCATGATCATTGCCGGTTACGCCATAGGAGCATCCACTGGATACATCTATGCCAGGAAGGAGTACCCTCTTGCGATCCTGCGACTCCACATTGCCATAAGGCAGGCAAGGGAAAGAGGGTTCCTTGGTAAGAACATACTAGGACACTGCTTCGACTTTGAAGTGGAGATAATGGAAGGAGCGGGAGCTTTCGTATGCGGTGAGGAAACAGCTCTCATAGCTTCGATCATGGGCCAGCGAGGCATGCCCAGTCCGAGACCTCCGTTCCCTGCCCAAAAAGGTTTGTGGGGAAAACCTACGAATATCAACAACGTGAAGACCCTGGCCTCCATACCTCAGATCATCTTGAGAGGAGCGAGCTGGTATTCCTCGATAGGTACGGAGGGCACCAAAGGGACGGCAGTATTTGCCCTGACAGGAAAGATCAGGAACTCCGGCTTGGTGGAAGTTCCGATGGGTGTAACGCTGAGGAAAATAATCGATGATATTGGGGGAGGGATACCCGATGGAAAGAAATTCAAGGCTGTCCAGACCGGAGGCCCTTCCGGTGGTTGCCTTCCTGAAACAGCCTTGGATTACGTTGTGGACTTTGAATCTCTCAAAGAAGCGGGAACCATTATGGGATCAGGCGGCATGATCGTTATGGACGAGGATACTTGCGTCGTTGATGTGGCTCATTATTTCATCTCTTTCACCCAGGAGGAATCCTGCGGAAAATGCTCCCCCTGCAGGATCGGGACCAAACAGATGTTGGACATCCTGACCAGGATCAAGAGCGGAAGATCTGGCAAGAAGGATCTCGATGAACTGGGAATGCTTGCATGGACGGTCTCGAACGGATCGCTCTGCGCCCTGGGCCAGACCGCTCCAAATCCCGTCCTCACGACCCTGAGGTATTTCATGGATGAATACGAGGAGCACATCTTCGACCATAAATGCCGCGCAAAGGTATGCAAGACCCTGATAAAGTACACCATTGACAGTTCCAGGTGCATAGGTTGCGGCGCATGCGAGAGGAGGTGCCCGGTCAAGGCCATATCTCCGACCGATGAACAGGTAACCTCCGTCAATGGGTCCCAGAACAAGATAAGGTACATCGATCCCTCGATATGCATACGGTGCGGTCTTTGCATCGAGACATGTCCTCCTAAGATTTCGGCTATCTCCAAGATCTCTCCGATAGAAGAGGCAAATGTCCGGCCGGAAGGGGGTGAGCAATGATGAAAATAATCATTGACGGGAAGGAAATACCATTCAAAGAAGGTCAGACCATCCTTGATGCCGCCAGGGATTCTGACATTTACATCCCAACCTTATGCGCCCACAAGGAGCTACCGGCCTTTGGAGCCTGCAGGTTGTGCATTGTGAAGGTCGATGGGATGAGAGGCTTCCCCCCTGCCTGCTCAACACCGGCAAAGGACGGAATGGTGGTGCACAACGAGGATGAAGAGGTCAGGGACCTCCGGAGGAATATTTTAAAGTTGATACTGATAGAGCATCCCCATTCCTGCATTGTCTGCAGTTCCAGGGCAGACTGCGAAAGTACCAGGGGAGGTCCTGTCAAGGCCGGAAGGATCACCGGATGCTCCATGTGCCCGAACAGAGAGATCTGCGAGATCCGTGAGGTCAGCCATTACCTAAGCATACCTGATATGGAGATCCCGATGGAGTACAAGGGACTGCCGTTGGAGAGGTATGATCCATTTTATGATCGTGACTACAATCTCTGCATCCTATGCGGCAGATGTGTGAGGATGTGCCAGCAGATACGTGGCGTCGGTGCGATCGCTTTCACCAAGAGAAGCCATAACACGAAGGTTGGAACCATATTCGGAAGGACCCACCTAGAAGGTGCATGCAGGTTCTGCGGAGCATGTATAGATGTCTGCCCGACGGGTGCTCTGTCACCGAAGGGGAGCAAATGGCACGGAAAGGCGGACACTTCAATCGAATCAATATGCACCTTCTGCTCCATGAACTGTGCTATGATCCTTGAGGAGAAGTGGGGCAGGGTCATGGCTGCGATACCTGACAGGTCCAAATCATACAGCAGGGCCTATGCGTGCGTATACGGGAGGTTCTGCATCCCCGCCTTCCTCAACGGACCCGAAAGGCTCCATTACCCTCTTATTCGGAAAGGTGGAAGACTTTCCCCCGTATCCTGGGAAGAGGCCTACAATTACATTGCCCTCTCGCTGAAAAGGTTCGCTCCCGAGGAGATCGGTTTCCTTTCATCGCCCTACATGACAAATGAGAGCGCCTACCTCATGAACAGGATGGCCAGGGAGGTCATCGGGACGCATAATATTGATATCCTTTCCCGGTTCGGAAGGGTCGTACTCCAATATCTGGCAGAAAGGGGAAGGGCGAGCTCATCATGGACCACCCTCGAGGACGTGGAGACCGCTGAATGGATCATGCTGATCAACAATGATATGGTCTTCACACACCCCGGAATGCCCGTGGCTATCCACAAAGCGAGGGAGAATGGAGCGAACATCATAATCGTGGATGATACGAAGAACGATCTGGATGTGGAATCTGACATGCATGTAAGGATCGAACCCGGGTCCCTCCGTACATTCCTTGCATCTCTTACTAAGCTCCTTATGAACAATGTGAAGGTCACAGAGCTCGAGGAGCTTGACTCCTACGTGGATTTCAGAAGATCCCTGGACGGGCTCAGGCTCATTGACGCTATCAGGCTGACAGGTGTGATGGAGAAGGAGTTCTCAAGCATCACGGAGATATTGAAGTCCTCCAAGAAAGGTGTGATAATGGTGGGATCGAGGATCCTGGAGGACCCCGTTCCGACCCAGATCCTGAGTGAGGTCAACAACATTCTGACCATACTTGGTATGAACAGGGGATTCATACCCCTGCTGGAAGAGGGAAATATCCGAGGCGTGGCCGATTCAGGCTGTCTGAATGGTTACAAACCCGGATATGAGAAAGACAGGACGGCCGGGAAGGATTATCTGAGAATGATCACTGGCATCAGACGGGGTGACCTTCAGGCTGTTTATGTAAATGAAGCTTCCATACCGGCAGAGCAGCTCAGAGGCGCCAAATTCATGGTCCTCTCGGAGATTTATCCCTCTGAACTTGATTCGATGGCCGATGTTATACTTCCCGCTGCCGCTTTCTCGGAAGAGAACGGGCATTTCACTTCATTCGACGGGAGGGAGTGGGAGGTTAGGAAAGCTGTCGAACCGCCGGGGATGGCCCTTCCCGAATGGCAGATATTGAAGGGTCTGGCAAAGGCGCTTGGATCCGCATATTTCGAATATGAGAATGCTGCGGATATTAGAAAGGAGATGGCATCCGCAATCTCGTTCTTCGGCGGGGGTGAGCGTCCTCCGGTGCCGGAGAGGAAAGTACTGATACCAGTATCAGAACCTGGACTTCTACATCTCACCGAACATCCCCCCTATGTCGTCCGATACAGGGGAACGCCCATACATGAACTTGTGGAGGATCTGAGGATATATCTGGAGGAGAACGACCGCATCCCCAAAGAGGACGGGATCTTTCCAGAAGATATGACCCCCGGACAGAGGGAGGTGGGATGATGATAAGGGAATACAAGATCCTGGAGAAGTTCGAGGTGGTCCCGAATGTTCACAAGTTCGTGATCAGAGACCCCCGAATAGCAAAGAAGGCGGAAGCGGGCCAGTTCGTACTTGCGATGGCAAATGAAAAAGGAGAGAGGATACCCCTGACCCTTTGTGACTGGGACCGGATCGAGGGGACGATCACTCTATATGTGCTTGAGTTGGGTGTGTCCACAATGGAGCTGATATCCCTGAACGAGGGGGATTCGCTTTACAGCCTTGCAGGACCTCTGGGGCATCCCGCAAAGGTTGAAAGGTTCGGCAATGTGGTCCTGGGCGGCGGCTGTTTCGGGATAGGCGGAATATATCCTATAGCAAAAGCGATGAAGGAAGCAGGGAACCACGTTACGGTAATAATGGAGGCCAGAAGCAATTATCTTCTTTACAATATCGAGAACCTGAGGTCGGTATCCGATGAACTTTACATTGCAACATCGGACGGTTCGTCGGACATGAAAGGGCATGTTCAGGACAAACTGGAGGAATTGATAAAGGAAGGAAGGAATTTCGACCGGGCCTATTTCATGGGATGCACCTTCATGCTGATGCAGTGCTCCAAATCAACTCAGCCCCATAATATTCCCACCGGCGTTGCCCTTAACGCTATCATGCTGGATGGTACCGGGATGTGCGGGTGCTGTCGTGTCTCTCTCGGCGAGGAGACAAAGTTCGTATGTGTTGACGGTCCGGAGCTTGACGGCCATCTTGTTGACTGGGAGGAGCTCTTCATCAGGAAGCATATATACCGCGAGGAGGAAGCAGTTTCCTACCAATCGCACGCTTGCAGGTCAGATACGGGATATGAAAGGGAGAAGAGGAAGGACAGCACAGGAGGTGAGGCCTGATGGTCGCTCTAACCGGCCGTGTGAAGATGCCAGAGCAGCCTCCGGAGATCAGAGCCCGCAACTTCAAGGAGGTGCCGTTTGGTCTGTCCGAAGAATTGGCCTTGAAGGAGGCCGCCAGGTGTCTCAACTGCAAGAATCCCCTCTGCAGGACGGGATGTCCTGTCGCAGTGAAGATACCGGAGTTCATTCAATTGATCAAGCAAGAGAAGTATGCCGCCGCTGCCAGGAAGATAAAGGAGACCAACTCTCTGCCCGCGGTATGCGGGCGCGTCTGCCCTCAGGAGGTCCAGTGCGAGTCCAAATGTGTGTTGGGAATTAAAGGTGAGTCGGTAGCAATAGGATATCTGGAAAGGTTCTGCGCGGATTATGAGAGGGATATGGGGCTCACAGAGATCCCGGAATCTGCCCCCCCTACGGGTAAGAAGATCGCGGTTATCGGTTCCGGACCCTCCGGATTGACAGTTGCCGGCGATCTGGTAAAATTGGGATACGAGGTGACGATCTTCGAAGCCCTGCATAAACCCGGAGGAGTGCTGACCTACGGGATACCGGAGTTCAGGCTTCCTAAGAAGATCGTGCAGGCAGAGGTGGAAAATCTTCTGAAACAGGGGGTCGACCTTGAGGTCGATTCGGTGATAGGAAGGGTAAGGACCGTGGATGAACTGCTTAAAGAGGACGGATTCGATGCAGTATATATCGGAGTGGGGGCCGGTCTGCCCAGGTTCATGAACATTCCCGGTGAGAATCTCAACAACATCTATTCCGCCAACGAGTACCTTACAAGGGCCAATCTGATGAAGGCATATCTTTTCCCCGCATATGCTACTCCGGTCGAAAGAGGCAAGAAAGTTGCGGTGATCGGTGGGGGAAACGTGGCTATGGATTCGGTCCGCACAGCGCTTAGGCTCGGGGCCGATAAGGCAATGATCGTTTACCGAAGGGCAAAGGAGCAGCTTCCGGCAAGGGCGGAAGAGGTCCATCATGCGGAGCAGGAAGGTGTTGAGTTCCATCTGCTGACCAATCCTGTCCGGTATATAGGTGATGAGAACGGCTGCATAAAGGCCATGGAGTGCATCAAGATGGAGCTGGGGGAACCGGACAGCTCGGGTAGGAGAAGGCCGGTTCCGATGGAGGGTTCGGAGTTCATACTGGAATGCGATATGGCCATAGTCTCCATAGGGACCGGGGCAAATCCCGTGATATTCGCCACCCTTCCGGATGTCGAGCTTAACAAATGGGGCTACGTGGTGGTGAATTCGGATACGAATGAGACCTCAAAGGAGTTCGTTTACGCCGGCGGAGATATTGTCACCGGTTCGGCAACGGTGATCCAGGCAATGGGAGCGGGGAGGATCGCCGCCGATGCCATCCATAAAAAGCTCTCGGGAAAGTGAATTTCCGATAATGGCGATCCCAGGTCATTGATACCACTAATTTAATTATCAAGTAAGGTCTAGACCGGATTCGATAGCCCGATGGATCCATTGGCCAGTATCATCCATTTGCTAAATTTCCCATTCATTCCTGAGGTTTCCGATTTCGGGAAGGATGTAATCCAAAGCATCACGATCTGGGAGTGGCTTCTTCTGCTGCCTTCCCTTGTCATACTATCCTATGTTTACAATGACAGGGGGGGTAAGTATTCTCCCCTAGTGAGAGGGCTGGGGAGCGCGGTTTTCGGACTCTTCTGGTTGACCCAGGCATTCGTTTACTTTGAGCCTTCCCATTTCGATGTCGTCAACGGAGCCATCGCGATGATGGGCTTCCTTCTTTTCGGATTCATTGCAGCACACTGCTATCTTGACCACAAATGGGGCGAGAGGACCAAATCCATAGGTTGGCTCTTGAGGACAGCCGCCATCACCGGTCTTGCCTACTTCATCCTGGAGCATGTCCCCCAGACCCAGGGAGCCCTCATCTACGTCGTGGCATGGGCGACCTACGGTGTTCTGGTCCTGTTCGGGAACGATGTCACCATCCAGAGCGGTTTCCCCATGGGCATAAACGATGGGCTCGTGATAGCTTCCGGGGACCCCAACGATGCCTCCATCAGGATAGTGTTCGCCTGCACCGCGGCACTCGCTCTTTTCCTCTTCTCCGCCGCCGTGATAGCCACCAGGACCGACAAAGGAGAATGGAAGGGATGGGCCGAGAAGGAACTGAGAAGAACGGAGGATTCCGCTTCATTTTGGGTAAGGTCCAAGAGGAACGGGATCAAGAACATACTTAAGATGACGGATTCCCAGAGGAAGTTCGCTGCCCTGCTGGCGGTGATCCCCATCATATTCGTGACCAACATATTCAGGAACGTGGGTGTTATCGCCGTTGTCTATGCCGGAAGGATCTCCTTCTACGACGCCCACAACATATATGCCAAGGTGCTGTCCCTGGTCATGATGATATTCCTGACATGGGTCCTCTTCGAGTTCCTCCCCGAGCTCCAGGAGGACATGATGGGGCTCTTCGATCTGCTGAAGAGGGTCAAGAAGGGCATGATGGTAAACGGAAGGCTGGACCTGAAATACATCAGGAAACCGGATGAGGAAAGCCTCCGATGAAAACCTTCATTAAATGAGCCGTCCATCAGTATTTGAAATGGCCGATATCACTATTTTGATCTGTTTCATGCCCTTTATCCTAGGCCTACTGGGGGTGGCGACCTTTCTCATCATCCGGTCGGCCCTGAAATTGAAACTCGCCAATCTGATGAAGAAGACGGAAACGTCCCAGATAGTTGATATCAGACCCGGTTTCGTGGAGGTCAAGGGAAGGGGGGAGCCGATAATGGGCAGGGTGCTCCGGACCCCTGTCAACGGCTACGATGCCCTGATGTACGATACCAAGGTCCAGAGGCTGGAAAGCCACGGGAAGAGTTCGAGCTGGAGAACCATATGGAAGAGGAATGATGGTGTCCCGTTCTTCGTGAACGACGGGACCGCCAAGATGAAGGTTGACCCGAGGAACGCCAAGACGGAGCTGACCATGAAGACCTCACAGCGGACGGGCACATTCTCCAATGCATCTCCACAGTTCAGCAGCTTCCTTCAGAGTCAAGGCATTAGCGAAAAGGGATTCTTCGGCGTTCTGAACCAGTCCCTCAGATATGAAGAGAGCTTCATTTCACCCGGCAGGGAGGTCTATATTCTCGGGACAGCGATCGATGCCGGTCTTGAGCCCTCCCTTGAGATGGACCCGATGGTAATGCCGTTCACGATCTCGAAGTTATACGGGAAGAAACCATATCTGATCACGGACAGATCCGAGGAGAGCATGTACGGAAGGCTGATGACGATAAACATCCTGGTAATAATCGGGTCGGGGGTCCTTGTCCTGATATCATTGCTCATCGGATTTGCCTTCCTGATGTCCTTTCTGGCATCCTGAAGGATCTCCGATACGTCCCTTGTTATCGGGTCCTTTAAGTAGTCCCCACTTTATGACGGATCAATTCACGGACAAGAGGTAGGGGCATGAGGATAGCGATAGTGGTATATTCGCAGACGGGGAACACTCTTTCGGCAGCCCGGAAACTGGAAAAGAAGCTCTCGTCAAGAGGGCATTCCGTCAAGCTAGAGCAGATCAAGGTCATCGGCGATCCGAAGAGAGGGGCCGCCAACGTCAGTTTCGAGGGGCTCCCCCGGCTAGACAATTACGACGGGATCGTCCTCGCATCATGGGTCGAGGCATTCAGGCTGAACCAGATCATGAGGAAGTACCTTGAGGAGCTGCCGCGGCTTGACGGCAAGAGGGGAGCTTGCATGATCACCAAGGCCCTCCGGTGGAAATGGACCGGAGGGAACAGCGCCGCAAAGGCAATGAAGACCACAATGGAATCCAGAGGAGCTAACGTCATCTCGAGCGAAATAATAAGCTGGAAGAGCAAGACGCTGGAGAAGGACATCGATGACGCCTGCGAGAGGCTAAGCAGGGCATTCTAGGAAGCAGGGTAGGTAAAAACTGTTCAGTTCTTGTGCTAATAAGTATTAATAAGCGGACCTCCAAATGAAAACTTCATGACTCCGAATAACAGCTCTCAATATCGGAGTTCACTGATCTTTCTTCTGGCTTTCACCATAGTGGTTTCCGGCCTCCTTATGGGGCTTGGTGGAAGCTCCGAAGGTCAAGCGAGGTCCACTGATCCGATCGAGATAATGTCGATAAAGGTCGATTCGAGCCTCAAGAACTCCTTCGAGAAGACCACAATAAAGCAGGCACTTTTCAACAACGGCACGGCATCTGCCAATGAAACCTTCCAGTTCAAGATCCCGGAAGGCGCTTTCATCACAGGATTCGCGGTAACCAAGAACGGGATCACATACAACGCCAAGCTCTACACCAAGGAGGATGCCCAGAATAAGTTCAACAGCTCCGTTCAGAAGGGCACATCCGCCGGCATCCTGCTCTCGCGGGGAACAACCAGATTCTCTTACGGGATCTCCTTTGCCCCCGGGGACAAGATCACAGCCTCCTTGACCTACGAGAGGTACAACCAGAGATACCTGGGCGACTACTGCTTCGATCTCTACCTCTCGGACATCAATCAGGGCCGGCTTGTTCCGGAGATAGAATTGAAGATCTCGATACAGGCCCTGGACAATATCACGAAGCTCAATGCCACCGGCAAGTACACCATGGTCAAAACGACCTGGAATTCCGCCTCGTCCTGCGAAGTGCTGTTGAAGGACCATAATATCAGGTACGTCTCGAACCTTCACATCAGGTACCGGGTAAGGGAACAGCCGCTCACGGGCAAGTTCCTGACCTACGACAGCGGGAAGGAGGCCTATTTCTTCCACGTGTTCACACCTACCACCGGGACCATTGCATCCAGATCTCTCAACAAGGACATAGTCTTCGTTCTTGATAAGTCCGGATCCATGGGCGGTATGAAGATCACCCAACTGAAGGAGGCATTCGAGGACATCATCTGGAAGCTTGGAAAGGATGACAGGTTCAATATCATCATGTTCGATTCGGACATCTATTCGTTCTGGAACGATCTCAAGGCGGCCAACGAATCCAACAAGGGATCGGCGGCGGGTTATGTGTCCAGGATATCGGCAGGGGGAAGCACCAACCTCAACGACGGCCTGGAGCTGGCCCTGTCTCAGCTGAAGAACCTGTCCGTCTCCAGCATCAGGGGCGCTCCGATAATAGTGCTCCTTACCGACGGTCTAGCGAACCGGGGAAAATACACTACACCGGATACCATAAGGAAGAACATCCTCGGGCTCAACAGCATCAATGCCTCCATTTATACTCTGGGCTTCGGTTTCGATCTGGATTTCGAGTTCCTCAAGGCCCTTGCACTGGAGAACCACGGAATGGGGGTACGCATATACGATGACATTGATTCCGCCGACCAGCTCATCGATTTCTACAAGATGATATCAACACCGCTTCTTGCAAACCTTTCCTTTGATTATTCTCCGGGAGTGACCGATGTATATCCGAAGAGGGCTGATTTCATCTTCAATGGCTCCGAGATGGTCATAACCGGAAAGATATCCCGGGAAGTGAAGAATGTGAATTCTTCGATCAGGGGAACCACCGGGAGCGGAGTGAGGTACATCAATGGTACTTTCAAGGTCAGCCCGGACAGCAAGAACAGCTATATCGAGAAGTCCTGGGCATTCGCCCGGGTGAAATATCTCCTGGACATGATGACCATACAGGGCGGGACGAACCTTACGATAAAGGAGATCGTCGACCTGTCGCTCAAGTACGGATTCATGACCCCGTTCACTGCTTTCTTCATCGATGTTGGCTCCTTCGAAACGGAATTCTCCGGGAGCGATTCCAACGATTACGATTCCGGCGGGTCCTCGTACAGCCTTGGAGGCGGAGGGGGTTCGACCGGATATGGGGGAAGCAGCAACAGCGCCGACGGCGATGGTGAGGGCGGGACCGGCGGTCCTTCACCTCCGCCACCCGAATACATCTCAATGGAAGAGGATACGGACGGGGACGGGATCGCCGATGCATTCGATTCCTTCCCCGATGACAGCACGAGATGGTATGATCCCAATTCTGTCAAATCGAACGAAGCCGATGAAGCGGAGGGAGAGGAAGTGAAGGTAGATCCTCCCGGCCCCGACGGATGGACCGATACGGACTGCGACGGGATCTGCGACAAGTGGGATGCGTTCCCATACGATCCGGAGGAATGGAAGGATTCCGACGGCGACGGTCACGGAGATAATTCGGACGAGCTCCCCTACGATCCCGACAGATGGCTGCTCTCCCAGGAGAGGGATGTGAGTTATTATCCGTATGACAGCTCTCCGGGAGGGGCCCCTTCGAATGATGAAGGACCTGATGATGATGAGGATACGGCTTTCATCAGTGGGGATGACGCCGAAGATGAGGCCCACAATGGTAATGATGAGGGCTCACCCGGTGGGATGGAGCCTGCGGATGGAAAGGATAAGGATGACGGCTTCAAGATGGGGCCGCTTCCCATCATCATAATTGTGGTTATGAGCTTCAACATCATCATGGGAACCCTGCTGCTCCTGATGAGGAAGGACCTGATCGGATAATGTTCATAGACCAGGTAAACCATACTGTTTCCGTGACCAGGATATGCATAATCCTTTTGCTGATATCATTCTTATCCGCAGGTCTGGCGGGGTGCCTCAATGAAGAGAAGGAAGAGGAGGGTGAAATTGATCCCGTTTACCGCCAGAGGATGCGGGAACTTGTCATGGACATAGGCAATTACACCAGGCAGGCGGACCCGGATTTCATACTGATACCGCAGAACGGCCATGACCTGCTCTCTCTCGAACCCGACACAGCCGGAACTCCGGCCATGGATTACATCAACTCGATCGACGGAATGGGCCAGGAGGACCTTCTCTACGGGTATGATGGTGACAACAGAAAGACCCCCTCGGAGGAGACGGAGAGGCTCCAGGCACTCCTCGATCTGGGAGAGGAGAACGGTCTTCAGGCACTGGTGACCGATTACTGCCAAGATCATGATAAGATGGACGATTCCTATGAAAGGAACGAAGCCAGAGGATACATCTCCTTCGCGGCGGACCGGAGGGACCTGGACAATATTCCGGACTATCCGGGTGAGCCTTTTGATACGAATGACAGGAATATCACTTCCCTCTCGGAAGCAGGGAACTTCCTCTATCTGCTGGATACTTCGGGATTCGATACAAGGGAAAAATATCTGGAAGCCCTCAGGGAAACGGATTATGATGTACTGATAATAGATGCCTTCTTCGAGGACGGAGTGATGCTCACTCCCCAGGAGGTCAGCTCCCTCAGAGTTAAGGAGAACGGCGGGAGCCGCCTGGTCATTTCCTACATATCCATAGGCGAGGCCGAGGATTACCGCTACTACTGGAAGGAGGATTGGAAGGTCGGGAGCCCCGAATTCATTGACAGGGAGAATCCGGATTGGGATGGGAACTACAAGGTGAAGTACTGGGACAACCAATGGCAGAATGTCCTTTTCGGGGAGCCCGATTCCTATTTCGACAGGCTGATCTCCTCTGGTTTCGATGGTGCATACATGGATATCATAGAGGCCTTCGAGTACTACGAATGATCCCTGCAGACGATTTAGGTTCCGGTCCCATGAACAATTATTAATCTTATCCAAAACATCCCAGATCGGTGATGATGTCGAGGGGAAAGTTTGAGGGATACGTTCCGTACGAGGTGAAAAAGCGAAGAATGAAACTGCTCAAAATCCTCCTCTTGGTCGGATTTGGTATTCTCATCATCGGGGCGACCCTGACATCCATCATCTTCACTCCCGTTACCATCATTTCATGGGTCTTCATGCTTCTTGGGATGCTCTTCATTTACTACTCTGTAAGCAGCTACTACAAAGGCCATATTGCGGCCAGTTCAAGGGATAGGTTGGGCATCCAATACGACAGGGTCACTTATTATGAAGACGAGCACCCCGTTTACTTCACAATGGCGATCATTGCCTATCTGTTCGTTGCATCCTTCTTGATCGTATTCGGGATCGCATCGATTTTCTTCATCGTTATCTACCTCTGATACAACATGTTCCGAGAAGGACAGCGGTAGGGAATTACCATTCCTCATCGAAGACATAGCTCTCCCATTCGTCATTTCCCAGGGCTATCATCAGCTCGTTGACGGTGAGCACGACAATCCCTTCTTCAAGGAATCTCGGACTGTCATCGTATGCGATCCTCGGGCATGCTGTTATCACAGCGACTTCGATGCCCAGGGAGCGCAGTTTCATGGGCTCTATATGGTCCATGACGATAAGCGATGCTGTCGCTCCCCCTCCCTCACAGGCCCGGAGGGCTTTCTCGGAAAGTTCCTTCCTCATCTGTCCGGGTTTGGTACCGACAACGATCCCGATGACCCCCCCTTTCTCGATGCTCTCCTTGGCCTTTGTGATCGCACCGAAGCGCCTTCTGAGGAAAATATCAAGATCATTCTGACCGTAGATCGTTACATCTCCGGTCATTGGGTCCACGGCCCAGACAGGCTTCTTGACTGCGCTGACCATCCCTATTGGATGGAACCTTCCCGTCCCGATGTAGATGAAGGCTTCCACCTCGTCCGATATGCGTCTCGGGGAGCGGAAGGAGCATCCCAGTACCTGGCCCGGGTATTCCTCTCTCCTGCCGGCCCCTCCTATCAGAAATGTTCTCCCTATGCTCTCCAGGTACTGCCCTGCGGGGCCAAGAAGTTCCAGGTGCTGTACGGTGGAGGCAATTCCGAAAGCATTCACTCCCGCTTCCCCGACGATCCTTTCCAATCCTTTGATAAGGGGGGCGGTGTTCAATTTCATCGGAGTGATGAAATAATGGACAGGGGTCGAACATTCGCTTTCCATATGCGGGATGTCGGCATGGCCCAGATGGACCACGGCATCGAGTCCCAGGAGTTTTGCTCTTGTACCGGAATGGTCGCAGGCGCCGTAGCAGTGCTCCCCGTCGATGAATGCTTTCGCCTTTGTTTCCCGTTCAATGCGCCGTGAAAGCTCAAGGGCTCCCCTCTTCAATCCTTCAGGAACCTGGAGCAGGATCCTCTCGTATCCTCTCCCTTTTATCAATTCCACTATGCCATCGATATCGACAGCGAACGATGGGAAGGGCTCCGCGGTCATGCTCTGCTGACGATACTCAACGTATAATAATCAAACTGGAAAAAAAGGGTGGGGTAAGACGAGAGGGGGACAGCGATCCAAGGTTCCCATGGGCTCGCGCACCACAGTACAGCAGGGAACGCGGGCGGGCTTAACTTCCGGGTTCGGAATGGGACCGGGTGATCCCCACCGCTATGACCGTCCACCCCCTCGTCTCGAATGGTATCTTCTCGTTCACATGCGTGCCGTCAAACGGTTGAGCCGGTAATCTGGAATGCGATCCGGACTGTTAGTGGTCGCGGGCTGAATATCTCGGCGAACCTTGATACTTACACCCCGACTCTATCAAACCCATCTTCTATGGGAGCCCTTGAAGATCTCTCTTTTTGGGGGAGGTTTCAAGCTTAGATGCCTTCAGCTTTTATCCTCTATGGCGTGGCTGCCCAGCAGTGCTCTACCGAACAACTGGTAAACTAGAGGCCACGACCCCTTGTTCCTCTCGTACTAAAGGGACCTGCCCCGCAGAGATCAAAACACTTCCAAAAGATAGCAACACACCTGTCTCACGACGGTGTAAACCCATCTCACGATCCCTTTTAATGGGCGAACAACCCCACCCTTGGCAGCTGCTGCACCACCAGGATAGGAAGAGACGACATCGAAGTAGCAAGCCGCTGGGTCGATATGAACTCTTGCCAGCGACAACTCAATTATCCCCGGGGTAACTTTTCTGTTATCAACCTCTCCCACAAATGGAAATAGGTTGGTTCGCTAGGCCCTGCTTTCGCATCGTGGTTCCTCGTTAGCCGGAACCACGTCAACCCGGCTTTTCCCCTTATAGTTAACGGCGGATTTCTGA
>JBLIRK010000021.1:0-50418 GCA_048569615.1 Thermoplasmatota archaeon | reverse complement strand
TGTGTCGCGACGAACTCGGCGTTCGAGGTGCGCGACCCGCTCGGTCGGGTCGGCCTGTATCAGCTCGACGACACGTCGTTCCGGGTCCGCAACGAGTTCCGGTTCTCCGATCCCGAGGTCGTGGAGATGCTCACCGACGGAGGACTCTACATAAAGGAGGTCCTTCATGGTGACGAGGGAAGAACCGAACCCTCGCTTTCCTCCCTCCTCAAAAAGGAGGTACAGGTGGAGTCGCTGGACGTGATGGAGGTCCTTTACGACCCAAAGGGTGCACCGTCCAAGAGGTGAAAAGAAATGGTGAAGAGGTCCAAGGGAACCATGGTCAACACCAGGAAGATAATGAGAAAGAGCCCAAGGGATAGAGGCAATCCTCCGGTGACATCCTACCTCAAAGAATTCCAGATAGGAGAGAGGGCCAATATCGTCATCGAACCAGCGAGCCAGAAGGGCGTTCCGCATCACAGGTTCCACGGCCGCGTAGGAACAGTGATCGACAAGAGGGGAGATGCATTCGTCGTCAGGGTCAAGACCGAGAACCGGCACAAGGATCTGATCATTAGGCCTGAACATCTGAGAAAGATCAAGGAATGAGCGGCCTTCCACCGGTCTAATTCCTTCGAAGCCTGAAAGTTTTTATATAAAACCCAGGGATACAAGGCTTGCTCCATATCCCGGGCGGTCATCAAGAAATGAGGAATGGAAATGGCAGCAGAAGAGGAACAGGAAAGGATGCTCACCCACGAAGAGGTGAAGAAGCTCCTGGAAAGTGCAATGGATAAACCAAGCGTTATCTATACGGGACCGGAGGACGATGGTTTCGGCCCCAGGAAGCACCAGGTCGAGATGGAAGAGGGTGAGGAGACCGAAGAGGATATCCAGGAGATACAGAGCTTTGAAAAAAGGTCCACCATGGAGCATGTTTCCAGTTTCATGAGGATAGACCAAAAGAAGGCCCAAAAGATGATTGAGGAGCTTCAGAAGCTTGAGAGGATAACCGAAACACATTCATTTAAGATAGCAGAGCTCATGCCCAGGGACGAGCAGGAGCTAAGACCCGTATTCGCAAAGGACAGGTTCACCCTGACCCCGGAAGAATTAAAGCAGATATTGGACATTATCGATTCACATAGGATATGAAACAATTCTATCTATGGAGGGAAGATCTTGGAAGATTATGCATACATACTAGATTATCTACCCCAGGGTCATCCTGACAGAAAAGGTTTTAAAAGAGAGCCCCTGGCATTCGGCCTGGGAGAGCTGGAATTCAAACTCCTGGAGCTCTCTCCGAAACCGAATATCGTGATGAACGTGGGGGAGAAGGTATACATAGGCAAGGAGCTGGAGATGAGGGACAAGATCCTTCATGTGAAGAGAAGGATCAACTATTCCGACCTGACCGCAGCCGCCCAGTCGGAGCTGCCTTTCATTCTTGAAGAGATCATCAAGCTCAACGAGGAGAGGTTCATCCGTTTCTTCAACGAGGCTCAGGCCGTATCCACTAGGCTGCACATGCTTGAGCTTCTCCCGGGCCTCGGAAAGAAGACTATGTGGCATATCATCGAGGAGCGGAAGAAGAAGCCCTTCGAGAGCTTTCAGGAACTTCTTGACAGGGTTTCGACCCTTCACCAACCGGACAAGCTCATCGCAAAGAGGATCATTCAGGAAATGGAAGATACCTCACAGAAGTACCACATTTTCGTTTCAAGATAATCCCGTACTAATTTGTAGTACGCTAATTTAATTTCTATCAATTCATAGCAGTTTTTAAAAGGTTCAAAGAAAGCTTTATTTATATCAAGAGCCATAAAGGTCCGACAATGTTTGACAATGTCAGACATTGTTCCTCGTAATATGGGATGCACGCGGGGGAAAAGCGGCCTGTTTCCGAGGGAAGGCCACCTGAAAATGGTGACGCCATGCCAAAACTGACAAGCAAGGTGACAATCAAGTTCGAACCAAAGCTCCTCGACATTCTTCAGGAGCTTGCAGATTCAGAGGGTCTGCCGGTCAGCAGCTATATCCGCAAGGCAGTGATCGAATACATCGGGGAACGGCACGAGGAAGGAACCCCCCACACGCTCAGGGTTGAACTAACTGAAATGGAACTCCGGGTGATCGAACGACTGATCGGTCTTGGATACATTCGCAGGGGCGAGGAGATCTTTCACACATCCTTTGCCCTCTTCCTAAGACAGGAGTACGAGACCATCAGGATAATGGCCGAGCGAGAATATCTTGACGCTAAGGTCCTGGGCGGGGGGTCCCTTCCATCAAATGCTTTCTCCCGATCTGCTTTTATGGGGGATCTGGATGAGAAAGATGAGGAGGATGGAGACGAAAAGAACTGACATTCATGAATCCCGGGGGTCGGCCTAGGGGGGGCCGACCCACGACTCCATCCAGCCTTTTATTTATGGGAGTGCCGATTGACAAAGGGGTGATGAAGGACGGTCCGGATGACAACTGAAAAAGGGTCCGTAAGGGACACCTACTATAAAGGTGAGGTACAGATGCTCTCCATGACGGGAGACATCGGATCCATCCTCAATGAGGTTACAAGCGGCCGGTCCCTTAGGAAGAAGGATGTTATAAGGAGGGTTCTGGATATACTCGTCGGTCTTTCCCTGAAAGGCTACGAGGGAAAGGCCGTAGGCACAATTTTCCTTGTTGGGGACATTGAAGGTATAAGAAGACATACATCACAGATGATAATCAATCCCTTCAAGGGCTGGAAGGATATCAACATCATGGATGAGAAACAGCAGCTGACCTTCGAGGCTTTCTCCCAATTGGACGGCGCCTTCGTTGTCGATTCCAGGGGATATGCCCATTACGCCGGCCGGATGATAATGGTCCAACCAGAAAGGTCCTGCGAACCGGAAGATACAAAACAGATGAGGACGGACAGGAAAGGAACCGGAACCAGATGGAGGGCGGCAAAATACATCACAGAAAAGACCAGAACCGTGGCTATAACCCTCTCCAACCGGGGTGACATCACAGTCTTCGAAAGGGGAAAGGAGATCGGTAGAATAGAGAGAAGGATCATAAGGATAAAGGAATCCGAGCTTCCGAAATTCCTTGTAGAGAGCGATACGAGATGAGAAGATCTGCACGTTTGCAAGAATCAATTTTTAAAAGGAAAAGACTATATCCACTGGGAAATTTGATGGTAGAGTATCAGATGCTCCCCTAATAGGAAAGGGATGAGATGACCGAGGAGGAAGAAAAAGGGCGGAATGCTCCGGTCGAGGAAGAAAAGGGTGGCGAAGAAGCCCTGGTCGAAACCAAGGAGGAGGTCTTCGACGACGACGAGAACGAGCTCTTTCAGCGTTTGCTCAAGAAATTGGAGGACGCCGACGAAATGGACAAGGAGCTGGATAGCGACCTGGGAGATTTCACTGAAAGGGTTACGCAAGTTGTCGATTCCATAGAAAGGATCGAAAACCTTGAGAAGAGCGCAATGGAGGAGATGGTCTACAAGAAACCACCGGAAGAAGAGGTGAAAAACGAGGGTTCGGAACCGGAGCCTCAGGAGAGTGTGGAGATCTCCGCCGAAATGGAATATATCCCGCCTCCCGGCAAGGAAGGGGGTATGATGTATGCCCCCTCCGAATCTCCATATGCCGATATCAAGGAGAGCCTCGAGAAACTTAAGGAGGTCCCCGACCTTTCCGGTGAATACGGCAGGAACGTGGATATGGTCCTGGAAAAGCTCATGATGCTCATTAGGATAAAGATAAAGAAGGAGGAACTTACCATAGCCAAACAGCTTTTCGGAATGGCCGTTTCCATAGGTGCAAGCTCCGATTTCTTCCGCTCCAATTTCATCTCTCTTGCCGACGAACTCGGGATCGACATACCCAAGGAGGAGCTTCTCAAGGTCGCCGGCTCTGAGAAGGTCATACCGGGCATTTTCGAGGA
Organism: Thermoplasmatota archaeon; assembly: GCA_048569615.1. Classification (GTDB taxonomy): domain Archaea; phylum Thermoplasmatota; class Penumbrarchaeia; order Penumbrarchaeales; family Penumbrarchaeaceae; genus JAYEPK01. The sequence goes on along the minus strand of JBLIRK010000021.1, from coordinate 46,491 downwards.
TGAGGAGGAGACCACCGTCCTTGATCCCGAACTCGCCGATGAGATCTCCATACTCCAGAAGAGGGCATCATCTGCGATCCACCAGCTGGACCAGCTCATCAGCTCCTCGAAACTCTCACAGGAGGACTTCAACCAGATCAAGAAGGAATACCTCGAGGCGGCCCAGAGCTATAGGGAAAAGATGTTCCACAAGGCTTACAATATAGCATTAAAAGCATTGGAGAAGATCAAGACGCAGGTTCAGGACACCATAGACAATCAGATACAGGACACACTCTACAAGGCCAAGGAGATGTACGAGAACTTTGCGAGGGAGATGTCCACCAAAAAACCCGAAATGGTGGATGAAATGAAACTTACCTTCGACAGGGCCATGAAGGCTTATCTGACCAATGAATATGAGAGGGCGAACCTCCTGGCAAAGAGGGTTATAAATTCCATACTCGACGAGTCTGGACATGAGGGAGGGCCTCTCAGGGAAAAAGCCGAGGAATTCAAGAAGGATATCAGGAAGCTTAAGGACCTGAACATTCACCTTGATGATGTGCAGGAGATAGAAAATACCCTGAAGAAGGCGGAGGACCTTCTTGACAGAAGGGATTTCCAAAACACCGAGAAATTGATGTCAAGGATAAAAAAATCCATCGAGGAACTGAGAAAGAAGGGTGAAGTTTACGCCAATGCCAAGGAAATCGAGATCCGACTTTCCAACAGGATAGAGAGGTTGAAAGGCGCGGATTACGACCTGGCTTCGGTGTCCAAGAAACTGGACTATATCCATAGTTATCTCGCCGATGGCAGGTACGATGATGTCATGGAGCTCGGAGGCCAGATCGAGGATGATATAAAGACCCTGGAGTTGACCAAAAAGGAGAACGAATCAAAGGCCATCACCGATGAGCTTTCCGTCCTGATGGAGAACGTGGACAAGCTCGACGACCCAATCCACTACAGGAGCGAATTCGCAAAGATAAAGGCCGCACTTCAGAACAAGGACCATGATACTGTCATCGATATGGGAAGATCTCTCCTGGAGGAGATCCAGAGAAAGAAGAGAACACTGACCGTTGACCAGGGGAAAAAGCTTGCGGGCTCCATAATAGAATCCAAACTGCTGATCCACCAGCTGAGGACCCTGAACGTGGATACTACCTCATACGAGCGAAAGGTCCGCAAGGCAAAGACCCTGATAAAGGAAAGGTCCGAGGGAGAAGGGTTGAGGATACTGGAGAATCTGATAGAGGAGATGAGGAAGGATTTCAGGGATCAGATGGGATACCTGAAGAACTACCTCGGAGTTTACAGGGATTCCCTCGAGATCATAATGGACCGCCATAAGGAAGAGCCGGTCATGTACTACCTAAAGAGAAGGCACGTTCCACTCCTGAAGAAGCTTTCAGAGCTTGGAATGTACCACAAAGCTCTAGAGACATACAAGCAGATCGAGCAGAAGCTTGACAACGTCGTTCTTCCTGAGGAGAGGAAGGGGAGGGTCGAGAACGACCTCACCGAGATCAGGTTCGAGATATACAAGAAGAAGGACGAGGGAAAGGACATATCGGAACCGCTTACCCTATTTACGCTGGCTCAGAAAAGGTTCGGGGAGGGCAAGGTCGTTCCGGCGGAATATCTTGTGGAAGTGAGCAAGAGGTACTGCGAGGCCTTCTTTTCATGAAACGGGAAGTTCCGCGATAGAATTAAGTAGATTTTATACTTGACAGTGGACAGGCAGTGGTAAGCATGAAGCTTCTCCTCATACACTCTGACCGGATGAGCTACGCAGTGACAAAACCCATCAGGGACCTGGCCGAGGAGACCGAGCGCAAGGAGGATGGAATGAAGGAATGCCTTGTGGTATTCTGCACGGTTGAATCCCAGGACGGGAAGTTCCTCGACGATGTTGTTAATGATGCGCTCGGGACCATAAAGGATACTTCTTCCATGGTCGACACGAACAGGATTATGGTTTACCCTTATGCCCACCTGTCCTCGGACCTCGGCAAGCCCGACGATGCGGTAAAGGTTCTGAAGGCGCTGGAGGCCGCCTTGGCAGAGTCCGGCCTTGAAGTCAAGAGATCCCCCTTTGGATGGTACAAGACCTTCGACCTCAACTGCAAGGGACATCCACTCTCCGAGCTTTCCAGGGAGATAAGGCCCTGGGAAAAGGGTGGAAAGAAGAAGGCGGAGGAATCTAAAGCCCTTGAAGCTGAAAAGACCGCGCGGTCCGAATGGTTCGTCCTAGACCTCCAGGGGCGGCTCCATCCCGTCTGCGAGGAGAACGGGGAGATAAAAGGATACGAGTTCGATAAGAACAGGGACCTGGAGAAGTTCCTCCACTACGAGATATCCAAGAGCAGAAAGGTCACAGAGGAGCCTCCACACGTGAAGTATATGAGGGCTCTTGAGCTGGCCGATTACGAACCGGGTTCGGACCCGGGAAACCTGCGATTCTATCCCAAGGGCAGATTGATCAAATCGCTGCTGGAGAGATATGTAACCCGCAGGGTAAGGGACTACGGAGGTATGGAGATCGAGAGTCCGATAATGTACGACTTCGAGCATCCTTCGCTGAAATCCTACCTGCACAGATTTCCGGCGAGGCAGTACACCATCGATACTCCCGACAAGAGGGTGTTCCTCAGGTTCGCCGCATGCTTCGGACAGTTTTTAATGGCCCACGATGCCACAATGTCCTACAGGCAGATGCCGCTGAGACTGTATGAATTGACAAGGTACAGCTTCAGGGTGGAGCAGAGAGGGGAGCTTGCGGGACTCCGAAGGCTCAGGGCATTCACAATGCCGGACTGCCACGCCCTCTGCGCGGGCATGGACCAGGCCAAGCGGGAGATGATGGTGCGCTTCGAACTGGCCAAGTCCATCCTGGCGAAGACCGGTTTCGACATGCCCTCCGGGCTGCAGATGGCCGTCAGGGTTACAAAGGACTTCTACGAGGAGAACAGGGAATTCGTCAACAACATGGCGGTTGCCTACGGGCAGCCCATAGTGGTGGAGATGTGGAGGGAGAGATTCTTCTATTTCCTCCTGAAATATGAGTTCAATTTCGTTGACGCAAACGGAAAGGCCTCCGCACTGACCACGGACCAGATAGATATTGAGAACGGACAGAGGTACGGTATCACTTATACCGATGCCGAGGGCAATCCACAGCACCCCTACATTCTCCACCTTTCGCCTTCGGGGGCAATAGAGAGGAAGATATACGCTCTGTTGGAGAAGGCTCATCTCGAGTCGATGAAAGGGGAGCCCGCAAAACTCCCTTACTGGCTTTCCCCGACACAGCTCAGGCTTATCCCGGTGTCGGAGGAGCACATGGACCTCTGCCACGACATCATCTGCGCCCTCAGGACCGTCCGGGTCGATATCGACGACACCGACAGGACCGTGGGAAGGAAGATGAGGGACGCAGAGAAGGAGTGGATCCCTTACATCGCGGTCATCGGTGACAAGGAGAAAGAGAGCGGAAAGCTCACCATAAGGAAAAGAGAGGTTGGAAAACCCCAGGTGGAGCTCACCGTCGGGGAGCTGCAAGTGGAGCTGGAGAATAGGCAGGGTGACATGACCTGGGACACACTCGGAATGCCTCTGCTGCTCTCCGAGAGACCGAAGTTCGTCGGGTGAAGGGTAAAAGGATAATTCAAGCTTGAGTTGGTCTGTAAAACCTTTACGGCAGATTTATTAAAATATCACGCCCGTTGGACCATGGGGGACCCATGATGATCAAACGGCCGATAGTCACAATGATACTTACAATTCTTTTCTGCCTTGTAGGAGCAGCCCTTCTCATCTTCACGGATTTCGGTTTCCTCTATGAATATGATTCTTACAATGGGATATATTCGTACCATTACATAGGTCTCTTTTATTTTCCGGCAACCCTTTTCATCCTAGCGGTCCTGCTTCTCATTCTTCTCGTGATCCTCATACAAATCATTGGATTGGCATGGAAAAAAGCCGGCTCAGGGATTGGCATCCAGATAGCAAGCATCGCTTTCATTTCGATAGCTCTATTGATAGATGCAGTCGGTACGGTCATCTTCATCGTGGTTGCCCAGGATTATTGGAACTGGGATTTCGAAGCGGCATGCTATGCAGGAGCGATAACACCCATATTGGTCATCATCACATCGACCATATCGCTGATCCTGGTCCTGGTCAGAAGGAAGAAAGATAAAAATGAAAAATCCTTAAAAAAGGGAAAAAAATAATGATATCCCAGTTCAATCTATCAATTCCATATCTTCGGTGTAGGACACTACCCTTCCAGAATCCGGATAGATCCTCACAACGATCATCAATCCCTGGTTCAAATGAGGACTGTCCCTGACATCGCTGATATCCAACGTCCAATAATTCCTGTTCAAACGATAATCCACCCATACAGTGCCCGATCTCTTGGTAAGGTTCGCATAATCATCCGTCTTCGAGGCCAATTTCGCAACATCCTCGGAGCCCAGAGCCATGTTCGATCCGTAATCCTCACTACTTATGTTGGGAGTCGAATATAATTGATAGGAGAGCGTGGTCTTGGAATGAAATCCATTTCCATCCTTGGTCACTTCAACCACCAGACGATCCACCCTCCATGGTCTATCGTCATTTTCACCTTCAGAAGCATTCGTTGCAGTTGAGGGTGAATCGAAAATGTAAGTCCAGAGATCGTTCCTGCCGTCAAGACCTTTTGCCTCCCTCGAACTGAGACCGACGATGAAAGCATCGTCATTCCATTCCCTTGCCTTGTTGAGAGCATGATCATAACCTTCTTCCGATGTGAACCGGTAGTCCGCAGTGTAAGCTGAATACCACCACCAGCTAAAAACGAATGCAAATAGAATGACCGCTGTTAAAACAACTCCTGCCATCATCCACTTTCGTTTTCTCTCCATTAAATGATCCATAGGATCGTTTATATTAAACATTAGTGAAACAAAATCTAAACTATGATTAATCTCATTGGAAATATTAAATATTGTTATACGCTCATATTTTGGAAAGAAAAGGCATCGTCAATTCAACACTTATAATTGCGGGGGTTCAATCGGATGAAATGGCTCTTCAGAGGAGGGGGACTGAGTATTGTGAACCGGGTCCATTATATCTCCATTTGGAATATCAGAGTTTTCTGAACAAAGCTCATCCCGGTCTTCATTTTGTGCTGTATCTTCATTATCCATCTGTTTGTCTTTTTTCTTCATCGATATATGTGCCAATAATGATGCCAGCACGATAACTGATAGAAGCAAGACCATAATTATCGAGAGCAAAAATATCATAACTGCATCCATTCCTTCGCGATTTTCACTGGTCTTCCCCGATGCCTCATCTGACTTCGCCCCCTCGCCATAGATATTTTTTCCACTGACCGAATAAAAATAGATCCTGCCCTCTTCCACGGTTTCATCAATGAATTGATATGTATTTCCCGGAACGGATGATAACCTTGCCATCTCACCATCCACGCTCCTTCTGTAAATAATATACTCGCTCACAGTAAAACCGCCGACATCCCCCGGAGATTTCCAATTGATCCTCAACCCGGACCTGACCTCGGTTATTTCCAGATCAACGGGAGCTCCAGGTATGCTCCCCGGCCTTCCCATTACAGGTCCCGCACTTTCCGACCTTCCATCTAAATTAAAACAGTCAAGTTGATAGAAATAGGTCTGCCCGTTGGATACATCCGTATCATTGTATGATCTTGCCGCTGAAGGAAGGTAAGCGACCATGATGTCGAGTCCATCGATACCTGATCGATATATCGAATAGCCCAGGATCGAAGAGCCTCCATCCGATAGAGGCGAATCCCATTCCAAAGCTACATAGCCATTACCGGACTTAGAGGAGAATACGCTTGGTATCATGGGGCGGCCCCTTGGGGTGGCTTCCAACGTTGCGCTCCCCTTGGATTCACCTATGATGTTCACTGCCGTCACATAATAACTGTATGTTATGCCATTAATCACCTCTGTATCGTTATACAACAGTGAACTTCCGATCCCTCTGTCGACACGCTGGAACTCATTACCGTCATTAGACCTGAAAACTCTATAGGATGAGATGAATGAGCCACCATTGGACAAAGGGGCTGACCAGTTCAATTCCACAAATGAATCCCCCGGCCTGACCGAAAAATCGATTGGATTTCCAGGGACACCCAAAGGTTTGGCAAAGACACCGTTGGAACCTTCGGATTCCCCCTCACTATTCTCCGCAGTCACGTAGTAATAATACACATTTCCATTTTGAAGATCCATATCCCTGATAACCGTACTTTCGGTCTGGGTGATATATTCAATTTCTTTTCCTTGCTCGGAGCGATACAAATTATAATTGACGGAAGCACTTCCCCCGAGATCAGATGGTTGTTCCCAGATCAGAACAATGGAAGAATCTCCGATATTCGCCGTAAGGTTCAATGGTCTGGATGGAGGGCCTATCGGGGTAACCGCAACTATGTTCGAAGAGCTGGATTCACCTTTTTCATTCCATGCTGTTATGGCATAGAAAAGCTGTTTACCATTTGTTAAATTATGATCTATGAACTCACCCAAACCAAAAGGCAATTCGCAAATGGTCAAGAGGCCCGTTGTATACTCTCCTCTCTTTATTGAATAATTCATTATCCGAATTCCACCATTGCTTTCAGGAGGACTCCAACGCAGTTTCACCTGTTTGTCACCCGGTTCTGCTTCTAAAAGCATCGGCGGCATTGGATAGGAGGAAGGTTTGGCAACAACGATATTTGACCTGCCCGAGTCTCCGATCTGGCTTCTTGCCGTGACGTAATACAGATAAGTTCTTCCGTTTTCCACATCGATATCCGCATATGAATTCTTTTCAGTGGCGACAGAAGCTATCTCGTTCATATTATCCACGTGATATCCCCTGAAAATCACATATTCTTCCATAAGCGGAATTCCAAAATCAATGGAATGCTCCCATTTCAAAGAAACTGCATTATCACTTTCCGTTGATGTGAGATTCAAAGGAGGAGATGGCAATATACCCGTGGCAATATCCACGATATTCGAAGGATAACTCTCTCCGTAATCATTCGTCGCAGACACGCGGTAATAATATCTGATACTCGGTTTTGCATCCAGATCGAAATAATAGGTCCGATTGTCAATCCTTTCCAGTGGATCAAGAGAATTGGGATTGATGCCTCGATAAATTGTATAACCACTGATTGGACTGCAAGATAGTGCCGGTATCTTCCATCTGAGGATAACCTCTGAATCATAGGCATAAGCTTCCAGATCCCGAGGTTCCGAAGGGGCCATCAATGGTATCAATTTCAATATGAAAGAATCATAGTTGTTCACGATCGAATCAAAGGCCTCGGGAGTTGTCGGGAAATCAGAACTCGCAGTCTTACCGCAGATGAAGATATTTCCTTTTTCGTTGTATTCTATCTGATATGGAACATCGTTCGTCCATCCGCAAAAGAGAGTTCCGTAATCCACATTATTCCCGTTCGGATCGATTTTCAAGAACCACCCATCCATGACTCCTCCGAACTGGGACTGGAAGGCATTTGATGTCAACGGTATGCCGTCCGCTCCTTCCTTAGCCCTTCCGGCAATGAGTATCGAATTATCCCGATATATATTGACACTGTTTCCCAGCTCTCCGTTCGGTCCTCCGATGTAGGTCGAGATGAGCAGGTTTTTCAATTGGCCGTCAAGTTTCGTAAGGAATGCGTCCCCCAATTCTCCCCCGGAATCCGTTCCCCCGTAAGTGTTGTCTATACAATACTGCGTTGTGGGGTAGTTTGCAGAATAGGTTGTACCCGTGAAATACACATCCCCCGATTCATCCGTTGAGAGCGGTGATCCACCATACAGGGACAGCCACTCATCCTGAGAACCGCCGACATAGGTTGTGTAAGAAACATCTCCATTTTCTCCATTGATCCTGATTACGAAAACATCCATACCGCCATTTTGGCTGCCGTCATAGGGCACTCCTTCCATTTGAAGATCATCAGAATCACCGTGCCCGATCACGACAAGGTCGTTATCGGAGATCCATTCCAGATCCCTTCCGTAGTCCGCCCCCGTTCCACCGTAAAAAGTTGAATATAGCAAGGATGAACCCATTGAATCCAGTTTTGTGATGATCAGGTCATAATCCCCATTATGAGTTCTATCGTAGGCATTGTTCGTAACAGGATAATTCGGCGAGTTTGAATAACCCACTACTATCGGTCTTTGCATTTCATCTATCTCTACCGCTTTAATTAGATCGTCGCCTGAATCTCCCAAGAAGGATGCATACATCAGATCACTACCATCGGCCCTGATCTTCGCGATATATCCATCATTCGCTCCGCCGTTATATGATGTATCATATGCTCCATCCGTTGTTGGAATATCCGTTGAATCCGTGTAGCATCCAATGTAGATATTCTCCTGCCCATCCATCACGATCCCCTGCGCTCTCTCATTATTTGAACCGCCTATGTATGAAGCAAACACCAATGCGTTTCCTGATGGATCGATCTTACAAACGATTACATCGGATCCTCCGTTATGGTCGGTATCGTATGATCCCGAAACTGTGGGATGATTCCCATTTGTGAATCCGCAGAATACGAAACCACCATCATCTGCTATCTTTCCATTACTCGCCTGGTCATCACCCACTCCACCTACGAAGGTTGAATAGATCAAAGGATCGATCACGATAGTTCTTGAATCATCATAATCTTCCGTATCAAATCCGAAGACACCCTTGGATCTTTCGAAGAATTTGGAGTTGATCTTTTCGTTCGGTTCTTCTTGATAAAAAACATCCAATCCGGTATCCCTGAAGGTGAACGGACCTTTCTCAATGATGATCTCCTTCTCCCTGACGGTCAACGAATCACAATTCAGTATCTGAACATTTACCAAAGAAGGATCGCTTCCGGGTTTTATGATGAAATTATATTTCAGACCATTTTCATCAAGGTTTATTTCAAGGTCTATCTCGGGATAGATCTCTTTGATGAAAACATCCGTGTAGTGAGGAACGTATGACAGCCATCCTTCCTTTTCCGGTCCATAAAAGTAATTCGAATATGAATCCAGTTTATTCTTCCCTTCCACATCCAACATGGAAGCTCCTATGAATTTGTAGCAAATATGATCCTGATCGAATCCCCCATCACCTGTGAGAATGGATATCCCATCTGATTCAACATGAAAACGCTGAGAGAATGAGTAGAACAGTACTTTATCATCTTTGACCTGACCCAAATTCTTAACGAAGAAATCATCACCGAATCCGTTATTATTGAATTGAGCAATGTTTGTATCACAGGAATATCGGTCTGCTTTCATCCCTTTGATATTCGTTTCTCTGAGTGATAATCCATTTATCGTGACCACGAAAGTTATGATCAGAAATGCTTGGATCGAAATCCTTACCTTTCTTTTGGACATCCTTCTCCACCTCCTCTATGTTAATAGGGACGCATGATTTTATAATTCTTGCTGTTCAACCTTTATCACATTATAATTAAGTCATTAAATGTTATAACTTTCCAAAATTATGATTAATCAACTATTTATCCGTTACAAGAACCATCAATCTGAGTTCTTTGAAAACTCCATCATTTATGTGCAACCGGAAGAAGATGTAGAACTCACCGGGGATGGGTATCTCGAACGTGCACGGGAGCTCCAATTCCTCGCCGTCATCGAGTTCGAAGGTCCGTGATGGAGTCAATATACAATTGATCGGCAGGTTGTTTGTCATGTTTGTTCCATCTTCCTTCGATGCATCCACAACCTTCCAATCGATGGAATACTCCATCCTCTTTCCTTCGAAGTTGCGGACCACTAGATATATCTCCTGGGGAGAGCTTACGTTGAACTCCGAAGGAAAATTCTCCGGTTTCCTCTCTGGTCCGAGCATGAAGAATTCCGTGAAGTGCTCCCCCTCATCGTTCCCGCCGTCGAAGATGGAGAAACGGAGGCATCCGGAAGTGAGAACCAATAGGAAGATACTCGGCAGCAGTAGATAATGCCTCATCAGAATCATTCCTTCGTCAACTGTTTATCGCAGTAGGGACAGTACCTCGGTGTCCTGTCAAAATTAAGCTCTTTTTCGCAAAAGGGGCACCTCTCCATCACGGGTTTCTTCTCCTTCTTTGACTCCTTGAGCAGCTGCCCGTCGCAGTAGGGGCAGTATTTAGGGGTTGCGGCAAAGTCAAGGTGCTTGCCGCAGTGGGTGCACTCGTCCAATGCTTTTCCGTCAACGGGAGGCGCAGCGGCCCTGGCGGGTCCGGTCCCGCCCTTTCGGTAATTAAACTCCAGCTCCTGATCGACCCTTTCGAGCCTCTTCTGGTATTCCGCTCCCAGATCCGAGATGAAGTAAAATACCAAGACGAAGAGTAGCGGCCAGAAGAATATACCGATAATGAGGAAGACCCAGAATAATGAATCAACATCCTTGGTTATCTGTCCATCCACCATGAATCTATTCTCGGCCCCCTTCCTTATCTTGATATGCGCCTCGCACTTGAACATGAACTCTCCCATTATCCCGCTCTTCCCGTTCTCGATATAGAGCCTGCTCTTCTTCCTGTCCGGGACCATATTCCCCCCGAGAGGTCTAAGGGCATCAACAACTGAGGTGAAAACTTTCTCCTCCGGCTCATCAGTCAGCAACACCCTGGAGAAATTGTATGTCTGGCTCATTGCTCTCCCTCAATGAAGAATCTTTTTTATCGATATAACACTTGTTATGCGCAATCCTCTAGAACTCATCCAGTGTCGAACCGTCCTTTCTGATCCTCCCGGGGATTCTCTCGATCTCCAGGTTCCTAATGGAAGGAAGGGAAGCCCCGGCAAGACCCTGCATCGAGCCGTATATCGAGCTCAGGTTTGAAAGCGCCCTCAGGATCTGCTTCTCCCTTACGGCCCAATGTTTCTCGAGGGCCCTTTTCTCGCTATCAAGGTCCCCCTTCATCTCCACGAAGGCATCCACTATGCCCTCCACACTCTGCCTGAACTCGCTCCCCGTAAGGTAAGTGTAGAGGAGGTCCTTCTTGTCGGAATAATCCTTCATGATGCTCCTCTCCCTCGATATCCTGAGCACCTGGTCACGTATCAGCGCTGCGACTGGTAGGGCATAGATCGTCGATGTCACCACAACGTCTCCCGATAAGGAGAACTTGTCAACCTCCTTGGGGAGCTCCGTGGTGCAAAGAACGGCGATATCCGCCTTCGCCTCCTTCATATCATCCTTAAGTTTGGAAATCCATTTGGCGCTCCAATCCTTGGCCCTCTTCGTCTCCCAAAGTATCGTACCGCAGTGAAAGCCCGTATTGGTGCGGACCTTCTGAAGTATATCGGCTCCCCTTACCCCTTTCTTCACCTCCTCGATATCATCGAAGGGGAAGCTCCTGGCCAGTTCCTCCTCGAGTTCCAGCTCGAGGACCTCTCCCTGCAGCTGCTGGGAGCCAAGCTCCGCCCTCCTCTTCATTATCTCTATCTGCTCCCTGAGGTCGTTTATCGTCTTTTCCCTCTCCATGTCCTTGTGCCTGTACTCCTCCTGAAGGCTCTCCATCGTCTTCTCCTCTATCTTCTTCCTCTCCGTGTCCATCCTTCTTTCCATCTCGATCTGGAGCTGCTTCTCCCTGTCCTCGAGCTCCCTCTGTTTCTTTCGAAGTGAAAGCTCCTCCTGACGCATTTTCTCGATGCTCTCCTCCTTCTCCTTAAGCCTCTCCTGCAGGTCCCTCATCTCGATCGAGAGCTTCTCGCCGGCCTTCTTCTCCACCTCCTCCCTTATCTTCAGCCTCTCTCCTTCGATCTGCTCCTCGAGCTTCCTCTCGATGTCCCTCTCCCTGTCCTGAAGCTCCCTCTCCTTCTTTCTCAGCTTCAGGTCCTCCTCCTCGAGCTCCCTCACGCGGTATTCCTTTTCCTTCAATCTCTCCTGGAGGTCCTTTAGCTCGAGGCCCAATTTCTCCTCGGCCTCCTTTTCAATGGTTCCCTTCAGCTTCTTCTTCTCCTCCTCCAGCCTCTCGATCAGCTTCCCATCCAGTTCCTTGATCGACAGGTCCAGCTCGGTCTCCTTCTTCCTAAGCTCCGCTTCCCTTTCGGCAAGGCACTGGTCCAGGTCCTTCCTCACATCCTCCTCTATGGAATCCATCAGGGTCCTTGTCAGCTCTATTTCATTCTTGCAGTTGGGGCAGATTATGGATTTTTGCACCATTCCCATCACCGAAGGCTCACGCTTACCGGATACCAAGGGAAATGGGGATAAAAGAGGAACTTAAGGGTCGGTGAAAGTAACTAAAGCGGATGTTTGGCAGAATCCAGGAGCATCCTGTCATGCTCCAGCCTCTTTTCCTTGTTAAGGAGGACCTCCTTGGCATAGTTGACCCGCTTCATTTCCTCCAGCGCCCTTTCCCTGAGTATCTTGTCGAACCTTGTTATCCTGTCCGGATGGTACAATGCCGCAAGCCTCCTGTATGCCAGCTTGATCTCCTTTTCGGCAGCGTCCCTTGGAACACCGAGCTTGGCATAGCAGTCCATGGTGTCCATCGGAGCCATATCCTTGATGTCCATATCATAAAGCGGATTGGCGAGGTCCTGCCAATCCATCTCTTCCAGTTCGTCATCCAGTATGGAGAGGTCGAGTCCGACGGTCTCCTCGACCTTGATCTCGGGAGCAGACACCCTTCCGAGCTCATCCTTTTTGATCACTCCATCCATGCTCTCCCTTTCCAGGATCGGCATCATCGAGAGCATTGCCTCCTCCTCTTCGAAGGTTGGACCCTTGATGAATGCTTCTGCAAGATCGGCCGGTATCTGGACGACGGAATAGAGCTTCTGTCTCTCTTCCTCCACAGGATCAAGAGGTATCTCCTCCCTCTCCCTTTTCCTAAGGACCATGAAGGCCACGATCAGGATAATGATCAGGATCCCAACGAAGATCGAAATGCCAGCCACGACGTATTCAATCGGCAGTCCTTCCTCTCCAGTGGTCTCGTTTATGTCCTCCGCTAGAACTATACTGCCGATATTCACCGTCTGCCTTCCGGAAAGATTGACGGGTAATGTCCGGGTAAAAAAACCGTCCGCTGTTATCCTGCATGTATGGTTTCCGGGCCTAAGCTCTATCCTGAAATTGCCTTTCTCGTCCGTCCTTACGAAATCGAGATAGGTGAAAGAAACCAAGGCTCCGGATACGGGTTTTCCGTTCTCCCTGACAACGGTACCCTCGACCCATCCGTTCAATTCAGTTGAAGGATCGATCACAGAGAAGGACCAGGAAAAGGGCTCCATGATATTTCCCATGAGATCCGACGCCACGACCGTCACCGCGTACCTCCTGCCTGGGGCAAGATCGAAGGGCATCACGAAAAAATATTCGTTATCCCGGGAGGAGAAACCTAACACCGCTTCATCGTTTATCGTCACATTAAGTGTGAATTCATCCACAGCTTCGTTGAATGTTATCTCGAGGGCGGCATCCGGGAAAACTGATTCTCCCGAAGGTTTCTTGTCCGTTATGGTTGGCGGTGTTGTGTCTATTGTAAAATACACGCTGGCATATGCCTCATGCAATGCTCCATCTATTGCTTTCAACTTCACTACGTGCTCGCCGTCGGGAAGGGATGTGAATCCGAACTCCGACCTTCCGAGAACGTCCAGCCATTTCCCCGAATCGAGCTTCATCTCCAGGACCTCCAAGCCCGTCATATTGTCCAGGGCTTCCCATTTTACAAGCTGGTTCTTCTTAGATGAGATTGTGCCGTTCTCCGGACAAGTGAAACGGACCGACGGTGCCATTGAATCCACAATGAAGGAAACCATCGATGTCATGGTATTGTTCCCACGGTCGCTTGCCCTTATCCTAACCGTGTGCTCCCCGTCCGCGAGTTCCGAAAATATATAAGATCCCGACCTCTCGATATTGTTCCAGTCGCCATCGTCCAGGGAGATCTCGGATGAGGCAATTCCCGTGGTCTCATCGGTAATGTTGTAGATCACCTTCACATGGTCCACGGCAATGACCTCTCCCTCGAAAGGTTGGAAGATATTGCATTTCGGCTTGGCGGTGTCAACGTAAAACGAGGTGGCCGCTTCCTTCATGTTCCCGACCCCGTCGTAGACCCTGAGCCTCACTACTCGGAAACCTTCATCCAGACCCCAGAACCTGTGCTCCGTCTTCGTTCCCATGTAGAGCCAAGAGTCATTGTCCAGCTGTAATTCGCTCCAAAGTATGCCACCTAGATTGTCGGTGGCATTCCAGGTAATGTCCACCGAGACCTTCGTTATGACGGAACCCGTCTCCGGCAGGAGGTTGTATATAATCGGTGGAGTGACATCCCTCAGCACGATTAATTCCTTGGAGGGATTTCCGGCTCCCATCTTGTTGACCGCAGTCACCCGGTAGACGTAATTCTCCCCCTCCACCACATCCGGATCCCTGATAGTATAGGTATATCCTTCCACTTCATTGAATAAATTGTAATCTCCCGATCCAATCCTTCTATGGACAATGAATTTCCTAACATCGAGAAGTCCGTCGTGAAACGGATCCTCCCAGGATATGTTCAATCCTAATTTATCATGCTCGGCCTCAAGATCAAGAGCTGGTGTTGGGACCGATTCCACCGGAGTAAGCAGAACAGGATATTGATCGAACTGGAAATAGCCGGCCAGCTTGTAGCTCACATCAACATAGCCGTCTCCGTTTATATCCGTAGTATTATGGTCCCTCCAGTGATTCCCAGGACCTCCCCATGAGAACCATTTGTTTGCTCCCAGGTCGTCATAGGCCTGGGAGATTTTATCGTCGGGCTCATCTCCGGCCTCATTGTTGTAGCAGAATGAATTGTTCAGTATCCAGTTTTCCGAGCTGGAAGAGAGCGTAACCCCGTATTTCCCGTTCCTGAGAAGAAGGTTGTTTGACATGATGCAGTAACTGGAGTCCCAAAGAATGATCCCGTGGGAAATGCAGTCCCTTATCACACTGGTCTCCATCTGGCATGCGCAGCAATCCTGAAGATACAATCCGTTTCCGCATTTCAGCAACGAACATTCGGAAATACTACAGTAATCGCATTCCTTCATGTTGATCCCGTTGCTGTTCATGGAGAAGGTGCAGTTGAAGAGGTTTACCTCGGTGCAGTTCACCATGCTGACGCCGTATCCTTCGTTGTTTGAGATATTGCAGCCCTGGACCTCGATATTCCTGCAATTCCACAGATAGAGACCTATTCCTGAATTGGTGGGATTTTGATCTTGTATCTCCGCCCCGTACATCCTGCAGTTTCCTATGGCTATATGGGATGTTGTGTTGAATATCCTAAGACACCATCCTGCTCCAGCTGCATCGAACTCCTCGTGGGATATCATATAGGGATCAGCTCCTGATCCCGTTCCGGGCCATCCTTTTGCCGAAGCGGTGCTGGCAAGCTCCGCTTCTCCTCTTATCAGGACCGGTGGAGATCTGGTAGATGGAGGATAATCCATTCCTTCGACAGATGCGGGATAATTCAAAACAAGAAGAGCAAAGACAACGACCAGGGTAGGAATGGAGGGGTTGAACTTGTTCATCATAGGACTTTCTCTCCCTGGATCAACCCAATCAGCCCTTGAATAAATATTGATTTCTGAAACATGTGTCCTTTCCAGCATTTCACGGTAAAATATAATTACCAATATCAGGGTCTTTTATACGGAGACCGACCTGGAGCGATAAACCATGAAAAGGTACGCTCTCGAAGGCCCCAACATACGGGATGGTCCGCCGATATCATCCAGCGTGAGGCATATTTCCCCGGGATCCAGGCTTTCATTGATCGCTGTTGTGCTGATGAGCGTACTTCTGTTGATCTCCCTTTCCATATTCCTAATATTTTACGAAGGGCCCCAACACAGCGACACGAAACCGGGAAACGGAGATCAGTACGGGGATCTGGTCCTCTCGGTGGACCAGCTGCCGGAGGAGCTGAGATCGGGAATGCAGGAGGAGATATCCGGCTATGTTAAGGACGACATGGGAAGGGGGATGGACGGTGTCTCCCTCTCCCTCAATTTCTCCGGGGGATTCGACCAGGTCTACAAAACAAATACCGACCCGAACGGGAGGTTCAACATGATATTCTGGACCCCGGAGATCGAAACTGAAAGGGACCTCTCCTTCAGGATATCTACGGGAAAGGATGGTTATTCCGGCAGCTCCAATGACTACCGAAGGACTGTTACCGTTCCGGAGTCATGGACCTTCATGATCTACATGAGCGATTGCGATCTGGAGAGCTGGGCCATAAAAGATCTGAACGAACTGGAGAAGATCGGGGAATCCAAATACCTTGATATTGTTGTCCAGCTTGACAGGTGGGAGAGCCGGTCACCGACAGATGACAGGTCCAACGGAAACTGGACGACTGCAAAGAGATTCCTCATCGAACCCGACATGGACGACAGCCAGATCGGCTCCGAAGAGCTGCTCGACCTCGGGGAGATCGATTCATCCGACCCTGGAAGCCTGGTGGATTTCGCATCATGGACCATGGACAATTACGAAAGCGACAATTATGCCCTCATCCTCTGGAACCACGGTTCCGGCGTCGAAGGTATATGCTGGGAGCAGTCCAACGACGAGGACGAGATGATGAGCATCAGGGAACTCGGCGAAGCCCTGGGTGCAATAACGGTCAATGGGGCTGAGCCTCTGGATATCATCGGATTCGACGCCTGCCTCATGTCCGCAATAGAGGTTGCCTACGAGATACATCCCTATGGAAGATTGATGGTGGGTTCGGAGATCACCGAGCCGAATTTCGGTTGGGACTATTCCACCCTGGACGAACTCGTTTCCGATCCATTCATGGAAGGCGGGGACATAGCGGCTGCCCTTGTGGATTCATACGTTAGGCAGATCGATACCGTATCCTCCGTAAGGTCGGTTTCACTCGGTGTCTATGAACTTGCCAAGATACCTGCAGTGGTATCGAACATAGACACTCTCTCCAATACTATCAACAGCGCCGGTCCGGCCGAGGTATACAACATGAGGCTCGCCCGGAAATATGCTCAGCCAATCTCCGACGGGTATTCGTCGGATGCCGTGGACCTAGCCGATTACGTGGAAAACATCCTTGACCTATCCGGCAACTCCAAGGTCCAGGAGGACAGCGAGAACCTGCTCCTCTCCATCCATGATTCTGTTGTCAAGTTCGAGAAACGCCAGGGTTTCGGGGACCTGGAGACCGACGGGTTGAACGGTCTGTCGATATTCTCCCCCGACCTAAGGGACGTATTCCAGTCCAATGAGGACTACGGGGACCTCAAGTTCTCCTCAGATACGAGCTGGACCGAAACCCTGATGAGCTTCTACGACAGCATGGACGCGGACATGAAGGACAGGGTCCTCTCATTCGATGTGGACTGTTCATCCTGCAGGGTCATGGACCAGGACGGGGACCTGCTTCCGGATACAATAGACTACGAATTCAAGGTGATATCCCAGCTCGAGGAGACCTCGGAAGCCTTTCTCGCGATAAACGTTTACAATCTCAGGGGAATGTACATCGACTCGACATGGCTCACGATCAACGTCTCCATGGATGATCCGGTGACAGTAAGCATTCTTTTCTGGCCCGATGAGGGCGATGATCCGGGAATGTACCGGATCTCCGCATACCTTTGCATCGGCGGCAGCTTCGATCCCCTTGGACTTCAGGATTACACGAGAACGAGATACAGGTGGTTGGAGCCGAGGGAATGAATCATTTATTCGCAAGGATGCTGTTGAGGTATTCCATAGGCTTCCTTGATTCGTAATCCTCCCAGCTCACGGTCTCAATTCCCTTGATACCCCTTAGCTCTTCCAACAGCTTCAGCATGCTGGTTCTTCTATACAGCTCGACCTCCAGGTCTATCAATGTCCTATCTTCATCCCTCGATAATTCCGCCCTCATTATCGTGAGGTTCTTCCTGCGGATGGCTTGAAGGATCTTCATTATTCTTTCCTCGGGGACCTTCGCAACGATCCTGAGCTGCCCCATGTCCGGTTTCAATTTCAGAACTCTTTCGAGAAGAGCGAATGCGGAAAGGACCACAACGGCTATAATGAGGGCGGAGAGACCTATCACATACTCACCCATCCCTATCGCCGTTCCGATCGAAGCATTGACCCAAATGGCGGCGGCGGTCGTCAAACCTTTTACATTCAACCCTTCCTTCATTATGGCCCCTGCACCGAGGAAACCCAGACCTGTCGCAAGACCGGCAATCACCCTTCCCTGTTCCGATACCTCCATATCGGAATAGACCGCGAGCATGATGAAAGTGGTCGATCCCACTCCGACAAGTATCTGGGTTCTGATCCCGGCTTTGTGGCCCGTTATCTCCCTTTCAAGACCTATGATGCCGCTTGCTCCCATGGATATGAGCAGCTTCAGTACTATCTCCACCCACTGCTCCATATTTCATTATCGCATTGATTGCATATATCTACTTTCCTTCAAGGGTAAATCATTGAAATCCACGGGTGATTGATTCATACTTGTACCGGTATGTTTAAAGTAGGACCTCTTCAAATCAATACCGCATGAGCCGCAAGGCCGTCTGGATAACAACCGCGATCATCCTGATCTCGTTCTTATCTTCCCTTGTCCCAGCACCGAATCTGATTCTGACCCGGGAGGCATCATCGGCCTCCCCCGCACTCGGCAGCTTCAGGAGCATAGACGATGTGACAAGCTGCACCATATACGACACATATTACCCCCCCCCAGGAGGCAGGATGGGAGGGGTCGTATGGGCGGGGGATATCAACAACGACGGCGCCCCGGACATCGGGCTACCAGTCCAGGGGGCAACAGGTCTCTACGGAATTGAGGAGGATGGAAAGGTTTCATATCTCTATGGCGGAGAGAACTGGACCTGGGAGGATTGGGACCTGGAAACGGATCCCCCGGACGTTGAAATCCTCGGAGCGATGCCCGTCTCCGATCCCAAGAACCCTCTGGATTTCCAGTATGAGAACAGGATATCAAATCAGATAGAGAGTGGGGACATCAACGGGGACGGATTCAACGACCTCATGGTCCATTACAATTTTGTCGGATCCGGAGGTGCGACATCAGCCCAGGGATGGATCATATACGGAAACGATAACGGATGGCCGGACAGAATGCCCATGTCCTTCAAGAATCAGCCGGACATCGGATATACAATAACTAGCATGGGAGGGGTGGGCAATATACAGCTGACCAGTGAGTACCAGTATTCCGATCATATCTTAACGGAGGACCTCGATGGCGACGGCATCGATGAGCTGATCAACGGATATTTCCCGGTAGGTACGGGAAACGCATACATCAGATGGTCCAACGGGTCATCGGTCACTAGTATCTCTGATCTTCTTGACAGGTCATATTTCGGAGAATCCCTAGCCGTCGGCGACATCGACGGGAACGGATTCGAGGACCTGGTCATCGGGGCGCCGAATTCGAGACTTTCGGGTGTGAAAGATTCAGGAACATGCCATGTGATCTGGGATGTTGTAAAGTTCAAAGAGAGCTCTTTCCAGGCCAGCTCTGGATTCGGTGTCAATTTCACATGCTCTCAGGAAAAGGCCTACCTGGGAAAGCATATCATGGTTAGGGACGTCACAGGGGACGGCAGGGATGACATACTTATCGGTGTCCCCGGATGGGACAGCCATCTGGACGGACAGGAGGATGTAGGTGAGATCCTGCTCATAAAAGGTGCACGAAATGAATCCTTTGCGGGCAACATGGATGCGAACGCAGCCGCTGATCTGATCCTGCTCGGAACCGAGGGTAAGTGGCGATCCAGCGGCAAAGAATACAAGGGAAGTCAGATCGGCAGAATGTTCCAACTCGGGGACGTGAACGGAGACGGAAGGACAGAGCTGGCGATCGGGGACTATACCGATACGATCATCGAATCCAACACGATAATGGAGAGCGTGGGAACGGTTTCCCTGTACGACCTGACCGGCATCGTAAGCACGACCGCCAACTATTATTCGATAAAGAAGGACAAAGCTGTTATGACGGTACATGGAAGAGGCATCCTGGATTCCTTCGGTTTCAGCATCCGGATAGCCGATATTGACACCGATGGTTTCGATGACATCATTATTGGGTCCCCAGGGGGGGACGGTCCGGGGGACAACAGGCCAAGGTCCGGTGAGGTCGATATCATCAGGGGATGCGGTTTGACGATCTTTGACCCATACGTCTCCGGAGAGGCTGCTGAGGATCCATACGTTTTCAAGGGCGGGGGCAGCTTCGACCTGATCATCCCATTTATTTTTACAAGCGGCTCCGACAAGCTTGAGGAATTCACCGTCACCATGGATCCGGACGGGGCCAATATCTCCGTCAAGACGATCCTTCCGGATGAAGATTTAATCATCTCCGGGGACCCCTACCTGGGAATAGACCTTGATAAGGAAAGATGCGGGATATTGAAAATCGAAGGCAGGGATGCCTTCCGCTTGTCGATGGAACTCCAATGGCATGCCACTTTGAAATACTGGGTGGATGTGAACCTGCAGATGGTCGATGAAACCGGAAGCTCCTTCACCAGGGACTATGATGATGTTTTCTTCGTCGTCAAGGACCTCACCACCGTCGGTGGTCCGAAGGTACTATCGAACGGTGAGCCCATGTGGACCCCCGGAAAGTGGCAGCTCCCGGGGGACATGATAGCCATATCAGGTCTCGAGCTGGTTTACACCTCGGACCATTCCAGGGCTGTATCGGAGGGACCGTTCCAGTGGCTCCTTCTAATGGACGGAATGGAGGTCGACAGCCACCCGCACAGTGAAGGATGGGAACTCCGATTTGAGCTTGTTCAGCAGGCCCGGGTGGAGCTTGTGGTCGACATGGGACTATCCATCGAGGTGGAGGAGGGTTACCCCCTTGAGATGCTTCCCAGGCTTGATGTGGAGAGGTCTATTATCATCAACGTTGACCTGCAGGCTCCGTTTCCGCCGGAGAACGTGAAGATCATCTCGGCTAATACGGGGATCAATGATATCGACGCCGACGGCAGGTTCATTGCATCCTGGAATGATACAACAGGGGAGGTCGGCGATCCGGGAGGTTCTGGGGTCAAGGGATACAAGCTCAGGCTGAACAACGACAATCCCTATTGGGTGAGGGAGCAGGGGGGACTTTTCGGAACCTATTACATCGATGATGAAGGAATGGTAAGAGGTATGGAAAGGATTGACGAATGGCTCGACTTCGATCTCGAGGAATGGGGTGATTTCGGACCGGAGCCCAACCTGATACCGCCGGAGCATTTCTCTGTCAGATGGCACGGATGGCTCCGGATGGACAGCACCAGGGAATTCATGTTCGAGTTCAGGGGCAGCGGTCGTGCAATTTTCATTTTGAACGGGCAAGAACAGGCGAACGGACCATGCACGGGAAACGGGCTAAGGACCTCTCCGTTACCGCTCCAGGAGGGGGAGCTGCATGAGATCGAGATCCATTTCTTTCACAATACGGGACCCTCCTTCTTTTCCTTCCTGTACGATGATGACAGAGGAAGTTTCTCACACGTCCCGAGCTATTACCTGCTTCACAGTTCAAGCAGCGCGGAGGTACAATCCCGCGGAGGATCCTCGGTCCTCACGCTCCTCAGCGTAGATTGGACAGGACGAACAGGAACATCCGAAGCAAGGAGATTGATCGTGGATGATGACGCTCCCATCTTCAATACAAGCTCCATCAAACACTGGTACGGAACAGGATCGCCCAGACTTCATTTCACCATAACCGAACCCCTCTCCTCTGAACGTAACGGGAGCGGTATCAATCTGTCAACTATCAAGGCCATATTGACTGACAGCGACAATCAGAAGACTATCCTTCAGGGCAGGGATGTGAAAATAGAAAGCATGGAACCCACGGAAGAATACGCGGAATTCGTTGATGCCGTCGTTCAACCCCTGCTTCCGAGGAATTTCGAAGGTTCAATCCAGTTCGTAGCAAGCGACATGGTACGTAACGAAGGGAGAAGCGATCTGGTATTCATAGGAGTGGACTCGTCTCCCCCGGAATTCACCCTCTTGACTCCAAGCACTTTCATAGAGCACAGCAAGAATGTATTGGATATCCTGCTCCGTGTCTCGGACCTTGGAAAGAGCGGAGTGGAGGCGGGGACCCTTGAATTCAGGATCGCCGAGGAAGGGGAGTGGTCCGAATGGTACAGCGGCGGGGGATCCGGCAACTTCGGGACCTACGATTTCGAGAGAGAGATGGAGCTTCCCTGGGGGTACATATGGCTGCAGTTCAGGGTCGAGGACGGCGTGGGGAATGCTGCCAATTCCGAGGTCTACGAGCTCACGCTGAAGAGACCTAAGGATAATCTTCCACCGAAGCCAAGGATCGTACTTCCGAACAACAACTCTGTCTTCAGGGAGAACGAGCCCGTAACACTGGACGGCAGCGGAACATGGGACGATGGAATGGGGCCCCTTGATCCCATCAAGCTGACGTGGATCTCGAATATCTCCGGAATACTCGGCAATGAAGAGACCGTGATGGTTTACCTCGAGAGAGGAATCCATCTGATAACCCTCTATGCCGATGACGGGAAGATCGGCAACAATGCATCCGTATCCGTCACGATAAATGTACTCCCCCCGTTCATAGATAATGATGACGACGATGATTCCGGACCCGATGGTACTGATGAGGAGCAAGGGATCGACATGCTCTCCCTTGTGCTGCTCCTCCTCCTGATCATCGCCATAGTAACGATACTCGTTCTGCTGGTAATAATGAACAGAAGGGAGAGGGGTGCACAGGTTCGGGTAGGGGTGAAGGAGAGGACGGAGGATGACCTGGAATACGATGAGAGCTCCCCGGACGAGGATTGGGAAATCTGGGAATTCAAGTGAACCTTTAACATCCTTAAAATGGCATTTCCGGAGGTTTTGGTATGGCGGGTACTTTGGGCTCCTCCACCCTGGGAGGAGCGGGAGGTTGAATGGTCTCATTATTGGCTCCCGTTTCCTGTGATACCCCCGATGTCGGAGGTTCTTCAGCTGCCGGAGGCTGGGGTTCCTGATAGGCTCCCTCTTCGATCTGAGGTTCCCCCATCACCGGAGCCTGAGGCTCCAGATATGCTGAACTTGGCTCCCATTGGGGCTGCTGCTCAACTTTTTCCAATGAAATGGTGCCCTCCACTTCCAATGATCCTTCCATCACGATCGATTGGTCCTGGGGAGCGGTTGGTGCTTCTTCCTGGGGCATGAAGGCTTCGAATCCGTATCCGGGCTCCATCGGGGGAGTCTCGACCTGTTCATAGATCGGAGCCTGTGCTGTTCCATCAGGTACATTCCCCTCTTCGTGTTTCCTTCTCCTAATCAGGACAAATATCACCAGAAAGATGATGATCAATATCACAACGGCGATTATTCCCCATGCCCAGATAGGAATGCCCCCTTCTTCGGGCTCCGTTGGCTCTTCTTCCTCTTTGGGCAGGATCTCAACCTCGAAGGTCCTTTCGGCGAATGCACCGCCGGAATCGGTGACCCTCAGTGTGATCAGATGCTTCCCCGGCCCCAAGGAGAGATTGATGGAAGCCCCCTCACCTATGTCTCCGCTTATATTGGAAGACCAGGTATAGGTGAGCACGTCGCCGTAATCCAGATCGGGATCCCTTGCAGAGGCCGATACCCATTGATCCCCTCCCTCGATATATCTCAGCTCTGCCGTGATCTGCAGATCGTAGGGAGCATCATTCGAGTTCTCGACCATGATACCGACCTCGATGCTTTTGCTGTATTCACCATCTGATGCCGAGAAAAGTACCTTATCTTCACCTGCCCAGTTGCTTCTTGGAGTTATTGTCGCTATACCGAAGATTATCGAAACCGTCAGGTTCTCTGATTCAAGATGTCCGAATGAAAGGGAGTCTCCCTCGATGTCTATGAATACATTATTGAGATCCAGAGTGATCGATCCATCCTCATCGATGGTCAAAGTTAGGCTTGTTATGTTGAGCTCCGGTCCGTCGTTAACTCCTTCCACATAAAGGCTGAGGTTCAAAGTATCGAAACCTCCCCTACCGTCGCTTAGATTTATCAGGATCCACCAGGTTCCCGCATCATCATTGGCCGGTGTCCCGGATAGATTCCCCGTCAGCGGATCGATCGACAAGAACAGTGCCTCGGTCCATATAGACCAGGTAAGCATATCCGAGGTAGGATCGACATCGGTGCCTTCGAGGATCTTGAAAAAGAGTTCATCCTCCCTTGCCTCCCCAAGGCTCATCGTCACTATCACAGGGTCATCGTTAGTGTTATTGACGGAGAAGGTCAAGTTAACGGTCGTCGTCCCGCCTCGCCCGTCCGAGAGCGCTATCACCACCCAGTAAATCCCCACGAGCTCGTTCGTGGCGAATCCGCTGAGATTTCCGGTGGTTGTATCCATAAGCAGGAATTCCGCATTCGTATCGAAGATGGACCAGATCAGGGAATCATTGGTCGGATCAATATCCGTACCTTTCAATATGGTCCAGTATTCAACATCCTCTATCACATCCGGGATCGAATCCGTAAGTATCTCCGGCATGTCGTTCACATTGATCACGGTCAAAGAGAGGTTCAATTCGTCGCTGCCTCCGACACCATCCGATACGTGAACAACGACCCACCAATCTCCAACATCTCCGTTGTCAGGCGTCCCCGAAAGGTTTCCGGTCGCCGGGTCGATGGACAGGAATTCAGCATTTGTGTTCAATATATCCCACGTAAGTATGTCATCGGTCGGGTCCACATCATTTGCCCTGAGGATGAAGTACCAAAGCTCATCCTCGGTGGCATCGGGAAGGGATGCGAGGAATATTACGGGATCATCGTTGGTGTTGTTCACAGTGATATTGAACCAGACGCGGTCAGTTCCGAAATTGGTATCCCTGACCGATACGTTGACGGAACGGACACCTACATGAGAATTGATCGGTATCCCCGAGAGCTCCCCGGTATCCGGATCGATGTCCAGCCACGGAGGCGTATCGATCAAGGTCCAGATGAACACCTCCCCGGTGGAATTCAAATCAGAAGCTGTCAGGTTATAGTAGAACATGGAATCCTCATTGACATATAGCATGGTCGGAACAGGATCGATGAGGGGTGGAATGTTGACTACCTCTATGGAAATATCCAATCTTGTCCCGGACGTACCATCATCCAGCAAAATATTGAAGTACCAAATTCCAACATGATCGTTTGTCGGAGTTCCCATCAGCTCCCCCGTTGCGCTGTCTATGCTTATCCAATTGGGAGCGCTCTGGAGCGACCATGTGTGGACCTCTCCGATGGATGCCGGATCGTCATCTCTGAATTCCATTGCAAAATAGTAATAATGATCCTCTGTTGCATTTGTCCATGGTGAGTTCGTGATCACCGGAGGGTCATTGATATTGAGTACGCGAAGCGTGAAATTGGACCAGTCCGCACCACCTCTTCCGTCCTCCACAGATACGTTGACCCACCAAAGTCCGATATCACTGTCATCGGGTGTCCCAGCCAACCAGCCGTTCACCTTATCGATCTTCAGGAAATCGGCATCTGTGTTCAGGGACCAGGATAGGGAATCCTTTGTCGGATCGATGTCCGTTGCCTGATATGTAACATTGTAAGCCGAATCTTCCAGTGTGCTTGTAACATCCGTGGTTGTTATCGAAGGATCGTCATTGACATTGTTCACGACCAGGGTGAAATTCGTCCAATCGGTCCCACCGCTTCCATCATCCACAGATACGTTCACCCAATATGCTCCAATATGGTCGTTCTTCGGAGTTCCGGATAGAAGCCCGGTGGCACTGTTTATCGAGAGGAACGAGGCATTTGTCTTGAGATACCAGGTCAGTATATCCCCTGAATCCGGATCATTCGCATTGTAATCGACACTGTAAAGTGAATCCTCCTGGGCAGATGTCACATCCGCTGTCGTTATCAGAGGGGCTGTGTTAAGCTGATTGACTGTCAGCGTGAAGTTGGACCAATCCAGACCTCCGTTTCCGTCATCCACGGAAACGTTCACCCAATAGGTGCCGATATCCGCCCTGACAGGTGTTCCGGAAACCACTCCGGTACCCGAGACGATGGAGAGGAAGGAGGCGTTGGTTGTGAGGTGCCATGTCAGAACATCTCCTGTCGGATCTTCATCGGTGGCATCGTAATCTACGCTGTAAGCTACCGTCATATAGACCGAATTAACATCAACAGTGGTTATCACGGGGGCATCGTTAGTATTGTTGACCGTAAGCGTTACATTTACAGAATCGGTGGCCGATGCCGAATCGGAAACTGTGACCTCAACGAAATAGCTGCCAATGTCCGCATTTCTTGGGATCCCGGATACATTGCCCGTGGAAGTATCAATGCTCAAGAAACCTGCATTCGTATGGAGAGCATATTTCAAAGTCTCCGAAGGATCTACATCCACGGCCCCGAACACATGCCAGAACAGCGCGTCCTCGTCCGTATACAAGTTGTTCTGAGGATCCATCACGGGATCGTCATTCGTGTTGGATACAATTATGGTCAGGTTCCGGGAGGTTGACCCAGTACCCTTAGTGGCCGTTGCACGAACCCACCAGGAGCCGACATGGTCATTGGTCGGTGTCCCGGATATCGTTGGCGAATTGCCCGTGTTCATCCATGCGGCGTTCGTCGTATAGGACCAAGAGACCGGCGGGTCCACTCCGAAATGGTCAAATGTGGCAGAATAATAGGAATCCTCGACCGCCGCCAGATTTGTCGGGGGAATGATGATGGGCACTCCGCTGACCAGGGGATACCTGTCGCTTGCCCCGGCTGGACCAGGAATATTGTAGCGTACTTCGATAATTCCGTCGGAATTTGCATCTGGCGAGCTCAGGTCGCTCCAGAAATTTCCATATTTCCCGTCGTCCCATTGGTTCTTTCCCACATCATCGTAGGCTTGTTCCTTGTTCCCGTTGTTGCCCGTAAAATGGTTCCTCGTGAATAGGTTATTGATCGCATAGGTCCCCTCCAGCTTGATGCCGTAGCCCTTGTTATTATAAAGGTAATTGTCCCGGGCATTGTAATCACCCGCCCTGATATGAAGCCCGTGAAGGTTGTTCTGCGAAGCATTGTTGCCGATCAGGCCTCCTTTGCCCTGGTAGTACACCTCGATACCGCTGAACCCGTTGCCCATGGCAGAATTGTACTTGATGTCCAGGCCCAATGTGCAGTAATAAGCATATATCCCGTCCTCCGCATTTCCGTTGGCTGTATTATTGGAGATTGTGGTGGGGTCGCAGTAATACGCATAGATCCCGTCCGCCTTATTGTTGCTGGCCTTGTTGTTGTTCAGTATGCAACCATCCGCGTAGTATGCGTATATGCCGTACATCACGTTGTTGTTGGCCGTGTTCCTCTCGATCTTTGCGAAATCGCAGTAATAGGCATATATCCCGTAGTATGTATTGTAGCTCGCCGAATTGTTCTCAATATAGCTGTAATCGGCATAGTAGATGTAAGCTCCGTAGTGGTTCCTGTTAATACTGTTGTTCCTTAAGACAAGATTCCTGGGTATCTTCGAGGATGTTGCATAGAAGTATATTCCATAATCATCCGCATTGTTGTCAACGATATTGTTCTCTATCCTCCAGTTCTCTCCGCAGTAATAGAGGTACATCCCGTCATCGCCGCAGTTGCTGGCATTGACGTTTATGATCTCTATGTCATGGGCCGTATAGCTTGCGGTAGATGAGGAATAGATCCTTATTCCATTGTATCCGGCGCTGGAAACATCACAATCTTTGATAGAGGTCCTGTCAACCTTACCATAAGCCCCGTATACGAATATCCCGTAGTAGTTGTGGTCTGCGGTGACGTTTTCGATGGTGATGTCCACCGAATTCATCATGGCAATCCCTATGCTGGACCTCGAAAGGTCGCAGTTCTTGACGGTGATATTGTTTGAATTTAGGATTAACACTTGTCCGGCATTGCCGTTCACGGTCTGTCCCGATGCGGATTTGAAAACCTTGAGGTCCTTGCCGTTAACAGTGTTATTCGAAAACCTGTGAGTGTTCCAGTAGGTTGATGTGCTGGAGGGTGTGTATAGGACCACGCCGCAGTTCTTCAGAGTATTGTTCTCGGTGTAGGAGTCTGTCGAATAGTAGTAGTAAACCCCGTAGGATCCGATCGGATCGTAGGGATATCCAGTGTCCGATATCGTGTTGTTGTAAGTATGTGTGTAATCGGCATAGTAGTCATATATGCCGTAATCCCTGAATTTCTTGATTGTATTGTTGTATATCCTGGTATGATCCGAATACATTATCTGGAGTCCGTATGTCCCGTTGGATATCATGTTGTTCTGGATGGTCGCATAATCGCAATAGTTCAGAAATACACCCGTTGTCGCATTGTTCAATGTGGCACCGGATATCACCGCATAATCGCAGTCGTAAAGGAATACCTGTCCCACCGTCGATGGCACGACCAGGTTGTTCGTGCTGGTCCTCAAGTATATCTGCTTTCCGTTTACCGTATTAGTTGCTGCCACCGAATTCCCGGTCCATTGGGCGGCAGTGGTCGTTGAGAAGTCCAAACCGCATCCGAGGAATGTGTTATCCCTGATATTGTTGGAATCAGCACCGGAGGCTATCATCAAACCTGCGTCCCTGCAGTCCCTGAATGTATTGTTGTTGATATCGTTCAGGTCCGCGTTGGACAGATAAATGCCGCTGGTTCTGCTCTTTTTTATCTCATTGTCTCTCATGAGGCAGTTCTTTCCGTAGCTGATATAGATGCTGTAGGAAGTAGTATCCGTGAACGTATTGTTCTGAACCCTCAGGTTTGTGGGTGCGGCGGTCGCGCTCGACGAAGCATAGATATAGAGACCATAGCTGCTGGTATTGTGAATTTCATTGTTCCAGATCCTGGTGTCCGTTGAATAGTATGAATAGATACCGTAGTTTGACGTTCTCATTATCTCATTTCCATCTATGAGGGAGTTCGTCGAGTAATAGTAATATAAGCTGTAGCTGCCCGTATCTGAGATCACATTGTCGGTAATTTCATTGTAATCACTGTAGTAATGATATATCCCATAGCTTGATGTATGGGAAATGATGTTCTTTTCCACCTTCATCCTGTCCATATAATACAGATACATGCCGTAGGAGTCAGTCCTCCTTATCGTATTGTTCCTTATGATGTTGTTGTAATAAGCTGCGGAAGAAGAGCCGTAGACGTATATGCCGTTATAGTTGTCATTCATGGTGTTGTTCCTTATCCAGCACCCGGAGGAATAGACCATAACGACCCCTATGGATGCGTTCGAAAGGTTTTGGTTCGTCACGTTGATGTTCGTGCAGGTGTGAAGGAGGACCTGACCGGCATTCGACACCGCCCGGTTGGAGACCTGGTACCAAACATAAAGTTTCCTTCCGTTTACTTCGTTGTTGATATATGTGTTCGTGGACCAGTATGTCGTCGTGGTCGAGGTGAGATAGTATCCGCTTCCCTTGAAAGAGTTGTCCCAGAAGTTATTGTATGTTCCGCTCGAATGGTAGAGCGCATCTTCATCGGAACCTTGGACGGTGTTGTTCTTGATCTGGTTGTAATCCGAACCTGATAGGTATATGCCATCTGTTCCTGAATTAAGCACCTTGTTCCATTCGAAGTAGTTATAATCCGAATTATAATAATAGACACCATAGCTGTTCAGCGTTCTATCCACGGTATTATTCCAGACACGATTGTAATTCGCGTAATAGAGGTCGAGACCGTAGCTGTCCTCCGTCTTTGTGATTGTGTTGTTCCCCACCCAGTTGTAATTGGAATAATAAATCCTCAAACCATAATCATTTTCGTAGAAGGAATTGTTCTCGATGATCCCGTTCATCGAGTAATAGTAGTAAATGGAATAATAATCGCCCAGGATGAATGAGTTGTTCCTTATGAGATTGTAATCGTTGTAATACGTATATAGATGGTAATAATTATTGTAAAAAGAGCAATTCTGGACCTTTACCCTGCTTGAATGCGACGAACTGCTGGCATAGATCCTGAGTCCGTAGTAGCTTGTTGAAAAGTTACAGTTCTCGATCTTGAGGTTCGATATGCCGGTACCCGCATAGACAGCGGCGTAGGAACCCGACGTGGTGCCGGTGGAAATGGAAATTTGGCCTATCTTGACATTGGAGGTTGTTACCGTTACCAGATTCCCGCTTCCGTCCCCCTTGATCTTTGTCTTCGCCGAACCGTTGCCGATTATGGAGATCGATTTCCCTACGGTTATCTTCTCTTCATAGGTGCCATCATAGACCCTGATTACATCTCCTGTTGATGCCGCATTTATCGCACCTTGGATCGTTGTATATGTCTGACCTGGCCCTACGATCAAATTCGTTCCTGAAACCTCTTCTGTGAAGACCATCATGGCCCCGAAGGCGGAAAATAAAAGACCCCATATTATTGCAGCAACAGCTATTCTCCTCGTGTGTATCACCCCAAGTGAATGATTCGCGAGGATTTTAAAATGGTATTTGAACATTTGCTGAATAGTCCCAAATTGCTTATAAACCAATCAGTTGAATATGACGGTTTTTAATTTTTTTATGGAATCCGTAGACATTGCATGAAGTGATCATTTGACCACTTTCAGACCAAATGTATCCCTTATCAGCGGGTGGTATTCGAACCTCTTGATCCATATGGCCTCTCCCAGTGAATGGTTCCTTATCACAGGTATGTTCTTCTGATAGTTGTTGGACTTGAGGAATTGTGTGAATATGGACATTCCCCGGTTGTACTGGACATAGTTCTGGTAGCTGGCGAGCATCAGGAGCTCGGTTGGCCGGCTCACGTAGAAGATGGTATCATCCTGGAGAAGGTCCCTTATGCCCGCTTCCTCCCTTGTGATTGGTTTTTTCGGATCTATCTTGGCGTGGAAGAGAGAGAGGATGGAATAATCCAGCCTCGACATGTCAGGTATCTTCATGGGCATGATGTAGCCTTCTTCCAGCAACATGTCCTTCACCCTTGATATCGTGTGCCTGGAATGGTCGGTCAATCCGGACAGCCGGGATGAAGAAAGGGCCGGATTCCGGACAAGATGGTAAAGTATCTCGAGCTGCTTGGGATTGAGATCAACATCTCGCGGATCTGTGACACCGCTCCCGCTTCCAACCCTGAGCATCTCATCCGTCCTGCAGAGCTCTTCGGTTTCGATCCCGACATCTCCAACGGCCTTCGGATCGCTGTCTTGGAATTTCTTATGGATGAGCGGAGCCAGATTGAAGAAACGATGTACCCTGGATATCTCGAAGGGAAACATGACCTCGATCGGGAGTTCTATCTCCAAGAGGTTCAGCTGGGCCAGTATTCGCATCCTCTCGAGGGATATCCTCATGATCCTTGTTATGTTCCGTGCAATGGAGATGGAGAAACCCCTGTGGGATTCACCCATTGAAAATATCATCTCCGGATATATCTCTACCGTCTTTCTTGTGTTCTTCACCCTTTCATCCACCGAAACCGAGGGATTGAAATCAGAATAGACCGTGGCAAGAAGCTCCATTCCCAACTTTGGAAAAATCGGAAGGTAATGTTCGGTCAGATAGCCCGATTCCATCAATCTAGCCTTGGCTGATGCAAAGGTTGAATTCGGAAGCGACAGACGCTGTGCTATCTCCCTGTCCCTGCGGTCTGGAAAGGCCACAAGACCTATGAACACTATCTTGTCGGTGGTGGATATGTCCTTCATTTGGCACCTTCACCCTCGAATGGCTATCTGGTATTTTAAAATTGTGAAGAAACGAGCAATATTTTGTTAATAGCTCTCCATTAATTCGAAAATATGGTTTAATTCTCATTTTTTGGTAACATATTTATACCACTTCCCGAATAGTCCCCCCGCCCACAGAGGCAAGCAGTTGGAGGCATAATATGGGATTGACCCTGGCACAGAAGATCCTCAAGGATCATCTCGTTAACGGCAATGAGAAGGTTGGAGAAGAGATCGCGATCAAGATGGACCACACCCTGACACAGGACGCCACTGGGACTATGGCCTATCTACAGTTCGAAGCCATGGGACTCGAAAGGGTCCAGGCGGAACTTTCCGTCTCTTTCATAGATCACAATATGCTCCAGACGGATTTCATGAACGCTGACGATCACCTATACCTTCAGTCCATCGCGAAGAGATACGGCATCATCCTCTCCAAGGCAGGGAACGGAATATGCCATCAGGTGTTCTTCGAGAGGTTCGCAAGGCCCGGGAAGACCCTCATAGGATCGGATTCACATACACCCACCGCCGGCGGAATGGGACAGCTGGCCATAGGTGCGGGCGGCCTAGATGTTGCTGTTGCAATGGCCGGAGGACCCTTCGAACTGAAATATCCGAAGATAATGGGAATAAAACTGACCGGGAAGCTCACACCGGGAGTCAGCGGAAAGGATGTGATCCTGGAGGTTCTGAGAAGGATCGATGTCAAGGGAGGAAGGGGTTATATCCTGGAATATTTCGGACCGGGCGTGGCGAACCTATCGGTCCCTGACAGGGCCACCATAACAAACATGGGAACCGAGACTGGAGCCACAACCTCCATTTTCCCCTCGGACAAGGCCACCAAGAAATACCTCGAAGCAATGGGAAGGGGCGATCAGTGGATCGAGCTCAAGGCAGACAAGGACGCCGTTTACGACGAGATCATGGAGATAGATCTCTCTGCAGTGGAGCCTCTTGCTGCGAAACCCCATTCACCGGGCAGTGTCGTCCCTGTCAGGGAGCTTGCCGGAACGAAGGTGAACCAGGTTTGCGTCGGCTCCTGCACGAATTCGTCATACAGGGACCTGATGACCGTGGCCAACATGGTGAAGGGGAAGAAACTCCACGAGGACATCTCAGCAACCGTATCTCCCGGGTCCCGGACCATAATCAAGGAAATGGTCAGGACAGGAGCCTACGGCGACCTAGTCGAGGCTGGTTTCAGGATATTGGAATCAGGCTGCGGCCCCTGCATCGGCATGGGGCTGGCGCCAAACACGGGAGCCGTATCGGTCAGGACATTCAACCGCAATTTCGAGGGAAGGAGCGGAACCAAGGACGCCCAGGTCTATCTTGTTTCACCGGAGGTCGCAGCGGCCACGGCACTGAAGGGAGAGATTGCCGATCCAAGGGGATTTAAGGGGATAAAATCCGTGAAGGAGCCCGAAGTCTATTCAACTGATGACAACCTCCTGGTAATGCCCCTTCCCGAGAAGGAAGCAAGAAAAGTTGAGATTGTCAGGGGTCCGAACATAAAACCCTTACCGGCCTTCAATCCACTTCCGAAGGAGGAGGAGGGCGAGGTTCTGATAAAGGTCGGAGACAACGTCACAACCGACCACATCATGCCGGCGGGGGCTAAGATACTTCCGCTGAGGTCGAACATCCCCAAGATCTCGGAGTTCGTCTTCAATTCCGTGGACAATACCTTCCCAAAGAGGGCATTGGACAAGAGCGGAGGCTTCATACTGGGTGGAGAGAATTACGGCCAGGGGTCATCCAGGGAACACGCTGCCCTTGCACCCAAGTATCTTGGCGTGAAGGCAGTCATCGTGAAATCCTTCGCCAGGATCCACAGGGCGAACCTGGTGAACTTCGGCATACTGCCATTATCCTTCAAGGAGCCCTCGGACTATGACAAGCTCGAACAGGGCGACCGGCTTAGAATGGAACTGAAGGACTTATCGAAGCAGCTTACACTCGAGGTACTGAACAAGGGATTGAAGATACCATTGGTCCACGATCTCTCACCCAGGGAGCTCGAGGTTCTGGCCCAGGGCGGCACCCTCAATTACACGAAGAACCAGATGTCCTGAAGAGAAGGGAAGCACATGGTCGAAAAGGTCGTATTGAAGAGAGAAGGGGTGGCCGGCACCGATGAGAGGGAGGATTGCGTCGTCAAGCTCACACCGGCGGAGCCGGGAGCAGGCATAAAGATAGAGATCGAGGGAAAATCCAGGGACTTCTTCAGGGACGAGGTGTTCAAGGTCTTCGAGGATACCCTGAAGGGTATGGGAATTACCGACGTCGAGGTATGGTCCAAGGGACAAAGCCCCCTGAATTTCACGATTATCGCCAGGACCAAAGCGGCGGCCATAAAGGGGGGAGCCTTCGAATGAAACTGAGAAGATCGAGGCTCTATGTTCCGGGGAACGCTCCCAAGATGATACCCCCGGCGGGGCTTTACGGAGCGGATGTGATCTCCCTGGACCTGGAGGATTCCGTGGGTCCGGATTTCAAGATAGATGCCAGGATGCTTGTCTCCGAAGCATTGAAGGTGGTAGATTTCGGAGAGAACGTCGAGGTTACCGTCAGGATAAATCCCATCGAGACCCCCTGGGGCAAATGGGACATCAAGCAGATCGTTTGCGAGAGGCTCGACGGGATCTACATACCCAAGGTGGAATCACGCGAGGATGTCATCCAGGTTGACGAGCTGGTCACTGAAATGGAGGAGAAGAAAGATCTCCCTATAGGAAAGATCAAGCTCTTCGCCACCATGGAGACCGCAAAGGGCATCCTCAACTCCTACGAGATAGCAAGATGCTCAAAAAGACTGGAGGGATTGACCATAGGTGCGGAGGACCTCACGGCTGACCTCGGGGGAGAGCGCAGCTCGGACGGTGTCGCCATCCATACCGCAAGACAGCTGATCGTTCTTGCAGCAAAGGCGGCAGGCATTCAGGCCATAGACACTGTCTATTCCGATTTCAGGGACATGGATGGACTTCGTCAGGAAACTGAGCTCATCAAGAAGATGGGATACGATGGAAAGGCATGCATCCATCCCAGCCAGATCGAGGTGGTGCATGATGTGTTCAATCCCACCCAAGAGGAGATCAGACATTCTGTGAAGGTGAAGTATGCCATTGGAGAGGCGAGGGCCAAAGGCTCAGGTGTGATCGCCCTGGGAGCTAAGATGATAGACAGGCCGATAGTCCTAAGGGCGGAAAAAATTCTTGCCAGGGCGGAAGCCGCCGATCTTCATATACCGACGCATCAGGAGATCATCGACCAGGAAGCCGCCTCGGCTCCAAAGAAAAAATCAGGGGGAGGTGAGGACTAGTGGTCAAGATCAACGATGTGGAATGGGTGGAAAATGCCATCGGCAGGAAGATCCCGAAGTCAATAAACGGCGAGGAGCTCTATCCATACGAGGGCCCCTTCGCCCACATGCCCCATAATACCCACAAATATGGGCCAAAGCTCGATTACATGGCCGATCAGACCAGCGAGCTCGTATCGACATTGTCCGAGGCGATAGACAAGGTTGGCCTGAAGGATGGAATGACGATCTCGTTCCACCACCACTTCAGGAACGGCGACATGGTAATGAACATGGTCCTCGCCGAGATCGAGAAAAAAGGGATCAAGGATCTAACACTGGCTCCCAGCTCGACCTTCCCCTGCCAGGAAGAGGCGATCATAAGATGCGTGATGAATGGTACCCTCAAAAAGATCGAGGGGGGCTCCGCCAGGGGAGAGATAGGAAGGATGGTAAGCTCGGGCAAATACCTGAAGCATCCCATGAAGATCCGCTCCCACGGCGGCAGGGTCAGGGCCATAGAAGCCGGAGACATCAAGATAGACGTGGCCTTCATAGGAGCACCTTCCGCAGATGAGCTCGGAAACCTCAACGGCGTGAACGGTCAATCCGCCTGCGGCACCATCAACTTCGCATTCGCGGATGCCAGGTTCGCCAATTATGTCATTGCCGTGACTGACAATCTCGTGGATTATCCCAATTTCCCCATGTCCATAAGCCAGGAGCTCGTGGACTATGTGGTGGTCGTTGACAAGATAGGGGACCCGAACAAGATAGCCTCGGGTGAGCTCAGGATCACGAATTCTCCAACAAGATTGAAAATTGCAAAGGACGCGGTCCGGATCGCAGACCTGCTGGGTTATGTGAGGCAGGATATGAGCTTCCAGGCAGGTGCGGGCGGGATATCCCTTGCGTTCACGGAATTCCTTCATCAGGAGATGAAGGAGAAGAAAATAACTGCAAAATGGGCCCAGGGAGGTACTACAAAGTTCCTCGTTGACATGCTGAAGGATGGGACCGTGAAGAAGCTGATCACCGGTCAGGCATTCGATACTGTCGCCATCCAGTCAATGAGGGAGGAGCCGAAACTCCATGTTGACCTGCCCATAGGTGCCTATGCCAATTTACATGGAAAAGGGTGCACCGTGAACAAACTGGACATCGTCGTTCTGGGAGCTTCGGAGGTCGATCTGGACTTCAACGTGAACACGGCAACGCTGTCAAACGGCCTTGTCGCAGAACCTGTGGGGGGTCATTCAGACACGGCTGCCGGTGCGGCTCTGTGCATAATCACCATACCACTGTTCAGGGGCAGGTATCCCGTGGTCGTCGATCGCTGCACGACCGTTGTCACACCAGGTGAGACCGTTGATGTGGTCGTGACGGAGAGGGGGATAGCGATAAATCCAAGGAGAGAGGACCTCCTCGAGAAGCTCAATAATGTGAAGATCCCCAGGGACCTTCGGATCACCACCATACAGGATCTCCAAAGGATCGCCTACGATATCACCGGAGGCAAGGTGGAGCCAAACTGGGGAGACGAGATAGTTGCTCTTATCGAATACAGGGATGGTACCATAATCGATACTGTCAGGAACGTCGTTCCGAAATACTATGAGGATGCGATATTCGTAGAGAAGGAGGAATCAGATGTCGAGCGAAGGGAGAACTGATGCTGGAAAGGGAAAGGCCATGAAGGGAAAGATCATCTGGACAAAGGTGGACGAGGCGCCCGCGCTGGCGACATACTCGTTCCTTCCCATGGTGGAAGCCTTCACAGGTGCTGCAGGCGTTGTCATGGAAACGAGGGACATATCCCTCTCGGGAAGAACGTTGGCAAAGTTTCCGGACCTTCTCGGGAATGACCGGAAAGTACCCGACGACCTTGCCGAGCTTGGTGAGCTAGCCAAAAAGCCCGAAGCGAACATCATCAAGCTCCCATGCATCAGCGCCTCCGTCCCTCAGCTGAAGGCAACCATCAAGGAGCTAAAGGCGAAGGGTTACCCGCTCCCGGACTACCCCGAAGAACCAAAGGACGAAAAGGAGAAGGATTACAAGGACCGATACGACAAGGTAAAGGGAAGCGCCGTGAATCCCGTGCTGAGGGAGGGAAACTCGGACAGGAGGGCTCCCACATCCGTCAAGAACTATGCCAAGAACCACCCTCACAGCATGGGTGAATGGACCATGGACAACAAGGCGCATGTTGCCCACATGAAAAGCGGAGACCTCCGATCGAACGAGATATCCTTGACCATTGCGGGGAAAGATACCGGCGACTGCAGGATAGAGTTCGCGGACGAGGTCGGAAACGTCACAGTCCTCAAAGAGAAAACATCACTTTCGGAAGGAGAGATCATCGATGTGACGGTCTTCAACCGCAAGGCCTTGAGAAAGTTCTTGGAAGAACAGATGAAGGATGCGAAGAAGAAAGATCTTCTTTTCTCTGTCCACCTGAAGGCCACCATGATGAAGGTCTCGGACCCCATCATCTTCGGTCATGTGGTCTCCGTATTCTTCAAGGATGTCTTCGACAAGCATGCAGAGGTCTTCGAAGAACTTGGTGTTGACCCGAACAACGGGCTCGGGGACCTTTTCAGCAAGATCTCCTCCCTACCCGAGGAGAAGAGGAAGGAGATAGAATCGGACATACAGGCCTGCTACGGGAAAAGGCCCGAGCTTGCAATGGTGAATTCCGAGAAGGGCATCACCAACCTGCACGTCCCAAGCGATGTGATAATAGATGCATCCATGCCGGCCGCCATTAGGGCTGGCGGCAAGATGTGGGGAAGGGACGGGCAGCTTCACGAGACAAAGTTCGTCATCCCTGATTCGAGCTATGCGGGTGTTTACAAGGCCGTTGTTGACTTCTGCAAGAAGCACGGAGCATTCGATCCGACCACCATGGGGACCGTCCAGAACGTGGGTTTGATGGCAAAGAAGGCGGAGGAATACGGCTCCCACGACAAGACCTTCCAGGTCACCGGGGACGGAAAGGTCCGTGTTGTATCAGCTTCAGGGACGATGCTGCTGGAGAAGGATGTTGAGGATGGCGATATATTCAGGATGTGCCAAACCAAGGATGTTGCCATCAGGGATTGGGTCAAGCTTGCTGTGAACAGGGCAAAGGCGACCAAATGGCCCACCATTTTCTGGCTGGACGAGAGCAGGGCCCATGATGCAGAGCTCATCAGGAAGGTCAACGCATACCTCAAGGAATACGATACGAAAGGGCTTGATATCAGGATTATGTCTCCGGTCGAGGCCACAAAGCTCTCCTGCAGACTGATCATGGACGGGAAGGATACGGTCTCGGTAACAGGTAACGTCCTGAGGGATTATCTGACTGACCTCTTCCCCATCCTTGAGGTAGGGACCAGCGCCAAAATGCTTTCCATCGTTCCTTTGATCAACGGCGGCGGGCTCTTCGAGACCGGAGCGGGCGGCTCCGCTCCGAAGCACGTCCAGCAGTTCCAGGAGGAAGGACATCTAAGATGGGACTCGCTGGGCGAGTTCCTTGCACTTGCGGCTTCCTTGGAGCACCTGTCGAAGAAGTTCGACAACAAGCAGGCCGGCATCCTTGCCGATACCCTTGACAAGGCCAACGAGAAGTTCCTGGAAGCAAACAAGTCACCGGGAAGGGACGTCGGCGAGATCGACAATAGGGGAAGCCATTTCTATCTGGCCATGTACTGGGCCCAGGCCCTAGCGGAGCAGAACGAAGGTCCCATCCTGAAGAAGAAATTCACAAGGGTTGCCAGGGAGATGGAGGATAACGAGGAAAAGATCCTCCAGGAGCTGAACGCCGCCCAGGGGCAAACGGTCGATATAGGGGGCTACTACAGGCCGGATGACGAGAAGGCCTCCAAGTCCATGAGGCCGAGCCCGACACTCAATAGAATAATAGATTCCATCAACGCCTAGGCAATCCTGCAACATCAAGGACCTGATCGAAGGGCCATGAAGGGGCAGATTTAAATCGAGCTCAATAGTTTCCGTCCCGGACAGGGGAGATCAATGGAATACTTTGATGGATCAGCCGAACAGTTCCAATTGAGGTACGGAGACTGGAGCAGGACCAGGAAAGTCAAGGATAGCTTCAAAGCGGGAGTTGGGATCTGGAAGTATCTTTGGCACTACATGAAGGCGACCCTGATAATCATCGCTCTATGCTTCATTCCCATAATGGCATTGATGAGTCCGTTGTTCCTGATAGGGATGGATCTGGTAAACGGCCTGCTCGCTGTTCTTTCCGCTTCCCTCTGCCTGGCCGGCCTGTTCGGAATTCCGGCCCTGTTCATGGTATTCGTGCTCTACCTCATTCAGGGCAGGAAGCTCCTCAAAGGATCCTCTACCGTACTCACCGATAATTCCGTAGAGATAACCTACCAGGACAACTCCCGCAATCCCCTTCAGAAGACCATCGTTCCTTTCCAGCTCATAGCCGGGATTCGTGATGTCAGCGACGTGGAATGGAAGGAGGATCTGAGGATGAAGAATCTCTTCAGATTGGTGTTCAACATGCCCAAGAAGCGGTGCTTCAACAGGTTCCAGGCAGGATCGTCCAAGAGAACTATCCTTGCTATAGACCTCTTCAATCCGGTGGCAACGAGGAAATACAGGATAATAACGGGAACTATGGGAAGATGGGGTGGGGCTCTCATATCTCCCCTGATCGCGGCGCTCGACCAGCAGATGGTGGAGGACAAGGAACCAACCAACAGGATCTTCGTCAGCGTCCCCAAGGGAAGGGTGGAGGAATTCAAGAGGAAGCTGACGGAATCGAACAGCTCTTTCTCCGAGGAGGATGAGTGGCTGAAGGAAGCACAGGAGCCCGTTGTACCCGAAATCGATGACTCCTTCATGGACCTTATCTACGGTAACAACCCACAGTAAGTTCAGGAAATGAATTCCCTGAACATACCCTCGGTTATGCCGACACTTGGAGCGGCCTGGAGCCTTTTCACTTCCCGCTCGCCTTCGAATGCGATGATGGTGGGAACGAAATCGATATTGAGCTGGATCCATCTTGGATCGCTCTCATCGTCAATAAGGATCTCTTCTCCTTCGGGGAGCATATTCCTGTACTTCGGAGCGAAAGCTCTGCAGAAGGGGCACCATGTAGCATGATAGAGGACATACTTCATGCTGGCTTTGATTTTATCTCGGTAGATAAGCATTGCTCCTGAAGTGGTCAGGGGAGCTCGTTCCTGAAATTGCAATGGGGGCACCTGAACCGTTTCTTCTTTCCCCTTCTCTTGTATATCTTCTTGCCGCAGGACCTGCAGGGAAGCAGGTCGTATCCCCTTTGTTCCATGATGCCAACATCATCGATCAGTTCAGGATAGGAGCAATCGCCGCATTTTACCGTCAGGGGTCTTTCGGCCTTGTCCGACATTGTAAAATGGCCGCATTTCCTGCACTGGATGTAGAAGACCCTCCTCTTGTAGAACTCCCACTGCTTTCTATACAGCAGATAGAATCCGAGCGCACCGGTCCCGACGGCTGGAAGCAGACAGCATTCGGCTCCGGACCCTCCAAACAATAAGAGAATGATAATTACAAGAACCGGCGTTATGATGTAGAGGAGCAGTGCACCCCACCAGTGTTTGATATCACCTGCATCGAACTTGAAGTACCGGTGGAACCTCACGAATTCTTGGAGGTGCCGCTCCAGGGTCCGATTCGAGAACTTCCGCGTGTCGAGATACCCGATCAATATTATTAGCAAACCGAAGATGAACAAAATTAGGCCTGCCACAAAGAACTTACTTCTCATTTCCTCAGATCCAAGATCTTCAAAACCATAATGAAGGATGAAACGAGCAGTGATTAGGATAATCCCTGCAGTTGTTGGAGGAAGCCCCGCTTTATAGAAAACGCTCATTCGTTTATCGCCCATCCCGCTTTCTCCCCAATTACTGATATGCAGATGGTCATAAGGGAGTTCCTATAAAACTGGTTTGCTACCGGAGTTTCACCCTGGCATCCACTGCAAGGAGCCCATTTTCAGATGCTATAAGGGGATTTATCTCGATCTCGACGATCTCCTCCACCTCGAGGAGGAGCTCTCCCAGTGATCGAAGGATCGATGCGAGCTCCTCTCTGGATACCGGGGGAGCTCCCCTGAAGCCTTCCAGGAGTTTCCTTCCTTTTATGGAATCGATCATATCAAAGGCATCATCCCTCGTAAGAGGCGCCACCCTGAACTGGACATCCTCCAGGGCCTCCACCAGAACACCACCGAGCCCGAACATGACCACCGGACCGAAGACAGGGTCCCTTAAGGCCCCCGCTATGAGCTCGGTCCCCATCACCTGCTCCTGGACCATGACGGCGTCCGAAAGCATTCTAAGCCTCCTGAATTCCGAGAGCAGCTCCTCCTTGCATGATATGTTCATTGAAACTCCCTTGGATTCCGTCTTGTGGATGAGATCGCTGGATGATACCTTCAAAACCAATGGATAGCCCATTTTCTCTGAGGCTTCCATGACCTCCTTCTCGGTCCTCACCTGCCTCCGCTCTGCACATACCACAGGTCCGGTCTCAAGGAGCTCCAGGGATGAAGAGGCATCCATGAATCCGGCTTTATTTCCTTCAAGCCGCTTCCCGACAGCGGAAATATCCCATTTTGCATTCTTCTCTTGTTTACCTTCCTTTCTCTCCTTCATTTCGGAGAATCGATAGAGGATCCCAAGGGAGCTGACGGTCTCCTCCGGATAGTAGAATGCGGGGA
This sequence comes from Thermoplasmatota archaeon, assembly GCA_048569615.1. Lineage (GTDB taxonomy): Archaea > Thermoplasmatota > Penumbrarchaeia > Penumbrarchaeales > Penumbrarchaeaceae > JAYEPK01. The sequence goes on along the minus strand of JBLIRK010000021.1, from coordinate 4,647 downwards.
TCCCATTCTTCTTCAGCTCCTGGATCTGCAGCATGCTGGCCCTGCCTCCGAACGTGCAGATCAGAACAGGTTTGCTGGGCTTTCCTATGGTCTCGATCATCAGCTCGGTGAAATCCTCCATGTCGGCTCCCGAGGTTGGAGCATATATGCCCATGACCGAGCCTATGCTCTCCTCGTCAATCGCTCTCCCGAGACCCTTCAGATAGATGTCGTAGGGTACTTGGGCGGTGATATCCACGGGATTGGCCATGGTGGCATAGGATGGGAATATGGGACCCATCTCATCCTTTATCCAATCCATATCCTTGAAGAGAGGTATTCCGAGCTCGGTCAGTTTGTCAACCGCAATGGCTCCCAGACCCCCTCCGTTAGTAATGATCAGCACGTTCTTCCGCCTGGGAAGGGGAAGGTCGATCAAAGCCCTTGTCCAGTCGATGGCATCCTTCATGTTGGGGGCCCTTATCACTCCGGCCTGCCTGAAGGCTCCGGTGAATACGCGGTCGCTCCCGGCAAGGGAGGCGGTATGGGAAGCGACCGCCCTGGCACCTTCCTCGGTGCTCCCCGATTTCACTACGATTATCGGCTTCATGGCGGAAACACCGGAGACCGTTTCCATGAACTGCCGCCCGTCCTTCAGCCCCTCGATGTACATCAGAATGGCATCGGTATTGGGATCGGAGCAGAAGAACTCAAGAAGCTCCTCGTCGCTGATATCGGCCTTGTTCCCGGTGGAAACAACCCCGGAGACACCGATCCCTTCCTCGAACACCTTGCCCATGAGAGCCGCCCCGAGGGCTCCTGACTGGGTTATTATCGCCACCCTGCCCTTCATCACATCCCCGGGCCCGAACTGGGCATTGAGGCTTCTTGGAGTGTAGATGATCCCGAATACATTGGGTCCCAGCAACCTTGTCCCGTAGCTGCGTGCGATCTCGAGGAGCTCACGCTCCCCCTCGATATTGCCAACTTCCCTGAAACCGGCGGAGACTATTATTGCAAAGGGCACTTCCTTCTTTCCGCACTCTACCAGGGCGTCCTTGACCAACCCCGAGGGGAGCGATATCATGGCGAGGTCTATCTCCCCTTCGATATCATCAAGGGATGCGGCGGACCTTCTGCCGTAAACATCCCCTCCCCTGATATTGATGGGATGAACTGCTCCCTTGAAGCCTCCGTCAACGATGTTCTTGACCAGCTTGTATCCGAGCTTCCTGGGGTCCGATGAGGCCCCGATGACCGCGATGGAAGTGGGCTTGAAGAACCTGTCTAGGCCGGAAACGGAGCAAGTGTTTTCTCCCATGCATTATCCAATGGGCGCTCCCATATAAAACTTGGACCGAACCGGGAAGCAGGTCTAACTTCAAATAATCGCACAGCATTCATACCAAAGGGAAAAAAATGGGGAGATGGCACACTTACATCATGATCATGCTCCTTACAGGTGCACCTATAGTATTCTTTCATGATCCAGCTGAGGTTTCAGGTCTGATAGAGAGACCCATCTACCACGATGAGACCGTTCGGGCGGTCGATTGGAGCCCCAACGGGACATGGATGGCATCAGGAGCTTACGAGGGATCGATGATCATATGGGATACGATCGAATGGAGACCGATATTCAGGGATGTGTTCCCTCCGGCCGGAAACACGCATTTCGATGGGACAAGGCATCTGAGATTCTCCCCTGACGGATCGATGCTTGGTGCGGTCACTTCGGACGGACTCATCAGGATATGGAGAACCATGAACTGGACGGTGCTGAAGGAATTTGATTCCGGGTCCGAAAACAATTACGGCATCGAGTGGAATCCTGACGGCACTTTGATCGCAGCTGGTGGCAGCGACAGGTCTCTCAGATTGTGGGATACCTCGACATGGACCATTTACAGGGAGATCGATATAATGGGGGGACTCAGCCCCACTTATGAGTTCAGCCCCAACGGAAGATACTTTGCTTACCACCAGGTACTGACGGACCTTAACAGGTCGATCAGGGTCCTGGACACGACAAACTGGGAATACCTGGATTTCCAGCCATATTTCGAAGACGGCACTATAACGATCTCCTGGTCCCCGGACAGCGCACAACTGGCGGCCGCCATAAGGGATACCAGAATGCTGGTCTGGAGCATTCCCTCGGGCGATATAATTTTCAATACCACAATAAAGCTGAATCACTACGATATAACCGTAGAGGAAGTACTGGAGTTCAGTCCGGACGGTAAATATCTGGCATTCGGCTCTGATTCGGGAGCGATAAACATCTGGACGACCGACAAATGGGAGCCGGTGGCGAACGATATGGGACACTGCGATACGCTCGAGCACCCGACCGATAGGTACGAGGGATCGATGATCTGGTTGTTGAGATGGTCGGAGGATTCTAGATACATCGCAACCGTGGGATCCGATCACTACATCCGGATCTGGGAAGAGGGAACGTGGGAGGAATATGTTCACATGAGCGAATTCATCGAAGGTGAGGGTCCGAACCTGGAACTCGTCTCACTTGAACTCGATGATGACAGCAATCCGGCCCATTCGGATAGCACATATTTCAAGATCATATACAGGAACACAGGGGACAAGAGCACCGGAAAATGGAGGTTTCGGGTCCTCGTCAATGATGAAGAGGAATTGGAGAGGGAGCCTGACAATTGGATGATATCACCCGGAGAGGTCAGGGAAGAGCGTTTCCCGGTTCCCATTAACGATCTGGGAGATGTAAAGGTCGAGGTCGTCATAGATTCACTGGATGAGGTGAAAGAGTCTGACGAGAAAGACAACTCGGCCGTCACCCATCTCAATGTCAGGGAGGATACATCTCCTTCATCCACGTCGTTGATCATCCGTTCGATCCTCATCATAGGAACAATTATCGGGATCGCTATGATCGTCATTTTGGCCGTTGTTTCCAGGAAAAAGGAAAAAGAGGGGAGCGCCTACCATGGTCCCCCCCCTCCGGACAGATAGGTTCTATTCTTCTTTCCTCTCCACCATGTAGAGTATGTCCTCCCACGGGTGCCTGTACAATCTCTCGTTGAGCTTCTTCTGGTCCAGTGCGTGTCCGATAAGTCCTATGGAGCGCCCCAGGACGAAGAAGCCGTTGAGATATCCAAGCTCCACGATCCTGTCCACTTCCTTGTCTGTGAAGTAACCCACCCCCCTGAGCATGTCCACCATGAGAACCCCTATTGTTCCGTCCACGTTAAGGATGAGGTTGGACTTCTTCTGGGTCGTTACCGCCTGGACCCCCAGCGCGTAATCCAGCACGTCGGTCCTGGGGAAATTGTTCCTGGCATACTCGATGAGAAGCGTTACCCTGCCATCCGGGTTCTCAAGTGATTTCACCCGGTGGCCTATGCCGGGGATCTTGATATTGGCATCCTTCATCTCCTTGACGAATTCCCTGGGCTCCAGGCTTCTCTTATGGGCGTTCTTCATGTATTTGGCACAGTCGTCGATGGCGCCTCCGAACCTTGGACCGATGGTCAGGAGGCCTGAACATAGCGACGATATCAGGTCCTTTCCGGCCCTTGAGGTTATTATTGCATTGTGGGCCCCGGACACCGCGGGTCCGTGATCGGCGACTATCATCACGGACAGCTCGATGAACTCCGTTGCCCATTTGGGGAACCTCCTTCCGAACCATAGCAGAGAGATGACATCGCCCAGCTTTCCTCCGGAATGGACTATCTCCGATATGGGATAGCCGCCGTAGTTGACCTCCTCTCCCCTGTCGTCCGCCACGGTGGAAATGAAGGAGGTCGGTTTCCTGATTATACCCTTCTTCATGGCGTCGGCATAATCCATTGGAATGATCGGAAGCTTTTGCGGTTCCTGGACGGGGGTGATCTTCCCCTCGTCCTTAAGCTTGATGAAGGTGCGGGCGATCTCGTCATCCAGGGTGTCGAAGGAGGAGGGGACTATCACACCGGCCTTTTTCAGAGCCTTGTTCTTGGCATCGGCAGTTTCCGCCTCCGCACCGGCCTTGGCGCCAGCATGACCGAACTGGACGCCCGCCGGGAACATCTTGGAGCATGTACCCATCACCCAGAAGACAAGGGGTTTTGTGATCAATCCTTTCTGGATAGCCTCGACGACCTTGTACTCCTCGTCCCCTCCAAGCTCACCAAGGGCCACCATCATCTTGACCTTGGGATTGTGCTCGTACCTCATCAGGTGGTCTATGAGGCTGGAGCCAGGATACTTGTCGCCTCCTATGGCAACACCCTCGAAGACACCGTCCGTGTTGTGGGAGATGATGTTGAACATCTCGTTGAGGAGGCCGCCGGACTTCGTGACAAGCCCAACCGAACCCCTTCTGTAGAGCTTCTGTTCCTTTATGTTATCAAGTGTTCCTCCGGTATTTCCGACCTTGAAAGCCCCTGCTCCGATCGCTCCCACGGTTGCGGGGCCTATGATTATCTTTCCCAATTTCTTGGATAGATGAGCCAGCTCCCTGGCCTTTCTTTCGGGAACACCTTCGGCTATGACCGCGACCACCCGGATCCTCTCGTTGAGGAGCGCTTCCTTGGTTGTAGGATAGGCTGATCTGAAGGATGCGAAGTTCACCACAACGTCGATATCAGGATGTGCATCTGTTGCAGCCTGGATCGTAGGAAGGATTGGTATCAATATCTCCCC
>JBLIRK010000020.1:0-52736 GCA_048569615.1 Thermoplasmatota archaeon | reverse complement strand
CATCACCGCTCTCAACCGGATGGGTGAATCCGCCCCCAGCGAGGAGGTCGCGATAGTTCCCATCGGCGTTCCATCCAGGCCTCTCGGTCTCAAAGCGGTCCCAGGAGACGGCGAGGTCGGATTGGAGTGGTCAGCACCTTCAGGAGATGGCGGCTCGCCGATCAAGTTTTACAGTGTCCATAGATCGGTGAACGGCGGTCCCTTTGAACAAGTCTCCACGGTGGGTTCCGATAAAATGGCTTTCACTGATATCAACGTGGAAAACGGCAACGGGTATCAATACTACGTTAGATCCATCAATGCAGCGGGCACTTCACCACCCAGTGAGACCGTTTCGGCCTTCCCTGCCGGTGTTCCCGGGGCTCCCCCCGAGATATCTGCAGTATCCGGTGACGGGATGGTTGAATTGGAATGGAGTGCTCCTCCAAGCGACGGCGGTTCCGAACTTACCGGATTTATCATTCTCAGAGGAGAGTCCGAAGGCGATATGGAGGAGATCGCAAGTGTTGGCGCATTCTGTCTCGGATTTATCGATGATACCGCTGTCAACGGCAGGATCTATTTCTACTCGGTCGCCGCGGAGAACTTACTCGGCAGGTCCGGGCCAGGCGCAATAGCTACTGCATCCCCAATCGGATATCCCTCCGAACCTGTGGGCCTCAAGGCAGAAATCGTGGATGGTGCTGTCCATCTCTCTTGGGAGATGCCCAAGATCAACGGCGGCTCGCAGGAGCTGCTATTCAACATCTACAGAAAAGTGGATGGCACGCAGGAAATTATGTTGGGAACTGCCGAGGTGCTCGAATTCGTCGACGAGGAAGTGTCGAAGGGTTCAACGTATTCCTACCGTGTATGCGCGGTCGGCATCCCGGGGGAAGGCCTTTCAACCTCGACGGTTGATATTACCCTGCCGGAAGATGAGGAGGAAGGGCCGGGAGTATTGATGATGCTCTTTGTGATCGGAATATCGCTCCTTGTTACCGTTGTAACGTTGATATCCATAGTACTTATCCTTAATAGGGGAAGAAGAAGAGAGGTAAATACCGCTGCATCGGAGCAGCAGGCACCCTTACCCTATGACCGGTCGACGCAGGTGGACAGCGGTCTATATCCAGTATACGATCAATACCATCAGGCATGCTATCAATACCCCCAAACGATCACTCCTTCAGTGAACCAGTATGGGGTGAGCGCCGATCCAGGCGCATTCGAGGAGAGAGGAGATTGAACCAAGAAGGGACCGGACCGGGAAACTAAGGCCCTTTCACCTGTCCGGTCCCGAATACCATCATTTGACCTCCCAGCTTTTATCATATAATGGACATGAGGTACCATGGAGGATGTCAGGTCGAACAGGACCGTCACCCTGATGGCTGTCATCGTGATGTTCCTTTTCAGCTCCTCCTACATTGGGATCGTCATAGCCCTCCGTGAGATCCCGTCCATAACCATGGCATTCCTCCGGGCTCTGATAACGGCGGTATTCCTTCTCATCCTCGTCATCCTGTTCTGGAGGAGGATCACCGGAAAGAATCCGAGGAGTATGGGATTGAAGTCGTTCATCGGAGCCGGTGCCAAGAGCCGATATGCCATCCTGATGGTCCTGGGATTCGCCGTTTTCTCCAACGTCATTCCCAACGTCCTTCAGAACTTCGGGATGAATATGATGGACCCGGACAGCACGTCCTCCCTGACATCGCTGATCCAGGGGGTGGGTCCAGTTTTCACGATACTTCTGGCATTTGTCGTCCTGAAGGAGAAGCCCGGTCCGTGGAAGATAGCAGGTTTATTGATGGCCGTCCCCGGCATAGTGATACTGACCACCTACAACGAAGGAGGTTTCGATCTAGGGTCGGAGGAGACATTGGGAGCATTTCTCAACCTTATAGTTGCGCTCTCTTATACCGTATCAGCCCTTTTCCTTAAGTCCCTTCTGAACAGAGGGGGGAGCCCTTCGATCGCCGCGGCGATGAACAGCACGTTCGGGACAATTCTGCTGCTTCCTGTCCTTGTCATTGCGGCACTGATCGGCCTGGAGGATCCCTTCTTTCCGCTAACAACTGCAGGTTTAGAGATATGGATGGCCATGCTCTTCATATCGGTAGGAATAGCAGGAGTGACAAGCATCCTCTGGTACCGATTGGTCAAGGTCAGGGAGCTTTCAAGGATCATGTTCTTCGTCTTCATGCTGCCAGCCTTCTCGGTGGCAATGGGATTCTTGGTTTTGGGAGAGAATCTCTCAGCAATGCAGATCCTTGGCGGTGTGTTAATTCTAATAGGGGTCGGAGTGTCCCAGAGAAGAAGAAGACTAAGGCCCATCGTGACCGGCAGGTAAGCCTCTCGCCCGGATTACGATCTTATTGGGTCCCCATATCTATTCTTCTTCCATCCTTCTTCGTCTGGACCTTATCAGAAGAAATGCAATAAAGATCGAAACAACGACCGCTGCCGCTCCACCCAGGATGATCATGGCGAAAAATCCAATGCCCTCGGACTGCCTCTGGGGCGGATCCCCATGGGATGTTGATCCGTTCACGGTGATGATGAGATCATCCCATTCCGAATATGTCCCGTTGTGGGCCGTAATGTTCACATGATAGACACCTGGGACCGGTTCCATCCATGACAGCTCTCCCGTATGATCATCGATGGTGATGGAGGAGGCAGGTGTGGAGCTCACCCGGAACAGTACGTCCTGCCCGAGGTCCGCTCCCTCTAAAACCGTGGCCATTGTAAAAGGAACTCCCGATCCGATCTCAATGTCGTCCATGAACCTCAACCATTTTCTCTCCGGCTCGACAGCGTATACGTTCAGGATGAATGACCTTAGGTCCGAACCTCCTTTTCCATCCTCGAGTGCGATGTTTACTAAAAAGGACCCAGGATGTTCTGATCGTCCGTAAAGGGTTCCGTTGGCAGGGCCCATGAAAAGCCAATCGGCATCGGTATCCAGGAGCCACGTGAGAACATCCCCGGTGGGGTCCATGTCCGTTCCATGGTATTGGACCAGGTACTGTTCTCCCACCCAGGTTTCGGTAACTTCGGATGTGATTATCGAGGGAGGATCGTTCAGGTTCTCCACTTCAAGGGTGAAGTTGGTCCAGTCAACCCCGCCGTTCCCGTCTTCAACTGAGATATTCACTGTGTATGAACCGACCTCTTCGTTTCCTGGTAATCCTGAAAGACATCCCGTTGAATCATCGAAGTCCAGCCATTTGGCGTTCGTTTCGGAATTCCAGGTGAGGTGATCCTTTGTCGGATCGATGTCTATGGCTGTGTAGTTGACAACGTAAGTTGCATCCTCGAGGATGATGGTTATATCCTCTGTCAGGATCTCGGGCGGGTCATTGACGTTCTCGACCTTGAGGGTGAAGTTTCTCCGATCCGAACCCCCGTTCCCGTCTTCCAGGGTCAGATTGATAAAAAATGAACCGACATCATCATTTCCGGGGATCCCGTAGAGGTCTCCGGAGGTCTCATTGAAAGCAAGCCATTTTGCATTTGTTGCGAAATTCCATGTCAATGCATCCCCGGACGGGTCGACATCCTCCTTGTAATACGTGACCTCGTATTCCTCATCCTCCGAGGCCGATGGCAGATCATCACCAATTATTATTGGAGCATCATTGACGTTCTCGACCCAAAGTGTGAAGTTGTTCCGATCGGATCCCCCGTTCCCATCTTTCAAGGTCAGGTTGACGAAAAAAGAACCGACATCTTCGTTTTTCGGTATGCCGGATAGGACCAGGCTTGAATTGTCGAATCGAAGCCAAGAGGCATCGGTGGCAAACGACCATTGCAGGGAATCATTGGTGGGATCGATGTCCGCTCCTTCATAGGTTGTCCTGTATTGCTCATCCTCCAAGGCGGTTTCTATATTATCGCCAATTATCACCGGATCATCGTTCACGTTCCGGACTTCCAGGGAGAAGTTCGTCCAATCGGATCCACCAACATCATCGGAGACTGAAATATTCACCCAATACGTTCCGACATCATCGTTTTCAGGGCTCCCTTCCAATATGCGCGAAGCAGGATCCAAAGAGAGCCACCGGCCGTTTGTGATCATATCCCAGGTGAGGTTCTCATCTTCCGTATCGATGTCAAAGGCATGATATTCGACCTTGTACAACTCATCCTCAAGGCAAATCGACACATCCGAGGTGGTTATCATGGGCGGGTGAGCCGTCTCTAGTTGGCCGATGCACAGAAGGTAGGTCTGCCCTTCCGATGATGATGCGGGACCGGAAAGTGGAGCCCCGATGATCACTTCATCCTTTCCATCCCCGTTCACATCCCCCGCACCTGATACGGTCGATCCCGATTCATCAAAGGCAGCTTCCCCGGTGAAGGATGCATCAGCGAAGGATAGATCGAGGTCCATGATCCATCCCCTTGCCCTGCCAAGGATAAGATATGTCTGGCCCGCTTCCGATCCACTGCGATCGCTCCCTCTTGCGCCTATTATCAAGTCGTCCCTGCCGTCATCGTTCACATCCCCCGCACCGGAAATGGAATAACCGGATTGATCGTCCGCCTCTTCACCAATGAATGAGGCATCCGCCTCGGAAAGGTCCATATCACGCGTCCAGCCGGAAGACCTGCCGAAAATAACGTAGGTTTGGCCGGAATTCTTTCCCCCCTCTCCATTCGAATAAGCTCCGATTATGATGTCATCAAATCCATCCCCGTTCAGGTCACCCGCTCCCGCTATGCAATATCCTGACCGATCCCAAGCATTCTCCCCCACGAAGGAAGCATCGGCTTTCGATAGGTTAGTATCCATTTCCCATCCCGAAGGTTTCCCCAGGAAAAGATATGTCTTGCCCGAATAAGGATGGCCCCCTTCATTATTGGCCCAGGCCCCGATAAGGAAGTCATCGTATCCGTCCCCGTTCACATCTCCTGCACCGGCAACATCAGACCCCGAATAATCATCCGCATTTTCACCGTGGAATGAAGCGTTGGCTTCCGAGAGGTCCAGATCCATCGACCATCCCCCGGATCTTCCTAGTATAAGGTAGGTCTGTCCGGACGCACTTCCAAACTCATCGTTCTGGGAACTGCCTATTAGGAAGTCATCGTATCCGTCCCCGTTCACATCCCCCGCTCCAGAAACGGAGCTTCCCGAACCGTCGTAGAGCTCCTCCCCGATGTATGAGGCATTTGCCATGGATAGGTCGATATCAGGGCTCCATCCGGCCTCCCGGCCGAAGATCATGTACGTTTGACCGGATATCAAGCCGCCGCCTTCATCTCCCGGGGCGCCGATGATGATATCATCGTATCCGTCCCCGTTCACATCCCCCGCTCCTGCGACGGAGAAACCGGATTTGTCATCGACATCCTCTCCGATAAAAGAAGCGTTGGCATCGGAAAGAGATGAATCCATCATCCATCCGGAAGATCCTCCCAATATCAGGTATGTCTTCCCGGCAAGGACACCGCCGTCGTCATTTTGAAAAGTCCCGATAAGGAAATCATCATATCCGTCCCCGTTGACGTCCCCGGCTCCCGAAATGGTTGTCCCTGTCCTATCCCCTTGGCCTTCACCCCAGAAGGAAGCCGTGGAATCAGAGAGCGGAGAGCTAAGGGAATATATTGGAGGGAAAGCCCCGCCGGAAATATCGCATTTTAAAAAAGGTACGATAAATAAAAACAAGATCACGGTGGTGTACAGTGTCTTTTCCGCATTTCGTTTCCGGATCCTCATTTCCCAGCTCTCCATTTTTCTGAGGTAGTAGATTCTTGTTTCGGAGCTTTCCCCCCCTGCGATGCTTATATCCAAATATTTTCAAATTTCTTGATAGTATATCCCATTCATGATGTGGTCACGGATCCTTCTTATTCCAGCTAGTATATAAATAAAAGATTGGGAGCCTTTCTTTATTTTTTATATAGCTATCTATATTTACCGAAATGTATAGTCGTTTTCGTATTCTCAAATATCATTGAAATATCCTGCCCCTCCATCCATCAATTTATATATTAATCTCAGTTCAGGAAATCCCGATGGTCATAGCCCACAAGCACAGGAGCACCTCCAGCCGAAAGACGCCCAAGGGCCTCCTCGTTGCTGTCGGTGGCAACGAGGACAAGGAGCAGGACCTCTTCATCCTCCGGAGCACGGTCTCCCTCGTGAAGAAGGAGCACGGCTCCCCTGTCAAGGTCGAACTGATAACCACGGCGTCCGAGGTTCCAGGAGAGGTCGCCGACATGTACCGGAAGGCCTTCGCCATGATCAACGGCTGCCGGCTCGGTGTCATGAACATCAAGAGCCGGGAGGAAGCCCACGATCCGGCTCTCCTTAGACGGCTTCAGGAGGCCGACATCATCTTCTTCAGCGGCGGCGACCAGCTCCGCATAACCACCATCCTGGGCGGCTCCCCAGTACTCGCCGAGGTACGGAGGAGGTACTTCAACGAGAAGGTCATAATCGCCGGGACCAGCGCCGGTGCCGCTGCCATGCCCGAGGCCATGATCTACGGAGGCACCGCTACTGAAGCTCTCCTCAAGGGGACCGTCCACATGACCGCAGGGATCGGCCTCATCGACAGTGTGATAATCGACAGCCACTTCATTAAAAGAGGGCGTTTCAGCAGGCTGATGCAGATAATATGCTCCAATCCCGGCCATGTAGGGCTCGGACTAGGGGAGGACACGGGTGTTGTAATTGAGGACAACCGCTACGTGAAAGCCATTGGAAGCGGGCTCGTGGTCATCTTCGACGGACAGGACCTGCGATACACTAATATAACAGATGTCTCTGAGGGCGAGGCAATTGCCATAGAGAACATCCGGGTCCACACGATAGTGAAAGGTTTCGGGTATGACCTAAAACAGAGGAAGTACCTCAAACCCGAGGACATTGAATGTCTCGACCTGGCCTGCCAATGAGATAGGGGATGACGATATGGAGATCCGCGAGATAAGGGCCCTTAGAGGACCCAATTACTACAGCCGGTACCCGACCATCTTCATGAGATTGGACATAGGGGGCCTGGAGAACAAACCCACCGACAAGGTCGCCGGATTCAGGGAGCGCCTTGAGGAGCTCATACCTTCATTGATGGAGCATCGCTGCTCCAAGGAAAGGATGGGCGGCTTCTTCGAGAGGGTGGAGGAAGGGACCTGGGCGGGCCATGTAGTAGAGCATGTCGCAATAGAGCTCCAGTGCCTGGCAAAGACAGAGGTCGGCTTCGGAAAGACCTACGATACGAAGGAGAAAGGCGTCTATGATGTCGTTTACCGGTACCGGGACGAGGAAGTGGGGATCCAGGCTGGAAGGTATGCGGTACAGATAGTTGAGGACCTATTCAACTATCGATCGGTCGACCTCAGGCCCATGATATACGACCTGAAGGAAAAGAGGGAGAAGAACCTCTTCGGCCCTTCGACCCAGGCGATCGTCAATGAGGCGAAGGTCAGGGGGATCCCGATAATAAGGTTGAACAGGGAGAGCTACGTCCAGCTGGGCTACGGCGTGCACCAGAGAAGGATCCAGGCCACCATGATAGATAACACCTCGGCGATTGGTGTCGAGATCGCAGACGACAAGGAGAGGACCAAGGAGATACTTTCGAGCATGGGCATTCCGGTCCCAAAGGGATATTCGGTCAGGGACCTGGATGACGCAATCAGGATGGCGAAGAGGATAGGATATCCTGTGGCAGTCAAACCACTCATCGGCAATCACGGCAGGGGTATAACAACAAATGTCCGGACCCCGGAGGAGCTGGAGATCGCCTTCGAGAACGCGTCGAAGGTCTACAGGACGGTTCTCGTGGAAAAATACCTCCAGGGTTTCGATTTCAGGATGCTCGTCATCGACGGGAAGCTGGCCGCCGCAGCAATGAGGGAGCCCCCCTACATCACCGGGGATGGGAGGACCACGGTCCAGGGGCTCATCGATGAGCTCAACAAGGACCCGGAGAGAGGCTTCGGCCATGAGAAGAACCTCACCAGGGTCAAGGTGGATTACATGACCGAGCGCCTGCTCAGGATGAAGAACCTGACACTGGACAGCGTACTTCCCGAGGGTGAGCGCCTATACATTAAAACGACAGCGAACCTCAGCGCAGGCGGAAGGGCGGTGGACGTGACGGAAGACGTGCATCCCATGGTTCGGTCCATGGCTGAGCGCATATCCCAGATTATCGGCCTGAACGTGATGGGTATAGACCTGATAGCCCAGGACCTCAGAACCCCTCTGGATCCCGAGTGCTCCGGGATCATAGAAGTGAATGCCGCACCGGGTTTCAGGATGCACCTGAGCCCGTCCGAGGGAAAGCCCAGGAACATCGCGAAGAACGTTGTGGACATGCTGTTTCCGCCGGGGGCGGATTACCAGATACCGATAATCGCCGTCACGGGAACCAACGGCAAGACAACCACCGTCAGGCTGATATCCCACATCCTGGAGCTTAACGGCGGTAGGGTGGGTATGACATCGACGGATGCTGTGGTTATAAACAACACCCCGATACTCGAGGGTGATTACAGCGGTCCCGGCGGGGCGAAGGTGGTCCTTATGGATTCCACCATCGACCATGCAGTGCTCGAGGTAGCCAGGGGCGGGATTCTGAGGAGGGGTCTCGGGTTCGATGAAAGCGACGTTGGCGTCCTCCTCAACGTTTCGACCGACCATCTGGGTGAAGGCGGCATAAATACGCTTGAGGACCTCGCAAGGCTGAAGGGGATCATCATCGAGACAGTGAAGGAAACGGGTCATGCCGTTCTCAACGCCGATGATCCTCTCGTTTTGGAATACAAGGACAGGACAAAGGGGAAGGCGATATTGTTCTCCATGGATCCCGAGAATCCCGCACTCAAGGAGAACCTGAAGCAGGGCAACATGAACGTCACCGTCAAGGACGATTCAATAATAATCCAGAAGGGAGGATGGACCTCCTCCATCGCCAAGGTCGTGGAGGTCCCGATAACCTACAGCGGGAAGGCCAAGTTCAACATACAGAACGCAATGGCGGCCGTTGCGGCAGCCTCGGCAATGGGATTGAACGAGAAGCAGATCAGGGCCGGACTTGTGAGCTTCTCCCCCTCCATCGGACTCTCCCCGGGAAGGATGAACGTCATAGACATAGACGAATTCAAGGTCATTGTTGACTTCGGCCATAACATGGGAGCCATCAAGGCTACCGGGGAGCTCCTGCCGCACCTTGCACCCGGCAGAAAGATAAGGATGGCTTCGGGGACCGGCAACAGAATGGACGAGGATATAATGGAGTACGGCGAGACCCTTGCCCAGTACTACGACCATGTCATAGTGGCGGACACTGATCCGAGGGGCAGACCTCTCGGAGAGGTCGCGGACCTCGTGAAGGAGGGCCTCCTCAAAGGCGGGTTGAAGGAGGAGAGCATCTCCATGATATTCGACGGCAGGGAAGCGACACAGGCAGCCCTGGATATGGGGCAGAAGGGAGATATAATCGTTCTCCAGGCGGACGATGTCCAGACCGTCCTCCAGGACGTCCTTGATTACAAGGAGACCAGGTACCTGAAGATAAAGGGAGAGGTCAAGGTGCAGAAGGAAGAGGCCCCCTACGGTGAGGATTGAGATGGGCTCCCTCGAAGATGCCTTCGGCCTTATCGAATCCGGAATGGAGGATATGATCTTTTTCCTATCCGAGATAATTTCGATCCCTGCCGTCGGTCCGCTCTCCGGAGGAAACGGGGAGCAGGAAAAGGCTGACAGGATAGAGTCCATCATATCAGGCTGGGGCTTTCATGAGGTCATACATCATGATGCGGAGGACGACAAGGTTTCCTCCGGCAGGAGACCCAATATCGAGATCAGGCTGAAAGGCAGGGACAGCTCGAGGAGGATCGTTATCCTTGCCCATATGGATGTCGTCCCTGCAGGGGAGCCCAAGCTCTGGAGCGGAGACCCCTTCAGGCTGAGAAGGGAAGGGGATAAACTGATAGGAAGGGGGGTGGAGGACAACGGCCAGGCATTGACAGCTTCCCTTTTTGCCCTGAAGGTCCTCAGGGAGCTCAACATACGTCCCCAGTACGATGTTTCCCTATTCCTTGTCTCCGACGAGGAGGAGACGAACAAAAAGGGCATTGGACACCTCCTTGGGAAGGGCCTTTTCAGGAAGAGCGACCTGATATTGGTGCCGGACCACGGGGAGCCCGAGGGCAAGGTCATAGAACTGTGCGAGAAGACGCTGCTGTGGGTAAAGGTAACGGTCAGGGGCAAGCAGTGCCATGCAAGCATGCCCGGACTGGGGGCCAATGCTTTCAGGGCCTCCATGCTCTTCGGGACGGATGTTGACGGGGTCCTTCACGAGAGATTCAAAAGGTTCGATCCCTCTTTCGACCACCCTGTTTCAAGTTTCGAACCTACCAAGAAAGGTCCCGGGGTCGACGGCATCAACGTGCTCCCGGGGGAGGACGTATTCTACATGGACTGCAGGCTGCTCCCCGGTTATACTGTCGACGAGATACTGGAAACCATGAGGGATGTCGCGGACGAAGTTGGAAGGAGAACGGGAACGACCATCACCGTCGAGAAGGAGTTCTCCGAGACCACTGAATATCCGACGCCCCCGGATGCCGAGGTTGTGAAGTTGCTCTCCGCCGCGATCAGGAAGGCAACGGGGAAGGATCACGTCAGCGGCGGAATTGGGGGGGGAACATGCGCCGCCCTTTTAAGGAACAACGGTTTCCAGGTCGCTGTATGGGAGACCATACTCAACAGGGCCCATTCCTCGGACGAGTATATTCTCGTTGAGAACCTGATCAGAGACTGCAAGGTCTTTGCGGCACTATTCACGGGTGATCAGTAGCTCATCCTCTTCTTCAATCCCTCCGAAGGTCCCGGATACCTGAATTCATTCGTGAGCTTCTCAGTGGATATCGCCCCGACGGGGCATCTATTGTAGCAGGAGAAGCAGCCCATGCATCTCCCCTCGTCGAAAACCGGCCTTGGCGACAACCTGATCGCATCATATGGACAGGACCTTGCGCATACTCCGCACCTCGTGCACAACGCCTCATCCAGCTTTTTCACACCCATCTCCTTCTTCGCCTTGTATCTGTCCCTGCCCTTGAAGAAACTGTTAACGAAGCCTATCTTGATCTTCTGCTGCGAGAGCTCCCCTTTCAAATGATATGTAAGGATCGCATCGCCCAGGCCTCTTATGTACGTCTGGAATCCTTCCAGGTCCTTCGGGCCGGGCCTTTCGTCGCCCTTCATGCCCTTCTTCCTCATGGGCGAATAGTTCTCCGGCATCCTCAGGGCATGGCCGGAGATCACCCGGTATCCCTTTGCTTCCAGGAGTCTCTTCATGGTTTTCAGGGTCTGGCCTGGAATTCCGGCATAAGTGCAGATGATGAAAACCGGCTTTCCTCCACCCGGAGGAAGAGAATCGATGGCGTCCATCATCAGCTTTGGGGGCCCTTGGAAGTCAACATAGGTGGCAAGACCGATGACATCATAGCTCGAGAGGTCCTGTCCCTGGAATTCCCTGAGATCGATAAGGCTGAAATCGACCTGGGGTATCCTGTGGACAAGATACTCGCTGGAGAGCTTTGTGTTCCCGGTTGCGGAGAAATAGATGAAGGCCGAGCTTGGCATGCAGGGAACAATGACGGTTCTATTAGATAAAGGCGGATGATTCCATATCGTCATTCCTCCGACCAATCCTTCTTGTCTCCGGCCTCCTCCTTTTCCATTATTTTACCCTTCACAGGCGCCTTATCATCTTTCACCAGGTCCTTTTCTTCCTTCGTCATGCCGAAATAATGGACCGTCAGCATGAACATGACCATGATGGCAAGAGCGATTATCACAATATAGATGACGGTCGCATTGATATTATCGGAAGCGGTCTTGCCGTTATCATCATCATCCCCTGTCGCATCATCATCGGCGGTGTCATCATCGATCACAGCATCATCGTCATCATCGACGGTGGAATCGCCGGGCATGACGGTGATAAGGAACATGGAGAAGACCATGGATCTGCCGTCGGAGACAGAGATGTTCACGGTATGGGTTCCGAGGTCATCCTCCAGCGGCGTCCATACCAGCTCCCCAATGCCTGATATGGACATTCCCGGGGCGCCTCTGATGACGGAATATATCAAAATGTCCCCGTCCTCGTCCGTTGCGTTGATCTCCATGGAGAACAGTTTGCCGACCTCGGCGACCTGGTCCTCGATAGGGATGAGAAAAGGTGGGTGGTTATCAAGTGATGGATCATACGGTTTCTCATTTACGATCAATTTGAACTCCTTCCAGACCTCAGCCTCACCATCGGAAGCCGTCACGTTCACGACGTATTCACCTATGTTCGTATCCAACCATAGGATGGTTCCGGTTACAGGGTGGATGGAGATGTTGGCCTCCGGTTCGGACGTGAGCGAGTATTCGAGTTCGTCCCCGATATCCATGTCCCGGGCAATGGCGTTCAGGATGAGGAGATCGCCTTCGGTGATGTTCTGGTCTTCCGGCGCCTCGACCCACTCAGGTGCATCATTTGTGTTCCTGACCTCCAATAGGAATCCGACCTCATCAAAGGCTCCATCGAAGTCGGATACCCTGATCTTCACTGATGTGTAGCCGACATGTTCGTTCTCAGGGGTTCCCCCGATGTATTTCTTGTACAAACGCAGCCATTCGGGACCTGAGAGCATTTCCCATCTCTGTATGTCGTTAAGATCGGGATCGAATGCCGTCAGGTTCATCCTGTATTCCTGGTCCTCGATGGCAAATAGCACGGGCTCCGATGTGATCACCGGCGGGTCGTTATCCGAGAAAACAGTCAAAGTGAAGTTCGTAAAATCCAGACCCCTGTCGAAGTCCATAACCGATACATTGACCCAGAACTCTCCCAGATCGCTGTTGTATATCGGCGTTCCGAAAAGGTGGTTTCCCTCGAAATCGAGCCATGACGCATTTGTGGCCATGGTCCAGGTGAACTGCGTAAGTCTAGGGTCTTCATCAACGGCATAATAATATTGGCTGTAGTATTCTTTTTCAGTGACGTTCAATATGTCCACAGTCACTATTTGCGGTGGGTCATTCACATTTATGACTTCGAATGTGAAGTTGACGGCAGACCTTTCATCGTATTCATTCTGGAATGTATCCTGAAGGCTGAAATCCAACCAATAGCTGCCGATGTGCTCGTTCAGGGGTATCCCGGAGATCCTGTTTGAATCCTTATATATTCTGAGCCAATCGGCATTGCTGTGCAGGATGATATCCTTCTTTTCGATCCTGTTTATGACCGGGTATGGTGAGTGTACCCCTTTGTAATCGATGATGAATTCCACATCTTCGGTGGCGGAATCAGGTTTTTGAAGGTTGATCGTGGGGTAGTGATACATCACGAAAAGGAACGGATATATCCTGTCCTCGATTATACCCCAGTCCTCCCTGAACTTCCATCCTTCCACCTCGTACCAATCCCTCTTCATCATGTCGATGGTCGAGTTCTCGTATACACCGGGTGTATCACCGGGAGTATAAACACCTTCGGAAAGAGAGGTAGAATCCTTGTCATAGAAACAACCCGTGAGCTGGCCTGTGCCGCTGTTCCTTCCCAATACACCTCCCATAGCGGATTCACCTGTGTCATAATTCCTGAACACGGAATAGCATTGATATATCGATCCCGAATTCTCACCAACTAAACCACCTAGATCATTAGCCGAGAAGACAGCTTCGAAGTACATCGCAACAATGGTATAACAGAAATCGATGGTACCTGAGTTCCAACCAACAAGGCCTCCAATATTATTGGCATTGGTTGAAGCGTTGACAGATACCGTGCCGTTGGCGAAGCAGTTCTTCACACTGCCTGTGCTTTTTCCAACCAGCCCGCCAACTTCCGAGATATCGTAATTAAAGTTCTTACCGGTCTGCTTATGGGGGAAAATTGACGTATTGGTAGCGCTTTTTAAAATGGATCCGCCATTGTTGAACCCGACCAGTCCTCCAATCTCCCTCAACTGACTTAACGTATCCCAAGGTGCGAAATAGAGCCATCCCGCGGACAGGCAGCCATCGATATAGAAATCGTTCTTTCCCGCAAGTCCGCCTATGGAGTGGAAATTAGGAGTTCCCGATAGATGCAGCGAATTGAAGGTCTGGGACTGGATGATGGTCCCCCTCTCGTTGTGACCTGCAATTCCACCGATGTACCTGCCTCCCATTCCACCCGCGATGTTGTCCATCCATCCGAAGAACTGGCAGTTGACTATGCTCCCGTCATTGTTGTTGTACCCCACGAGCCCTCCGACCTTTTCGATGACCTTGTTGGCCCCCGTCGATGTGACATTGATATACAAGGCCGAGCGGGAATCGGAGATATCGCCATCATTGTTGTCCCCGACGAGCCCCCCGATCTCTTTCGCATCGCAGCTGGTCGCCTCAACATCGATCGATCCGGATGAATAGCAGTCGGATACACCTCCCCGCACATTCAACCCGATCAAACCTCCGATGTCGAATGTGTCGGGAGTGCTGAAAACCGAGATGGACAAATCGATATAGCCTTCCCATCCGCAGGATGTGACCGTGCCGCCGTTGTTGTAGCCGATCAATCCGCCCAACTGTCGTGTCCAAGTGTTTCCGGAGAGCTTGATCGACATCTTCGAGACCGAATTCGAAACGTGGTAACTACTATAACCGTTCAATCCGCCAATGTAATAGACATCCCCGCTTATGGTGATGTCCATGATCCCTCTAGAGCTGCAGTCGGTGACACTATAGTAATTGACGCCTGCGATCCCGCCGACATACCGCAGATAATTTCCATTTGGGCGTGTGCTGTAGATCACGTAGGGTCCGGATCTGTTGCAGTTATAGATCGGGCCGTTGTTCCACCCTGTTAAACCGCCAATGCAATGGATCTCATAAACACTGGTACCATGATTGTAGTGCCGGATGTTCAACTCTCCGGTAGATTGGCAATCATTGATCTCCTGATATCTATTATAACCAATGAGACCCCCGAAATATATCACCCGTCCGGCTCCGTAGTAGGTAACCTTGCCTGTGGTGGTGCACTCCTCGATCCTGCCATATTCCGCATAACCGATCATTCCCCCGATGTAGCTGCATCCGATATATCCGTCATATGAAATGGTTACCGGACCCTTTGATAGGCAATTGATCATCTCACCGGAATACTTTTGGCCAATTATACCTCCAAACATCGAAAATGTATATCCGTTGAGATTCAAGTTGGAGGCAGCAACGGAAGTGGTCGTGTTCACGATCTTTACTTGGTCGCCGGATGAATATCCTCCCAATCCTCCTATGCTGTAAAGCCCCTCGATGCCTCCCGAGATCGTGCAGTTCTCTATTTTAGTTTGGTATATAATTCCAGCTATTATGCCTGCATAAGCGTTACCCCTAACCTGAGCATCTTCGATGGACAGATGATGGACCCATGCATCCTCCACAATTGAGAACAATCCTACGAAATTTTCGGATGTCCTGTCGATCCACAGATCGGATATTGTGAAATTCTGACCGTTCAAGGTTCCTTTAAAATGGACGTCACTGTCGCCGATGGGATCAAAACCCCGATTGCTGTTCCATCCTGCAGTGGCGGAAGCATCGATATCGTTGATCAAGATGTAATGGTCCGTAAGGTTCAGACTGATATTCTGGAGCTGGTTCACATCTGAGATCTGGTAGGGATCGTCGATGGTTCCGTTCCCTCCCGCATAGTAGATATTTGAGAACACACCCTTTGTCGGGGAGCGGGTTAGATCCTTAACGCCTGTACCCATATGGATGACCATTCCCGATGTTGTCAAAATGATGACGAAGAGTAGCGTCCAGAATTTGAAATTCATTTCAAGCTCCCCCATTGAATACACATGTTTTCCTGTATATATGTTATACCATAAAGAACATGGTGGGATTTTCTTCGGAAAATATCAGGTTCTCGGATATGTATTATTATTTAACTTAACATTAGTTTTTTAATTTATGTCTTAGAAAAATCCATATTGGATGGGCTATTTCACGAAAATACTATTTAGTAATAAATGGCTAATTGGAACTTATGTCAATAAGTGGGGTTAGGGGACTATTTCTAGGTCTCTGTGTGAGCATTATCATCATAATCTCGATGCTTATGAGCGGTTCCGTTCCGGCAGAAACCGTCCTGGAGAGGGTGGATGATCAGATATGGGACATGGACGGATGCATCGATGATGACGGGAACGTGTATCTCGTATATTCGACACAGGACGGCCTGATGTTCTCCGATTTCCGCAGGGGCGAGATCATCGATCCTGTACTGATATCGACAGAGGATGCGGAAGAGGCCTCAATGATATACTCCAAGGATGGTTTCTTCATAATCGCATATATAGTAGAGGGCGAGTACTTTGATACGACCCTCAAGGTGATGAAATTCGACGGAGAGGATGTTCTGGATATGCAGCCCGTCCTTGAAGGAGCTGCCTATCACGATCCTGTGCTTCATTACTTCGGGAACACAATGTTCATGGCCTTTGAGCAGGGAGGCTCAACGGAAAGTTCCACTGATTTCTCAAGCGATATTGCCATCTTGACCAGTTCAAATGATGGAGTCGATTGGGACCAAACCCCACAGGTTCTTTTCAGCAGCCCGAAGAACGAGATGGAGCCCTCCCTGGCAACCTACAACAGCAAGCTTTACCTCTCCTTCCTGCAGTCACAGGATGAGAATACAGCGCAGGGGAACGCCATCGAAGCCGAGGAAAATGCGGTTCTGATAAGTTCCTACACGAATGCGGGAGGATGGTCCTCTCCCTATAGGATCACCTACGACATCGCGGAGATCTCCCAACCCGCGATATTGAAATACAAGGACAATCTGGCAATAATATGGGGAACGAACGTTGGAATGGACGGTATCGAAAACGTCCGGTCCTTCTCATGCTACATGTTCGACGGTTATATCTGGAGCGATCAGATAATCTTCAATACAGGCCACAGCACCGATCTTGTTAGGTTATTGGCCACCTATACCGATTATCTAATTTCGGAGGAGAGGGCCGTTCCCGATTATCTTCAGGAGTTCTCGACCCTTGGATTGACATCAAGGGACCCGTCCTTCTACATATCCGAACAGGAATGGGAGATAGCTTCAGCCTCCACGGAGGAGATCCACCGCAGGAACATTACGGTAGGCAACAGCGGAAACTCGCTACTGACAGGGTATGTGGAAGTACCGAGGGGAACCAGCAATATCATCATCAGCTCGTCCTCCTATTATATCGAGCTCGATCCGGGTGAGGAGAAAGTGATCACGCTTCAAGTCGAGATAGACGAGGGGGGCGAATACGAACTGACCGTCTTCTTCAAGACCAATGATGCGGACAACAGGGTCGTTCCGTTCTTCGTCTATGTGAACGTGGAGAGGAGGCAGGATGATTTCTTTTCCAATTTCGCCGATATCGAGCCCCCGGTGGACGATGACGATGACATAGTGGATGACGATGACATAGTGGATGACGATGACATAGTGGATGACGATGACATAGTGGATGACGACGACATAGTGGATGACGATGACAACATAACCGATGATGATGATGCGGTGGTCGATGATGATACGGCGGACGATGATGACGGAAAGGACAAAGGTGGCATGTCCTCCTATCTTATTCTTGCCGTTATCATATTGTTGATCCTTCTGGTCCTCGCCGTGATCTTCGTCGTTGCAAGGAAGATCTACGGTAAGAAGGAAGATGAGTTCGGAGAGGAGATGGCGATATTCTTCGTACTTCTGCTGCTCGTGATGGCGATGGCACCTCTGGTCGGAAATGCACAGGAGCTTCCCGATGAGACCAAGTTGATCGATGAGGAGATATCTTCTTTCTCCAAGAGCAGGATCAACATAACCGAACCGCTGTTGAAGGATTCGAGCGCATTTCTGATGACCCGCCCCCTGGAGCCGACTGAACCTTTCTCCGCTTATGTGTCTATCACTCAAATATTCTATACAGGCGGATTGATAGTGGATGGGATATACTTCTATGCCGGAACTATGGTAGGAGAAACCGCTCCCGTCGATGTCATAGCGAAGGACCTCGATACGAATAGGATCCTTGGGAAGAGCCGGGTCAATGTGAGCGGGGAGATGAAGGAATATATTGCTGCATTTGACAACAAGGAAAACGTTGAGGCCATTGAGGTGGCCTTTACTACAGCTGATTCTTATACCGAGGATATAATGGAGATCGAACTCGCTTGCATCGATGATTCGGACGTGAACGTGTCCGAGGTATACATCTATGCGGAGGACCTATCCGGTTTCGGTGTGGGGATAACGAATCCGGTTAGGCTGGTGGAGCGCTTCAACGCTGACACGCTTTCCCTAGGGGTCAGGTATCTGGATCCCAAGGTATTGGTAATTGACTTCAATCTTGAGAAGAAGATGCTTCTCCTTGACAAGGAGGACGATGTCCTCAACGGATCCTTCTCCATCCTTAACAATCTCGATTATAATGCATCCCTGAGGGTACGCATCGTTGTATATGATCACATAGGGAACGAATACACGATAATAAACCAGTTCGTGGAGGTAGATGCGTCGTCCATTTCACAACCCCTTGGTTTCAATATTACAATGGGTCACGGATTTGACGAGGGCAACCATGTGATAGTTGTGGGTCTTTATTACAAGGATGAACTCATACTTCGTTACGGGGACGAACCTGCGGAGATGTACAGTACGGCTTTCCTGGTCACTCAGAGACGTATTTCCAGTGTTACCATACTACCCACCGACAGGGTCAGACCCGGTGGACATATCAATATAGCGGTCCTCAAGATAGAGGACATGCAGAGGGAGGTCAATGACCAGCAGTTGAAGACCATAAGGGATAAGTTCAGGAATGTTGCCGAGGAGTATGCGATCTCGTATAACTGGAGGGAGATAACTCAGCTTTCCGAGTTCGAAAAGATGATGGAGGACAAGGAAGAGGATTATGCCATAATCAATACACATGGGTCCCTTCTTCCCCTGCCCGAGAGGTTCGTCACCGAGTACACGGGAGCCAAGGACACGGCCATCCTGCTCCATTTCAACGAATACAAGGAAAGACCTATCGACAGCTCAACCGTAGGCAACATTGTTGAGAAACTCCCGATATCCAAGAAGCCCGACAATGCTTTCTGGGCATTGGACGAGGGACCCCGGGGAATAGACAGCAGCAAATATCTGCCCTTCTTCGTAGATGGGGTCGTGGAGCTCTCCGCTGATGTTGGTAGCAAACCTTCATACGACTATTCCATGGTGGATTATAAGATGGAGCTCAAGGTCATGGACCTGCCCAAGGTGAATAGTTATTCTCAGATCGCCGCTTTCTGGAGCGAAGCGGACCAGGAGGAGAAGTCCTTCTCGATGAAGCTGTGGAATTCAAGAGGCGGCAACGAGCAAGTGGAGCTCGAGATCGGGGTCCAGGACGGCGCCGGATGGGAGACCACGGAATTCATTCTGCCTTACGGCAATGGTTTCAACATCGGTGAGTGGATGTCCCTGGAACTGACCATAGACAGGTCATCGTTCACGGAGACCGTAGCCGTGGAGATCTACGATGAAAACGACAACAAGGTGTATACAAATTCAACGGGTTTCTCACTGTCGACAACGGACCTTGACGTTAGGGACGTGGACATCCTCCTGATAGCCAACGAGGAGAGCGACGGTTCGATAATCTGGGAGTCAAAACCTCTGGAAGCCGTTTTAAAGAAGGTGGATTACTTCCTATCCAAATCCGCCACCATAGTCGATAGGGATTCATGGGATTTCTCCGTGGATGAGCCTACCCAGATAATCACCAGTTACTTCGACAGGTCAGGAAAGCTGTATCTCTCCCTATATTCCTACAGGGACGTTTACAAACCGCAGTTCGTTACCTCATACAGCTTCCTGGGATACGAATGGCTGGAAGTAAAAAGCAATTCAAAACAGAACCTTCAGGAGTTCACCTTGGAGTTCTTTGTCAAGACCGGTGAGACCCTGCCCGAAGGAGAGGTCTGGACCCTTGTTTCCAAGGGAATACCCGGCAACAATACCGGTTATCATGTGGAGCTCGAGGGCCTGGAGGGAAGCAGCAACAAGATGGTGTTCTCCATCGGCGGCGGGGAGGATATGTTCTCGGTGGAATACGGCGATCCCGGAAATCCAGCTTTGTCCCTCGGACATTGGCACAAGATATGCGTAATGTATGACGGGACCTATATGGCCCTCCAGATCGATGGTCAGGAAGTAGCAATTCTAGAGGCGGCCACCGGTATCCAATATGATTCAGGTCCGATATACATAGGAGGGACCGGCCCGGAACAGAATTTCATCGGGCTAATCGATGAGCTGATTCTTTCCAAGGGTGTGGAGAACACCAACCACAATATCGAGTACATGTCCTGGTTGAACCGCGTGTCCACTTGGGTGTCCAGCTGCAATTCCATCTGGGTGAATCCGGTCGGTTATCCCATGGGATACATCGGGCTCAAGGATGTTCTCCCGATGTACTACGGGGATACGCTGATCAAACAGCTACTTGCTCCGTTCTCGGGGACACCCGGAGAGTTTCTCAATCCCGGTGAGGGGGCTCTGAAGACACCTCAATGCGAAGCATTGGACAGGGAGTTCGAATCACTCGACCTCCCGGAGTCCCTCGATTATGACCTGTCATGTCTGGCCTCAAAGGAAGGCAGCATGATCTCAATGTACTACGATCCCGATGAGGATAAGATCCCGGCCGGTGTGATGAAATTCGGAGAAGGTGCCTATTCGTTCTCTACGGTATTCTCACCGGACATAACCATTGCACTGAGTATGTTGAGGCTACCCAATGATTATCTTCTGAACATCCTCAACGCAGAGCATTACAAGGGAGAGGATATCATTGTCCAGACCTATCTGACGAACCCTTCCAATGAAATAGAGACCTATATAGTTAATTTGACTGTGAACGATCCTTTCGGAAGAGAATTCGTAGCCCACAGCAAGAACGTGACCATCCTCCCGGGTAGGGATGCAGAGGTCCATCTGCTCTTCCAACCTAAAAAGTCCACATATCCGAAAGGGACTTACAGGATGGTACTGGACGTCAAGAGGGAGAGCGACCAGATGATGATGGACATCTGGGGTGATGATGAGGATGAATCGATGGATCTGGTCATCAATCTGATCGATGATATCGAGGTTGAGATCATGGACCATGCCAGAGAGATCTCACACAATCGTACGCTCCTTGTCCCGGTCAGGGTGATCAATCACGGAGCACTTCCATCCTATGTGAAACTGGAGATGTCCGTGCTGTCACCCAGCGGAGGTGTGTTCGATGTCATGATGGAAGACAGGATCATGGTCTCATCCCACAAGAGCAAGGTCCTGACCTTCGAATGGGATCCTGCCAAGGTCGTGGATGAGCAGTCGAAACAGCACCTTTCCGTGGATATTCCCTTCGGGGAGTACAAATGCCTCGTGGCAATGTACGATGCCGAGAGCGTCCTGTACACAAGCAGCATCATCAATGCGGGAACCCATACGACCCAGAAGATGGTCTTCCATGCGGACGATATGGAGCATCTGCAGGGTGCAGAGGAAGAGGCTAACGGATGGTCCGCATCACCCCATGGACCAGATGCTCCCGGATATCTTTGTAAAAGCTTGAATTCCACCCAGTTCGACGAGGGAGAGTATATCGCCCAGTTCAATCTGATGATCGACCAGAACACCGGAACCAACGACAGGGTCGCCAACATCTCGGTTTGGATGGGCAATGAGGTATTATCCTACAAGAATGTTCGCAGGCAGGATTTCATCAACCCCAACTCGTACCAGTTCTTCAATGTGAACTTCGATACTCGAGGGAGGACGAACAAGGCCATCAGTTTCCGGACCTTCTGGGAGGGGAACTCGTAC
Organism: Thermoplasmatota archaeon; assembly: GCA_048569615.1. Taxonomy (GTDB): domain Archaea; phylum Thermoplasmatota; class Penumbrarchaeia; order Penumbrarchaeales; family Penumbrarchaeaceae; genus JAYEPK01. The sequence goes on along the minus strand of JBLIRK010000020.1, from coordinate 30,825 downwards.
ATCAAGCAAGACCGTGTCGAAGTCATCCCCTACAAGAACGTGGGAAACGAGGAAAACTATGAGATGAGAACCAAACCCATCGATTTCGAGTATACAAGCTTCACAATGCTCGCGGAGACCAAGATAACCGCCTATCTGATGAAACCGGGTGATCATTATGTATCCGCCGAGCTCTTCTATGAAGTAGGCGATCAGAACGGTTCCTTCGACATACCCAAAACGGACCAATGCTATTCCTTCACCCTTTATCATTATCCCAAGGACACGATTCTTCTATCGACAAAGGGTCTGGGAGGCGACAAGCACCTGAAGGTATCCGCCCTGAGAACGTTGGAGACCTTCATAATTCAGAAGAAGGGAAGGAAACTCATCGATGTGGAGCATGGATACGCATCAGACGTCGTGGACATAACTCTGACCGAGAGCACATCCGACCTGAGGATAAAGGACACCCTTACGCTGGAGGACCTATCTGTCTGGAACTACACATCAGGTGTGTCCGCAGGCTTCGATGATAATTTCTCGAGACCATATGTCCAATACAACAATTCGGAGGACTGGGCCGAATTCGAAGTGGACATCCCGAGATCGAAGGCCCAGCGTATCACCGTGGAGGTCTTCGAGGAGGTCGGGAAACAGATCGTCATGATGTGCCAGATAAACAATTCCGGCGAGATTCTGGAGGTGACGTTCTCCTTCCTTGGCGGCAGCGGTTTGTGGGTGGGGAACGATACTAACGTCGAGCTGGCAAGCGGCAGCTACGTGTTCAGGTTCAGCCAGCAGAGGGATGGCTATCATGCAAGGATGTATCCGATCATTACGGTAACGCCACTGCGCGTCTTCGATCATGGGGAGAGTACAAACCGCCATGTGAAGGAAGCGGGGAACTCCGTCAGTGTTTGCATCCTGGGTCTGGGATTCAACATGGACTTGAGCTTCATCCCCAAGATCCCTGACATCCCCATACCAGGGATCAACATTCCCAAATTGGAAATTGGGGATATGCTGAAGATAACCATCGTGGACGAGGCCAGGGAAGAGGTGAAGGACCTGGAGGTCGGCGAAACCTACTATCTGAGAATACGTTTGGAGTACACCCACGAATCCAAGGACAGCAGCACGGAGAAAAGCGCCACACACAAGTCGGGCCTCGCATACACATTCAAGCAGATGAACGATCGGCCCGGAATAGAGGCCTTCTCTTTCGTTGTGGGTGTGGAACTAAGATTCGTTTACAAGGAGGCCAGCAGTGGGTTCAGATATCCTGCCATCAACAAGTTCGGCCTATACGAATTGGGTGTGAGCATAACCATACGTTTGAAGGCATGGACCAATCCGGGAACCTTCATACTTGATATCGTAACCGGTGGAAGCAGTTCGCTTACACCGGGAGTTAACGAAGTCTTCAATATTGTGTTCGGTGCCCTCAAGACCATTGGTTTCGATATAGGGGCCGGTCTCTATCTGATCATCAAGGCCTCGTTCATTTTCACACCGTATCTGAAAATGGCATTCGATATCATACCGCTCGGGAAGATGTGGGCGAAGATCGAGCTGGATTTCTGGTTCTTCAGTTTCACCCTGATCGACCTCCAGATAAATCTAGTGCTGCCGATAGGCATCATGGTGGTTGCAGATTGGGCAACCAAACCTGTAACAGTGTATCTGAAGTTCTGGATCATGATCGGAGGGAAGCTTGTGCTCTTCAATTTCAAGATATTCAATAGGGATTTCAGGATTACCCTGTTCACAATTCCCATTTCAAGCGGATCACCGAGGACCAGATCTCCAATGCTGTCCGCAGGCTAGGGACCGTGATCACACGGGATCATCCGGTCTGATACCTAGCAGGGGAGAGCTTCAGATCAGACCTTCGTAGAGTGAGCTGGGGATCTCCATGTACATCCCCTCATCGTCCTGATAGAGGATCCTTGGCAGGTCAGGAGAGCCCGATGGAATGTCGAAGTAGAGCTTGAAGGTCTTGTTCCATCCTGCTTCGAACGGGTCCTGGTTCTCCTCATGACTTATAAGAAGTACATCCAGATGAACCCCGTTGTGGCATGTCATGTCTATGAGCCAAACCGGGAAATGGGTGCTGTTCAACGTGGGATTGGTAACCTCAAGGTTGAAATACAGGAACTGCTCCCTGCCCGATCCGTTCATATCCCTTCCACATCCTGTGACGCGGAATTCAAGTGGAGTCTTCCACGGTCTGAATTCCGGTTCCATATTGGTGAGATCAGCATCGAAGGTAGTGTTGTACAGTCGTTCTTCATAGGAGAGCCCCAGAAGTGTCTCGTTTGGATAGACGGTATAGAAGATGAAGCCGGATAGATCTCCTTTTGCCGGGAGAACCTCATATTCGCCAAAACCAAGCCCGATGAACTCTGATACGTTCGTGGGTTGATATACGGCCATTGTGGTCTCCAGATCGATCAGAGAGGTGGAGATGACCACATCCCTTGTCAAAGGATTCTCGATGATCACATTCAGAACGATGAATTCCATGGTGAAGAGCGGCGGAGTGACCCACGTGGTGACCCTGTCTGTACTGAAAACATCGATCACGGTCATATTGAGAAAATCGAGGATAACATCGGGTTCTTCGTGGTCATCAGCAAATCCTTCCTCATTATCATTCCAGTCCCTCGATCCGAGACCGATGAATATCACCGAGATGACCAGCAGGGAGATCAGGACCGAAAGAACTAACAGGACTTTCCTTTCCCTGTTCATGCAAAATGACATTGAAAACTGACTATAATATCATTTCATACATGTGAAGTGTTGTACCCGCTCTGCAAAACTATTTAATTTGATACTAGTATGCATTATAGGGGATACAATTGGAATTTAAAAGAAGGATGTTCCAAGGCATGGTTATAGCCCTCCTTTTCACAGGATCCCTGGTTCCCATTTTCACCTTTGGAATGGATAACAAAGAACTTTCTGGAGAGTTTGAGTACCATGTTGGTCCGGGATATCCCATTTCCTCTATCCAGATGGCCATAGATATGGCCGAGAGCGGGGACAAGGTCATCGTCCATGAGGGCGTATATCGTGAAAGGATAAGGATCTCAAAGTGCATATCCCTCGAGGCAGCTCCGGGCGAGACCTACACGGTGATGATTGACGACACAACAAGGGGCCCCCCCGGAACGAGGGGATATGCAGTGCTGATAGACGCGGATGAGGGGGATGGTGCTAAGATCAATGGAGGGACGTTCTCATACATCGGAACGGACCCTTGGAATGATACAGCCATCAAGGTCCAATACGGCAAAAGGCACGTGATATCCAACGTTGAGGTATATGGAAGCCATCAGGGCATATGGATCCATGGTGGTGATGTGAGCGGATTCAATCTCCAGGTGAATGAGATCTGGATACACAACAACACTGTCCATGATATTGCGGGCCATGGTATCTACCTGCAAAAGACGTGGGCAAAGGTCGAATACAATACCATCAGAGACTGTGGCGATGGTATAATGGTCGCACACGAATGGACGGCTTCAAGGGGTTTCGGATGGATCTCAAACAATCAGTTAGAGAACTGCTCCACGGGTGTGAATTTCGTTGCATCCAATGTCTATGACTACAAATTGAATGAATTCAGGAACTGCTCGATCGGTGAGGAGTTCAATGCTTCCGACCCCCAGCCAAGCTACAGGCAAACCTCGATCAGGAATGATTTCCATAACTGCGACATTGGGACGAAGACCTATAACATGGCCACACCTTATATCGAGGGGAATACCTATGATACGTGCAATGTATCCATCAGATCGATCCGTTCCAATCCGAGGATAAGTGATGTGGATTCATCGAACACATCGATAGCCGCAGCCTTGATCACAAGGGGAACCCTCAGGGTTGACAGGATGACCTCCTCGGGGATCGGCTCTGGGATAGAGCTTTCTGAGGTGAACAATGCATTGATCCGCGAATCGTTCCTTTCCGGTGAAGGTGATTTCGGCCTTTTCCTGAACAGGTCCAAGGGGCTTAGGATCTATGAATCGGATCTATCGGGATACAAGGAAGGCATAGTTCCCAAATGGGACACTATCGATCAACTGAACCATCAGATCCCTGTTAATAATACAATGGACTCCAAACCTATCTACTATTCTTTCGGGGATAAGGGTGTATCCAAAAACCTTGATACCCACGGTCAGGTCATTATCTGCAATGCATCCGTGTCTAATTATAAGATCACCAGTGGTACAAGCAGCTTCTCAAGGATCATAAGATCCTCGGACATCGATATGTCTGGATCAATAATGACCAAAGGTATGAGCGTCACCGATTCGGAGAGGGTCATTGGAGATGATGTGGAGATCAAGAACTCCATCTTGATGGGAACAGGATTATCCATGCTGGGATCCAACTGCTCCTTCTACAATTCGAGGATCGAGGGGAGGACAACATCGGAGAACGCGGTGAAGCTTGATGGATGGTCCGAGCTCTATCTTTACGGATCGACACTTAAGGGCGAAGAGCATTTGGAGGACTGGTTCTCCTCCCTGCACAACCTGAACCGTGTGGGGATCGAACTGCTCCATGAGGGGGGGGAGGATCCGGTGGAGAATGCAGAATACGAGATATGGGTCGATGGCAACATCGTGAACTCCACAGAGGGCTACGGAGGAAATGATGATAAAACAGGGTCCGATGGGAGGGCAGGTCCTTTCTGGATTCTGAACAGGACCAATAGGAACTCCGGTGTCATTGAGCATATGATGAAGGTCAATATCAATGTAACCGCGGATGGGAATTGGGAGGGTACTTTCCCGGTCGATAGCTCGTACGAGCACTTTGAGCAGCTTACCATAGGGGATGTCAGGCGTCCTTCAATTCCGCAGAATCCCGTTGGCAATGCGGTCCCCGAAAGAGATGTTGTGAACATTCGATGGGATCAGAACACCGACGATGCCGTATCTTACAAAGTATACATGGATGTGGATATGCAATGGGAATTCCTCTCCCAGGTAGAGGAAACAACCTACGATCACAAGGGCATCCCCCATGACACGCAGGGGACATTTCGGATCACGGCAGTGGACGAGGTCGGACTCGAGAGCCTTCCGTCCAGTGAGGTTACGGTGACCTCGAAGGATGGACTTGCACCCGAAGCCCCAAAGACCCTGAAGATCGAGGCCCTGACCGTGGAGAAGGTGGTATTGTCGTGGTCGCGATCCCCAAGCTCCGATGTTATCGAATATGAGCTCCATGAAATAGAGGGAAGTGGTGGAGGTTCGTTATCCTCCGTCGAATTGGTGGTCACCACCAAGGAGATGACGGCTGAGGTCTTCGAGGATTTCACGATAACCGAAAAGAGATATGCGGTCAGGGCGAAGGATGAAGCAGGCCTGCTCTCCCCGTTCAGCAATCCTGTGAGTCTTTCCGCTGATGACCTGACATGGCCCGAGATAGTGGATCTGGGTTGGATGGTGGGATCGAGAAGGGCCACCATAAGCTTCAAGACGACCGAGGAGACCACGAGCACTCTTTGGTTCGGCACTTCCAAGGAAGAGCTGTCCCCGTACGGATGGGACGAGCTTGGAATGGAACATATCTTCGAGTTCGATGATCTTGCTCTGGATACGACATACCACTTCTATGTCTTTGTCATTGAACCGTCAGGTAATAATGCGACGGATGACAATGATGGGGAGCTCTATACCTTCACCACGATCAGTGTTGAGTGCTATCTCCACGTCTATGTGAAGGACTTGGAGGGGAACCCCCTTTCAGGGGTGAAGGTCGTATCCGAGGGAGAGTTCCTGCATATCAATGTGGTCGAGAAAGAGCCCGGGCATTACCTGTCCTTCCTGATCCCTGGTTTTTGGACCGTGAATATTAACTCCTCGAGACATCGCGAGACGCGTCCTGTGGATATATTCATAAAGGTAAATGAGACCAAGAACGTCACCTTCTTCCTCCAGAGCTTGAGATGGAACAAGGTGAACCTGAAGGTCAAGGTATTGGACCCCGAAGGAAAGGCGGTCTTCCCTGCGGATGTTGAGATCGACGGTAATACCTACAGTACTGCTTATGACGGCAGTATTATTGTCGAGGATCTTGATCCCGGCAGATCCTATACCGTGAGGGTGGGAGCCTTGAACTTCAGCGAGAAGCTGCAGGAGATCATTTTGTATGACACGGAGAAGGATCAGGAGTTGATAATAACGCTCGAGCTCCAGAAAGAAGGGGATGATGACGATGATGAAGTGTCCGATGACGGATCCTTTGCGGAATACCTCATTCTTATCCTGCCGATCCTCCTTCTCATTCTGATCGTTCTCGTTCTTTTACTGATCGGCAGGAAGAGGGCAAAAGGCAAGCAGGGGGAAGTAATGGAAAGTTGGGGAAGTGATGAGGTGGAGGAGGAGCCATTCGATACTTCAATGGATGAAGGGAAAAGAGTGAGGACAGGAGCCTTGGAAGACGTTCAAGAGAACGGGGATGCCCGGGGAAAGGATTCCAAGGTCGAGATCGAGGATATCGGGATAGAGGATTAGACAATGCATCGAACCCGTTGATCGAATTGGATTGAGGGTATGATCGACCATTACGGGGAGTGAAAGGAATGGATGACGTGGAGAAGACCAAACAGGAAGCACTGGTTATGCTACGATCGATCCAGACGCTTGAAGGCTTCAAGGAGCACAAAGAGGATATCATCAAGTTTCTGGAGGAAATGCTCGGTACATCGGTGATGGCGCTGAAGGAGCTTATGACCCATATGATGGGAATGTCGGAAGAAGAGAAGATGGAGAATCTAATGAAGCTCCAGGGGCAGGACGACCTCTTCGGTCCGGAGATAGACGAGGAGCTCCAGAGGATAAGCGAGATCCCCGGAGTTGACGAGCACTTCGATACCTTCCAGGCAGAGTTCGAGGAGAGGTTGAATCCCTATATCGAGGACCTGATGCAGTCAATGGAGACTGCGATGGGGCAGCTCATGGGAGGGATGATGGGGGGTATTGCGGAAGCCGGCATGGGAATGATGGAGGGAATGGAAGAGGCGCTCGAGAAAGAGGACCTCCAATCCAAGGTCTATGATGATCCATACAGGGAGAAGGTTTACGGTCTATGGCCACTTTATTATATAGACAGCATTGAAACCCTGGAGGAAAATAAACCGCAGTTCTATGAGGATATGGATCAGGCTCTAGTGGAAAGGATAGAGAATCTCAACATCATGAAGGAAATGGGATTTCCAGCCAGTGATGCGGAGGATAAGGTAGAATACTGCAGGGGGGTCCGAACTGAGTTCGAGATCGAGATAGAGCGCATCTCCAGGATACCGGGGTCCGAGGACCATGTGAGGGAGATGAAGGAATACTATGAGGCCAAGGTTGTCCCCGGACTTAAGGAGATGGAGTCGATAATCGCTGCGTTGAAGTGATAGATGAGAGGTCCTACTCCATGTATATTGCCGGCTTCAGGGGAGCGCTGGCTCCCGATTTTCCTGCGGGATCCTCCTTCTGGGGATCTTCCTCGGCATAGACGATCACCCTGCAGGACAGCTCTTCCTCGAGGAACGGAACGATGGATCTTAGCATATCCAGCTCGTCCCTCAGTCGGGTGTATCTCTCCCGCTCCTCCGGGCCCATTTTGACCACATCCTTGGATAGTCTGCCGACCATCTTCGGGATGAGTCCCTTCTTATCCTGAAGCTCCGGCTTGGATAGAAGTGATTTGATGGCATCACCCGGATTCAGTCTTCCGTCCCCTTTATCGACCATCCCGAAGAGTGTTTCAACAACCACCCACTTCCAGTCGGAGCATGTATGGATGATAACCCTCCGAGGCTTCTCCAGACCCGCTATCTTCTGGATGTTCCTGAGGTCATCGAGGAGCTTGATGACATACTCCTCCTTCTTCAATGCCTTCATATCCTGGACGGCCTGCTCCAACTTCGGCCATGGGGCCCTGGAGACGTATCCGAACTCTCCCAGACGCTCCCAAATCTCCTCGGCCAGATGCGGGGTGAAGGGCTGGAGAAGCCGGGTCCAGATGTCGAGGGTCTTCCTCAGGACCTTGGCGTTCTTCCCTCCCCTTTTCAGGTACCATCTTACGTCGTAGGGGATCGTGAAATATACGATGTTCGAGCTCTCCCTGAGCCTGCCGTCTTCCAGGGCATCCGTGACCTCCCTAACCCTATGGATGAGCATTGAGAGCAGCCATCCGTCGATATCGGATTCGATCTCCTCCCCGAACCCGAGCAGTTCATCGACCATCTCGAAGAGCCTCTTCATCCTGGCCCTGTAATGGGAGACCGATTCCTCGGCCCATTCGACGTCCATCGATGAGGAGCCGACATGGCAGTAGTAGAGGCGCATGGCGTCCACGCCGTACTTCCTGATTGCCTCGGGTATGGGCTCGGCTCCTCCCTTGGTCTTGGAGATCTTGTCTCCCCCGGACATCGTCACCCACCAGTGGACGTAGATGCCCCTCGGCCAGTGCTCCTTTTCGAGGATGGCAACGTGGTTCATGAGGAACACGGGAAAATGAACGGTCTTGTGTTCCTTGCCGCTCAGATTGATGTCGAGGGGATACCAGTAGAGAAAATCACGCCTGACCTTCTGCACGACCTCCTGTCTATCCTCGGGAAAGTTGGTTATTTTCCCCTTTCCCGTGAGGACGAGGTCGAAGAATGCATCGTCCATCCACTCAGTCTTCAACGAGCCGTCATTGACGTACTTGGAGATAACGTAATATGTGGGGTAAAGAGTTGAATCCGAGATGGGCTCGATGATCCAGTCCTCCTTGAACGGGAATTCGGTCCCGAGCCAGGATCCCTGCCGGATGCAGGCCCTGTCTCCGAACCAGTCCAGAACAGCGGGAAGGTCGCGCTTGTACTCCTCCGGTGTTATGTTCATCCGGCCAGCCCATTCCTTCGACCTTTCGGTCCATTCCCCGTCCGAGTACCTGATGAACCACTGGTCGGGAATCCTTCTTATCACCACATCATCCCCGGACCGGCAGACAACGGGTTCGGAGAACTCGTAGAAGACATCGGCAAGACCCATGTCGATGAAGTCCACCCTGAGTGTATCCTTTATCTGGGCGACCCTGAGTCCTGCGTAATCCTGGCAGTTGGACATCAGCACACCCGAATGGAACTCTTCCTTGTAGATGGTCTTGGTCGCTTCCTCCAGCTTCTCGGAATCGTCCTGGCTCTCCGCCCCCAACTCCTTGCAGATGAGACCGGCGGGGTCCTCCGTGTATTCCTTCCTTGCCTGGATGAGGGTTATCGGCTTGAGGGAAAGAACAAGCTCCCTGTCCAGACCAAAGGGATTCATACCCTGTTCGATCTCGGTCTGAACGTCCTTCAGGGCCATCCAGTCGAAGGGTGCATGGGCGGGGACGGACATTACGACTCCTGTTGCTACCTTGGGATCCACAAAGACTCCGGGAAGTATGGGAACCTCGACCCCCACAGGGGTTCTGCAAGTCTGTCCGATGAGCTCGGAGCCTTTGACGGTCTCCGTCTCTTCGACGACGCCCCTTCCCACCATCTGATGCTCCAGCTTGTGGAAGGCTTCCCTGGAGAGCAGCCATGTCTCGTGCTCAACCTTTGCCTTTACATATTCCACATCCGGGTGAAGCCACATGTTCGTGACGCCGAATACTGTCTCGGGCCTCAGCGTAGCTGCCGGCAGAACGGTGCCGTCCATGAGCCTGAACTTCAGGGCGGTGAACTCCTGGACCTCGGCGGTTCCCCCCTGTGCGATATCGGTCATCGATGTGTCCACCGCAACGGGGCCGCATGTAGGACAGTAAGGTGCGTAGTGCGGTTTTGTCGTCAGGAGGCCCAGGTCCCTGAGCTTCCTGAACTGCCATGAAATGAACTTCTTGTAGCCGGGAGATATTGTCGACATGCACCTGGTGAAGTCTATGCCGAACCCGAACCTTCTCCAGTATTCCTCGATGTAAACGTTGGAGAAGAAGTCTATGAGCTTCTCCACATCGCCAAGCCCATCGACCTTGTCCGGAGGGCATCCGTTCCTGATCATATAATCCATTGTCTTCTCATCGCGGCGCTGGATCCTCTTGGCAAGGGCTATGGCCGGTATGCCGGAGGCGTGGAAACCGACGGGGAACAGCACATCATGACCGTTGACCCTCTTGTAGCGTGTTATCACATCGGAATATGTGAAGCCCCTCATGTGGCCGACGTGCAGGTAACCCGAGATACCCGGATATGCGAAGATCAGGAAGAACTTCTTGGAGCTCTCCCCTCCGGGTCCAACGGGTGCGAACACATCATCCTTCTGCCACCTTTCCTGCCATTTCTTCTCTATGGTGGAGGTTTCTAGGTCTTCCATCGCTTCACATCCGATCCTTTATTGGAACGACCAAGTGTATAAGGTCCGATTAAAAGACTTTTTCTAAATACGGACAGGTCAATACAGGGGGTAGATGGATAGTAAGGACTCCCTTCGCAATCTTCATAAAGCTGATGAGCATTATCCGGTCGGGGAAAATTTACAGGGCTATCGGGGTTTCCCTTCGGGACCTTTTAGAGGGTGAAAAATAATTCTGATTAGTCCTGGCTTCGTTCCATCTCGAGCTTGAATCCCTTCGGCCTGGATCCGTATGTCAGCGATCCCATGCTGATCACGTCAACGTAGGGGGCATATAGTCCTAGGTCGTCCACAGTTATCCCGCCCGAAGCTTCCAGGGTAAGTTTCAGGCTCCGCTTCTGGGCAGCCTTCGAGAGGCTCTTCGACGCAAGCTTCACCCCTTCCGGAGAGAAGTTGTCCAGCATGATTATGTCAGCACCGGCTTCCAGGGCTGCCATTGCGCATGCTATGTCCTCGACCTCCACCTCGATATTTATGTAGGGGCCGTATGTATCCCTGAGCATCTCCACTCCCGCGATCACGGCGTCGGCGCCTCCACCGAGGGCCGCTATATGGTTGTCCTTGAGCATTGCCATGGATGAGAGGTCGTATCTGTGGGGGAGCGCACCTCCGTCGATCAGGGCCCTCTTCTCGAACATTTGTAATCCCGGCGTCGTTTTTCTGGTACCGGCCACCCTCGTTCCTGGGGAGGCCTTGTGTGCTTTCTCCGATGCCTCCCTTGCGGCGGTCGCTATACCGGACATCCTGGACAGCAGGTTCAGGGCGGGCCTCTCGGCCCTGAGAATCCCCTCCACAGGCCCCTCGACCGTTGCGATGGCAGCTCCCTTTCCGCATAGGGAGCCGGGGCAGGCCCCCCCATTCCATTCCAGTGAGCAGCCTGTCTCGGCAAATAGGAACTGGACGGCCTGGGTGCCGGAGAGCACGCAGTCCTCCTCGGAGATGATCCTGGCCGCTCCCCTGTCGTCGTCGAAGAGGAGGGAAGTGAGGTCTCCCTTTCCGGAGTCCTGTCTGAGGAACCTTCTAAGGCTCTTCTTTTCCTCGTAGGTGAGGGGGAGCATGCCCAGAATATCGCTCACCTTCGACATAACTGTTTGCACCCGGACCGAAGGCGTTCATCGGGGGAGCGGGCTTGAAGCCCTCCGGAACCGGAGGGCTCCCTTCCTGGAAGAACTCGCTCCTCCGCCTCTCCCTTTCGACCTTCTTTCGTTTGACATAGAAGACCGCGAGGACCAGAGCGGCTGTGATCAGAAGGCCTGTGGCGATGATGACGATCAAGGGCACCAGGGGACTGCCCCCTCCCTTTCCGCTCTCCTTCTCCGGCTCGTAAACCGAGAATTCCTTCGAATGAACGGCTCCCTCGGCCCCGATAACGTAGAGGTCAAGCTTCCATCTTCCAGCATAGTTGAGCCGATGCTCCATGCGGGTCCCGTAATATCTGGCCTCGACCATTCCGGAGTTGGAGATCACCCATTGGAATTCCAGGGGCGCGTCATAACCACTCCATGTCAGGGAAGCACTTATCACGGCGTCCGGATCGAAGCTGTTCATATCCGGCTGGAAATCCACCTCGCAGAGGAATGTGGATAGGTTCATGACAACGGTGACCTTAATGCTGATATCCTCCCTCATCGCACCGTTCTTTATTCCGGAAGATATTGCAAATTCGTATGTCCTGTGGTCGCCGTCGGAGGGACTCAATATCATGATCCCGTCCTCGAATTCCAGGAAGTCCGGGTGCGGGTCCGCCGAGAAATGTGTCGTACCGTTCCCGGAATATGGGAAGCCGAGTTGGAAGCTCATTATCTCCCTCTCGCTGATACTGAGCTCCTCGGGGAGCTTCAGGGGAGCGATGAAACCCATGAGGACCGTGATCCTCACCTCGACCACGAGGTTGTTCTCGTCCTCGTCCATGAAAGCAAGGCTGAAGGTATGCTCACCTGTATCCTCCAGGTGAGGTCTCATCTCCATGGAAACCGTTTCGTCCCTGAGCTCCACCCAATCGGGAGCCTCGTCCTTGTAGTCGAAGATGTCCAGGGGACCTCCATCGGGGTCCACAACATCGAACTCGTGGACGACGATATCTCCCGCCTCAACACTAAGAAGAACGACATTTGTTCCCGTCGGAGGTCGATCCGGGACCTTGACCTTTAGGATGAAAGATTCCACAGCCCAGGCACCATATTCATCAGTGACGTTGACTGCCACTTCCCGAAGTCCGACATCCGCCTCTGCAGGAGTAATCGAGAGAGTACCCTTTTGCGTGATGGAAGCCATTCCCTTTCCCGAATATTCAACAGAGAAGTAGAGATCATCCCCGTCATCGTCATATGCATCAACATGAAGGGTGAATGTCGAACCTAGAAACACCTCCTGGTTGGGAATGGGAAGGATCTCGGGAGCGCGGTTCAAACCATCGACGACCAAGCTCACCCTGATGAGGGTGAAAGTTCCGTTGTTGTCGCTGAAATTTAGGTCGCAGTAATAGTCCCCTTTGTCTCCGAGATGAGGGAGGAACGAAAGGACATTATACGAGTTGATCAGCACCTGGAAAGGTGCGTTTGTGGAATCAACTTCAACGGTAACGTGATCCCCGTTCTGGTCCCAGAATACAAGCTGGTGCGACCTCCGCTGTCCCTCGATGGTTGCGAGTTCCGGTATGGGCTCGACATCCGGTGGATGGTTGTAGAACTGAACTGCAAGAAGGAAGGTATCCTCGTCGAAGGAGCCGTTCATGTCGTAGACCCTGACCGTGATAAAATAGGCTCCCAGGTCGCTGCCGGAGCCAAGATAATTCAGCTCTCCGGTATTATTGTCGAACTGAATATACAACCGCTCATCGTATATCAATTCGAAGAAAGGAGCATCCCCATCCGGGTCCGAGGCTTTGAACGTGGTGTTCCACCAGCGGCCGACGAATACTGTCAGAGAATCTACCGGTTCCAATTTGATGGGTCTATTCAGCAGCTCCCCTGGCAGGACAGTCATGGGATAGCGGTCCTTTGAATCCTCGTCTATGATATAGGGTGTCTCGCTGATCCCGTCCGCGTTGTTGTCAAACAATCCTGTGGCGTTGGACCAGTAATTTCCAAGGGACCCGTTATCCCATCGATTGGTACCTTCGTCGAAAGCATGGAGCTTATTCGTAATAAAGTAGTTTTTCGATATCTGTAGGCAGTTCCCCAGGGAGCTGACCACAACTCCGGTATTGCAGTTGGAAATGATGTTGCCTGTGATATTACCACCATTGCTCTTTCCTAAGACCTTGATTCCCTCGACCGATCCGTTAATGCGGTTCCCGGTTACATGTGAAGGCTTTCCGTCGCTGGAATTGAGAAGAAGCTGAAAAGAGGTACGGACATCCTGCGTGGTAACGTTCTCGAGGATAAGACCGTATCCCACAACCCCAATACCGATTTTCATATCTTTTAGAGAGAGGCCGGTTATTGTTGAATTATGGAAGGACCCACCTATCCCGATCCCGCTGCAGTTGAGTATCTCATTCTCATAGATCCTGCAGCTCCATTCATCTGCTCCGTAGATGGACGTCGAGCAGTTCACCAGTCTGTTGTTCCTGTAGATATTGACCGGAACATCGGCAGGATAGATAGTGAACTGCTTTCCATAGAATCCCTGGCCCGAGCAGTTGATAAGCGTGTTGTTCTCGAAGGTTGTCATTCCGGCATATGTTGCGATCCCTATACCGCAGTCCCTCACGATATTTTCCCTGCAGTAGCTCCTGTTCTCATCCGATGTTCCCAGATAACCCAAGCTTATCGAGATTCCCGTGCCGCATCCAATGAAATTGTTTTTTTCGATCAATGTCCTTCCTGTAGTAGATATGGTTAAACCCCAGGTGCAGTTGATGTAGGAGTTTCCACTAAGAGGAGTACTTTCTATGTCGTTCCTTGCGAAAGCACCCTGGCGGCAATCCTTGAACCTGTTGTTGGTGAAGGTTGTCTTCTTCATACTGTTCACATTGATTCCAAATCTGAGGTCCTGGAAATCATTCCCGATTATGGAGCAGTCCTCGATATCCACGGATTCTATTCCGTCTTGGGCACCGATGAAGTGATTGTCCTCGATACGAGAACCAATGAGGATGAAACGGTTCACATTGGCGGATATGCAGCTCCACCTGACGTCCTTGAAGATGTTCTCATTGATAGTGAGATTGCTGTATGTTTTTCCCCCCTCGAACCATAATCCATTGAAATTCTGATCGTGTATGTAGTTTCTCGAGATAACGGAATTATTTCCCTTCAGGATGTGAACATATTGTCCGTAACATATCTCCGAACCGATTATATTGAAATCTTCAGTATTGATCGAAAGACCCGCTTTCTCATTGAAATGGTAACCGGCGTACATTATCTTCGAATCGATCACCTCGATCTTTGAACCGTTCTCGCAGACAATGCAGTAGTTGTATCCTCCCAATGAAAGATTCGGATCCGTTTTGTTAAGTGTAAGCACCGATCCGTTCAGTATTTTCAAGGTACCGCCGCTCTTCACCCTGAGAAATACCTCTCCGTCGAAGGAGCAGTTGAAATACATGGTGGAATTGTCCAGAACGAGCATCTCACCCTTTTCGACGGTGAGGTTCTCCGTAAGATAGAGAATGGTGGATCTGTAATGATTTGATGAGAATGCATCTGCTCCATGATCATCAGGGACCTTCATCGGATCAGCTTCATCTTGAAATTCAATAATTATAAGGTTCAGCAATAATACGATTAACATGACCTGCCTCTTCCCCATTGTCATCCCGTCGAGTTATTTCTCCATCAGTACATAAAATCTTTTCGATACACCCTTGTTTCGATGGAAATATTATTCATCCATCCCTCCATTGCCCGTCCATGGGAGATTACAAGATAATCAACGATCCCGTCCACGGCACAATCAAGCTCTCCGGAGCTCTCCTGGAGCTCGCCTCCACTCCCGAGCTGAACAGATTGAACCAGATAAGGCAGCTGGGGCTCGCCTATCTCGTGTTCCCCGGAGCCCACCATACACGCTTCGAGCATTCCCTAGGCGTCTGCCATGTGGCGGGACTGCTCTCCGATTCACTCGGCATCGACAAGGAGGAGAAGAAGCTTGTCCAGGCGGCGGGGCTCCTCCACGACCTCGGCCACGGCCCCTTCTCCCACACAATGGAATCCATCTTCCACGGCCGGATAGGAAAGGAGCACATGGCGCTCACAAAGGACATGATAGAGGGGAGCTCCGCAGAATTCGGGGAGCTCAAAGACCTTGGGGGGATAGACAGGGGTCCGGCCGTTCCCGAGATACTGGAGAGGAACGGGCTCGATCCTAAGGAGGTCGCATCCATGGTATGCCAGGAAAACGATCCGGCGCCCCACGGGCAGGAAACCCTCTCCGTCCAGGGAGAGCAGAGCTATTTCACCAACAAGTTCTACCTGCTCCAGCTCATCCACAGTGCACTTGACTCCGACCAGCTGGACTTCCTCCTCAGGGACTCGCACTACACAGGAGTGGCCTACGGCATAATAGACCTGGACCGCATCGTCAACACAGCAACCATTTTCCACGGGGAGCTGATGGTCGAGAAGAGGGGGATATCTTCCCTGGAAGGGATGCTCGTCGCCCGCTCCCTGATGTATTCCTCGGTATATTTTCATAAAACGGCAAGGATAGCCGAAGGCATGCTTTGCCGTGCAGGCAGTCTGCTGACCGATGATGAGCTCCATCGGATTTGGTCCATGTCCGATGCGGAGGCGCTCAGCTGGATGAGGGACAGGAAAGGTTTCACGGGGGAGATCGCGACAAGGCTCCGCTACCGGAGGCTGTTCAAATCCGCGCTTAGAATAGGCTCAGAAAGGATAGCGGACGGGGACGAAGCTTCCCTGGAGCTCAGAAAAAGGATCAAGGAGCTTTCGGTAGAGAAGGAGAGGTCAAGATTGGAGCATGAGATCGAGATAAGGCTCGGCATGAAGGAAGGCTCCGTGATAATCGACGTCCCGGACCTCAGTCTCACCCTTTCCGAACCCCGGCTCAGGAGGACCGATATCAAGGTACTTGGAGATAAACCCGAGATACTGTCACGCATCTCCTCCTTGGCACGGGCTCTCCAGAGGAGGCCGCCGATACCCTGGTGCCTAATGGTTTCGTGTCCCGAACCATTCAGGAAGCAGGTATCCAAGCTTGCTTCGAACCTGATCGGGGATCAATAGTAGAACAGGAGATAGACCAGCATACCGCTGCAGAGAACCACACCCATTAAAGAAATCCCCAGGAGGAAATAGGGCCATTTTGGCTTCTTCCTCTCGAAGATACTCCTTAACCTCGCGATCCTCCTGGACCATCCGTAGAAACGGTCCATGTCCAGGAGTTCGGAGAGGGGGTCATCACCCACGGTCTGGAGTATCTCGCTTCCCATCTTCACATCCTCATTCGCCCTGGAGCAGGAAACCGCAGTCGATGCATACCACATCCTCGGAATCCACAACAGCGCCGCATTTCGGACAGGTCGACCTTGGGGTTATTATGCCTAGCTTTTCCATCCTGCTTGTGAGGTCCTTGAAGAGGAACTCCACCTCCTCGATGGACCTGGTGTTGGTGCACATCATCTTGCCGTCGTCCATAATGACGACAACCCCGTAGGAGTTCTTGGGGCGCCAGATGACTCCGGGAAAATTATCGGGATTGTATTCGGTATCATCCATCTTGTCGGCGACCTCCTTCAATTTCAATTTGGTATTGAGATTGGCGGAGGCCATTATGTTCTCGATCTGATATTTGGTCAAACCTATCCCTGCATCTCGTAATTGTAGAGCTGATTTAAAGTTTCTTCCCCATTATTCCCCGTTTGCGACCACGACGGGCCTGACCGTGGATGCTTCCTTAAATACAATCGAGTTAATAACCCCCTTGGGGGTGTGCCGTGATGGACCTGACACCGAAGATGCATTCGCATACCTCGACCATAATCGAACAGTTCATCTCCGAAAGGTTCCTATCCTCCGGAAAATCGACCGTCTTGATCGGACTGTCAGGAGGTCTGGATTCTTCGGTGGTGGCGAAACTAGCAGCAGACGCTATCGGCCCCGACAAGGTAAAGGCTTTTTTCATGCCCCACGGCAGGGAAAGCACAAGGGAGATGCGGGATGCGGAGGAGGCGGCAGCATTCGCGGGCGTGGCACTTGAAACCGTCGATATATCTCCCATTGTCGGATCCATACCCTTGAGCATGGAGGGCATGGTCCTGGGCAACGCAAAGGCCAGGGCAAGGATGCTGTTCCTATATTCCTACGCCAACAAGCATTCAGGCATGGTCCTGGGAACCTCCAACAAGACAGAGCTCCTTCTGGGTTATTTCACCAAGTTCGGCGACGGAGCCGCGGACATATACCCCATCGGAGACCTTTTTAAGACCCAGGTCATCGAGCTTGCCGGGGAGTTGAAGATACCGAAAGGAATAGTGGCGAAACCGCCGACCGCCGGACTTCTCAAGGGGCAGACCGACGAGGGCGAGCTCGGGCTCCCATACCCGGTCCTGGACCAAATATTGACCGGATACATTGCCGACCTGGAGCCTGCGGAGATAATGGACAGCATGGACTTGACCTCAGTGACAGTTGATCAGATGGACCGCTCTGGATTCGAGCCCCCCCTTTCGGAGGAGCAGGTCAAGAGGGTCTTCGACATGGTCAGAGGCTCAATGCACAAGCGGGCCCCTCTGGCAGTTCCTAAGGTAGGCGGCTCCACCGTCGGGATCGACCTGAGGGAAAGGTGGTGAGGACGCCATGGAGACACTATGGATCATACCGGTTCATGTAAGGCCGGTTGTATCCATAGAGGGTCTCGAAAAGGGCAGACTGGAGACGCCCAATTCCGGTCTGGATCGCTTCAATCTTACCGATGTTGGAGAGGCTTTTCTGGACCAGTTCCGAACTAAAGGAGCCGAGTTCAAGATAAAAGGTGTTGAGAGCCCCTTTCCTTGGGAGATCGTCTTCAAAACGAACGGCCAGCCGGTGGCATCCTTAAGAGGAGTAATAGTTGGAAGCAGCACCTTCCGGTCCGCCTTCAAGCTTGTGTTCGATAACGGACCGGAGACCAGCACAATAATCGGATCAGCCCTGAAGGAACTTGGGAGGGAGCTTCTTGAGTCCCCCTACTGGGACGACGAGAACTGGCAGATCTTCATGAAGATGCTCAAGTTGACAAGGGAGGAGGTGGAGTCGAACAACGGGAAAGTCCTTGAAAGCATCGGCCTCAAAGCTCCATATCGAGCCAGGTCTCGGTGAAGGAGTCCACCAGGTCGTCCATGAAGGATTTCTTGTAAACTATCAGTGTCTTCGAGACCGATTCGGGATCGGCAACATAGAACCTTTTGGTCCCCTCCTCATCCTCTTCGCGAACGACCTCCTTCCTTATCATCTTCTTGAGGTGGAAGGAAAGTGTGGATCCCCCGATGTCCAGTTCGGACTTGATGTCCCTGTGCCTGGCACCGGGGTTCAGCATCAGGTACATTAGGATGGCCCTGGGAATGTCCTTCCTCAGGAATGCCAGGACCTTCTTGTCCCTGGATCCCACCTTTCCCTCGGTGTAATATCTCTTGTAGCGGCCCTCCTTCCTTGCGACTATCATGTCCCGCTTCAACAGGAAGTTTATATGGTACTCCACAACACCCATGGGGATGTCCAGCCTTCTGGAGATCTCCCTGAAGTGCACCCCGGGGGAGCTCTTTATGAGCTCGAATATCTCCCTGCGGGTATCCAGCTGAAGCGGGTCTTCCTTCATTCAGCCCTCACCGTGACCCTCTGCTCCTCCTGAACAGCGCCATGTAAAGCGTGAACAGGACGGCGACATCGACCGCAAGCATAATGTCGAACGGTGCTGCGAAGTCCCTGGGAACCTCCACCAGGTCCGTTAAATACAGACCCACCGCGAGGATGATCCCCTTCAGGAGGAAGAGCAGGAAGGCAACGGTGACCAGCCTGATCTTGGGATTCCCGGTCCGGGAATAGGAGAGCCATCCTATCACGGCAAGGGCCAGGGAGAGGACAATCAACACGCCGACAAGGACGTCCTTGAGAGCTGCTGCCGTTCCTACCCAGTCCGTTCAATCACCCCCTTTGGAGGGTTTACCCCTCCTGATCCCCATGATCACCGTGATCCCCACGACAACGACACCTCCCATTAAACCTCCCAGCATTATCAGAAGGTTGTTCTCGAGGATGTTATCTTTGTCATCTATGCCCGGTCTATTATCTGGGTCCATTCCCACCTTCGGATCGTGGTGTATCTGCTGGACATCTCCCTGAAGGGGATACGAGAACCATATGTCGCAGGATCCATCCTTGATATCATACCAGGTCGTGGCGTTCGTATCAATATCGGGCTCCAGCTCACCGACCCGAATATCTTCCCCCCAGGTATAGGCGCCGTGGGTCTTTCCGTCGTCACCCACAAGGCGCAGGATGAAGGGATCAGTGAAGCCGGATTCCTCTCCGCCACCCTCCTCTATTGACTGCTTCCCGCTCAGGTCCTCCAACGTGTGGAGGATGGCTATGCAGTCAACATCCAGGGGCTGCCAGAGCTGGATATCTATGTCGAACTTCTGCAGGTTCCCGTCGTTCTGGAGGAATTCTGAGTTGAGCCTGAAACTTATCTTTGCCCATGCCACGACAGTGGCGGTTTCCACGAGCCTCAGCTGGACAACTCCGGAGAGGGCGATATCGTATCCCACGGAAATATCGAGGTCGAGCTCCCATGCCACGGTCGTCAGGTCCCCCTCGTACCTCTTCTCGTCTATCTGGGGGTCCCATCTACCATTATCATCCTTGTCGTCATAGGCTATCAGCATCCTGTAGGTCAGTGATGTGATGGAAGATTCCATGGCAATGTCCGATGAGGTAATATCCGTATAGTAGAACTGCAACTGAGGATAGGTCTGGTTGACGGAAACGGTCATGTCCTTGCTCTGGATGAAGACCTTGTCTCCTCTGGCGAAGACCGAGGTCCCCACGGAGCCGGTGGGGACCTCGAAGTTCAACGGATCGTATTCTCCCTCGGTCAGGTATTCCTTCTCTACCGGGTCTATGGAGAGGTCCGAGGTGTAGATCTCAAGCATTATCCTGTAATGCCCCCCGGATCCGTACTGGGAGAGCTGTCCTCCGGAGATCTTAAGCTCGAGGTGATGCTGGCCGATGGAGAGGTCGGCCGGACCGAAGTTGGCATTGACCTGTCCGTTCCCTATCGAGCCGTGGAGACCGTAGGTGCCCGGTTCATACACCCTTACCTCAACTTTCAGTACAAGATATTCGTACAAACCATCGCCGTCGCCGTCCTCCAGCGACTCCTCGATATCGGAGCCGAAGGCAACGCCTGTCCCTCCCTGCCCCTCCGTTCCGGGAATTATCGGAAAAACGGCCATGAAGACAGAGAGGAGCGCAAGCAGCGACAGGACCCTGCGGGATACAACACCCAAAATAAGATCTGGAACCATGCCGATGACCCTCCGTTGACCTAGGATATCGGTACAAGGTCAGGTTCGGTTATAAAAGGTTTGTAGGTCGTCAGCCGAACGGCTACTGGAATAGATCATTGGGTAGGTCCAGGGGCTCCAATCCACGTGAGGTGCACATCTCGGGGATCCCGTCCTTTGGTTTTGTGTTGAACCGGAGTATGATCTGGCCCGCCCCTGATTTGTCGGATACCTCCCTTAGCAGGTCCAGGAACTCTGAGATCTGCTGGTCCTGGTTGTAGGTTCTTAGCTCGGAGATA
The DNA here is from genome assembly GCA_048569615.1 of Thermoplasmatota archaeon. GTDB lineage: Archaea > Thermoplasmatota > Penumbrarchaeia > Penumbrarchaeales > Penumbrarchaeaceae > JAYEPK01. Next base: position 9,697 of record JBLIRK010000020.1, on the reverse strand, counting down.
TTATCAAGTATTATCAGGTCCACATCGTCGAGGAAGAGCTCATCCACCTCCTGATCCACCTTGAAGAGCTTGTAGATCGTCGGCAGATCGATGATCTCCCCCTCCTTGTTGAAATAAATGGCCGTTTTGATGGTAGATCTGCTCTTCCTTCCAACGTAGAGGACCATGTCCATGAAGTGTATGTCCCTGATGCCGACACCCCTGTTCTGGAGCATCTTTTGGATGAAAATATGGGGCCTGCCCACGCATATGTATAGGATCGATTTCTTCCTGCCCACGACCATGTCTGTTATCAGGTTCAAGGACGTGTGGTTGATGAAGAAGGGGGAGAATGAGAGCAGGTATCTGGAACCGGTATCCAGCTGCTCAATATATTCCTGGAGTTTCGGTGGGATTGTCTCGTTCTTCACCTTGATCACCTCATTTGAAACCGACCTGGACGGAAAGACCGTCCCCTGAGATATCAACGATATGCTTTCCCATTATATGGTCCGTTCCCCTCATTTTCAGGATCTCGATGTACCTTCTCCTTCCATCCTGGTGCTCCTTGTTGTAAAGGATAATGATGCCGTCGGCGGTATAGGCCGGCTCCATGGGGAACGGCTCTTCGAAGGTGGATTCGCCGGTCAAGAGCGTTACCGCCTGCCAGTTCTTCAGGGACTGGGAGATGTCGAAGAGGAATTCCCTGTAGGTGTCCTTGAGGAGACCGCCAACGGCGGTGATAGGATCGATCACGATCCTCTGGGGCATGTGCTCGACTATCTTCTCCTCTATTACCTTCTTCAGCGTCTCGTACCTGTCCTCGGGGGGATACTTGGTCTTGAGGAACGGCCCGAGATCGAAGTAAATGATGTCCCCACCGATGGATTCCCTGTTGACGAACTTGTACCTCGAAGAGAACCTCAGCATCCAGTTGGTGGGCTCCGACAGAGTGGTCATGTAGAGTCCTCTCTCCCCTCTCTTCGCCCCTTCGAAGAGGAACTGCAAGCAATAAGTTGTTTTCCCGCATCCTGTCCCGCCCGCAAGGAGGATCGTCGAGGGGAACGGAAAGCCCCCTTCTATCATATCATCCATACCGGGGATCCCGGTATGTATCCTGAGGAAATCGTCTTCCATGGTATCCACCCAAATTACAATACAATGACAAACCGGGATGGTTACTTAAGGGTTTTCTCCATATAATCATTGAGAAAGAAACTATCTGTCCACGCAGATCTTAATCAAAAAAATAGCTGGCCCGGGAAAGCCCGTACAGATAAAAACTTATATCAAGAAAATAAGTCAATTCCAGAGAGGCATGATCAGCAGCTCCCCTAAAGGAACACCGTTCAGGGCCGCCCTTTTACTCGGGTTGACTTCCGTTCTCCTATTTTCCGTGCTTTTAAGTGTCCCAACGGGAAGCTCAACAGTTTCCACTTCGCTCTACAAGGGAAACTTGCCGGGAGATACCTTTGATCTCGTCTTTGACGGACCCGGAAAGGATCCAAGCCTTTCACTTTTCCTCGAGAACGGGGGAGCGCTGGGATCTGCTTCACTTATCATTGGAACTGTCCCCAATAGGATCGGTCCCGAAACCGTGGAGATCGACATAGGTCTCGATAACAGGACCGAATGGTCATTCGGAGGGGGATTACAGGGTCGTCTGGGCCTCCAGGACACATTCTCGGACGGATCGGTTTCGCTACTGGACCTGACCGGCTCCTCCCCGAGGTCTTTCTCCATCTACCTTCCGGAGGACCAGAAACCCGCCGCAAGTTCGATCAACGTCTCATTCCCTCCTTCCCCGGAAGGGATACGCGGGGTCAAGATGATGACCCTGAAGCAGCATTATTTCCAGCTTGACAGCATGGACATCGCCGATATCGAGGGCGATGGTAAACAGGAGCTGGTCTATTACGATCGGGACGATAGGGCTGTTTATTCCATAGGGTACGGAGAGGGAGGAGTTGTGCAAAGGACCATGCTGCTCGGGAGCGTGAACGGCTCGGTTCATCTGAGAGCAATCGGCCGCAGCGAGGGCCATCCTGCAGTTATCATATTCTCCCACGGGGCAAAGCTCAATGGGTCCCAGGAGGTGTCAGCCCTCGTCGGTAATTCCACCGATTCGATGGAAACCCATCTCCTATCAACCGGCCTCCCCCAGGGCTCATCGGGCTTCTTTGCTGGAACAGGAAAAGATGGAAGCGTTCATGTTGTCACGCTGTCCGGTTCCCATGGCATGATTCAGATGACCTCCATCGGCAGCGACGGCAAGGCCGATACCGATACCATTGTGGACGCCACCATATCCTCCGGAGCCCTATCCTATGCTGACGTTGACGGCGACGGGGACATGGACATCCTCGTATTTCCGGACGATCCTGAACTCGGCAATGTCACGCTCGTAGAGCACTCCAATGATGGTCCCGGCTCCGTTTATTCCATCAGGGATACCGGGATCGATATCGGCTCCACAACCGTGGGCGCCGTGGTCGACATCGACGGGGACGGTAGGGAGGAGGTCTATACTCTGGGTTCCGATCTCGACAGACCGCTGGTACTGTTCTTTGACGGATCGGGGGCAGCAGAGGCCAGGTGGATCGGTTTCAACCACACTTCTTGCTCTCCCAGGACCATTTCCAGGAGCTTTTACGGAGACGGAGGTTTCTACGAGGGCAACCAGGGTTTTCTCTATCTGATGACCTTCAGCGGTCTCTATCATGTCCTGCCCCTTCAAGGCCCGGATTCACAGCATGTATGGCGGAGGTCCAACTCCTTTGAATCCATAGCGATAATCGACGCATCAAAGGTCCCCGGAAACGTGATTGTCCTCAAAGGGGACCTCTCTCTCATGAACTACGAACTCTCATGGCATCATACTCGGGAGGCATCGCTGGAAACCTCCGACGGGAGCACCCGGCTATCGATCCCGACCTCCGCGGGTCGATCCACCTTGAACATCGGGGAGTTCGTCTCTCCCCAGGACGGCCTTCCCCTGCTCATTACCAAATGGGGAGTCGAGCTCAATAGATACGACATCGTCCTCCGCGGCTCGGAAGGATTCGTCTCGCTTTCGGACCTCTTCGTTAGGTATGATGTTGCCCTGGAGACCTCTGTGTCCGAGCGGTTCCGACCATCCTTGGAGAAGGTTTTGGTGGAATTTGACGGGGAGCATGTACCTTTCTCCGTCTCGGCCTCCAGCTCGGGCACGGTCCGGGTCGGTCCATCCGAGATCGTTCATGATTCTCCCCCTGTAATCGAAGATTCGATGCCGATGATAATCCGCACGGAGGAGGACTCCCACGGATCGACCCATTTCAACGTCAGGGACCACATCGATGACGACAATCTTCCTGTCCAGGGGCTGGATGTGGTGCTTCTTCCCCAGGATGACATGCCTCCGGACCTTGTTTACATCGACCGGTACGGCAACATCGGGACACAGGCTTTCAGGTGCCCCGACCTGTACGGGACATTCCAAATGAGGATCCAGATATCGGACCTGAGGAACACCATTGTATCCGACCCGGTCGTCGTTGAGGTGGCCCCGACCCAGGACACGCCGGTGGCCATGGGAGGCCCGGGGACGATAGAGGTGGTGGAAGGGACAACGACCTCGCTGGAACTGGAAGGAGAGCACGGGCTCTTCCGGGATCCTGACGGGGACGAGCTTAGTTACTCGTGGGAGCTCGTAACCCCGAATCCCAGGGACCTGGACGAGAACGTGGATATATGGATCGAAAATGGTAAGCTCTTCATCCGGCCGGATATCCGGGGCACGGGTGGTTCGGCCAGGCTATATCTCTACGCCAGGGACCAGGATACCACATGGGATATGGCGCCCCTGATTGTGATGCCCCTTGCCATAATTGACGTTGATGCCCCCCCCGCCATCTACCGGAATCCCGGAACGGTTTACCTCCTTGAGGACCAGACCACACCTTCGAGGATACCACTTTTCGGATGGATGGTCGATCCCGACACGAGGCTGTCCGATTATTCGTTCTATCTTAGGTCTTCCAATCCCTTCCTGGATGCATACATAGACAATTTTGGAGGGGAGCCATACTTATACATGCACCCGCATGGTGATCTGGTCGGGGAAGAGAGCATTCTCATCGAGATGTCCATGGGCGCCATATCCATTATCGATCGGGTCAAGGTCGTTATAGAACCGGTCAATGACATACCCCGCGTCGTTATTGACGGGATGGAGTTCCTCGAGAATAGGGGATGGATAATATCTGGCCATATTGACGATCCCGACTCCCAGGAGGGCAGGGTGGAATACATGGTCGGCGACGGGGAATGGATCAGGGGTTGGGGCTTCAAGAGCTGGTCGCTCCTTGTGGACTTCCGCATGATAGAGGGTAGCACCGGCTTCGTTTTCATCAGGGCCGATGACGGAGATGAGGTTTCCTCCTCCATCCATACAAAGCTGGTAAAACCTTTTGAGATACCGGACCAGCCTGATCCACCAACACCTCCGCCGGACGATGGCAAGGAAGACCCGGATGACGATGATGACGATGACGGAGATCCCGATGAGGGAACGAGGATACTGCCGGAACCCTCCGGCGACGGTCCGATGCTCATACTGATAGGCGGAGCCCTTGGTATCCTGGGGGCCGCCCTGATAGGTTTCCTCTTCACCGACGTAGGGATCGTTATCGTCGCCACCATTGGCGCCTCGATATACTCAAAGCTCAGCCGCAAGGATATACTCAACCATGAGATCAGGGGGCTGATAAGAGGCTACATCATCGCAAATCCCGGAGACCATTATTCTTCTATCAAACGGAACCTGGACCTCAACAACGGAACGCTGGCCTATCACCTCAGAGTGCTTGAGCAGAGCGGTTTCATCAAATCCATGTACGATGGGATCTACAAGAGATATTATCCCTCCAATGTCAACATATCTAAGCTGAAGAAGAACATATCGAAGCAGGAGGAGATCTTCAACATCATCCTGGAACACCCCGGCATCTCCATGGAGCAGATAGGCAGGATGATCGGGGTTTCGCGTCAGGTGGTCAACTACCACGTCAAGAACCTGATAAGGACAGGAATGGTGACATACAGCCGGGACAAGAAATCCGCCAAGTTCTATCCCTCCGACAACGGCGGCTCCTTCGAACAGACTTAGGGAAAGATTATTCACCGGGAAAGCGGCTTACCACACGATGAGATTGGGGGTTCTCACGGGTTCGGTCAGACCGACCGGTTACAATTACGAGGGAGAACCGGAGCCGAACGATTACGGCATGCCATCCTCCATTACGGCGCATCTCGGTTTGGGCCCGGGCGAGGTCCTTCTGATATCAAGGCATGGAGTGCCTCCAGACATCCCTCCGCACATGATCAACCACGCAGCGAACATCGAAGCCCTCCGCGTTGAAGGTGCAACCCATATCATTTCGATCTGCTCCTCCGGGGCTCTCAGCAGCGAGATCAAGGTCCCGTCGCTTATGGCACCGGACGACTACATCGATTTTTTCTCGGGGGACACAATTGTGGACAGCAGGATAGAGCATGTCACCCCCGGTTTTAATGAATATATGAGGGAGCTGCTCATCCGGTCGGCTAGAGGGTCGCCAATTCCGTTTTTGGAGGAAGGCATATATGTTCAGACAAGGGGTCCAAGGCTCGAGACCAGGGCCGAGGTCCGCTTTCTACGCTCCATCGGAGACGTTGTCGGCATGAACCTCGGTTCAGAGGCGACGATAGCGAAGGAGATGGGAATTCCGTTCGCCGGCCTCGTGACCATCGATAATTACGCAAACGGGGTCAACGAGGAGGAGCTGGACTTCAGGAATATACTTAGGAGCGCCGAGGACAAATGGGACCTGGCAAGTTCGATCCTGCAAAGGATTCTGGCAAATTCAAAGGTATTGGATTGAGAAGGAGGGATCAATTGACTGATGAAGCAGTGGATCGCTTGATAGCTTCGCTCGAGGAATCCCCGGTCATCGATAAATCAGGATACAGCTATTTCGTCCACCCTCTATCTGACGGGATCCCGGAGATCTCCCTTGAGTTGCTGGAGGATACCGCCGAATCCCTCACCAAACTGCTTCCGCCCTTAAGCGATTTTGATTTGATACTAACGGCCGAAGCCATGGGCATTCCGATCGCGACCATAATCTCCCTGGATACTGGAAAGCCCTTTTCCATAGCAAGGAAGAGGAGGTACGACCTTCCCGGCGAGGTGAGTTCAGGCCAGGTCACCGGATATTCCAAAAACGAACTCTACTTAAATCTGCCCCGCGAGGGCGGAAGTCTTGTAATTGTCGATGATGTTCTGTCCACGGGGGGGACGCTTAAGGCCCTGAAGAACGCGATCGATAGAACATCGTGGGAGATCGTTTCTGCCGTTGTGCTCTTCAACAAGATGGCTGATGCGACCCCGGATCTCGAGGAGATTCTTGGTTTTCCGATCGTGTCGCTCCTTGACGTGATAAAGTCCGGGGAAGGCTTCACAGCCGAGGTATCCTCCTCTGCCCGATCATTGAACGTTTAGACCGGAAGAAAAGACTAATATCCGGGCTAACCGCTGGAACAATGATGGTTTGCATCAAGGTATTGATAGAAGGACGGGCGGCAAGGATCCCCGAAGGGTGGAAAGCCTATTCAACTACCGCTCTTCTGGAGGACATGGGAAGGAAGATACTGGTGGATCCAGGAAGCCGTCCGGACCTGGTAGGTCTGATGACGGAGAAAAGGGTCCGTCCGGATGAGATCGACATGATATACCTGACGCATTATCACCTGGACCATGCAATGAACATCAGAATGCTCCCCTTGGTCCCGATCGTGGATTCCGAATACCTCTACCGTGGTATCGAAATTTCGAGACACCAAGGCTGCCTGCCGGGAACCGGGATCAGGATCCTGCCGACCCCAGGGCATACCAATGACCATTCAAGCCTCCTCGCCCATTCAGGGAGAGGCCTGGAGGTTATATGCGGGGACCTGTTCTGGTTCCAGGAGGGAGATGAACCCATTGAAGATATGACATCTCTACTTGAACTGGAGGACCCTCTGGCGCAGGACCGGGAAGCCCTGGCGAAGAGCAGGAGAATGGTGGTCGATATGGCTGACGTGATCATTCCTGGACACGGTCCCGAGATCGTTCTCGATGAGCTTCAATAACCCAGCTCCCCGACAAGGGGCACAAACACACAGTAGGTCAGTTTCTCTTCCTTCAATCCATTTTGTGTCTTGGAATATCTGATCAGCCTCTGGGTTCCGTATTTCGGACCCACGACTCCTAGCATTATTCCTCCCTGGGCAAGCTGCTCCATCATACTGTCCGGTATATCCGGTGCCGCGCAGGTGTAATATATTCTATCGTAGGGGGCTCCGGCAGGATAACCCACGGAACCATCCGTTTCGATCACCCTGACATTGGAGATACCGGATGCTTTCAGGTTCTTCGAAGCCTCCCTTGCCAGGTCCGAAATCCTCTCCACAGTAATGACCGAGCCTTTTTCTCCCACCAATCTTGAGACAACGGCCGCATGGTATCCAGAACCCGTCCCGATCTCCAGCACCTTCATTCCGGGTTCGACCCTCATCTCCTCTGCCATTATTGCCACCATGTGCGGTGCCGATATTGTCTGACCTCTTCCGATAGGCAAGGGTCTGTCCAAATATGCTTCGAACCGGAGACCATGCGGGACGAAGTTCTCCCTGGGCACCTCCAGCATGCTCCTTTCAACTTCCCGGGTCCTGATCAAACCCTCAAGCCGTAGGTTCTCCACCAGCCGCTCCCTCTGCTTCTTCAGGTCCACCTTTAAACTCATTGAAGCTCTCCCGTAAGGTCAATTGTCTGCTCCCTGCCTTTTCCATAGGAGAGAAGGGAGATGTTGGCATTGATCTCCCTCTCGATCAGGGAGATATAATCCCTTATAGGCCTTGGGAGGTCTCCCGATATCCTGATATCCTCCCACTCTTCGGGGGAGATGTCCCTCCATCCCTTCAATTTCTGATATGCAGGAACCGCCTGGCCGACCATTTCCACATGGGAGGGAAAATACCTCAAGGTGGTTCCAAGTCCGTGCTCCTCGGCGATCTCCAAAGGCAGCCTGTATTCGGTACAAATCATAAGGGGATCTATGCCCGAGATCACATCCACCTTTGTGAGCGCGGTGTCAGTGATGGTGTTCCAGGCGACCGAGGACCTTACCATGACCAGGTCCAGCCATCCGCATCTCCTTGGTCTTTCCGTTGTTGTCCCGAACTCGTTCCCCCTTTCCCTTATCCTTTCCCCCAATTTGTTCCTGAGTTCCGTTGGGAATGGACCTTCCCCTACCCTTGTCGTGTATGCCTTGACAACACCGACGATCCTCTCTATCTCCATCGGACCTATTCCCGACCCGGCCGATGCATAGCCCGAGGTACATGATGAGGAGGTGACGAAGGGATAGGTTCCCCGGTCGATATCGAGAAAGGCACCCTGGGCACCCTCCAACAGTATGTTCTTTCCTTCGTTCAGCATGCTATTCAGAACCTGGGGTGTATCCCTTATGATAGGTTTCAACCAGGGAATGAGGCTTCCGATCTCCCCAAGGACTTCCTCTCCGTTCAGTTCAATGCTCCCTCCAAGGGAGGTAGCGTAAGCCCGGGCATGGTCGACTCCTGCAAGAACTTTCTCCCTCAGGATTTCCGGATGGAACAGGTCCCCCGACCTGATACCGGTTCTTCCGGCTTTATCCTGATAACAAGGGCCTATCCCCCTTTTCGTCGTGCCCACTTTCCTGCCATCATCCTTCATTGACTCCTGCAGTCCATCCAGCAGTTTGTGGTAAGGCATTATGAGATGGGCCCTGTCGGAGAGCAGGAGTCCGTCGGTCGATATTCCCGCATCATGCAGGTACTCGACCTCCCTCTTCAATATCCATGGGTCCACGACGCATCCGTCGCCGATAATGGCCAGTTGTCCTTCCCTCAGGACTCCCGATGGGATGATATGGAGCTTGAAGGTCCTGCCCTTGACAACGATTGTGTGTCCGGCGTTGTTTCCACCCTGGTACCTCACCACCGCATCGGACCCCTTCGCCAGTAGGTCTGTTATCTTTCCTTTGCCTTCGTCTCCCCACTGCGTTCCCATAAGCACTGTGCACGGCATATTTCCACCCGGAAGGATACCTTAATCGGTTATTTCAAAATGTCGAATTGGTAAATCCAAGGATGCAGGAACTTACTTGACCTTCGTCCGTGCTATCTCCGGTCAATAATAATAACGCAATCTATAAAATGGGAAAATCTCATACAAATGGCTGGCTGCGCAGTCTAAGAATAGGGGGGCCTGCAAAATTGTTCCATAAAACGGTAACGGGACTCGATAAGGTTTTCAGGACCGATATAAGGAGACCGAAGGTTGTCCTGATCACAGGTCCGCCGGGATCGATGAAATCCAGCTTCATCTACTCCCTGCTGACCAAGCATCTGAGCGCGACCAACGAGTTCGGGGTCTATACGACCCTTGAAGAATCCGTCTCATCACATCTTTCGAACATGGAGAGCCTCGGTGTGAAGCTCTGCATGAACCTTCAGATCACCGATTTCACCGACATCCGGCAGGATACGGAGGAAGTGGATTATCTGAAGTTCATCGAGAAGATGCTGAGACATTTCAAAAAGGTCAAAGGGGAGCAGTTCACATGCTTCGCACTGGATTCGCTCGGAGCGCTGTATTCCCTCATGGAGGGGG
>JBLIRK010000019.1:0-52861 GCA_048569615.1 Thermoplasmatota archaeon | reverse complement strand
ACAGCGTCTCGTCAAGGAGGTTGAGAAGCTCCTCATCGTTGCCCTTTCCCTCATCTCCGGCACCGGCCGGACCTTCTTCACCGGGCTCCCCATCTTCTTCCGGTGCGGGTACCGCCTCTGGTCTGATAGAAGCCCTCGACATGACCGACTGGGAGGAGGGACCGCCGTACTGTGTGGCAAGGCGGTTGTATATCTCCTCCTTGATCAAACCCTTCCGGAAGAGGGTTTCGAAATATTTCATTGACTGATCCCCTATCCTCCCCGAGAGTTTCGGAAGGGGCTGATTGAAGGTCCTAGCACCGACTGTCTCGGAGGGTTCATGGGACGGAAGTGCCGGCACCGAAGGGGTTTTTTCCTTCTTCACAGGGGCGGGTTTGGCCGCTGGAAGCTCTTTGCCGCTTCCGGAGAAGAACTTGAGCTCGGCATCGGTGAACATCCACTCGGTCTTCCTGAAATATTCCTTGAGATTGTTCACAAGCTCATCGAGGCTCTCGACCCTCTTGTTCATCAGCCTCTTGAGCAGATCGGAATCCGATTCGAGGACCATCGAGAGGTGGAACTGATTTCCAGAGGAGAGGATGAAGACGTTCACCATCACTCCGGCCGATACCGCACCTTCCTTTCTCTCCGATGCCATTATCTCGATGTTGGGGATCTCGAAATATTCTCTCATGGTTGCCTCGGGAGCCGCGTCTCCCAGTTCGAAGCTTCTTCCCATGGAGGAGCTCATCGCCCTGGCTTCCTCACCGCCGCCAATCGCGAACATCCTCTCCGGAGTATTGATAAAGACCATCCTCTCATTGGTGAGGATGACGGTGCCCTTGGAGGGTTCAAGCAGGTACTCCCCTCCGTAATATCTCCATGTGGATTTTAGTGTGGGTACGACGTTGTCCTCGACCACTAGCTTCTTCTCGCTGGGATGAAGGATCAGCTCTCCGCTCTCGTCGTAGATATCCTTAAATCCGTCCTTATCCCCGTATTTCATCTATTACAGACCCCCAGAAAGCAAGTGGTATCAGCGGATTATCAAATAACGGACCTGGTTATTTAATGCTTTTTGTCCCGTTTTTCGCACCGGGAAAAGATGGATCTTCGGTGATCTTCGTCCCGACCGTCGTCGTTTTGACGATGTATGGGATCCCGCCTCTTTTCCTAATGGCGTCGGCGGTCCTCTCAGGTCTGTCTGTCAGGGCAATTATCGAACCTCCCCCTCCCGCCCCTGTGAGCTTGGCTCCGTATGAATAGTGAGCCGCGGCATCCTTAAGCTTCTGGAGTTCATCCGAGTTCACACCCAGGATCGACAGCAGCGAATGGTTCCTGTCCATCAGCTCACCTATCCTCACCCTGTCATCCTTCCTAAGGGCCGACAGCCCTTCCTGGACCAGGGAGCCGATCTCATCAATGGTCTCCTTGGCAAATCCAGAGCGGTTATAGAAATCCCTGACCTTGTTCACCTGCACGGGAGTAATGGAGGGTCTCTTCGTATAACCCACAACGATCTCCAGTTCAGGAGGGGAAATATGGTGTATATGCCAGGTCGTTTCACCCTTGATGATCGTCCATAGAAGGTCGTCCTTGGGTTCGAAGGAGACCAGGATACCGCTCCCGTGGGTCGAGCAAGACGTATCCGTCGGGGATGCCTTTCCCTGGACATTGTACTCAACTTCGAAGGAATCGAGGGCCCCCACTTTTTCGCTCCAACTGCCCTCCAGATACCTGATGATGGCAACGATCGAGCATGAAAGTGCAGCGCTGGACCCGAGTCCGGAAGCACTTGGTATCGTTGACCGTGTCCGGAACTCAAGAGGGGATCCGTTCCACAGGTTCTCCATTGCCCATCTGACGTACCTGTGCTTCCTCGCCTTCAGTGTCTGACCGTCAACCGAAAATGTCTTTGATTCACGGGCGCTTACCGACATCCTCCTGTCCAGAGCCACCGCCAGGGCCGGTCTTCCGTAAACCACCGCATGCTCCCCGAATAGGATCGCCTTTGCCGGTGACGAGGCCTCCAACATATACTCTGGATGGTATGGAGGGATAATAACAGTTTAGGACGTGGTGAAGGTGTCATGCTTCACGATATCAACGGTTTTGCCAAAATAAATGTATATACAGGAGTTCATCCGATAACTGGCAGTTGAAATCCTTCCGCCGGAGAGCTGGAAATGAAGAGGAAAGGAGGAGTCGTTCAAGAAAAAAGGTCCGGAAGGGCAGCTCCGTTCGATCCCGAACGCTCTCCGAAGATCATCAGACAAAGACAGAGGAATGAGAAGGAAGCCCCCATTTTCAAGTTGAGGACAATTGCCGCGGCTCTGCTTCTCGCCATCTCACTTCAGGCCTTCGATCAGCCCCTTGGTGATGGTGGAGCGGAAAGCTCTCCAAAGAGGACCGCGGACTACGGCATCTTCGACAGGATCGAGGAGCTGCATGCCGAAGAGGAATCGAGGATGGGGGATCCGGAGGTGCAGAGCAAGGTGAATTCGTACCTTTCATCCATGGACCCCTCCACATACGATTTCCAGGGATCGGGAAGGTCCGGTTTTCAGCTTGAGGACCTCAGGGTCCCGGAGCCCATAACGAGCTCCCCCATCGTGTTCGAGGCTTTATCGGACAATCCCATAATAGATGACGATTCGGTCATGGACTGGCTGCTCCCTCCCCCCCTGAGCGACCAGGGAGCCTTGAACTACATCGTACTGACCCAGAGCGGCGAGCGGAGGACATGGGGACTGGGATCCATGGTCCCCAGGCTTGGATTGGTTGTGGATACATCATTGGATAAATGGCTCTACATAGATGCGGACGGAGACCCAGGAACGGGAAACGCCGAAGGGAGCGACATCAGGGCAAGGATGACCTTCGGCAGGGACCTGCTCCAGAGGGATTGGGAGGTCTCCCTCATACCACCTTCCCTAAAGTTCAACAACGCAGGGCTCAGAATAGAGCTGGAGGCTCTTGAGACCCAGAACGGTGAATCAGACATGGGAGGATCTGTTTTCTTCATAAAGGGAATTTCATACCAGGGAAAGAACTACATCTGGTCCGTGGGCATCGACCTGGAGAAGTTCATGGATTCGCTTACCCTGAGGGTCCGGGCAAAGCAATGGAGGGCAAATCCCGATGCCGGATTGATTTCCCAGCTTCTCTCCTCGGGAACGGTCAACCTTAATGACCTCAAGCTGCTGGACATAATAGGACCCTACACGCTGTCCTACGAGTTCAATACGGTTCCGGAAAGGATGGGGCTCTCCATATCCGTGATAAGGGTTCTTGAGCAGGAGATCCAGGACAGGGCATATCTCGGACTTTCCCTCAAGAACGATGTCTTCCACGAACACATAGTGGACAGGGGGAGTCTATCATTCGATCTGGATCAGTTCGGATCCCCCATCAGCAGCCTGCAGTGGTCAGCCGGGGCCAATGGCTCCAGTCTGGATGATACCATGCATCTTGAACTCAGATATGCAGAGTTCGGTTCGGACCTTGTCGATGCCATGGTATCCTTCCCAATAATGCCCAGCAACTTCAGGTTAGACCTGGCCTACTCCAACGAGCAGGGAGATGACATGACGATCCTGGACCTGACCTCAAGGACTCCGATCGCATCCATGCATTTCCTTGAGGTGATATATCCCCGGTGGAAGTCGGGGGATACAACGGAATGGAACGCTACTGAGGTAGTTCTTAAGGGCATACCCAAGGAGTTCCATCTGGAGACAACCGCGACCGTTCCATTCGAAGAGGGCTCCGGCGGCGGGCTCAATATATTCGATACTTTCATGTCCCAGATAGCCGGGAGGTTCTACAGGCTTGGGGCAATACTCAGGCAGATCCCCAGGACAGTTGCCGAGATGCCTGGAAGCGAGGGCAGCACAAAACTCGACTGCATGGGGGAATCGATCAGGTCCATAGATTACATCTATACCTCCGGCCCCTACCTGAATTCCTCTGGAAATTGGGCTGCGTTCTACGATCACGGAGGGACGATGCCCGCCATCTCCGCCCACATTGAGGGATTGTCCTACTACAGCGGAGTTTTCACCAACGACACTGACATCACCCTCGGGCTTTCGGATGTGCAGCTCCTCAGGATCATTGCCGTAACGGACGACGCCGACGCCCTCATCACCATAGAGGACATCCCGGAGAGGATCCATCTTCATACCTCAGGAGAAGTAGTCTCGTACGACGGAAGCGAGAACGGGGAGCCCTCCAGGATAGGTTCCGTGGTTTACAGGTACCGCGACAGGGACCTATTCTTCGATGTGAACGTCCGGGACATACCTTCCTCACTCTCGATGCTCAGGTCCCCGGACCAGGTTGAAGTGGTTTCCGGAGAGGGCTCTATCGGATCGGTGGAGATCTTCAGCGCCAACAGCACCCGGGTTCTGCCAATAGACCTATCCGAGAGGAATTTCGCCTCGGTCAACAGGGAAGGAGATGATATTGCTGTTGGCCTCAGGCTGAACAGGTTCAGATCGCTGACATACAATAACGGGACCGAGGGTTTCATCGAGATAAACACCATGGCGGAGGCGAACTTCTACGTGATCATGGACGACAGGGAAACAGATCTGGAAATGGAGGCCATCTTCGCTCCTCTGCCCCCGTTCACCCATATCGACACACCGTCCGTGGTGGGTGCCCCCGAGATAGGAATGCCGGACATTCTGGGGATTGAATCCATTTCCGATTACTCGGAGATACTGCTTTCACTCTCCGAACTGGGAAAGGCTCCCATAGAACTGGCCTCGAGCATATCCGAGGGATTGACGGAAACCATAGGTCAATACTCCACAGGTTTTTCAATCTCCTGGAACCTGGCAAGAGATGAGAGCAATCTGGACCTTATTCTGAGCGTTAGGAAGGAGGGAGTTGAGACCGTTCCAGATGCCAGGTGGACCCATGGCATCTGGATCGAGCAGAGCGGAATGGGAGAGGACAGTACCCTCAAGGGCAATATATATCTTGAAGGCATGCCCACCACCGGATCCGTATCACTTTCCTTCTCCGAGGAGACCATAACGGCCAGCTTGGATTTCAACGGATACAGGCCTGGTTACGACTGGATGATGATCCGGACCGCCGGTGTTCAGGACAGGGACATCTCACTCTATTTCACAGGGCTGGAGGACGGAATGGACTTCAAGCTCGACATGGAGATCATCACCGATCTGGAGATCGGAGGCAGGATGATCATCAACATGGACGCAGAACTCAGAGACAAGGACGGGGGTCCTCTTGATCTAGGGCCCATGGTGGCCACCCTTAGGAAATCGGCCCCTATCCTGTCCATACGCCAGATGTATCTCCCCGAGATCCCATCCCTCTTCAATCTGGAGGCTTCCATAGAGAGGGGATTGAAAGCCAGCTACAGCGCATCCAAATCAATAGAATACCTGTACTTCAAGATAACCAAGATGCTGGACGGGAAGTGGTCCCAGGTCTATGCGCTCTTTCACGACCTTCCGCTTTCCTTTGATATGGATCTGGTCCCCAATGATGATTTCACCATCCAGGAGCCCTTTCCTCTGCAGGGCCTTCCTTCCATTGACATCTCGACCTCATCGAGGGAAATGGATATCTTCATAGAATACGACGGCTCCGGTTTCGGACAGAGAGGAAGGTACAAGATCTACGCCGATAACGTGGGAAACACAACGACATTCTATGACGGAACGGATTACGTGATCGACAGCGATGGCATAGGGTTCCTTTCCCTTGAACTCGAAAGACTGCCGGCGATGGAGAGCTTCACGCTGACCTCGATGATGCTGCTTGGAAATGACTTGAGACACATGAGGCTCTCGGTTGACATGGGGTTCGGCATCTACCCGGTGATAAGAGTGAGCGATGCCGACGGAGAGAGCTTCCAAATAAAGCTTACAGGTCAGGTTACAATGGATGGACGAAACTACGAGCCGGACCTCTACTTCCTCAATTTCAGGACGAGAAAAGTGATCGGAATACCTTTGATATCAGGCATCTCCGTGAACAAGGACACAACGGCGGTGAACATGGGATCCAACGATGGCGGATATATCATGCCCGCACCCATACTCACCCTGTGGGGCTGGCTTATCGGGGGGATCTTCTGATGGTTGATGCACCCAATTCCAACAGATGGAAGTGGGTTCTGCCCTTCGTGGTTCTGATCGTTATACTGGTGGTCTTCTCCATGTATCAGTGGGTCATACCGAGGACCGACCTCGAGGTGAGAACGGTCTATCACGAAGCACCAGGAGGCGGGGGAACCGGAGGGGGGATTAACATAAACATCCTGATGACGAACAAGGGCAACCGGGATATCGAGGAGCTGACATGTTTTGCCAGGGTTCGTGACCAGGAAGGGGAAGTGGTTGCATTCCGGGAGGTGGAATCGTTATTTATGGAAAGCAGGGAGAATGTGGAGCTCAAGCTTCATTTCGTGGGGAGCCAGTACGAAACCTATAGGATATCTTTGGACCTTGACTTCTCCTCCGTCGGGAGGCAATACTCCAGGGATCTCACCTACACCACTGTGGAAGACACGATGAACCTGGTTTTCGTCGAAAAGGTACCTTGAAAGGAATCCTCGATCACCCGAAATATCTAAGATCATCCCGATTATCGGATGGTTCGCTCTCCTCAAGGTTCTCCCTGATCTTGGAGGTTATCTCATCAATCTGGGTAGCTTTCTTTTCAAGCATCGACAGGTCGACCTGGAATCCAAGGTATGAGCTCAGGACCTTAAGGACCGATCTGGCAGATCGTGGATCGACAAAATACCCCGAGGTTTCTCCCATCAGGCATATTCCAGGAATGCCCTTGAGCTGACCGAGGCCCAGTATCAAACCGGACGCGCCTATTATACCTGAGCTCGGTTCTCCTCTCTTGAATTCAACACCCAGTTCGACCAGCCTGGGAATCAGCTCCTTGGATGTCACGGCCCCTAGCACACCCGGCTCTTCAACAAGCTTGATCACTCCGTATCCACCTAGGGTGAAGATCAAGGTGACGCCCAATTCAGCTACGAGGTCCACAGTCCTACTGGAGAGCTCGTACTGACCCTCGGGGGTCAATCCCTGGTAATCCCCGGTGAGCAGAACGATATCGGGGATCCCGCCTTTGCCTTTCAAATAGAAAAGGTCGTGCTTGACTAGTGAAACGATGCCATCCTCGCCCACGACAACCTGGGGAGGAAGATATTTCGAATATATCTCGGCGAACTTAGTCATTTTGAGCTCCTCGGCGAGATGCTCCGCTGCCAGTTTACCAACGTTGCCTACACCTGGGAGCCCCTCTATGAGAACCGCATCCTTGAGCTTGGGACGCTTCATGAAATTGATCTTAACTTCCTCCACTGCAATTCCTCCTTTATCCGTGCTCCTTTTCATCCTGGCTATCCCGGTAATACATCCTCCGGTATTTTCCGTACCGGTCCTCCGGCGAATATCTGGGCGGAAAGGTGTTTAGCGTCGGGATCGCGCACTCGCTGCAGGTCTGCGACAGGGTGTACATGCCGCATTTGCCGCACTTCCTGATCCTGCTCCTCAAAGGACCACCATCACATCTTCCCATCCTTGTTCCGGATGAACTTTCCAGACCCCTTTACTTCGTGAATGTGGTCAAGGGCGGCCTGGGCCGATGACCTCAGCACCTCTTCCGCAACCTTGTAGTTCGGAGCCTCCAACACAAGTCTGTACCTGGGGGAGCCGATGTAAAGAATGTCCATTTTCACATTCTCTTCCTTCTGTGCCACGGCCTCGGCTCTGGCAAGCGAATCCTTGATCTCGCTCATTCCGTGGGGATTGGACGAGGTCAGTTCCAGCAATCCGTTTATTTCTACATAGGGAGGAGTTATGTTCTCCTTGGCCATCTGGATGAACGGGTTTATCCAATCTCCCTCGAAACCCGCCTCCTGCAGTACTCCCTCCTTTATTGCAGCCATCTCGTATGCTCTGTAAAGGGAGCCGTATTCCTGGACAAGTTCGGAGCCGAAATCCTCCATGCATTTCTCATAGGAAAGTCCGATCCCCTCCCCGAGGAGCTCCATGAGCTTCTGCGCCTTCTGCTCGCTCTTCCACTGCTGGATCTTCTCCCTCTTCTGGTGCTCGTTAACTGCTTTCAAGGAGAGGTCGACGGTCTTGTTCCTCCTTCTCTCGTCGAATCCCAGGACCTTGCAGACGACCTTCTGCCCTTCCCTGACATGGTCCCTGATGTACTTGACCCATCCGGAGGCCACTTCAGCTATGTGGATGAAACCCTCCTTTCCGGGATATTCGTCCAGCTCCACAACGACGCCGAAGTTCTTTACCTGCGTTACGGTAGCAACTACAAGCTCTCCTTCTTCGGGCATTTCGTTGAACTGGGCCATCTGATACAACTCCTCGGACCTATTCCAGGTCCGTATCCACCCTGCCAAGTACCTCTCCCTTTATATCCGCTTTTCCCCCCCTGGGTACCGCCATGGTCGCGCCGCAGACGCTGCAGCTTACCTTCAGGTTGGACCTGTCAAAAAGGGTTTGGGTGTTACCGCAGTCGGCGCACTTGACCTTCAGGAACATGCTCTTTGGAACGTTGTTCAATGATATTCCTCCATCACTCGGTGAGCTCGAATCTCTTCGCCCTTATGGAAGGGCTCTGCCAGGACTTGCCGCATTTCTTGCAGGTGTACTTCAGGTTGATCCTCTTCGTAGGCTTCTCTCTTCCCTCCGGTTTTGGTCTGGGAAAACCGCCGTATCCTGCGGTCACCTTCCTGAATCTCCTCTGCCCCCAAGCGAGCTCGCTTGCCTTTCTCTTCTTGACCCTGTCCACATCGTGTTTGGTGTGCTCGTTGCACTTGGGACAGTACCTGTTTATCTTCCTGGGCATCTTCATTTTTACTCACCTGGAACTATTTAAGTCAGCGGTGCAGGAAGGCGGTATCCTAGAACCATTATTAATAGTTAATGGGCTGGAAGGAAGCACTCACACAGCTGGATTTCACCCCATCTTGTTTAAAACGTCAAAACTAAGCAAACACGTTGCATCGGAGGTCCTTGGGCACCCTGTCGGGTGGGATGCAACCTGATTCGGGGCTCTTCACTGTTTTCCCTTGTTGATGACTATCTCTATCCAGCTGACGTTGATCCCATCCTCTGATTCCTCGTCCTCGACCCTTTCAGTGCCTATGTTGATATCACCGAGGGAAGCGGATTGGAGAAAGCGGTTCCGGACGATCTCGGCGACATCCACAGCCTTGCTGATCGCCCTTCCCCTTGCCTTCACCGTTACCTGGTCGGCTCCGGAATTGAACTGGGTCACCACTGCCAGAACATAGTTCATCGAGGGTTTTCTACCTATGAAAACCGTGTTGTCTTTCACTGCTGGGGTCCCCCTGTCCCTAGGTTTTCCCTCATTGAATGGGGAATTATTTAATACTTGTCTGGAACCTTATTTCATAAATTAATTGAAGAAAAACAAATAACCCAAGGATTATTACACCCTGACCTATCCCGAAGAGGTGGCACCGAAGATGATCGATCCGTGGTCCTATTCGAAGACCAATGAATACAAACATCTGATGGAAGAGTTCGGAATCGAGCCTTTCGATGCCGGAAAGCTCCCAGAAAGGGAATCCCAGCCCAGATTGTTCAAGGAAGGCATCGTATTCGGCCACAGGGGTTTTGATTACGTATTGAACCGCATCAAGAAAAAGGAACCCTTTGCCATAATGTCCGGTCTGATGCCGTCGGGCCGCATGCATCTCGGACACAAGATGGTCATCGACCAGATCAGGTACTTCCAGGGATTCGGTGCGAGGGTATTCATCGGTGTAGCGGACCTTGAATCCTATTCCACAAGGGACATGCCGTTGGAGAAGGCGAGGAATCTTGCGATAGATTCCTACGTGAGGAACTATCTCGCCCTGGGTGTCGGAAGGGAGGGATTCGAGGTATATTTCCAATCCAAAAGGCAGGTTGTCAAGGACCTGGCGTTGCTCCTGGGGAAGAAGGTCAACCTCTCCACAATGAGGTCAATCTACGGATTCAACGACCAGACCAACATAGGCCATGTCAACGCACCCCTTGTACAAGCCGGAGATATCCTTCACCCCCAGGTGAAGCTGGGTCCTATACCCGTTGTCGTTCCGGTAGGAGTGGACCAGGACCCCCACATGAGGCTCTGCAGGGACCTCGCTTCATCCTTCCGGATCTTCAATGCCACCGAGACCGCTGACGGCAAGGTTGGGATCTTTGTTAAGGTCGATAATGACGTAGAGGAGCGGTTAATAAAGGCAAGAACGGCCCTGGTAAAGGAAGGATACCTTGATATGAAGATGATTCCCAACTACAAAGCTCTGTATGTGAACGGAGCTTCAATAGCCGAGTTGATCAGACTGGATGAGGCCGTTGCCGTTGTTGAGCACGAAGAGGGGAACTACGGATTCCTTCCGCCCGCAGCCACCTTCCACCGCTTCATCAAGGGTCTTACAGGGGAAAAGATGAGCTCCTCGAAACCGGAGACCGCTATTTTTCTCGACGACGAGCCAAAGGAAGGCGCATCGAAGATCATGAAGGCCATTACCGGTGGAAGGGAGACCGCAGCCGAGCAGAAAGAGAAAGGTGGGGACCCCGACAACTGCTCAGTTTTCGATACGATGCTCTTCCATACCGTGGATACGGAGGATGAGATCAGGAGGATCGAGAGAGAGTGCAGGAGCGGGGAGCGCCTCTGCGGACAGTGCAAGAAGGAAGCAGCAGAGCATGCAAGGAGGTTCCTCTCCGATCTGAAGGAGAGGAGGGATGAGACCGAACATCTCATCGATGAGTATGTTATGGAAGATTGAAATATATACAAGAAAGAACCCTTTGGTTGAAATATCAGGTGTTCAAATGGTAAGGGGGAAGGACGGGTACAAGAACTACGGAGCCGGGGATCCCATCCATATCGTCGTTACACAGGACTTCGTCGAAGATGCGAACCGGTTCTTCAGCTACTGCAGGGAAAAGGGATACAATCCATCCCAAATCATCAGGCAGGCAATGGCGGACTGGCTTGAAAAGGAGGAAAAGGGGGAGATATCCAGAACCAATGAACCGGCGAAGTCATCAGATACCTTCGACGACAAGATAATGGACCTCGTAAGGGAGAGGAGGTCAATAAAAAGAAGCGTCTCCTTGAAGACCGTCAAGGAGGTCCTGGAGGAATAGGATCAGTCCACATTCACTTGAATTGTATGCTGTATCTTAGTATCGCGGCTATCCCACCGAATGCCTGAAGCAGCATTGCCCCCTCCGATGAATCGGTGGAAATGAGCTCTAGATCGGTGGAATACATCTCGCACAGATTAGCCATCTCCTCCACCATGTCCTCCTCTTCAAGGAGATTGCACTGGGAGCCGTCCTCAGGACAGCTGAAGAACGGCTCATCCTTCCTCTTCTGATTCACGGAAAAGGTCTTTTGACAGCTCGGGCATTCGAATGTCCGGTGGAGCATCTTCAGCTCTTCGGAAACGAGCAGGATCTCGACGGCGCCGGTTACCAGAGCTTTCCTTACCTGCTCCCTGCCGTAGGAAGCAAGGCCTCCGTCCTCCTTCCTGATCTCCGAGAAGAGCCTCTCCATCAGTTCCTTCTCCCTGGAAACCTCCAGGTGCTGAAGAGCGGTCTTGGCTTTTCCTATCAGCTCGGGGAGCCCTGATTCATCGGTATATCCAGTGTCGAATGTGTCTATTACTTTCTTCTGGAGTTCATGGTGCAGGTAATCGTTCTCCACGAAGAAATCCTTAGTCGCTCCGGGACCGCCGATGAGCAATCCCTTCAGCCCTTCCGTTTCGAGAAATGCATCGTTGCAGAGCTCGCCAACCTTCTTGAAGTACTCGTGGGCAGCAATCTCTATCAACCTCTCGAACCGAAGCCTGGACTGACCGCCCTTTCCGTGTTTCGAGGGGACCAGAGACTGTATGTTCTTGATGACCTCTATCCTCTTTCCCTTTAGAAGTCCGAGGGTGGCCTCCTTCCTGTCAACGACAAGGAGCCCGTACACATCCTCCTCGGTCAGCATGTCACGGAGATAGTCTGTGTAGAAGTAGCTGTCGCATCTGTACATGAAGGTCGTGAGGGGGGCAGGGGGTTCTATGACATGTGCGACCATCGATGTCTGGTCCGCACCCGAGGGAACATGCCCAATGAAGAATGCCACTCCGTTCTCCGGGGGTTGTTTGTAATTCTTCAGGCGGGAGAGAATGGATTCTATGGCGCTCATGACGTTCTTCCTGGTGGACTTGGATTTGATGTTCGAGGATTGGGAGAGCTCGTTTCGTAAATAGTTGGCAACGTCGGATACCTGTTTGGAGGGGGGAACGAGGAGTGTTATCAGCTCGGTGGCCCTTCCCTTATAGCTCTCCAGCAGCTCGAGGTCCCTCTTGAAATCGTATTTCTCCCTGGATGTGAGCTTTGTCATGTCATGCACCGTTATTCATAGGATGAGGCAGGAAGCGGGAACAGTTGGCCCTTGTAATTAAGCTTTGCCAATCCAGGGGGAATACCCCCTTTGTCCAGCCTCTACACAGCTCCTCGAAATAGTATTATACCATAATGATATATGAACCAGCACCCAAGACCCAGGCTGGTCCGGGTTTGGAGTGATCTCAGACAGGGTGAACATTATGTCAAGAAGGTCTCCCTTTGCCATATCGGTTCTTCTAGCAGTGCTTCTTGCGCTACCTATGACCATCATCAATGCGGATGACGGCTCGGGCGCATCGGAGCCTCCATCCAGATACGGGTATACACCAAGCTTCTACGAAGTAGCCACACCCTCATCGGAGGCATTATCGGTGGCTACGGGAAATATCGACGGAGTCAACAACGACGATCTCGTGGTCGGAATCAACGGTGCGGTCATCGTGTACACAAACAACGGCGGCTCCGGCGGGAGCTTCGGATTCTCCCCCTACAGGACCATCTCCCTGACGGGTTGGTACATCACGGACCTGAAGGTTGTGGACTATGACAATGATCCCAGCCATGACCTTGACATCATAGCCCTTGGCCAGGACGAATACGGCATGGCAGGTGAGAACGGAGGGATCGCAGATACCATCGGAAGCATGAGGGTATTCTACCTGGAGAATACGGGCTCCGGTTTCACCCTTGAAACGTACCACGAGTTCACCGACGTGTTCTATTCCATGCAGGGAATATCCTTCACGGGTGCTTGGTTCTGGGGAGACGGAAAGTACGATATGGACAACGCGGACGTGGACGGGGACGGCGACATTGATACCGCTGTGATCTACAACAGGGATACCAACGGGAACGCCGGGAACCAGGGTGAGGATATTGTACTCGCCCTGCTTAGGTATTCCTCCTCGGGACTTGCCAGGTCCAATGTCACATCCAAGTCCTACCCCGCATCATGGAATATGAACTGTTTCGTGGGTTTCGCCGATTTCAACAAGGATAGCAACATGGACATAGCATTCGCCTGGGGCGGAGTTTCAAACAACAACTGGGTCCAGGCCGAGGTCAGAGCCATCTACCATCAGGGTGTCACGGTATCATGGGGAAACGAGAAGGACCTTGACCCCAACCACGTCATGAGGGGGGACGGGACTTTCCCTACGGTGCCCTATGCCATGGCTGTTGGCAATTTCGCCGGTGATACCGACAGTCCAATAGATGTCGCTATCACCATCGATGACAACCAGAACGTGAATCCCGTCTATACGGACGGACAGGCTTACATAATTCCAAAACTGCCATATATCCCCTCCACACCCGAAACGGAGTTTAAATTCGCAGATCCCCAGGCAGCCTATTCCCAGGATTATAAGTTCCAGTTCAGAGGATTCGGCGTCGGGAATCTCGACAACAAGGGAAACCAGGACGTCATCATGTTCTCCAAGCAGGATGATGGATCGGACGATGACTTCTACAACAATCCGACCGACTACAATATCTTCGTTGCCGGAGGTCGAACCCAGTCACCCGTCAGATTCGATGGGTTGAAGGTATTCAGCACAATCTCCGGCTCCCTTCCGTCAACCGCCGTGGTCAAGGCCGTCGGGATCGGGGAGTTCGACGGCAATAAGACATACGCCGACATCGTTTACGTTGGCAACAAGGTAACCGTCGGCCTCACCTCTTTTCCCGACAACAATGTCCCGACGAAGGTCACCGTCAACATGGACCCCTCCCCGGTCCTCAACAACGGCGATACTGCCGTGATCAATGTGACGGTCCAGGACCTGGACGGTTGGAACGATCTCAGGTCGTTCACCGCGGATTTCAGGAGCATAGGGCTCAGGTTCGTTAGCATGGGTATGCCCACCGGACACTCCGATGACGACAGGACAATCGGATATTACGAGTTCAGAATGGATGTCCCCGAAACCGTCCCGCAGGGAGATTACATCATACCCATGGATTTCTACGATGCCTTCGGGAATCCGACAGAGGTCAAGTCAAACGACACCTTCCTCTTCAGGGTCAAGCAGTTCAACAGAGAGCCCACAATTGTTCTCGATGAGGGGAACTGGACCCTCAACGTCCCGGAGGACCAGGTCACATACTTCGAAGGAGTATACAACTGGTTCGAGGACCTTGATATCGAACAAGGATACACCAATGTGCCCCTCAACATTTCCCTCAAGACCAAGGCGAACCTCTGGGACACCTTCATCGAATACGAGGGGAGCTGGAGGGCGGAACTTGTGAACGGTTCGGGGGAAAATCCATGGACATGGGCCCTTAGGATCACACCGAATGAGAATTTCAATCATGAACTGGATTCCTTTGCCGCCGACACAATAAGATTGAGGGCGAGGGACGGGAGCCAAGAGGTCTCCGAGGAGTTGAAACTGAAGATCAACGTTTTCCCGGTCAACGACCTGCCAACGATACCGCCCCAGGGAACCCCGAAGAAGAACTTCGAATGGTTGATATTCCAGGATGACTTCACCCAGAAATTCCCACTCACCGCAAGGGACGCAGCCGACGGGGATCCGGACGGTCTTAAGCTGAATTTCTCCTTCGTCTACGATGACATTACTGACGAGGAGTGGCTGACATGTACGGAGAAGGGAATAGTCAGCTGGAATCCCAGGAACGAGCATGTAGGCTCCCACAGGGTCACACTCCAGGTGGAGGACGGTTTCGATGTTGTGGAGAAGGTGCTATGGTTCAATGTGACGAACCTGGTCGATACCCCTTACTTCATCTCCGTGGCCAACGCCACGAAGGAGATCCCTCTGCCCTCAGAGATCCACGGAAGGTACCTTTTCACGGTCTACGAACATGAGGAGTTCAACCTGACGATCAAGGCAGGGGACGTCGATATCGACATCGGCGAGCAGGATCTCATTATATTCCAGTGCAATCTCACGCTCTCCGAAAATACCTACCTTGATGTTGATGAGGAGGACCCGACCACTGCCTATCTCCACTTCTATGCGGAGAAGAAATTCGGGTATGCCCCCACCTATGAACCGGATTATCCTCCAATAGATACTGAGATCTTCCTTGTGGACGAGGTCGATCCGGAGAAGGTATCCATCCTTCCGATCAGAATTGTGATAGTGAACGTCAATGATCCGCCTGTTTACGTTGGCATTGATACACCGGAGGAGGGACAGGTATTCGAGATCCTATACAAGATCCCTTACTCCGCAGAAGTGGCCCTTGACCCGGATACGGACCTTAACGACACCCTCAGATACGTATGGGATTTCGATGCATCCGACGGATTCCAGGAGGATGCCAACGAGATATCCGGGACATGGGACTTCCCTATGGCGGGAACATACACCATAACCCTGAGGGTTTACGACAGCGCAGACAACTACATAGAGACCGTTGTGAACATCACCGTGAAGGGTATCCGGGATGACAATGACTACGACAACGACGGTATGTCCAATGAGTGGGAGGAAGAGCACGGCTTCAATCCCTACGATCCCTCCGACGCCAACATTGACACAGATGACGACGGGTGGTTCAACTGGCAGGAAGCCCTTAACGGCACTGATCCCAGGGTAAGGGATACCGACAAGGACGGCGTTATAGACGGAGAGGATTTCGATCCTCTGGATCCGTCGGTCACCGCTCCACCCTCCGACAAAGGCACGTGGGTCGAGGACAACTTCACATCGTTCCTGATAATAATAATACTGATAGCGGTCCTGCTCCTTGTTCTGATAGTGGGGGTAGTTGTAATCCTCATAAGGGCGAACAGGAAGAAGGCCGAAGAAGAGGAGGAAAGGAGGAAGCAGGCGGAGGAAATGCAGAAGAGCCTCTATGAGGGACAGGACATTTATGCTGATCTCCCGCAGATGGAGCAGCCGGGAATGATGCCGGAGGCTCCTGCGGCTTCGCAGCTTCCGCCTCCGACCGAGACCGGGGATCTGGATGATATCTTCGGAGGTGCCGGTCTGCTCCCGACTACCGCGGACCAGGGCGCCCTCCCACCCGGACCCCAGGAAACACCATCGCAACCGCCTCAGGCCGCTCTGCCGGAAGCTCCCCGGGAGGCCCAGCAGGGACCTGCGAAGTCCGATGATCTGACCCAGCTTCTGGAATAGGCGGTCTCAGCAACCTTTAATAAGGGTCCTTGTTACTGCACAGCAGAGCTCCGCAGGAGGTTGTAAACTGAAAAAAATTGTGCTCTCCCTGGGTGGTTCCATCCTGCTAAAGGATGATAGCGATCCGGATTTCATCAGGGGCTTCATTGCCTTAATAAGGGAACTCTCCGGGAATAACAAGTTCATAATCGTGACGGGGGGGGGAAGGACGGCAAGGGATTTCATCAACATCGGAAGGGAGCTGGGAACTGACGAGGCAGCTCTGGACAGCCTTGGTATAGAGGCCACCCGACTGAATTCATGGCTTGTCCTGGGTGCGATGGGAGACGCTGCCTACCCCCGACCTTTCACCAGCATCGAGGAGGCGATACTTGGCGCCTCCACCCACGGTGTGGCAGTTGGCGGCGGCACCCACCCAGGACATACCACCGATGCGGTCTCGGCCCTGATAGCCGAAAGATGGGGAGCCGACCTGTTCCTGAACCTGACTGCGGTCAAAGGAGCATATACGTCCGATCCGAACGAGGACCCCGATGCCGCATGGATACCGAAGATGACATCGGGGGAACTTGTCGAGCTCGTGTCCAAGACCAGCAGAGGAGCCGGTTCCCACTCGGTCCTTGACCCGCTTGCAGCCGCGATTGTCCACAGGGCGGGCATAAGAACGGGGATCCTGAACGGAAGGAATCTCAAAGCACTTGGTTCCGCTTTGACAGGCAGGGGATTCGAAGGAACGATCATAGAATCGTCCAAGGGAGGTGCGTGAACTTGAGCGGCAAGGCCAGCAAGTCCCCCAGAAAGGGCGGCAAGAAGAAACGGGCCCTGGAGAGGATGATATCATCTTCTGCAGAGGGGAGCTCTCCGGCTCAGGCATTCGCACCCCACAAGCACTGCTTCAACTGCGGAATTGCCATTTCACCCGACAAGGACATATGCACGGACAAGTGCCAGCAGGAATGGGACAGTATGCTCAAGAGAAAGAAGCTTATGACCTATCTGCCTCTCATCGGAGGATTGCTGCTTATCCTCTTCTACATACTCGTGATATCATCCTGATCCGACCGGAGGTGTGGGGAAATGGGAAGAAGGAAGAGAAACATCTGCCTCGGAGGAACCTTCTCCCCGCTCCACTCCGGCCACCTGGCCCTCCTCGAGGAGGCCTTCAGGCAGGGAAAGAGGGTGTCGGTGGGCCTTACCAGCGACGAGATGGCTGTGAGAACCCGGGAAAGGAAGGTCGAACCCTTTGATAGCAGGAGGAAGGATCTGGAATATGAGCTGAGAAAGCTCTCAGATAGGTATGATGTCCAGTATTCCATAAGAGAGATCAGCGACAGATTCGGATTTGCAGTAAGGAGCGAGATCGATTCCATCGTGGTGTCCGAGGAGACAAAACATACCGCTGACGAAATAGACAAGGAGAGGGGGAGGAGGGGCCTTCCCCCTCTTGAAAGGTTTGTCATCCCTATGAAAAGGGATCCCGACGGAAAAAGGGTGTCCTCCACCAGGGTCCAAAGGGGCGAGATCGATAGGGATGGAAATCCCGTAGGAGGGATCAGCTCCCCGGGAAATCCGCACATGCTCTGCGTTCACCTGGGCTCCAAGAATCAGGATAAAGCATTGGGTTTGACTGCCGCTTTCAGGAGATATGCGCATAGCATCCAGCTTCTCCAGTATGATGTCCGTTCCGGGGCAGGCTGGAAGGATGGGAATATCTTCAAAGGCGCCCGGGAGAGGGCAAGGATGGCGAGGGATAGATGCCGGGGATCCGAGATAACCCAGTTCGATTATTTCGTCGGAATAGAGGCAGGTCCTCTGGAGTTCGAAGGGAAATGGGTGCTGCTCCACTGCTGCCATATCGAATCCGACAGAGGATCAGGGACCGGCTTCAGCAGCGGGCTCGAGATACCACCGCACCTTGTAGAGGAGATAATGGTCTTCAAAGGAAGACACAGGGAGGCCCTTGATATCCAGGGAACAAGGACTACACTCATTGAGGACCTTTCCGACGGCTCGGTCTCCCGAGTCGACCTGGTCGAGGAAGCGTGCAGGATGGCCCTCTTCTCACTTAACAATGCGTGGAAGGTCCTACATGAGAGGAACGGGATCGTTCGGGGGAGTGGCTCCTTTTGACGGCTTTCCTGTCAGGTGATCATTCATGGGTCCTCTTCATCATGGTCCTGGCTTCTGCCATTCTCTCTGTTCTGCTACCCTGGTTAAAGAAAGCAACGGCAACCAACGTACTGTCCGCCTCAATCATCTTGATATTCGTGGCCCAGTTCGTCATGACAAGCGATATTTTCTCATCTCTCCCCCTGGTCGGTGAATCGATCCATGTTTCAAGGGATGTCTTATTCCGCGATCTCGGTTTCAGACCGGCCAGCATAGTGGACGATATCGAGATACACCAGTTCCTCACATCCATGTTCCTGCATAACGACTTCCTGCACGTCATGATGAATTTTCTGGGCCTGTTCATTCTTGGCACCCAGCTTGAGCACAAGATAGGATGGAAGAGATTCTTGATACTCTATTATGGGTCGGGGATCATAGCCGGAGCTGTGGTCCTTTCCATCTCGCCATTTGATGTCCTGGGGCACAGCATGACCTCCGTGTCCATCGGTGCTTCTGGATGTATCTTCGGACTGCTCGGAGGTTTCTGGTATCTCTATCCAAGAGAGGAGATCTACTTCCCGCTGATAATACTGAAAAAATGGCCGATATCCCTGATAATCCTTCTTTACGGGGGCTTCTCAGCACTCATGATCCTCGTCCGGTCGGATGACGAGGTAAGCCACGTGGCCCACTTCGCCGGAATGGTCGGTGCGATCCCGATAGCGTTCCTTATCAAACCAAAATCCGAGGAGGCCGAAGAGGTTGTCAAGAAGCTCCATGCAAGCAGCGAGGAGCTCATGGCATTGACAACCGGCAAGAAACAGAAGGAGATACTGAACAAGGCCCTAAAAGCCGATGAGGAGGATGTCAGGGACGCATGGCTCGAGGAATTCTTTTCCAGGATCAACTGCCCTAAATGCGGCGGGAAGGGCATGCACTACGAGGGAAAGGATGCCATCTGCCCGAAATGCGGAAAGAGGCTAAGGCCATGACGGGGAAATATCTCCGATGCACTCCTTATAATGCTCTGACTTTACCTAAAGTAATATTATATATCCGAAAACATCATTGAAAGAATAGCATGGGAGGTAAAATCATGGATCCGAAGATAACATGGCTGGGTCACGCTTCTTTTCGTATAGAGACCGAAATTGGAAACATATATATCGATCCATGGAAGGTCCAAGGGAGCCCCAAAGCAGATTACATATTGATCACACACTCACATTTCGACCACATGAGCGAGGAGGACATCGGGAAGCTCAGGAAGAGCTCCACAATGATAATCGGTCCCGCTGACGTGGCGGCCAAGTTCCCCGGAACGATAACGCTCTCACCCGGCGAGAGCAAGAAGATAGGGAATATCACCGTGGAAGGCCATCCGGCATACAATCCCAAGAAGGAATTCCACCCGGGATCAAATAAATGGCTGGGATTCGTCGCCGATATCAAAGGTTACAGGATCTACCACTCGGGAGATACCGATATAATCCCAGAGATGAAGAAGGTCAGGGACATCGATGTCGCTCTCCTCCCTGTGGGCGGAACTTACACTATGACCTCCAAGGAAGCGGCCGAAGCAGTTAAGATACTTAAACCCAAGAAAGCGATACCCATGCATTGGGGAGATATTATCGGAGGAAGGGAGGACGCTGAGAATTTCAAGAGGATCGCGGACTGCGACGTCGAGATCCTGGACCCCTCGGGCTGATCTTGACCAGCCATTCCATGACCTGGGGTGATAGGGCCCAGTCCCCCTTGTTCATCAGCGGACCTTGCAGCGTTAGCGGCCAGTCGCCCCTGCAGTTCGGCAGGGAGAATATATGGGATACCGGCTCCTTTTCAAGGACATTCTGGGCGGATAGCTCCTCGATCATTCGTTTCTGGGCATTCACTCCTTCGGAAAGGGTCCTGTAAACACCGAGTGCAACCGCTTCCTGAAAGTCAGAAACGACCAGTATAAGGTTGGGTGGGAAATGCTCCGAATACTGGTGAAGCAGCTCCATTGGCTGGCATTCCGGTTTGAACATAGCGTGTGTGAAAATGATCACATCCAGACCGAGCACCCTCGGATCAGGTATCAGTAGGGGTTTCAGGAGTCCTCTCTCATAGAAGGAGTCCCTTGCCTTCCTAAGTTTGTATCTGCTCATGGAGAGTAGCTCGCAAAGCTCGGGATCGCTCAGCATCGGACGGGAAACAAGTACCTTCATGATGTCCATTTCCCTGTCGTCGATATCCGAGCCGTTCCCTTTCCTATCATAATTGAAGAAATCGAACCATGAGATGGATGCCGCCTTCTGCGCCGGCGACGTTGGTTCTAGTTTCGGGACCTCCATACCATTTCCGTAGATATCAGAAAGCAGGTCCCCTAGATCGAAGAACTTCTCCATACGTATATCACGGAATGAGAAGGCAACATGCTCTATTGATGATAGATTGTCACCCATGAACGAAGCAATCTTCCTCTTCAGAACCAGCCCTTTCTTAAACAAGGTAAAATCCTCGAGGGCATGAAGACCCAGCCCCTGTGTCGCCTCCATCAGCCTGAAGAAGAAATGGGTTGGGATCTCACCTTCCAGTTTCTGGAGCATCTCCATTCGCGAAACGGGGTCCAGGAATGTCTCTATCCTCCCCCCGAAACTTACGACAAGAAGCTCGAAACCAACCCTTCCATAGTTGGGCACAAGCTCCCTTCTTAGCAATCCTCTTTTGAGGATCGAATTCTTTACCTTGTTGAAGGTAAATGGGTTCATGCCCACGGCTTCCGAAAGCTCCGTATCGCTGTGTTCGGGATTGGTTATTAATGAGAGCATCACATGACTCTCATTGGGGGTCAGCTCCATCATGCGAGCTAGCCTACGACGTCCGGAGTATATATTTTTTATTTTTAGATTAGTTTTTATCAAGTTCCACCAATTAATTTAAGAAATTTTCACAGATTTTTAAAATTCTTGAATAATGTTTGTAAAAAATAGCCATAATGAATAAATACTAGCGCAGGATAGGCTGGACAAGGCGTTGACATGATCACCGAGAAAGTCGGAAGCTTCACAACAAAGCATCCCTGGATAGGGATAGTTCTCATTTTACTGATCACTGCGGGATCCGTGGCACTCATGATCGCAAAACCTATGGAGCAGTCATTCGACCAGGAGCAGTTCATGCCCGACATGGAGGTTGCCAGGGCCAACTCGGAATATCAGGATAAGTTCACATCGACCTACCCATTCCTGATCCTTGTGAGGTCCGGCGACGGCGACATGGTAACCAAGGAAGGTTTCACTGAAATGGTGAAGCTCTCAGACAGGATCGTGGAAGACGAAACATACGCCGAGTGGAAGGACTCCGGTGAGCTCGGCTTCTACCCGATGTCGCCTGCCTCCTCGATGTACCAGATGAGGCTGTCGGTTGATTTCGCTGACGACATCTCGGATAAGGCATCGATCTTGGACTCCTACCTCCCCCCCATAGGAGATCTGAGCAACGAGACCGATCATTTCCTGAGCACCCTCAACGGAACGGGTCCAGCGGATGAGGAAGACCTCTCGGATGCGGTTCTCAACCTTTCCCTTGAGATGAGCGATTTCATCGGTTACGTCACGGAACCCGAGGAAAAAGTTGTCCCGTATTCGAACGCTACTCAGTATTTCCAGGGTTTCCCGGAAGACAAGGACCTGAAGGATGAGATCGGGTACCTCCTGGCATTCAACTATACCAACGAGAGCATAATGTCCTCCCCCTATGTTCTGATGGGATTCACTCCAGAGGGCATGGGAGCTTACCAGAAGCTGACAGATGCGCTCGAATCCATTAATGAGACACTTTCAGGCACAATACTCTCCGTGTCCTCAACTAACGAGCTGAAGTACCTCAAGGAGAATGCGAGCCGTGCAAGGGAAAGGATGGGTTCGCTCCTGGACATCTCCCGGAGCATGGGAAATCCATTGGCCCTGAGCAGAATGGTCCAGCAGTTCTATTTCGGACAGTTCGTTATTGTGAATTTCCTGACGGAGGATTTCGATCCCTCCATCGGCATGTTCTCAGCCGACGGAGCAATAATGAACGCACATTTGGACTACTCCCTTTTCGATATGTGGGACGAGGACCCGGAGAAACTCAAGGAGATCGAGGGAAACATATCGAAGGTAGTTACTGATTTCGACGAGGAATCAAGATTGAAGATACATTCCCTCCCGAGCGCCCTGATCGATCAAAGGATCACAGATGCCTCCATGAGGACAATGATGATACTGCTCCCTATCGCTCTTGGCCTTGTTATCCTCATACTGGCCTTGATATACAAGAATATATTCGATACGGCTCTCAACATAATCGGCCTTTCCATGGCCATCATTTGGATGTACGGCTTCGGCTCCCTTGTAGGATATCCTTCGAATCCCATGATAACAGCTGTTCCGGTGTTGATAATCGGATTGGGTATAGATTACGGCATCCACCTCACCATGAGGTACAGGGAGGAGATAAGGAAGGGAAAGACTGTGAAGGAATCCATCAAGGCCATGAGCGGCTCGGTAGGAATGGCGCTCCTCCTTGCCACCTTCACAACAGTGTTCGCCTTCCTTTCCAACCTGTTCTCACCCGTGGGGATCATCACTCAGTTCGGGGTAATGGCAGCTGTGGGCATCCTTTCCAGCTTCTTCATAATGCTGGTGTTCGTGCCCTCTGTCAAGAAACTCTGGGATGGGTGGAAGGCAAGCAGGGGGAAAGCGCTCTTTCTGAAGTTCAAGGAGGGGGAGTGCGACCTCTGCGAGAAGGAAGAGAACAACCGCAAGCTGATAAACAGGATGATACTGGGAATGTCGCTCAGGGCGGAGAAGCACCCTGCGTTGATCCTCGTAATCGTGGGTCTCGTCACAACGGGGATGCTAGCCGCAGCCCTTCAAAGCGAGATCGTCTTCGATGTGAACGACTTTCTCCCGGAAGGACTCCAGGAATCAGAGGACCTGGCCTACGTATTCACCAATTTCCGGCTCGGAGGCTCCGGGGACCTCGGCATCATAATAGTGGAAGGGGATGTCACGGACCCAGAAGTTCTGAGAGCAATGAACGATACCATGGCCATGGCGGTGGAGATTGATTCGGATTACATCTCTTACGAAGGAGAGGGGGCGGAGCGCAAGCCGAATGCGGATTTCATCCTCTATTCCCTTAGGGAGCATGCTTTGAGAAAGGGAGCCCAGGATTCAAGTGATCCCTTCGTCGTCCTCTATACCACATATTTTGACATCGAATCAGGAATGCCCTTTGAAGGAACCAACAGTCAGGAGATCAAAGAGGTCTATGATGCATATTACGATAACTCCCCCTCGGAGGCGCGCAGGGTCATTTACAGGGACGGCGACAGCTACACGATGACCGCCATAGCATTCACCGTGGGAACAGAGAACGACAAGGAGGCATGGGAGCTCTACGATGAGTTGAAGGATGTTTCCAAGCCCATCGACTCCATGGACGAAGAGAAGGTTTCGAGGGTTTCGGAGACGGGCACGTCCATAGTCATGGCCGTGGTAATAAGTGCCATGCAGCAATCCCAGATATCATCGCTCCTGATCACGATAGCTGTTTCCCTGGTGGTCCTGACCATAGTTTTCTTCATCGAGGAGAAGGCTATCATCCTGGGAACTGTCGCAACGCTCCCGGTCGTATTCTGCGTAATCTGGATCGTGGGAACCATGTACCTGGTTGGAATTCCTCTCAACGTCATGACCATAACGATCGGTGCGCTCACGGTTGGCCTGGGGATCACATTCGGAATACACATAACCCATAGGTTCGTCGAGGACATCAAGGTGGAAAAGGACCTGATGGAAGCATCCAAGAACACGCTGATTAACACAGGGTCGGCACTTTTCGGAGCTGCGGCGACCACGGTTGCCGGGTTCGCCCTGCTCACTCTCAGCCCTATGCCTCCCCTTCAACAGTTCGGTCAGGTTACCGCCCTCGCCATCACCTATTCCTTCATTTCCTCCATCGTGGTCCTTCCGGTACTACTAATACTCTGGGCCAAGGGAAGGAAGAAGTTCAGGGGATTGAGAGGGAAGGCAATATTCAACGGCATGAACGGCTCCAGCTCCCCGGATGAAAGGGTAAATTAAATAGTGGTTCTCTCCATGGGCGGTGGATGATCACACTGGGAATAGAATCCACGGCACACACCTTCGGTGTCGGTGTGGTCAAGGATGGAAAGCCCATCTCCAATGTTCGGGATATGTATGTGCCCGAAACCGGAGGCATCCATCCAAGGGAAGCGGCGGACCACCATGTTGTGGTAGGCAGCGAAATAGTCCAAAAAGCCATCCTCGAAGCGGGGATCACTGAATTGGACATTGACCTGATATCCTTCTCCAAGGGTCCGGGCCTCGGGCCTTGCCTGAGGGTGGGGGCGACCATCGGAAGGGTACTTTCCATCAAGAACGAGATACCGATCATCGGCTCGAACCATTGCGTCGCTCACCTGGAGATCGGGAGTTTATTCGGGGCCCAAGATCCCGTTCTGCTTTACACATCCGGTGGAAATACCCAGGTGATCGCCTTCGTGAAGAAGAGGTACATGGTTCTGGGGGAGACCCTGGACATCGGCATCGGGAACATGCTGGACAAGCTGGGCAGGGAGATCGGAATACCCTTTCCAGCGGGTCCCAAGATCGAACTGCTGGCGGCGGGGGCCGCTCTGGATGGAATTTGGGACGAAGAGAACGAACCAGGATTCATGGAGCTGCCCTATTCGGTCAAGGGAATGGACATGTCCTTTTCAGGCATTCTCACAGCTGCCCTGGGCCTATACAGGAAAGGGGTGTCGATCCCGACGATCTGCAGGTCCGTTCAGGAAACGTGCTTCTCAATGCTGTGCGAGGTTACCGAAAGGGCCATGGCGCATATAGGTTCGGAGGAGGTTCTCCTTGGGGGCGGGGTCGCCTGCAACAGAAGATTGAAAGAGATGGTCTCAGCCTTGGCGGAGGAAAGGGGAGCGGCAAGCTTTTTCCCGACACCAGACCTTGCCGTGGACAACGGAGCGATGATCGCCGTGCTCGGGGAGAGGATGTACCAAAGCGGCATAAGACACTCACTGGAGGACACTGTGATCGACCAGAAGTTCCGAACCGACCAGGTAGAGGTCCTCTGGAAGGAGGAAAAGGAGGTGGGCAGGATACGGACCCCCGGAACAGTGGAGATCGAAAGGGGCTCCCTCCCTCCGGCCGGAGAGCTCATCGGAAGGGGTGCAGAGGCGCTCATCACAAGAAGAGATCTTGGAAGTGTGCCCGGAGTTGAGAAGAAGAGGATATCAAAGGGCTACAGGATCCGGGAGATGGACAGATACATCACGGCAGTACGCACCAAGAACGAATCCAGGATGCTCAGGAGCTTCAGGGACCTCGGAATAAGGACACCCTTCGTTTTAGATGTGGATCTTGAGGAGGGCGTGATTCTGATGGAGGCCCTAAGAGGCCCAAGGCTCGCAGCCAGCCTGAACGTGCTCGATGAGGAGGAGCAGCGGCTCTTCCTGAGGGAGATGGGATCGCTTGTGGGCATCATGCACAGTGGTGACGTTGTTCACGGCGACCTCACAACATCGAACTTCATTATCTTGCCGGAGGATGAAGGGCACCCGCTGGGTGTAATAGACTGCTCGCTTTCCGAGAGGACAGCTGAGCTTGAGAAAAAAGGGGTTGACCTGAGGCTCTTCTTCGAGGTTTTCCGCTCCACCCACGGCTCCCTCCAGAATTTCGAGGATGAGTTCTGGAAAGGCTATCTATCCCATTATCCAAAAGGAAAGGAAGCGAGGGACAAGATGGAGGAGATCGATCAGAGAGGCAGGTATCTGTCCGGAAGGTGGACCCAATGATCACGGAACAAGGTGAAAATATACTCTATCTGGTTACTGGAAATCCGGGAAAACTGAAGGAGATCAGGAGATGGCTGGAGCCCCTGGGCATCCCGATCGAAACCTACGAGAAGGAATTCATCGAGGTTCAGGCCGACGGCTTGGAAGACGTGGTTTACTACGGAATGAAGGAGCTGGTAAGTACACACGATCCAGGCGTTCCCCTCATCAAGGACGACTCCGGTCTTTTCATAGAATCTCTCTCCGGATTTCCGGGTGTCTATTCATCGTACGTCCAGAGGACCATATCGAACCGGGGAATACTCAGGCTTATGGAGAACATGGAGGAGAGGGGAGCTGTATTCAAAACGGTCATTGGTCTCTACCAACCCAGAACGGGCACCATCTCTCTTTTCCGGGGAGAATGCAGAGGTGAGATATCACTTGATGAAAAAGGCAGGCAGGGGTTCGGTTTCGATCCGATCTTCATACCCGAGGGCGGCTCATCCACCTTCGCCGAGATGTCCCTGAACGAAAAGAACTCCGTCAGCCACAGGACTATGGCAGTATCAAGACTGGCCGGTCACCTGAAAGAGCACATGCTATAAGCGCGCAAGGAAAGGTCTTCATCGGGGACATCGCATTTTGCGAAATTCCACTGTCAGTGCATTATCTCCAATAGGTCTTCCCTGATGCCGGCATCATCGGCCTGGCATTCCAGCTCCTGTATCTTCTGCTTATGTGCCCTGAGTTGGTCCAGGACCTCCGAGAAGCAGATGACCTCCGATTTGCTTACCTGCCTGACAGGCACCCTCTCAAGCGCAAGGTCGTCCATCTCCACATCGAACTTCAGGTTGCAGAACTTGATGACTGCTTCCTCATCCCCCGTGTAGAAACCCAAAGTCCTGTGGTTGGATAGCTGATAGATCCTGTAGATGGTTATACTCCTTGGACTCATCGGCTAAGGATTTGCCTGGGCTTATAATATGGATTATCTGGGAAGTCCCGGAGTGGTCCCGAAGCATCTAGAATAGCTTTTATAGTTGTATTCGGTTGAAAAAATCTATTGGTTTTACAATAATCAAATTAGAAGTTGCATAAATCGCATATGATTAAATATCCTGAAGGGCATCCGGAGAATGTAGATGAGAACCCTTATACTGTGCGTGGACCGGGATGACGACCTCGGAGAAAAGGCGAAGATAACAAGCCCCGTTATCGGAAGAAAGAACAATCTCAAAGCCGTCATCAACCTCGGAATCGAGGATCCCGAGGACTCGGATGCAAATGTTATTTTCATGGGATTGAAGCTCTTGAAAAAATACCGCGATATGGGAAGGGACGTGGAGATAGCCAGCATATGCGGGGATAAAATGGTTGGCATCCAGTCGGATGCAAACCTCATCAGGCAGTTCTATGCGGTTCTGGAGCAGTTCCCGCCCGACACGGTTGTTCTGGTATCCGACGGTGCCGAGGACGAGGTCATATTGCCCTTGATCTCCCAGCGGGTTCAGATCGAGCATAT
The DNA here is from genome assembly GCA_048569615.1 of Thermoplasmatota archaeon. Classification (GTDB taxonomy): domain Archaea; phylum Thermoplasmatota; class Penumbrarchaeia; order Penumbrarchaeales; family Penumbrarchaeaceae; genus JAYEPK01. The sequence goes on along the minus strand of JBLIRK010000019.1, from coordinate 24,838 downwards.
TGCCCGGGTGGTCGTAAAGCAGCAGCAGAACCTGGAATCCACCTATTATATTGTGATGTCGGCTTTTAAAAATCCCAAGATAGGAAAGAAGATCATAGTTCCCATTGCCGGCATGCTCATGGCGTGGAGCGTCCTGATGATCCTGGGATATGTCAATTGGGCAATAGGCCTCATGGTGGCCTTCATCGCGGGCTTCCTATTGATCAAATCCCTGAATATCGAGGATCAGATCTCCAAGAACCTGGATGATATGAGGGACGCATTGCGTACAAGGCGTTACCTGCTGTTCAGCGGTGCATTCCTTTCCCTCATTCTTGTGATGGCCGGTTTCGTAATAGGCTTCATTGATGCCAGACAGGAGGAGGAGGTTGCCAGGTTCATCTTCGAATTCCTGGATTCCGTATGGATCTGGATACTTGCCGCGGCAGCCTTCTACACCGTCGGGAATACCCTCGACACCTATGTCAGGACCAACAGGTTCACACGCTCCAGCGGTGTCATCCTACTGTCACTCCTGGCCATCTATTTCATCGCCCGGGTGGCCTTCTCCTTCATCGGTTACGCCTTCGAATTCCACTCGGTCCCCTTCGAATGGACCGAGAACGTCATATTCATTGTGATCGGAGTATCCCTGCTTCTGGTGGGAGGGCTGGTGCAAACGTACAACAGAAGCAAGGCGAGGGGGAGAAAGAGGTCCGGATGGATGAGGTAGGGGGTGCAGCATGGATCCCGTCTATTGGATGCCGTATTACGAGGCCATAGCCAGGGATTTGGGTCTCGATCCGGAAAAGGACGCAGCGTCCGCAAGGATGCTATCCTCCCTGCTCTCTTCCAATTCCAGGGTCCATCCCTTCGATGAGACCCAGCTTGAACTTGAAAGGCTTATCACCGGAAGGGAGGTTTTCGTACTCGGGGCCGGACCTGACCTGGAAATGGAGCTCGACAGCCTTATCCCGGAAATGCATTCCAATGGTCGATGGAAGGGAGCCGGCACGGGAAAGGATGTGCTCATAACGGCCGACGGTGCCACCTCTGTGCTCCTTTCCAGGGGCTACATACCCCATATAGTCGTGACGGACATGGACGGCGGAATCGAGGACCAGCTCATGTGTCTGTCAAAGGGCAGTGTTATGCTTCTCCACGCCCACGGTGACAATCCGAGGAGGCTCGGTGAGGTTTCCAGGAGGCTCCACGGCAGCGTGCTGGGCACTACGCAGGTCCTTCCGTCGGATTCGGGGGATCTGTCCAATTTCGGGGGATTCACTGACGGCGACAGGGGAGTATTCCTTGCAGGTCATTTCGGTGCAAGGAGCATAATGCTCCTGGGTTTTGACTTCAATGATGTAGCTCCGAAGATAGGGGACGGCGGAACGAGGGGAGAGAGCCTGGACCCCGTCGAGAACGAATTCAAGTTCAAGAAGCTCGCCTGGGCCAACATACTCCTCGGGATCGTACCTGGTCCCGAGATCAGGTTCTACAGTGACAGAGCACCCTTCTGACCAGACTTTGTCCGTGTTAAAAGGTTTTAAATACATCGATACTTTAGCCCCCCCACTCAAGGTGATGCCGATGGCAAAGAGCTTGGATCCCGAGATAAGGGAGATCGTCGAAAAGAGACGTCTCGTGATGCGCATCTGCATGAGGTGTTACGCCAGGAATCCCGTCAAGGCCGACCAGTGCCGCAAGTGCGGGTACAAGGGACTCCGGATGAAGGCCAAGGAGAGCAGGGGAGGATGATCCTCACCTAGCATCGCGTCGCACCATATATTTTTAAGATACCCGTCTTTTACCATCACCATGGGAGAGCTTTTCCTTTGCTCCAGGGCCGAGGTTCTCAGGACGATCTACATAGACACCGGCAGGAAGATGTCGCTTGTGGGAGCCCCGGAGGAGTTCTTGGAATGGGCCGATAGAATGCTTCCAACGGATACGGCGATCCTGCACGGGACGAGCGAGCTTCAGGATCACGGTCTCTTCGATATCATCCTGCTTTGGTATGAGACAAGAAGCCCTCCAAGGGAAGAGATCTGCACCGCACTTGAGCACCTTGTTGAAAAAGGGGATCTCTGGGTGGTCGTCCCCAGGACGATCGTCGATGAGGTCGTTGCGGAATTGAATGAGAAGGACAGGATCAATGCATCGAGGTTCTCCCTGCCGCTCTCCATGAAATATGAGCTCGTCCCCGTGAATTTGGGGTCCGGGCTCTGTCAGTAATCCCCAAGATCTTTCTGCCTGAGTTTGGCCAGAAGCTTCTTGGAGGTTTCCCAGCTCGCTCTGGCGAACGGCGGGAGCTCTCCGGTTTCTTCCAGCCATCCCTCCATAAAATGGATGGTCCTCGGATCACTGGGATAACCGCTTCCTATGTCCCTGCCGACGGTCCTCGAGAGTTCCTCTATCCTTCGGTCCCGGGTCACCTTGGCAATTATCGAAGCTCCCCCCACGACCGGATAGATATCATCCCCCTTGTGTTTTGATATGAAATCTATTCCGGATATTCCGACCTTAGGCGACACTTCATTTTTGATCTCCCTGGCGAATCTCTCCTCGTTGACATCAGCAGCGTCGAGATATATCCTTCGAGGCCTCCAGCTGTTCTCGGCTGCCACCTTGACATCCAATCCCGATCCCAGTCCGGGGTGGATCACGGCCTCCCCCTTCATGAAGGATGAAATCGCCGTTGCAAATAGAAGCGTTTCCAGGCGGTTCATGGTCATCTCCCTCCTGGAAATGTCGATGGAGCCGGATCCCATCTCAACGATGCAATAGGGATAGTCGGTTGTCAGTTTCTCGTATAGTCCGTTCCTCACATCGGGGCTCAGCCTCTTTGAATCCCTGACACCCTGTTCCAAAAGACTGGAAGCCTGTCTGCATTGAAGCAATGCAACAACTATCGGACCCAGAACCGGGCCCCTTCCCGCTTCATCAACGCCTATCAAGTGGATTGGTTAATGCGGAGCTCAATGATATTGATTTCCAGAGGATAAAAATCGGATGATAAGAAATAAATGCTGAGCCATTAATCACATCCGCGTGAATTGGAAGGAGAAATTAATTAGAGGCCTTGAAAAAAATAGCCTATTATGTGTGGGTCTGGATACGGATATGGACCGTTTCCCTGAAGAGCTCAGATCGGGGAACGATCCCCAGTTCGAAAGAAATAGGGAGGTCATCGACGCAACGCATGAAGTGGCGGCAGCCTATAAGCTCAATCAGGCATTCTACGAGGTCGAGGGAAAAAATGGTATGGAATCACTGAAGAGAACGGCGGATTATATCGCCTCCGGCCACCCCGAAAAACTGGTGATCCTCGATGCGAAGAAAGGCGACATAGGCAACACCTCCCGTGCCTATGCCAGAGCAGCCTTCGACGGTCTTGGTGTAGATGCCGTTACGGTGAACGGATACATGGGCAGGGACGCGATCGAGCCTTTCTCCCAATGGGAGGATAAACTTGTTTTCGTCCTTTGCAGAACCTCCAACAGGTCCGCCGGAGAGGTCCAGTCACTGATAACCCAGGGCGAACCGCTCTATCTCAGCATGGCAGGGCTGATCGATAGCTGGAACGGCAGGGGGAACCTGGGGCTGGTGGTGGGGGCAACATTTCCTGACGAGCTCCTGAGAATTAGGGAGAGGGTCGGATACGAGGTCCCTATACTCCTTCCCGGGGTCGGAACGCAGGGGGGAGACCTTAAACGGGTCCTTGAACTGGGAACTGCCCACGGCAGCTCCAATATCCTGATCAACGTGTCCAGAGGGATCATGTTTGCATTTGAGAAGGATCCCTCTGTGGGATTTCCCGAAGCGGCTGGAAAGGCCGCCAGGACCTACCATGATTCAATATCGAAGATAATGAACGAGCTGGGGAGATGGTAAGTATGCCTTCGGGAATAGAGAGGGAAAATGAGAGCGGGATCTACCTTATGGTTAAGAGGAGTCCCATATCGGGCTCCGGGATCGCTAGGGTGCATACCAAGGTACTGGAATCCGATGATTTCAAGGAGGGAGGGCCCATCATTGTAACCGGCAGCAAAACCAGAAAGAGGGTCCTCAGACTGGTTGCGGACAATATGATGGAAAAGGGAAAGGTTTCCCTTCGGCAGAAGGACATGGACAAGCTCGGGGTCAGGGAGGGTCACAAGGTAATTCTTGAACCAATGGAAAAGATGGGGAACAGGATAACGAGAAGGCTGTTGGGCATCAAGAAATGAGGATGATATCCCATGAAGGACCGAATAATACGGAGATCCCGGTATCTGACGATCCCCCATGTGCTGGAGGCGATAAAGGAGAGATTGGTCGAGTTCAGGTTCAATATCGACCTCTACGATATCAAATCCGGGGAAATAGATTCAAGGAGGAACAGCCTGGACAAAATAGTAATCGGGTTGTACAGAAAGGCGAAGATAAAGGTTCAGCAGGAGAAGAAAGGAGGCGAGATCTCCATTGATATCACATGGGGAGGTCTCCTGTTTCCATTCCTTCTCTCGGGGATTTGGTTCTTCGTTGTATCCCTCGCTGTCCTCAAAGGGATGGGCGCAAAGGGACTTCTCATATCGACGCTGATCGGCCTTCTGGGGGTATCGCTTAACGTCCTAATCTTCTACGTTATGAGGGCAAGGTTCATTTCCAGGATAAAGAGGGACCTTCACGACCTCGAATCATACGAAAGGGAAAAGAACAAGAAGCTGAAGGGGATGGGCGGCAAGAGGTCAGGCGACCTCCATCCCTGAAGAAGGCACTGCCTTCTTCTTCTTACCCTTCAAATTGATAGGTGGCATAGGCATGGGTGGGGGGAGGTTGACTTCCCTTGCCAGAAGAACGGCAACAGGCATGCAGGATTTCATGATGGTCCCGTGGATCTCTTGGGCGGCCTTGTCCGGCATGTTGCCCGTTTCGGTCCATTTCTCGTAGAGCTCCTTGGCACCATCGGAAAAGGTTATCCTTCCCTCAACGCCAACCGTTCCAAGTCCGGTATAAGTGGCCATGAACCGGAAATCTATCCTGGCCTCGTCTTCTTCCGTGAGGTAGATCTGCGATACGTTTGAATTTACATCTATCCTGATGTTCATATTCTTTCCAACCACCCCCACCCTTTTTGCCTCAACATTGAGGAGCTCCGTCCTTTTGATCGTCATTTGCCCACCTCGAGGAATAGGTTCGTGCTCCATTGTAAGGTCCTTCTGTTATTTCTCTTTATTTCACCCGGTTCAACATGTGGATTTCAGATGGAGACCCCTGTCCGGCAGGAACCGGCCAAGGGGCAGCTGCCGCATTTAGGTCTGGGCTTGCAGAGATCCTTCCCGAGAAGAACGATGAGAGCATGGAATCTGTTGTAGATCTGGTTGTCACCTTCCATGCACCGCATCAGCAGGGATCTGAGCTTCTCGCATGTAGCAATGTCTCGCTCGTAGGTCTCAACCATCTCGGCCGGAAGATACCTGCTCAATATCCGTTTCGTATACTGGTCAACGACCAATGTTTTCTGTCCCGCCGCGTAGCATAGGATCGAATCAGCCGTCTCCGGGCCTATACCTTTGATATCAAGGAGCTTCATTCTGGCTGTTTCCAAGGGAAGCAGTTCCAGGCTCGATATCTCTCCCTCAAGTTCATTTTCTATGAAACCGCAGAGATTGCGAAGGTATCCGGATTTCTGATTGTAGTATCCCGCCGCCTTGATCAGTTCCGCTAGTTCCTCTCCATCGCAGCCGCAGATCCGCCGGGGTGACATCATATTCCTACCTTTCAGATCCCCGATGACCATCTCCACGTTCTTCCAGGTTGTATTCTGGGTAAGGACCGCCCCTACGGATATCTCGAACGGAGTGTCCCCGGGCCACCACTCGGGGTCCCCGAAATGGAGCAACAGACTTGAATGGATCTCCAAAAGAGCGGCTGTCAGGCCTCGATCAACGCATGACATCGGACCGGGATGTCCATCGGCGGTCATGGTTAAAAAACATGCACTCCATACCATCCATGATGGTCAGACCCATGGGAGCCCGGAGAACCGGCAGGATAGAGAATGCCTGGACATATCTCATATTGGACGGATACGTGGACGAACCCGCAGCATTGGGCGTTCCCCCATTCCTATCTCCCCAGGCAAGATCGATTGCCGGAGGTCTTGTTTCAGGAGGTGCTGAGGAGGATGAGGTGGGTTATATCACGGTCGACCAATGGAGGTCCATCAGGGGAAAAGACGGGAGAATTCCCTGGAGTCCCCATCTGGAATGGATAGTTCTGCTTTCGGGGTGTGTAGTCCCCGGCAAATACCTGAGGGGGACGCCCATATCCAACAGGGAGGTCCTGGAGCTGGAGGATTCTCTGGAGGGGCCGGAAATGGTCGTGTGCGGACCCGCCGCGAAAGGAACACGGACCACCCATTCCCTTAGGATCGGAGGCGATCCCGGCGTCCTGGGGGAATCGCTGGCATCCTCAGGAAAGCCTGCTGATAGGGACAGAACGGAGGAGGAATGGAGCCATCATCTCAAGGAGGGAGCCTTCATCGTGGAGAAACACCCCGACCATCCTTTTCCCCTGATATGCGAGATAGAAACGACAAGGGGCTGTCCCAGGTTCATAACGGGTGGGTGCTCCTTTTGTTCCGAACCGGGGAAGGGGCCCCATCAGACCAGGGAACCCCTTGAAGTCGTTGACGAGGTCAGAGCCCTTTCAAGGAAGGGGACCGAGAACATTCGGATAGGAGGTCAATCCGACCTCCTCTCATATGGGTCGGACCAGATCGGGAGGGAGGAAGCGCCTAGACCGGATCCGCGCATTGTGGAGGAACTCATGTCCGGTGCAAAAGAAGCCCTTCATGAAGGCCTGGGAGTGAGTAAAGCTTTGAGCCTGGGACGCCGTCTCGGCATTGACACGGGTATAGTACATACGGACAATGCCAATCCTGCGGTTGCCTTTCACCACCCGGAGGAAACAAAAAGAGTGCTCGAGGTCCTGGTCCGCCATACGACACCCGGAACTGTCCTCGCCCTGGGGCTGGAATCGACCGATCCGGAGGTAAGGGAAGCATCCAACCTAAACGCAGGTCCCGAGGAGGCTCGTGCGGCAGTAATGCTGATGAACGAGATAGGAGCGGACAGGGGTGAGAATGGAATGCCAAGGCTCCTTCCCGGATTGAACTTCCTTGGAGGTCTCCGGGGGCAGACGCCCGAAAGTTTCCGTATGGACCTGGATTTCCTTAAGGGGCTTCTGTCATCCCGGCTTCTTCTCAGAAGGATCAATATACGCGGTGTAAGGCTGTCCGGTCCCGAAGGAGCGGCGATCAGCCCGCTGCTTGATGGAGCATTGCTCAAGTCGTTCAAGGATTTCAAGGAAAAGGTCAGGGGAGAGATGGACCCCTTGTTCATGGGACTGGTGGTCCCGGAAAGGACCGTCTTGAGGGGTGTTTTCATTGAAGCCGCATCCGGCCACACATTCTTCGGAAGGCAGATCGGATCTTACCCCATTCTGGTGGGAATATCACACAGGACCGGGCTGGATTCTTTCAGGGATATTGTCATAACCAGGCATTCCAGCAGGTCCCTCACCGGAATAGAGGTCCCGGTGAGGATCAACTCAATGTCCTTCAGGGACCTGCAATGCCTTCCTGGTGTATCCCACAAGAGAGCTGCTGGGATCTTCCGATCGATGCCGATAAGGAGCATGCATCAACTGGACCGGTTTGGGGTGGAGGGATGGGTAACGGAATATGTGGATCTGGGAAACGAGGGAGCGGAACCAGTTGAAAAGAACAGATAATTATTTCATACACATATGAAGGATAAGGTTTTATTGGACGGCAGTCCATGTTCGGCAGGAAGAAGCGAAGGTGTTCAAATGAAAGTCTCTGGTCTGGCTTTGATCATTTCCACATTACTTCTGCTCACAATGGCGGTGCCTGCGGTCGATCCGCAACCGACAAGGGCCCCCAGGAGCGGAAATTATCCCGTGAACCGTGAGATCCAGGATTACGAGCCCTCTGCTGAGGAGCAATGGGACCTGGACGTATCATCCGATGAGGACGGCAGATATTTCGCCGTATGGGGAGACGACAGGGACGAGGTGCATCAGATCAGGTTCTCCAAATCCCTGAACGGCACTTCCTGGGGAGACGGCCAGATGAACAACAATGACATAATAGTGAGCGACGGCCCTGGTGAGGACGAGAAGATGTACCATCCGTCCGTAACCGCAGGCGGCGATGGCAGTCTCTACTGCATATGGATGGACGACCGGACCGGAGATTTCAGGGTAAGGATGTCCACATCCCGTGATTCGGGGAACACGTGGAACAACAGCAAGATCATCACCGGAATAACAGGGATGGTGAGCGAACCAAGAATCAGGTGGTCCCAGACAGCGGGATTGTGCATTGTTTATGTCGAGGAATCGATGAAGGACGGAGGCAGCAGGATACAGAAGGACATCATGTTCACGCGCTCCAGAGACGGGGGGAAAACATTTTCGACACCGGTCCAGCTAAATGACGATACGACCGAAGAGGATCAGCTTAACCCGCGAATGACCGTTTCACCATCAGGGGCGGTTGGCATCATCTGGGAGGACCTTAGGAACGGTGATTCCATGGCCGGGACGGGAAGCGGAATCTATTTCACTACATCCAAGGACGGATTGTCTTTCCGGAAAAATGTGAAAGTGAGCGCAGAGAACCCTGACGTGAAGAGGAAATACCCTGACATGGCATTCTCGGCGGGAGGGGATGTTGCGGTTGTATGGCAGGAAACCAGCCTCAACGGATGGAGGGTGATGTACTCCCTCGGATGGGCAGGATCACCCACCTGGAACGGGGAAATGGAGGAGCCGGTCATAGCCGTGAACAGCAACCTGTCCCGACTGGACCAGTTCATCCCAAGGCTGGATTATGTTGAAGGCGCGTTTGCCATCGCATGGACCGAACTGGATGTCCGGAATTTCTACCTTATCAGAGCGGGTTACATTTCAAGGAACGGTATGAAGCTGACCCAGGACCATATCATCGATGATTCCATAGACCTTGGCACATTCATCAACGATATCAACATCTATCATGCAGAGATGTACCGGGAGACCGTTGCTGTAATCGGTTATGAGGGTGAGGCCCAGATCTTCTGGTCCGACCACAGGTCGGACCCGAATCCGTCAAATGATATCAACGAGGATGCGGACCCGTACACTGCAAAGGCCAGGGGTCCCGATGACATGCCCTTGAAACCCAAAGCGCTTGGTCTTCAACTTGTAGGGAAGGGATGGAACCAAATAACCCTGAAATGGCCGGTTTCCCCGGACATCGAGTTCAAGGGATACTATCTGACCTATGGAAAAGGCACCGCAGATGTTCCAGATGAGTACATCAACAACGCAGCAATAACCGATAGGCTTGACAACCAGGTGACTTTCAGCGGTCTCGAACCCGATACTCTCTACCAGTTCAGGATGATGGTCAAGGATAGCATTAGGAACAGAAACTATTCGACCCCCATCTCCATCAGAACGGACCCCAATCAGGCACCTGTATTCACGTTCATCGAACCTGACGGTGAAAAGGACGAAGCGGATACGCTCTATACCCTGAGTTGGATATCCTCGGACCTAGAGGATACTGCTTATTACACACTTTACTACGATACGGACCTCGATCCGGCCGGACAGGTATTCCTTCATTCAGGAGATACAGCAGTGTCGGGAGGAGAGCAGGTCTATTACTGGAATACGACAGGACTTCCGGATGGAGGTTATACCATAAACGCCACAATCGATGACGGCGTCAACGATCCTGTGATAGTTTATTCACGGGCGATAATCATCAACCATCCTGTTGTTGTGAAGGACCTTCCGAGGGTCCAATTCGTCACGGTCGAAGGTGGGATGTCCAATGCGTTCGCGGATGCTTCCCTCAACATAGTGTTGAGCAAACCGGTAGCAACAACGACATTATCCCAGGAGAACCTCTATGTCCTGGGTCCGGACAACAAGAGGATCCAAGGGACAATCTCCCTGGTAAGGGCAGAGGAGGTCCAGTGGAGACCCTCGACCCCTTTGCAGTTCGGATCGGAATACCACCTTGTTCTGACCGCAAGGATAACAGACACCTCAGGCAACAATCTGGACGGAGAGGGTGTCGGTTCTCCGAGCAATTTCGATTACTATTTCAAAACAAGGCCGGACACGGGTGTTCCGCGGGTGAGGCAGTGGGTTCCGCAGGGGAACAGCGTCGACATCTGGCCATCCATTAGGGTCAAGTTCGATCTGCCCATGGACAGCGATACGATGACATCCGAGTCCGTCATACTCTTGGAGGAACGTACCGACAGGGAGGTCAAGCTTGAAATGACCTATTTCCCTCAGGAGATGTCACTTCAGATAAGAAATATTCGGCCTCTGATATCAAACTACAGCTACACGATGAACCTCTCCGGAATCGAATCTGAAAAGGGACAAGATCTTCCCCCTTTCGAATGGTCCTTCAAAGCCGGTCAGCCCTCCTACGATATTGATACAGATGATGACGGTGTCCCAGACGATCTTGACTGGTTCCCGGAGGACCCAACGGAATCCGTGGATACAGACGATGACGGAAAGGGGAACAACATCGATACTGATGATGATGGAGACGGTATGCCCGACGAATGGGAGCTGAAATACGGTCTCGACCCTCTCGACCCCGAGGATGCCGATTGGGACCTGGACGGGGACGGAACATCCAATCTAAACGAGTACAGGCAGGGAACGCCGGCTTCGGAGGGTGAGGATGAAAAGATCAATCATTCACTGGTCCTCTTCCTCTCGATATTCATCGCCGTCCTTGTGATAATGGGTCTCATAGTCTTTTCACTCTACCAAAGAAGGAAAATGGAGAGGGAAAGGATGGAATCGAGCTTCTTCAGGGAAGGTGAAGATGAGGAATGAACGCTCATATGATCTTGAAAGGGAATAAAAAATTCGCAGGGGTCTATGTTATATACCATGTAACCAACTAACCGAAAACCTTATGCCCGTAAGTGTGCCTAGATGTTGACCGATCCATGGTCCAGCCTATTGGAGGATAGCACTATGAAGACACCGTCATTGCTCCTGGTCCTTTTACTTGTGGCGTCAGCGCTTATTGTTGTGATAGACACTGAAACCACTGAAGCCAGCCAGGGCGAAAGAGATGGAGGAGGCTACAGGTATACGGACGGGAATGATCCCGAGCCTGTACTAACGGCGAATTACATCGACGTGAAGGGGGATCCCAACAGCGAAGGACTTGATACCAACAATTTCTACGCCCTCAACCACGTGGACCTGGGATTCACATTCGAATATTACGGCCGGACCTTCACAAAAATATACCTGAGCACATACGGTGCAATGTCCTTCATAGAGAACGACGGGAACGCGTTTTACTATTATTACCAATACCCGGGCATTCCTTCAAGCAGCTCACCCAGGGGGCTGATGGCAGTATACTGGAACTGGGAATCCTGCCGCACCTCCAACAGGGACAGGCAGTACATCCTCAGGACCGAAATAGACGGGGAGAAGGTCTTCATAGTGGAATGGAACACCGACCGCGGATCGAGGTTCCAGGCACTCCTCTACGAGGGAGGGATGATCAAATACCAGTATTCCAGCATCGCAAATACTCCCATAGGATCATATGTCTTCACCGGCATAGTCAGCCCCGACGGAACTACCGGAATACCATATTTCAATTACCAGTATACCCCAACTGACAAGTTCTCAACACCCTTTGCCATAGCTTTCACCAAGAACGACGTTCAGGTGGGAGAGGGACGGCTGATGAACGGCGACAAGGACGAGCAGGTCTACGCCGGTTCCAAACCCTACATATTCTCCACGGATATCTACCACTCCAAGGATGCGGACTCCATTCTCAATGTGATAATGACCCTGGGTTCCCTTCCTGGACAGGAGAATATCAGATTGATGTATTCCCACAGCAACCGCACATTCTCCCAGATCACGGGCGTCGGTCACGCCGCCCTCCTTGTCTCGGATTGTGCATTCGTGAAAAAGAACACCAATACGCTGACCGTCTTCTTCCATGTGGATTTCAAGATCACCTATCCCTCCGAGGATAAGAGGAACGTCACGGTGCTTGCCACCGGCAAATCTGCCGTACCTTCCTCGGTTGACTATGGTGGTCTGTACAAAGTGGAGAACGACGTAGAGTGGTCCAGGACGAGCCTGAAGGTAAGAACTGCAGAGGGAGATCAGAGGTATCTCCAGGAGAACGACCACGTGGCCGGAGGGGAGAACATCAGATTCAGCGGTTTCAGGGTCTTTTACGAACGGTCGGATGTCCAGCCTCCTCCCACCATATTCTCTATGTTTATTTTCGACAACTTCGGCACTGAGAAGACCACATACATACCTCAGGGCGGGGCCCTCTCCCTGCCCTGGACGGCTGTGGAAGAGACAGCGGTCATGACCATCACTTTTGCCGTAATCGGTTTTCCGCTGGAGAACCGCATCAGCAGCAATTTCACCTTCACACTCCAGGTCGACACACAACCGCCCGGATCCATCGTCAACGATACGGTGGAGATATTGGCAGATTCGCTCAACGGGGAACCGGCCACCTATGACTCCAAGACGGATACCTACTATGATAATGATGACAGCTTCTTCATCAGGTGGAAGACCATAACCGATGGCGAATCCGGAATTGGCGGTTACAGGGTGGTGGCGCAGACCGGAGACTACCGCCTTGAAAAGTTCCAGACCGAGGTGGACAAGGAATCGGGCACAGCCTCGATCCAGCTCGGATTTGACGATCCTCTCCCCGAAGGTCTCTTGATCGTATCCCTCCAGGCGGTTGATCTCGTGGGGAACGTTGGTGAGAAGCTAACAAGAAAGGTAGTCGTGGACAGGACCGGTCCGAGGTTCGAACTGGTATATCCCGGGGAGAACGAATGGACCATGTCCACGAATCCGACCATCAAGGTCAGGATCGATGATGATCTTTCCCCGATCGACGGTCCTTCCCTATTCTACAGGGTTTCCACAAACGGGATCACCTATTCAAGCTGGGAGAGTCTGCTCTATTACGGTAAATCAAAGAACTCGGTGGAGATCGAACTGGAGCCAAGATTGGTTGAGGGCAGGGGGAATCTAATCGAGATAAAAGGTCAGGACATTGCTGAATCCGATCTGGTGATATCCCAGGAGATCCCCGTCTGGGTTGACAGCAGGGCACCAAGCATCACACTCCAGGAACCAGCGATCGACGAGAATGGAACCACTATCGAATGGATAAAAGATGTGTACTCGCCCCTGAGGATATCCATCCATGACTGGAAGGGAGCCGGTGTGGATCCCTCTGCCATAAGCTATAGGTACTCGAAGAACAACGGAGACAGCTTCTCCGCGGATATTCCGCTCGAGGGTGAGCCGTTCAACAACTCCCAGGGCTACGAGGAATACACCTTTCAGATCACAAAGGATTGGACCGAGGGCGATGGGAATATCCTGATACTCGAGGCGAAGGACAGGGTCGGCAGAGACATCCTTAAGGAATTCAGGATCAGGGTCGATGTCACCCCGGAGGTCGAGGTTGTTTCACCGGAGGCAGGGGAGGTCCATTACGATAACCAGACCATCCACTTCCGGGCAGATGTCACGGACCTGGACGGAAACGAGGACATCAAGGTAACGTGGATGTCCAATATTGACGGCCTGTTCGGATTCTCCATTGATATCGAAACGGAGCTGTCCCAGGGGGAACACCTCATCACGCTTACGGTTGAGGATGGGGTTCACACCATCAAGAGGGTCTTCCCGCTGCAGGTCAATTCCGCCCTTGATCTCGACCCGGATTTCCGGGACACCGACGGAGACGGTATGAACGATACATTCGAGCTGACATACGGTCTAGATCCGGAAAAGAACGATGCCGATGAGGACCTGGATGGTGATGGTTATTCCAATCTTGAGGAGTATTACGCCGGGACTGATCCAAGTGTCGGTACCGTCTATCCTGGGTCCACCCTGAAGGAACTCGACCTGGACATGGTACCGATAGTACTGCTTGTCATAGGACTTGTATTGTTCCTTGGATTCGCCGCACTTGCCATCAGGGAGTCCAACAGACCTGCACCTCCTCCCCAGATCAACCTTCCCCCCTATGGATACCAGCAGGCGAACCTTCCCCCGTATCAACCGATCAGCGGGGGATTCCCGGCCCTCCCTCCGGCAGAGGAGAGACCTTAGCCTGGTATCATCCGCGTCTTTCCTTGACGATCTTCGAATAGATCCGCTTTATCTCCCTTGCCTCCACCGGATTTCCCTCCCTATAGACCATTGAGCGCTCCGTCTTGATCTTGTCGATAACGACCTTGTCCCTTCCGAACTCGAGAATGTCCCCCACGGCAAATTCCTCGTCGGGAGGGGCCTCGACCTTCTCCGATTTCGTGCTCTCCCCCCTCACGATGGAGACCTTGACCCAGACCGTATCGAAGACCTTCATCCAGAGGGTGTCGATGTCCTTTGCCTTGGCTTTTCGGACCCTCCTTCCCCCCGCCTCCATTGAGGTGATCTTCAGATTATGCTCTCCGAAGTACAGCTCCTCGTTAACTCGGACCTCTTCAAGTGGTGAGAATTCGATCCATGTCGTTTCCGAGTTCTCACCATGGGAGACCACCGCCCTCACTTTCCTCGGTTTCTCCATCGGGAATTGAGCGTTGTGGACCGATCTGCATTCTATGCACTGGACCGTGCCGTCGAAACCGCTCTCGGGGGTGGGACCCATCCTTCCCTTGAGAACTCGGTGGGGGGTTTCTTCACTGCAGGTCTCGCAGAATGTGAATATAACCGTCCCCTCGGTCATATCCCCGTCGAGCATATCATCATATATAAGCATTCCCCGGAGGGTTTGGAATCTACCCAGGATACGGACACGGGTGGAGCTCGTGCTTCACTACGGTATTTCAATGGTAAATGTTATATCTCAACCTGCAGTGGAGCCTTTATGGAAAATTATTCGATTCTCCTTGATATCATGAAGAGCAAAGGAGCAGTGGCCGTCGCGTTCTCGGGTGGTGTGGACAGCTCACTCGCCGCACTTGCCGCAAAGGATGCCCTCGGAGACAGGTCCCTTGCAGTAATAGTAAATTCCGCCTTTCTTCCATCGAATGATATGGAGTCCGCCCGGACCACGGCACGCGAGATCGGGATCAGGCTCTTGGAAATTGAAATGTACCTGATGGACCGCAGGGAGATAACGGCCAATCCAAGGAACAGATGCGGTTTGTGCAAGGGCATCATCATGGAAGAGATCATAAAGAAGGCCGAAGAAGAGGGATTCGGTGTTGTTGCAGACGGGACCCTCATCGAGGATGAAGGGGATTACAGACCGGGCATCGAAACCTCGAACAGGCTTGGCATTTGGCATCCATTGATGGAAGCCCGCATCTCGAAATACGAGGCAAGGAGGATATTGAAGAGCAGGTCCATTTCCATTCATGACAGGCCTTCCACGACCTGCTTGGCGACCAGGGTACCCTACGGGGATAGTATCACAAAAGAGAAACTGGATTTGATCGACAGGATCGAGCAGAGGATCTCCTCATTCGGTTTTAAGGAAGTTAGACTGAGGCTGTTCACCGCAACAACCGGTGAGGAACTGGGGATCATCGAGGTCGAGGATCCTGTAAGACTGTCCGAGGATTGGAGCATGATCAGGGAAAAACTTCCCCCGATGAGATTCTCGATAGATCCGCTCGGATACCGCCAGGGTTCGATGAACAAGATTGCCTGACCACATAAATGGACAGGGTCGTTCCCCCACAAGGTTTATAAATCAATCCCGTTTACACCTTTCGAAATCGACCTGATGCCGAAAAACGGGTCAGGGGGAACCTAATATGATCACCCGATTTGAAAAGGCCAGGATTCTTGGTGCAAGGACTCTTCAACTGAGCCTGGGAGCACCGCCATTAGTCAGTTCGGATGCGGTGGACCCTCTCCTCATAGCCCAGGAGGAGATGACCGAGGGCGTCATACCCCTGACCGTCAAGAGAGCATAGCGGGAGTTGACCAGATGAGCGACAACCAGAACGCGCAGGACCTGCTTATCGATGAGGACACCTACCTCACCTCAGGTGTGCACATAGGAACGCAGCAGAAGAGCTCGGACATGAAGGATTTCATATTCAAGGTGAGGTCCGACGGCCTATACGTCCTTGACATCAAGAAGACCGATGAAAGGATAAGGGTCGCGGCAAATATGATCGCAAAATTCTCCCCCGATGAAATGCTGATAGTTTCGGCAAGACAGTACGGCCAGAAACCTGTGAGGCAGTTCTCCGATATCCTGGGATGCCACGCATTCCCCGGAAGGTTCGTGCCGGGCACCCTTACAAACCCATCCCTCGATGTCTACGTCGAGCCAAAACTCCTGATCGTCACCGACCCTGCCGCGGACCAGCAGGCTCTCCGGGAAGCTGTAAGCTCCAGGATACCCGTGATCGGTCTTTGCGATGCCAACAACGAGACAAAGTATGTTGACCTTGTCATCCCGGCCAACAACAAGGGCAGGAGATCCCTTGCCATAGTGTACTGGCTCCTCACAAGGGAGGTCCTGAAGGCAAAGGGAATCATAGGGAAGAACGATGATTTCAAGGTCGAGGTCAAGGACTTCGAGGCAACCCTTTAGAAATCCTTAAGGTTCTCAAGGTCAATACTTCCCCATGAGGGAACCGGCTGTTGCGGGAATGTTCTACCCGGGTACCGAAAAGGAGCTCCTCAAGGAGCTGAGGGGATGCTTCAGGAAGGGACCGAGGAGGGATCAACCAGGAAGCGGGGATCGATTGGTCGGATTGGTCTCCCCGCATGCCGGGTACACATATTCAGGGCCCACCGCAGCCCACGGATTCATTGCAGTGGCGGACAGGGGCATGCCGCAGACTGCAGTCGTCATAGGACCCAACCACCACGGAATGGGCGCTCCGATCGGAGTTTCCATGGAGGATTTCAAAACACCTCTTGGAGTGATGAGGTCCGACAAGGAGCTGGCAGAGGCTATAGGGCTGGGATCGGACGAGCGCTCTCATTCTAGCGAGCATTCGATGGAGGTACAGCTGCCGTTCGTCCAGTTCTTCGACCGAAATGTCAGACAGGTGTGCATATCCATGCTCGACCAGTCTAAGAATACCTCCATGGACCTGGGAAAAAGGATCGCGGGGGCTATAAGGAGCACCGGTAGGGATGCTGTTATCATCGCCTCATCAGACTTCACACACTGCGGTTGGAACTATGGCTATCCGGTCCCCGCCGGCCAGACAGCAGGGGATTTCGCGAGGTCCAGGGACCTGCCCGTCATCGAGAAGCTGCTGGAATTCGATATAACGGGAGCCTTCAGGAAGAAGAGCGAACTAGGCACTACAGCCTGCGGCATGGGTCCGATCGCGGCAATGTACGCGGCGGCCACCGAGCTCGGAGCTGCAAGGGCCGCTCTGTTCGATTACCGGACCAGCTATGATGTGATGCCTGCATCAAGTGCTGTCGGCTACGCTTCCATAGGACTTTTTTAATAAAAAACCGGATAGATTAGAAATAATTGTTTTACATAGGGAGAGTGGGAGTTGTGAATGAAGATCTCTATCATCGGTACCGGTTATGTCGGACTTACTACCGGCATATCGATGGCCGAGCTCGGTAACAGGGTCGTACTGGTCGATGTCATAACGGAGAAGCTTATCCTCATAGAGGAAGGAAGGTCTCCTTTCTACGAACCTGATGTGGATGAGCTGCTTAGAAAGCATGTGGAATCCGGAAGGATCACAACATCCATGGATACCAGGGCTTCCGTTCTGTCATCTGACATCACCTTTATCACCGTCGGCACACCCAGCAAGGAAGACGGCTCCATGGACGATCGATACATCATGGCCGCCTGCAGGGATATAGGTGAGGCTCTGAGCACACATCCGAGGTATCACGTCGTGGTGGTAAAATCCACGGTGGTTCCCGGAACGACCGCCGGACCCGTCAAAACCACCCTTGAAAAAAGTTCCGGAAGGAGGGCGGGAGCCGATTTCGGGATAGCCATGTGCCCCGAATTTCTCCGGGAAGGAGCAGCGATGCACGATTCGATGAAACCGGACAGGATAGTCATAGGATGCGAGGATATCCGGACCTACGATGTTCTATATTCACTTTTCAGGCCCCTCAGCTCCCCTATTCTGAAGACCGATCCGACTTCCGCCGAGATGATCAAGTACGCCTCCAATTCCCTTCTCGCAACCAAGATCAGCTTTGCAAACGAGATCTCCAGGATATGCGAGAAGGTAGGCGTGGACGTTTACGGGGTAATGAAGGGAGTGGGTATGGATTTCAGGATCTCACCGCATTTTCTCCGGGCAGGGGCCGGTTTCGGAGGATCATGCTTCCCAAAGGATGTCTCTGCGCTTATACAGATAGCAAGGTCCCTTGGCGTGGATACCCCGATCCTCGAGAGCGTAATGATGAACAACATGATCCAACCTATCCATCTTGTCGATGTCGCAGAGAAGGTTATGGGTTCGTTCCAGGGTAAAAGGATCGCGGTACTTGGACTCGCCTTCAAACCGGATACGGATGACGTACGCTCCACCAGGTCCGAACCACTGATAAGGGAGCTCCTTAAAAGAGGAGCGATAGTTTCGGCCCATGATCCCAAGGCCGCGGAGAATTTCCGGAGGGAGATACCGGAAATCGAATATTTCATTGATGCAAACGCCGCTGTCGATTGGGCGGAGGGAGTGTTTATAATGACCGAATGGCCGGAGTACAGGAAGATCGATTGGAACTCCAAGACCCACCTGGAGGGGGTCTTTGACGGGAGGAGGAGCGTCGATCCGGCCTCCATGAAGAACCTTATATACTGGTCCATTGGTAATCCACTGCCTTGACATAGGACAGGGGAGCGGATGGACTGGAAGAAGTACATAAAAGACGGTCTATACGTGGGACTGGGCCTCTTCCTCATTGCGGTGCTTGTCCTCAGGGCCGATGCTACTGACACCATGGACCTGCTTTCGAAGGTCGACCTTTCGCTCATCGGGCTTGTAATCGGCCTCTATTTCCTGAACACTTTCTGCAAGGTCATCAGATGGTATGGCCTGCTGAAAGGCATGGGGGCAAAAAAGACCGGACCGGTTGTTCTTCCCATATTCCTCGCCTCCCTTGCACTCAACAATTCCACCCCGGGAAAGGTGGGAGGAGAGCCCGTGAGGGCATTGATGCTCAAGGAGCATACGGGAACCAGGGGATCACTTGGAATTGCCACTATCTTCGCAGAGAAATCACTCGACATTCTGATGATACTTTCCTTTGCGGTCCTCGGCCTCATTTACATGGTGATGATCCTGGGTTTCGAGGATGTTAAGGCCATGGTACTGATGGTGGGTGCGGGCGGAATATTGATAATCACAGTGATCGCAGTGTTTCTGAACCGGAGGATGATACAATGGGCAAGGAGCCTGCTCCAGAAGGGCGCCCTGAAACTGTCCGGGGGGAACCGGGGATCAAGATCCTACAAGATGCTCAGCTCATTAAGCTCCTTCCTCGACAGGTTCTACAGGTCCCTATGGGCCATCAGGAAGGATCCTTCAAGGGGGGCAGGGGTTGTGTTGATGACAGTCGCCATTTGGTTCAATGAGGCGGTAAGGTTGTTCCTGGTCCTGCAGGCCATACCCGGAGATCATTCCATCTCTTTTCCGGGGGCCATCGCCGCAATCGCGGTCGCCAATATACTCGGTTTCATCCTACCTATCGGATCGGGCAATGTCATAGGGAGCGCATCCGTACTGGAGCTTCTTGCGGGTGACGAGCTGCTGGCAACGGCCGCTTCCCTGCTACAGGTTGCAACATCGCTCTGGATCTCGATTCCGCTCGGTATAATCTCTCTGCTGTTCCTTAGGATCAGGGGCAAGAAAAGGGAGGATGGCGCTTGAGATGGGGCGGCCGCGCTCCGTATATCCTACTTCTGCTGATATTCGGTGCGGCCGTATTCCTTAGATTCTACAGGATCATGAGCCCCATGGACCTGCCCGGCTCCTCGACCCCGTTGGGATACAACGGAGTGGATGAGGGGATACATCTGATGTCCGGACGCCTGGCAGCAGGCAACTATTCCATGTACACCGACGTGAATCCTCAGCAGGGACCCTTCGTCATGATGTTCTACACCATGATCGGGGGAGACCTCCTTCTTGCCAGATCGACAACCGCATTGGTATCGCTGCTGGGACTCCTCTGCGTCGTTATGATCGGCAGGATGGTGGGAAGGAAATGGACATACGTCACGGCGGCGGCGCTCCTTGTCGTCAACTACGAGTTCCTGAAGGAAAGCAGGCATGCGAGTCCGGATATGTTCTCGGCTTCCCTTCTGGCCGCGGGATTCCTATTCCTCCTTCACTACATCAAACGAATGGAGCCTCAGAAGGAGCGGCAAGAGGACAGGGTGAAGGCATCATCAATGGCCTTATTGATGATATCCGGCATGTTCCTTGCTGCGGCGGTGATGTCAAAGCTCTACGCAGCGGTTCCCGTCTTTTTCGTGGGTCTTTACATCCTCATCAGAATACTTTCATCAAAGGACCCCAGATGGAGATTCAACAAGTTCAGGACACTGGAACTCTTCACACTGGCACTGTCCACACTGATTTTCGTTCTTGTAATGATGTCCTTCTTCGGATTCGGTGCGACCTTCAGAGGCATGTTCCTGGACAACCTCCACAGACCACCCCAGGAGATAGCAGGAAAGCTCAATTCCATCGGAGATTTCCTGCTGTTCACCTCGGTACCGCTTATCCTGGCAGTGGTGATCTCCATAATGAAAAGAAAGAGACCGGAAGTTATCATACTTTCATTGTGGACCTTCCCTCTCTTGATCTTCTTCATGGTCCAGCAGCTCACATGGACCCATTATTTCGTTCTATTGATCCCGCCCATTTCGGTCCTGGCGGGATTATGCGTCGAGGAAGCAGCGGGATCAATGAGATCAGAAGCGGGTCATGAACCGGGCGAGGGGAATCTAAAAGGGAAGCTGACAAAAGATAGTATTTTTCGATCCCTCCCTATTATAATGGTTGTGATCTTCTCGGTCCTATCCCTGGGATTCTCTACGACCACGGTCCTTTATTCCTCCGATCCCATCGAGGAGTCGATAGCCGATGATGTAAGGGAACAAACTTCCGAAGGGGAGTTCGTGATCTCCGGAGATCCGCTGATCCCTCTGCTCGCCGACCGGGACCAGCCACCTGATGCAACGAATCTCGCAGTGGTCCGGTTTCCCGAGCTCACCTCGGAGGAGCTTATAAACATCACCATCGAATACGATGTCAGGATAGTGGTCCTCACTTACCACCTCTCATCCTACCCGGGGTACATCTCTTGGGTGCAGGAGAATTTCGGTTTCTTCAGGGCCTATGAGAGGCCGGATAGGACCTCGGAGACCGAGGGCGATATACCCATAGGGAAGAGAACGTTCAACATGTACCACAGGTAGCTCCTTGGAATTACCGGATCAGATCCTTCCCAGCTCCCAGGGCGGGTATGCATTCGACTGCAGGGAGGAGAAGAAGAAGAGAACTGTCCAACCCCAGTAAGGGATCCCGGACGCCATGGCGAACGGAAGTATCCAGGTCAGGTACCAGGGATGAAACTGGGCCGATGTCAGAACCAGAAGTATCAGGATGAGGGAGGTGTAGAAGGGAACATCCCTCTTCCTTATCCTGCTGATGAACAAACCCTTGATATTCAGTCCCTTTAGAAGAGGATGACCGTCATAATGCCAGTGCATGAAGATGTAAAGCCCCAGCACCGGAATAACAATGGAGATCAGTGTGCCGATCACCCCGAAGAGCCAATCCCAGACGGAATCCGCATCAACAGCATAGAAGACGGTTGACAGGGCTATCCCCATGGTTGTGATGAGGAAAAGCAGGACCACCAGCGGCGCGGAATCCATCTTCCTGGGTCTGCCGAACATCCCCCTGAGATAATAATAGAGACATCCGGCCCCTAGGAGGGCCGTCATCACGATATATGCGATCCTGGTTGAAAGTGAGAGGCTGTCAAGCAGCCATTCCAGTCCGTACCTTATGGAGAATCCGGTATACCAGCTGACGAATTGATATCTTAGATACCTGGATATCAGGATCGGATCGACAAGCAGGATAGGAAGTGATGCAAGGATGGGGATCGTGATGAAACCTATTACGAACAAAATCCTTTCCTTCCATTTCCTGAAGGCAAGGAAGAAGAGGGGAACCATGAAAAGGGGATACAGTTTCAATGCAAAACCCATGCCTAGGAATGCACCGCTCATGAAGGGGCGCTCCCTTACAAGAAAATAGAATGCCACCACCGTGTTCAGGACCACGACGGGATCGAAATGACCTGCCATGCCGGTTTCGAGTATGGGAATCGGGCATAAGGCATAGGCGAACGCCGCCCCGGCCCAGGTCATGTTAGGAAAACCTATGCCGAAGGGTCCCTCGTCATCCTTCGCGGGCCTGTTCTTCAATCTGTGGTAGACCCCGTACATGGCAACAGGAACGAGTGCGCTCATGAGAGTGAAGAAGATCCTGTAGGAGATATTGTGCGGACCGAATGGGAAGGAGAGAACTCCTACCATCCAGATGTACATCGGCGGCTTGTTCACCGCGAAATCCCGATACGGGAACTTGCCCGAGACGAAATCCTCCCCCCTCCTTTCCATCCTCAGAATATCCTGGGACATGGAGGGGGACTGGACGAGGAATGGTATGTGAAGCGCCGCCGTCAGCAGAAAAAGGAATAGCATCACTTTCCACGGTTTGGCATCATCAAAATACCGGATTATTTCGGACTTTAAAAGAAAATACATGAAGAACACGAAGGAAATGAACCATGGACCGTAGAATGCCTTGTATGTGTTCCAGTATCTGCCGAAGACCGCCATGGAACCGAGGAGCAGGAGATATACCAAAAAGGAGATCACAAGCTTCCGGTCGATCAAGGAGGTCCATGTCCCCTCACTCCTTCCCCTGTCAATAACAGGGATGTCGGGAGCGCCCATGCCAGCTCCATGTCCACATCATTTAAAGATATTTGCGGAAAAATGGACCAGAGCATTTTAAACTCAACATGGAAAATATAATATCGAGGGAATTTTTATGACCAAGGGTGCTGCGGAAGTTTGGTGTCCGAGAATTCGTCGCCCTTGGGGCGTTCCTCTTCCTCGTAGCCGTAGCTGTCCTAGTTGCCGTATTTCACAAAGGAAGCGAGGAGATGGTCAATCCCAACATAACACTTAGGGTGGATGATACTTGGATCACCAACAGCACGGCGGAAAACCTCACACCGGTTAACGGGAAGCTCTGGCAGGTCGTCCATGTGAACATATCCAATCTCAACGAAGAGAGCGAATTCATAGTTTCGATCCCGCACTTCTACGGATATACCGACAAGGGAGAGAGGATATGGGTTTACAATGGCGAGGATTTCGACTACCCCTCCATAGAGCCGGGACAGAATATCACCGTCATACTGCTTTTCCAGATAACCGAGGATGACCTCCTTAGTGAAATTGAATACACGCAGAGGGTTTCCGAACCTGTCAAATGTGAAGTCCCGGAAACCGATATCCCCCCGGAGCTCCGTCTCACCTCTCGATGATCCTGTAATGGTTCTTCGTGATCCGCTCATTTCCCACCGCCGAAAGCAGGAGCTCACCCGTGAAGCCCATCATGAAGACGATAATGGAGGAGAGCAGGGCGGTAAAGCTCCCCAGACCGAATATCCAGTAACCGCCGGTGATCACCAAAATCCCGTCAATGATGGTCCATACACTGCCTGCAAGGGAGGCAAGAAAAAGTAGAAGCGCGCCCGCCGAGAAGAGATAGAAGGGTGAGCGCCCCCATTTTGAAAGGAAAGCTATGGTGAAAAGGTCCATGAAACCCTTGAAGAGCCTCTCGAGACCGTACTTGGAGCGCCCGGACCTCCTCCTATGATGCTTGACCTTTATCTCACCAACCCTGAAACCCCTCCAATGGGCGATTATGGGTATGTAACGGTGGAACTCACCGTACACATCCACCATCTCCACGACCTCTCTCCTGTAGAGCTTGAAACCGCAGTTGGCATCGTGGACTTTGACACCCGTCATCCTCCTGATCAGGTGATTGAACAGTTTGGAGGGCAGTTTCTTCCCAAGGGGGTCCTTCCTGTGGTACTTCCATCCGGTCACGACATCGTAGCCCTTGTCCAGCTCCTTGATGAAATGTTTGAACTCCGAGGGATCGTCCTGAAGGTCTCCGTCCATTGTGAAAATGAGCTCCCCTCCCGCATGTTTGAATCCTGCGGAGAGCGCATTCGCCTTTCCGAAATTCCTCCAGAAGGTGATGACCCTTGTCTTCCTGTCCTTCTCCATCAACTCCCGGATGCGTTTGAGGGTCCTGTCGGTGCTTCCGTCATCCACGAAGAGGACCTCATGATCGGGGGTGATCTTCTGAAGCTCCTCCTTGATCCGCTTGTGGAGCGGTTTGATATTATCCTGCTCGTTGTAGACCGGAACGACAACGCTTATCCTTACCTTCTTCAAGCAGATCCACCCTCTTCATGGAAAGGAACGGTTCCAGTTAACATGGGAAAATAGAAATATCTTTCGAAGACTCGAAGGTACCCCTGATGACTTTAATTTGGTCTATCATTAAGATGAAAATGAAAATTTGTTATTCTATAATAACATACTTTTATATAATATGAATATTTCAATCCACCACCTTTAAATAGTTTTTTTAGCAGAAAATCCCTATAGTTCTCCCGGCTTTGAGCTCGGATAACTCTGTTCGGCGAAGAAGTGGGACCG
>JBLIRK010000018.1:0-53716 GCA_048569615.1 Thermoplasmatota archaeon | reverse complement strand
GGATTCGACACAGAGGGCGCTCCCCAACCTGGTGGAGTGGGTCATCGTCGTAAGGGTCTCCACCGACGGGGGCGCATCCTGGGGCGCGGTCAACTACGTAACCCCTCTCGGAGCGGGCTTCCCCAACGACGACATCAAGGACCCCGCCATCGCCTTCGATCCCCTGGGGAACCTCTTCGTTACATGGACAAACACGGACCAGGATGATAGGATAAACCTTGCATATTCGACCAATCTAGGATCGACCTGGTCGAGTATCCATGTTCTGCCCAACCACGCTTCTCCCCAAAAAGTGGATTATGACCACAAGTACTCTTCCGTGGCTGCCGACGGCCAGTACGTCTTTGTAGCTTGGAATGATATAAACACATACAGGGAGGTCAGCTGGATGAGCAGGGCTCCCACATCTTCCCTTTCGGGATATCCCTCCCTCACATTCAGCACACCCCAGAGGATCGCCACGACGATCCCCTACGATTACCAATCCTATCTGCCCCAGCTGGAAGCCGATACAAGCGGT
Organism: Thermoplasmatota archaeon; assembly: GCA_048569615.1. GTDB lineage: Archaea > Thermoplasmatota > Penumbrarchaeia > Penumbrarchaeales > Penumbrarchaeaceae > JAYEPK01. Next base: position 53,196 of record JBLIRK010000018.1, on the reverse strand, counting down.
GTATATGTGGCTTGGTGGGACTTCTCCACCGATGCCGGCGGTGCCGACAACCAGGACATAGACAGGGACCGGCCTTCAGTGAAGTTCACCAGGTCCCTGGACCACGGAGCGACATGGTCCGTTTCCGGCAAGAACAACTTGATCATCAATACATCAACTCCCGAGGCATGGCATTCGGCCCCCGATCTGGGACTCGGACCCGACGGGACATTGGCCGCCGCATGGTATGACTACACGCTTGGAAAACCGAATCCGAACATCTTCGTATCCGAATCGAAGAACGGAGGAGACACCTGGTCCGCACCCGCCAGGGCCAACGACCACTATCCGGAGATCTACAGGGAAAATCCCGTTGTCGCTGTTGATTCAGGGGGCGATGTCCATGTGATCTGGAAGTACAGGGAGAATCCCACGGCGGATTACGACATCCTCCATTCCCGCTCCGAGGCCAATTCACCGCCGGAGAAGATCGACGACCTCAAGGTGCTCCTGGTGGACGAGAGGATAGGGATCGTAGGATGGACCCCCATAAGAGAGCCCGATTTCAAGAGCTACAAGACCTATATCGGAACGGCCCAGAACTTCACCCTTTCGGACACTGCTTGGCCCGACGGACCCCTTTACAATACGTCAAACAAGCAGCTGATGCAGCAGGAATCCTTCAAGAACAACATCAAGCCGGACACGCAGTACTGGGCGAAGGTCGTGGTCGAGGACCAGTCCGGGCTGATATCCATATCCAACGAGGTCACCTTCAGGACGAGGCCCGTAAACAAGCCCCCGGAATTCGTGAAGGACATTCCCAGGATATACATGCTCGAGGACATAAGCCTCGTTCCGGCCTTGAACCTCTCGAGCTGGGTGGAGAACGGCTGGATAACCGATGATTGGTACAACGGCCACCGCAAGCTTGAGTTCGATGTGGAGTGCACATCCTCCCCCGAGCCGAACCTCACGGCACAGGTGAGAACGGTTGGGATCGATCCGATCTATTCCTATCTGGACATATTTACAAGCAAGCAGAACTGGTTCGGAACGGAAACCTTCATCCTTTCCGTCACGGATTCGGGAAAGGACGGTGCCGTGGGAAACCAGGATGACGAGACCGGCTTTTCAAACGAGTTCACGGTTCAGGTCAATTCCACCAACGACATACCTACATGGGCGAGGTTCCAGGACCTTACCAACGGCTGGCAGACCCCCATACCATCTCAGGCGACCGAGCTTGTTCTTAATGCCAGGGATATCGGGTGTCTCGAGAGGAGCGAATACCGCTTCGCCATTACCGCCAACGACATTGATGGCGATTTCCTGCAGTTTAATGTTGACCAGGAGAACAAGAACAGAGTGGTCATCACCGTCGATCCGCAGGATCCCCAGCACAAGTCCCAGTTCAAGTTCGTGCCCACCAACGACGACGTCCCGGTGACCAGCATAACCATTTACGCAGATGACGAGAAAGGGGGTGTGAAGAACCTCACCATCACCATTCCGGTGGAGAACGTCAACGACGCACCATTCTACACGATTGTCGATGGTGCGCAGGTCCTCCCCTCCGGCGATACCGTCCAGTTCGAGGTGGACGAATACGGACCCAACAGCACCCTTAAGTTCCTGGTGGAGGCCGATGATATTGATTTCGGCGACGACCTGCTCCTGCGATCGGGATCGGAGAGACCGACCATAGAGAGGACAGGCGATTTCAACTGGACCGTCACCGTTTCGGCTACCAAAGAGGATGCGGTTGAAGGGAAGATCCAGTTCATCCTCGAGCTTCTGGACAAGCAGAAGACCGACCTCTCCACCCTGGTCGTCATCATCAATGTGATCAACATTCCAGATCGCCCGGAGTGGATAAAGGGAAAGGAAAAGATGACGATCCGTTACATCCACGATGAAACTGACGAGTTCGAATGGAACTGGCAGAGCAAGGAGCCCGCACCCGAGTGGAACGAGGATATCCGGTTCGAGGGTTTCGCCGAGGATCCGGACGCGGACGAGCTTCTCTATACATGGAGGTTCACCAATGAGAATTCACAGGAATCCTTCACCAGGACGGGTAAGGCCGTGGATGTGAAGTTCCTGCCTTCCGACGGCAACCTCTCAAGGGTGCAGACGGAGAAGATGCAGATCAACCTCACGGTATCCGACGGGGATGACCTGACCCTGGACATCTATTTCTACAGGGAGCTCTGGATAGTATCCGACGATGACAACGACAACGACGGGATGCCCGATAAGCGTGAGATGTACTTCTTCGGTTCGCTGGACCAGGAGCCGGACTATGATTACGACGGGGACGGCTACACAAACGTCGAGGAGATAGGTTTCGGCATACCCCGTTTCGATTCGGAGATATCGGGGGAGTATTCCATCAACCGTTACGAGATGGACCCGACCAATACCAAGGTTGTGCCCGGCTCCGTTTACATTCCTCCGGATGACGATGATGCCGGTTCCGATGATGCCATCCTTCCCCTGTGGCTTCTGCTTCTGATAATAATCGCCGGTGTTTTCCTTTCGGCCATCGTGGGTGGCATTATCGTCGTGCTCCGCATCCAGAAGAAGAAGGAGGAGGAGGAAGAAGCCGATATCGAGAAGAGGGTTGCGGAGATGGACAGACGGCAGAAGGAGCTGGAAGGCATGTACGGCAAGGCATTGAAGGTTGGGGAGGCCTTCGGACCCGACCAGTCCACACTCTCCGATCTGACACTGGACCTAGGCGGTCAGATCTACCACGAAGAAGGCTCCCAGGCCCTTGTGAAGGGCGGTAAGATCCAGGACCGTGAGAAAGAGGAGAAAAAATCTACCGGACCTGCCTGGGAATCTGCCGGAACCGGACCGGCCTTCGAGGAGAGCGCTCCCGGCCTTACCTTCGGCGAAAGCATGGAGGTGGAGGCCATGGAAATTGATCCCGATGTGACAGAGATAGAGGCTCCAAATGTCGACGAGGAGGCCCTCGGGGCTTCCATGGACGATCTCATGACCGCCGCCGACGATTTCGACGAGGAGGCCGTTAAGGATGCCGGGGGCAAGGTCCTCATCGGCGCCTTACCCATGGAGGAGCAGGTAAGGCAGATGCAGGGTCAGCAGGGGTCGGGCGGTCCGAGGCTTCCACCACCTGGACAGGAGCCTCCGGAACCCGGTACTCCCCCCATGCAGAGGCCGCCGCAGGTCGCAGGACAGCCTCCCCAGCAGGGCCTCCCTCCCGCGAGACCTTTAAGGAGACCACAGGACGAGAAGTAATGGGATTGCGGGGCTGAAAAGCCCCGTTATTCGCTTCTCTCTCAGTAAATTATTAGTTGGGGGTATCTTCTCCCGAATCGATGGTTTTCAAGGATGTCATTGTGGCCCTTTCGGGAGCATCTGGGGCCGGGTACGGTCTGGAGGTTCTCAGGGGAGCGTCATCTTCGTTGATCGGGAAGGCGAAGCTTTACCTTGTGTACAACGACACCTCGCTGAAGATCATGGAGGATGAGACGGGGGTAAGCAGGGACAAGTTAGGTGAGCTGGCATCCGAGGCGGTTCATTCATCCCGGATGGACCACCCCCTGGCCTCCGGCTCCAATGATTTCGGAGTCATGATCATCTGCCCCTGCTCCACATCAACGGCCGCCAAGATACATGCGGGAATAGCGGACAATCTGATCACGAGGTGCGCGGCCGTTGCCCTCAAGGAAAGGAGGAGGCTCATCCTCGTTGTAAGGGAAAGCCCCCTCTCCACCCCGGTCCTGAGATCCCTCTACGAGCTCTCCTCCTGGGGAGTTGTCATCATGCCGGCCTCACCGCCCTTCTACAACCTGGGAACGGAGAGCATCCGCGACCTCCAGAAAGGTTTTGCCGGCAGGGTCCTTGCCTCGGCGGGGATCAGGGACGATCTGAAGGTGCGTTACGAGCCGTAGAACGATGGAAGTTGGATCCGATGCTTGAGAACAGTTTCATCTTCCTTCCCGGGGTGGGAGGGAGGACCGAGAAGGCGATCTGGGGATCGGGCGTGAGGGATTGGGGCGCCTTTCTGGCCACCGAGAGCGCCGGTCCCATCAAAGGTCCTAGAAAGGTCCTTTGCGACGGTATTATAGAGGATGCCAGGGAAAGACTCCTGAACCGCGACCTTCCCTTCTTCTCCAGGCTCATGAAACCAGCGGAGAGCTGGAGGCTTTGGGAGGAGTTCGGAAAGGGAGCCCTGTTCCTAGATATTGAGACGACCGGGACAAGGAGGTATTCCTCCATTACCGTCGTCGGTGTCTGGGATGGAGAGAGTTACAGAGCTCTTGTTAGGGGCAGGGACCTCGACCGCAGTAATATCGAGGACCTCCTGGACGGAGCTTCCATGCTGGTAACATTCAACGGACGGACATTCGACATTCCCATGATCGAGCACCGATTTCCGGGATCGGTTCCGGACATTCCGCACCTTGACCTCAGGTTCCTGGCATCCAGATGCGGTTACGGGGGAGGACTTAAATCCCTTGAGATACAGTTGGGTATGGAAAGACCCGATGATGTAAAGGGCATGTCAGGGGAAGATGCTGTCAGGCTCTGGCATCTCTTCGAAAGGGAGGGGAACCGAAACGCCCTGAAGCTCCTTCTCAAATACAACATGGAGGACATTGTGAACCTCGAGCCCATTACGGAGCGGCTGGTCACGAAGATGAAAGAGGAGGTATGGAAATGAGAAGAGACCTGATGATATTTTCCGCGGCCTTGCTGCTCCTCCTGGCGCCTATCCTTTCGTTCCCCGCTGCCGGGGAGGAGGAGGCGCCCGTTGAGAGCGGGGAATGGGAATCTCCAGACATAGAAGAGGTCGAGGTCCTGCTGGAGAACGCAAGCGGGAGCCTCAAGATAAAGCTTGAGGTCAGGGGAACCGCTCCTCCTGGAACCGAGAGTGTGAACCTCACCTTTGCTATGCAGAACGAATCAGGGCTTCAGGTACCGGACCTCTGGATCGACGACAGCTTCTCCTTTTACCTGCCCGGTATGATAGAGTTCGTACTCGAACCCCAGGGAGAGGGCCAGGATGAGTGGGTGAGATGGGAGTTCAGGTTCAATCTGATGGTTCCCATGGGATTTGACATGTTCTCATTGCTCGACCTTGTCGGGGGATCGGATTTCAACATTTCCGAAGAGGATATCCCGTTGGATTCTCTGGAAGATATAGATATGGACACGATCATGGAGCAGATAGCCAGCCTCAAGCTCTTCATCATAGCCAGGGCATACAACGAAACTGGTTCCTGGGGCCAGGAGGGCGAGGATGTGACCGATATGGTCATCACCGAGGTTCTCTCCTTCATGATAGACGAGGGCTACATAGACAGCATGCCGGATGATGATGATGACGGAGTATCCGACGATGACGATATGAATGCGGGTGACGATCCGGAGAAAAAGGAAAGCCCCATGCTGATCGGATTGGCAGGCGGTGTGATCGTGATCCTCCTGATCGGCATTATCATTGCGGTTGTGTTCATCATCAGGACCCTCAATCAGAATAAAGGATAGACAACGTTGTTACCGCCTTCCCTTTCGAGAAAGGATTAATATCAGTTGGAGCATTTTTATCCCGGGCAAAGTGGGGGTCCAAGGAATATGAAAACATCCAGGCAAGTGCAGTTGTTTCTGCTGCTTTTCCTGATAATCTCTCCGATGGTCCTTTCCCTTCAGGCAGGTTCCCAGAGCAGTTCGGGCAGGGAGCTCCCACTCCTTTCGGGCAAGGTCGTCGACAAGGAGACATTGAAGGGTTTCTTCAACTACACCATAGTCTTCGAAAGGGAGAACCTGATACCGGTCCTCGTCAGGACCAACAAGAACGGAGAGTACAACGTTACGCTTCCGCTGGGAGAGTACACCGTTTACGTCTACACGGCGGGAGAGACGGTGTACAACAGGAGCCTCGTATGGAAGACAAGCCTGTCGGTGGTTGACGGACCGGACCTTGTGCATGATTTCCTCATCGATCCCGAGGACATCGTCAAATCCCACCTGAGGGGTTACGTGATGGACAAGGAGTGGGACGAGCCTGTCGAAGGCGCTGAGATCAGGTTGATCAGGCATTCCTTCATCAATATAACAAGGACGACAAAGAATGGCTCTTTCTCGATCTTCGTTTATCCCGGAGAGTACACGTTCCAGATCTTCTACAAGGGGAAGGAGAGGTTCAATACGACCATGGTCCTGGATTGGGGCCAGAACCGGAACATGTCAATAGAGATCGACACCCAGGAGGACCGGCCGATCGTCACCTGGGAGGATGTCCGGAACTTCCTGGAGGACCACTGGATAGACATCATCCTCCTTGTGGGGATGGTGATCGGGATAATCCTGGCCTATATCATCCTGATGTCGGTCCTGAACTTCTTCAAGAAGCGCAAATGGAAGTTCCTGGAGGCCGAATGGTTCACGGCGGTCCAGAGATTCGTCAACAGGATAGCTATACTTGGCGTGGTTCTAGCGTTCACCTGGCAGCTTTCGAACATGGTGAAGCCCATCAAGGATTATGTATGGAGCTGGATGAGGCAGGTGGCCGGCCCCATAGCGGGTATTTTCGCCGTCCTGCTCTTCTCAAGGGTGCTTCTCCTCATGAACACCAAACTCTGGGAATATCTCCGGTCCAGGCGCGGCAAGGACGGGAAGAATGTCATCCCTCTTCAGCTTATCACCATGCTGGAGATCGTTTTGAGATACCTCATATTCATTGTTGCGGGGGCCGTGATCTTCATTCTGGTCCTGTCGGCCTTCGGACTGAACCAGCAGATCGGAAGGACCATGGGGAACTTCTTCTCGGACAACGCCGGCAAGCTCGGCTTCCTCATAATCCTCGTGGTAGTGGCAGTGCTGATGAAGCGGTTCGGGGACATATTCTTCAAGGAGCTCAAGACCCGCTCCACAAAGGTCAATCCCGAGATCATGGAGATGACCCATAAAGGCACCATGGGGCTGATGTACTTCGTCATAGCCCTGATATTCATGTTCACCCTGCTTTCCATCGGAGGACTGGGTGACATCGGTCAGACCTTCATACTCGTCATTTCAATGATAATAGGTCTCGTCGTCTCCTTTGCGGCCACGGGCTCGATTGGCAACATGCTGTCCGGCCTGGTCTTGATGTCAATGAGGCCGTTCAACGTGAACGACAGGGTCCAGCTGACCGGTGTGATAGGGGATGTGGTCGCCATCGGGATCATGTTCACCACCCTCAGGGACCTGGACGGGAACCTCTACGAGCTCCCAAACAACAACGTGTTGGGGGCAAGCATCATCAATTATACCAGGGCGGTCAAGGAAGGGGACATGGCCGTAGTGGTGGATGTTGGCCTCGGCTACGACATCAATCCCAAGGTGGCAAGGTCCTTGATGAAGCGGGCGGCCCTGGTCAGCCCCGGTGTGGTCAAGGATCCGCCCCCCCGGGTTCTGGTAAGGACGTTCCACGACCATGCTGTGGAGTACAGGCTCAGGGCCTACATAGACAATCCTTCCAACATGATGTACATCCGCTCGTCTGTCATGGAATCCATGCTCTATGCCTTCCATTCCGAAGGTCTCGAGGTCATGAGCCCCCACCAGCTGGTCAGGAGGGTCTCCCAGACACCGACAAGGGAGGAGCTCGACCAGAGGACCAGGTACCACGAGGAGAAGGTGGAGAAGAAGGAACCGGCGGCGGAAGGATTGACCATGTTCGACATAGTGGAGGGTCGGATAGGTAAATAGAAATTACAACCCCTCATCATGGGGCATATCGATCTCCCAGTGCTCGACGATCTTCTTCAGCAGTGCCTTTTCCCTGTCATGGTAGTTCTCATCCACCAGTGCTACTGCAAGGAGGTCCTCGGCAAGTTCCTTCCTGACCTGATTTGAAAGTGAGAGCTTCAGCCGCCCGATCGCCCCTGATACGGCCCGGTCCCCTTCGTTGAAATAGATCATGAAGGCCCGGTTGAGGGTTTTCTCCCATTGATCGCTTTTTATTCCGTAGTCCAATGCGCACTTCTCGGAGATGAACATCTCATCCTTCAGGAGTTTCCCGTCAGCTGCGCTCATTGCCAGGAAAAGTAACGATATATCCAGGGATTCTCTAGAGGATCGGGCCACATTGAATTATCATCCTCCTCTGTATTTAAGATTCTGATAAGATTCTCAACTACCGCAAAAACTTTATCATCGAGGTCACTGGGAGTTGGATACAAGATGGCCAGGGTCTACCACGGAAGAATGGACACGGCATGGTGCCGCTCTTGCCGCTCTCCCCTGCTGAAGGGGAATAGATGTCCATCATGCGGCTCCAAGGCGGAAAAGGTGGTTATGACACCGCCCGGGGATGCAAGGCCCGCATTTCCCGGCGACATATCCGAGGTAATGGGACTGGCCGACCAACAGTGGGGAGCGGGCGCCGGGGAGGCGCTCATGAAAGGCTGCGGTCCTGTCCTACTAAATCCCTGTCCGGCCCCAGACAGGCTTGAGGAGATAATCATCGACGGGGAGGTCGTGGGGTCCGTACAGTTCGATGCAAGGAGGAGGAGGAGCTCCCTCATACTCAGGGAAAGAGGCGGGAAGAGGCTTCAGGCCGGTTTTTTCAAACCGCTGAAGGGAATGGTCACCGCCGATGCTTCCGCCGTGCCCTTTCTCCTCGAAGGAAAGAACCTTATGTGTCCCGGGATCATCGATTCGGATCCCGATGTGGCCTTCGGTGATGAGGTTGTTGTGGCGGACCCCTCCGGAACGATCGTGGGCTCGGGGATCGCAAAGAAACCTGGAGGGGAGATGGTATCGGAGAGCGGTGTCGGTGTCAAGATGAGATGGTCCTCCTTGCCGGAGGCCCTCTACGATACTGACGGGCCGATCCCTCTCGAAAAGGACCTGTGGAGATCGCAATGGGACAGGGTCATTGAAGTGAATTCGACCCTTCTGGACCAGGATGTCCGGAGGGCAAAGAGGTTCATACTCGAGGTCGCCGGGAGGCATGAGCGGACGGCCGTCTCTTACTCAGGGGGGAAAGATTCCCTCGCCACACTCCATCTGGTCCTGGAGGCCGGCCTCTCACCCCGGATCATGTTCGTGGATACGGGGCTGGAATTCCCCGAGACGGTGAAGAACGTGCACGATACCGTCGCCGATCTCGGCCTCGAACTGCTGGAGGCCCGTCCTATGGGCGGTTTCTTCGAGAACCTGGAGACCTTCGGGCCCCCCGGCAGGGACCACAGGTGGTGCTGCAAGGTCTGCAAGCTGGGGCCTACATCAAGGCTGATATCCCAGTACTTTCCGGACGGTGTGCTCACCTTCATAGGCCAGAGGAGGTACGAATCCGATTCCAGGAAGAAGAAGGGAGCCGTGTGGACGAATCCCTGGGTTCCCGGACAGACCGGGGCATCGCCGATACAGGAGTGGACTGCCCTCGAGGTTTGGATGTACATCCTGCGTAAGGGGGCCGTTTACAACCCACTTTACGAAATGGGATTCCAGAGGATCGGGTGCTGGCTGTGCCCATCCTGCGATATGGCGGAGATGGAGCTTGTGGAGCGGACCGGTGTGGACAGGAGCAGGTGGGAAGGATACCTCAGGAAGCAGCAGGAGATCGAGAACCTTCCCGTGGAATGGATCGTTCACGGGTTCCACAGGTTTAAGAGGCTCCCGCCCCACATGAAAAGACTGGCCGCGGAGCTGGGTCTCGACCCGTCGGACCTGGTCCCCAGGGCAAGGAGGGAGACCCCTGGGCCGCTTGCACTTATCGAAGGCACGAACACCTGTGTTGACGGGATCTCCCGGGAAGGGACGGTTTCCGCTTCAATTGACTTCAGACATCTCGCCCGCCTGCTCGACATCTTCGGGGAGGTCGAGGAGGACCCGGAAACCGGAGGTCTCTCGGTGAGACCCCCGGGATGGAATATGAGCAGGGCCGTACTGGAGGTCTATCCCGACGGCACCCTCGTAGTACGCGGAGAGGACAACAGGCAGCTGGAACGCAACGTGGAGGTCCTCGCTTCCCTGGTGCTCCGGTCCCTTCAGTGCATAGGATGCTCCATCTGCGCAGGGAGATGCCCGGAGAATGCGCTGTCGGTCGCTGGGGGCAGGGTCCAGCTGGACACCGGGCTGTGCATTCACTGCCGGCGGTGCCTCGGCCCGTGCCCAGCGGAGCAGTTCACGGACGATCCGTTCGGGGAGCCTGTGTGAAGGATGCATCGACGGATACCGTAGTCTATTAATAAGGGGTCCCAAATTGGAATCCGGATGAAACGGACCAATGGGAGAGCCTTCTCGGTCTTTGCTTTACTGGCCGTTTTTCTTGCCGCGGCCACCGCACCTCTGACAGAGAGAGGAGGCTCAATGGTTTCGGGACCTCCCGCTGCCGGTGATGATCAACGGCTGCTTATCAGGATCACATCCACCCCCTTCATCGGTCCCGGTGGGTCCCTGGAGCTATCCGATGTAGAGCTCGAGATCATCGGCGGTAAATGGATCGGATACATTGATGAGGGCTCGATCCAGGTCCAGCTGGACGGAGAGCCTGGCTCCCCGATGGTCCCATGGATAACGGTTCCGGTGGCGGCCGGAGCGGACATAGACTCGGTCAGATTGCTATGCTCGTCATCAGCTCGGAATGTCCAGGCATCGAGGGTGACGGCCATGCCCGTTGCAGTGAACCCGTGGGAGAACATGGACCCGTTGGAGCTGTGGGACTTCTCCTGCAAATACCCCGTGGATCAGGTCGAATGGTACAGCGCAGGATACGCAAGGTCCGGGGAAGGGCTGCTGAGGATTTACACCCTTTATTTCTGCCCCTTCGCCCTGGATAGTGACGGCTCCGCCTCCCATACGACCGAAGCGGAGCTGGAGATATCATTTTCTGACAGCTTATCGGAACCCACGCCCAGCAGGGCCGCCGGGGATCCCTCCGCGGTCCCGGGAACGGTATCCATCACGGATCTGATGGACATAAGGCCCGAGTATCTCATCATCACATCCAGGGAGATCGAGGACGAGCTCCAGGTCCTTGCGGATTGGAGGAGCCAGATGGGAATAGCCTCCTCGGTGGTTTCCATCGAGGACATTTTGGAGAGCTACGGCGGCTCCCAGGACCCGGCAGACCTTCTCAGACAGTACCTAAAGGATGTCCTTGACAGCTGGGGATCGCTCACCCATGTTCTTCTCGCCGGGGACTGGGACACGGTCCCCGTCAAATCCGTCCACGATTCCAGCGCCTACGAGGGCTGGGATGACGGGACCATCCCCGCCGACTCATACTTCCAGTGCCTGGACGGCACCTGGGACCTGGACGGGAACGGATTGTACGGGGAGCCCCAGGACATAGAGGATTCCATCCCCGACCTCGTTGTGTCAAGGCTTGCCATCAACGATCCAACCGTATGGGAGAAGAAGATACGGCAGATCATCGATTACGAGATGGGCTCCGGGGAGTCCGGATGGGGTGCCAGGGCCGTGCTGATCGGGGCCAATACCCACAACGAGGGCGACGGCGGCACCCACTCCGAGTATCTGTGGAACAAGTACTTGAGCGCCCTCTTCGCGGAGAAGGTCCCGATGTACGAGGACGAGGGGACACTCTCTAGGGCAGGTGTGGACGCGGGCATCTCGGACGGCGCGGCTTTTGTCCAGTTCGTGGATCACGGAGGTCCCACGGTCTGGTGCGATAATTACGGGGCGGGCGTTGTTTACAATGACAGGGATGCCAGGGACCTGCGGAACGAAGGCAAACTTCCCTTCGTTTCAACCCTGGCATGCCTTACGACCTGGTTCGATGATACTTCGGGCTGCCCTTCCCAGCGTTTCTCCGAATGCATGGGCGAGGCATTCACGGAGAACACCGAGGGAGGTTCGATGGCGTACGTCGGTTCATCCAGGACTTCGGTCGGAATCCTTGGGGTGGAGAGGTACCTGCCCTACGACAACGGCCTCCAGGAGGATATCGCCAGACAGGTCGGAGGCCTCGGAGTTTTCACCGCGGGGGGCATACATACGGGCGCCAAGACCCATTACGCGCAGTCCTGGGCAAGGGAGTTCTCCAATCCGGGAAATCCCGAGGTCAGCTGCTGCTGGCTGGAGTTCACGCTGCTGGGGGAGCCCCTGACGCAGATCCGGACGGGGGACGCCTCGCCCTTGTCAGTGAATGTTGAGCACGAGGATGATCTCGATCCTTACATCTTCATTAAGGTCACCGATGAGGGCGGCGATCCCGTCCCCGATGTGAACATAACCCTGCAGAACTACCGCAGGGGCGTGTTCGAGAGGGGACTAACCGACGAGAACGGGGAGCTTTCCTTTCAACTGGTCCTCGACTGGTTCTGCGACATAAACCTGACTGCCGTGAAGCACGATCACATCCCCCACAAGGATTTCATCAGGATATCGGATGTCATACCTCCGGAGACATCGTTCATAACCGAGCCGGAGGCCCCCCAGGGCGACAACGGCTGGTTCCAGTCCGAGCCCCTGGTGAGACTTAGTCCCAACGAGGCTGCTCTGGTCCACTACAGGATCGGACAGGGGGATTACAGGACCCTGAACGGGTCGGGCAATTTCACGCTCCCGCCGCTTGGGGAAGGGGAGCACATCATACATTTCTTCGGAGAGGACCTTGCGGGGAACCTGGAGGAGGAGAACCACATTCCGATCCGGATAGACCTCGCGGTCCCTAACATCACGGTATATCTCACCCCCGGGGAGGGGGACGGCCTCGACGGCAGCTATACGACCGAGCCCCTCGTGACCGTTGAGCTCGACGGGAACGACAGGGGAGCCCCCGTGGATGTGCATCATTCTCTCGACGGAGGAATGAAGGAGGCCTACACCGGTCCTTTCTTCATCGGGGAGGGGGCCCACAGCCTCGTCATAGGGGCCGTTGACGGCTCGGGAAGGAGGGCCGAGGACCTTCGGTTCGAATTCGAGGTGGATACGATCCCGCCGGAGACGGAACTGATATTGAGGGGCCCCGCTGAACCTTCTCCCTCGGGATGGTACAGGGAAGCACCTATCATAGAACTGGTCCCCGGTGAGGAAGGTTCCAGGACCGAGTACAGGTTCTCACCCCGTCAGTCGTTCATCGAATACAGGGGCCCCCTCACCGTCCCGGACGGTGTGCATTCGTTCCAGTACCGTTCGGTTGACGGTCCGGGGAACATTGGCAACACAACGACACTGGATATCAAGGTCGATACAAGATCCCCGGTCCTGACCTGCAGCGTGGAGCCGGAGCTCCCGGACGGAAGAGGCGGATATTACATATCGTCCCCACTCATCAGTCTCGGCTGCTCCGACGACCACGGCTCAAGTGTGATATTCAGGATGGACGGGGGTGGGTGGGAGGAAGCTTTCGGCAGACTGGACGTCCCGGACGGAGAGCACAGGATAGATGTTTACGCGGTTGATACCGCGGGGAACACATGCACCGCAGTCACGATGACATTCAAGGTGGACACGGTCTTCCCCCGGACAGAGGTGCAGGAGACGGGAAGCAGGGAAGGTGATTGGTACACTTCCAAGCCCCTCATTCTGCTCGTACCAGATGAGGAGGGGACGACCTATTATTCATGGAGCTCCCCGGAAGAAGCCCTGGAGTTCGAGGGCCCGATCGATCCCCCGGGGGACGAGGGGCGATACACGTTGTATTACTGGACTGAGGACAGGGCGGGCAACAGAGAGGATACGACGGACCTTCGTTTCAATATAGATTCCCGTCCTCCTGTATTGAGGGTGGAGGTGATGGAAAGAGGCGGCTCGAGCTTCATCCTGGACTGCTCGGGATCGACCGATGGGACCAGGATGCGGTACAAGGTATCCGGGGAAGGGGTGGTTATGCAGGATTGGACGGAGCGGTCCCTTTTTGAATTGGACCTGGGGCCGGGAAGCCACGTGATAACCGTAGAGGCCCGGGATGCCGCGGGGAACAAGGACACTCTTGATCTGGTTCTCGAGGTGGACCCTGAATGGCTGCCCTATGCTGTTTACGGCATCCCCTCCCTGGGTACGGCAATGATAGCTCTCCTGATCGTGGTCCTTCTTGTCATGAAGAAAAAGAGAGGCGGTCAAACATATGTTGCGGACGGTGGTCATCATAGGATGATGGCCGTTGTGCTGGAATCTCATTTCGAGCCGGACCTAAGGGACCGGGCGAACTGAGAGATCCTGGAGACCCCCTCCTGGAGGTTTTCCCTTGATGCCGCGTATGACATCCTTAAGTGCCCCTCGCCCGCCGAGCCGAAGGCTGATCCGGGGGTAAGGGCGATGTGGGCCTTGTAGAGGAGCATCTCGGCAAGGTCCATGGACCTGAAGCCCGTATCCATCCTGAAGAAGGCATAGAAGGCTCCCTTGGGGACCTCGCAGGTAACCCCCTCTATCTCGTTCAACATGGGGATGAGCATGTCCCTCCTCGCCCTGAACTCTTCCCTCATCTCCCTCACGCAGTCATCGCCGTTCTCCAGGGCTGCAAGGGCACCCATCTGGACGAATCCCGGAAGGCATGTGAGCGAATGCTCCTGGAGCTTGTTGACCATCTTGATCATCTCCTGGGTCGCTATCATCCACCCGATCCTCCAACCGGTCATCGCATAGGATTTCGAGAATCCGGAGATAGTCACGGTCCTGTCGGCGACATCGTCTATGGACCCGATGGAGAAGTGATCGTCCTCGTAGATCAGATTCTCATACACCTCGTCCGATATTATCAGCAGGTCCTTCTCATCTGCTATCTCCGCTATCTCCTTGAGGGCGTCCCTGGAAATGAGGGAACCTGTGGGATTCGAGGGAGTGTTGACGATTATCACCCTTGTCTTGTGGGTTATATGGGACCTTATGTCATCCGGATGCCACTCCCAACCGTCGTTGTACCTCATCTTCACGGGCACCGGGGTGCCCTTGGCAAGTGTGACCATCGGTCCGTATGAGACCCAGCCGGGATTCGGGAAGATGACCTGATCTCCCTGATTGACGCTTGCCTGAATGGCACAGTAGAGGGCGAACTTCGTCGGCAGCACGATGACGTTGTCCATCTCAGCCTTGATGTCGTTCTTCCTTCCGACATGTTCGGCCAGTGCGGTCCTGAGCTGTGGCATTCCCATCGATTGAACGTAATGGGTAAGGCCGTCATCAAGGGCGTTCTTTGCAGCGTCAATTATGTGCTGGGGGGTCTTGAAATCGGGCTCTCCCAGGGTGAAGGATAGAATGTCCAGGCCCTGCCTTTTCAATCTCTTGACCTTGTTCGAGAGAGCTACAGTGGCCGAAGGTTGGACATTTCGGATCCTTTTGGAGAACATGCCGGCACCAGGCTCCCCAACCTCCATTTAATATAAAATCATATCGAGGGGAGTTGTGACCCTACGCGGGAAAACCTCCTAAAATGACGATGGGGGAAGCAACCGAAGCCACTTCCCCCATCGGCCCGGTTTCGGTGCATCGGTGGAGTTGGTTCCGCAAGCGGAACCATGGAACTTACAAAGGACTTCGCGGCCCTTCTCAAGATCCTCTTTGGGACGGGCAAGCCCGTTCCTGGGAGGGTCCTGATCAGGTATTCCTCCGAAGAGGAATATCTGGGAGCCATCCCGATACCGGTCCCATCCTCCGTCCCAGGATCCCGAGGAACCCTGATCCGGGGTCAGGGGGCCAATACCGTCCAGGATCACTTCCGTTTTCCTTTTTCCTCCGGGGAGGAAGGTGGAAAGCGGGGCTTTCCTGGATCAGGTTTCATATCCTATTCGGTCCCTTCCGAGGAAGGGAAGCGAAGGAAGGAGATGTTACCTTCGGATGCTTCCCGTGGTGGTTCGTCCGGGGACATACCACCTGGGAAGTTGACCCAAGTCCCGAACCGGTATAGGATCGTATCCCGAAGGACACGGTCCTTTTCCGGAACGGGGCCGTGGAATTTCCACGACCTTCCGGTCTTTTCCCCGAGGGGAAAGGATCGGGGGGACGTTTCAACCCCGTGGGCCTTCAGTGCTTCCCAGCACCTGCGTCTCCTAATGCCGAGGCATTTGGGAACCTCAACTCCTTTAAAACCTCCGGAGAGGTCTTTCCTCAAGGCCTGTTCTTCGACGATCCCGGGGGATGGTTTCGGAACGGGTGTTGAGGATCAGAGCAAAGGTCAGTTCCTTTGATCGCCCGAAAAAGGAAGAAGAACCGAGGCTCTTTATCCCTAACCGAGCGAGCTCCATATTTGAAGATCTTTCCCCGAAGGGAAGGGTCTTCAAATCCCCTTTGATGCGCCGGAGATTGCATTCCGATCCGGACAACATGGACCGTTGGAACGCAACCATGTCCGGGCAAAAAACCCATATGCATTAGGAATATATAATAATTGTGATGGATTTCCAGTGGTAAATATAACATTTTTACAGAATTTAATGGAATAATGTGCTGCCGACCCGGTCCGTAAAAAAGGTCGTTTTTATCGACCAACCTGTACATTTCTATCATATTGGAAATGCATTCTATAGAAAGGATTTTCTCCACAGGAAATACAGGTCCGGGGGGTGATTTTCTAGCGTGAAAAAAGTCACTTTTTCCGTACATTTTTACCGTTAGGAGGGTAAAAAAATGGTGAGTTTCTAGGCCCTTACCTTATGCCTGAGAATCCCGATCGAGGAGATGCCCGCTTCGATGAGATCCCCTTCCTTCACCTTTCCGGAGGCATCCTTCAAGGAGATGGCGATAATGTCACCAGGGTACATGGTCATGCTCCGGGCTATCATATGCAGGGAAGCCTCAATGTCCATGATGAGTTCCTTGGTATCGGTGCTTACAACCTCGGTCCCGTTGATCTCCATGTAAACCCCGCAGGCATATGGGTCCTCAACTTCCTTGAAGGGGCTGAACTCGGACATGGGGCAGAAAGTATCCCTTCCCCTGGGGATAGTCCACGGAAGTCCCTCCCTCCGGCACTTTTCCATGTTGTCTATGTCATATATATCAATGATCACACCGAGGCCGAGGATGTTTTCCATGGGATTCTTCGTATCCCTCTTGACCTTCTTACCTATGGAGACGCCCAGCATCAGCGAATAGCCAAGGCAGTCCGATCCCTCCGGAAGTATGATGGGCTCGTCGATGAAGATGATGGATGAGGCTGGCTTCATGTAAACGGCGGGCTCTTTTATGCTCTCCCCCGGCTCCCCTATGCAGAGTATCTTTCCTATCTCGAAATGGTAGTTCTCCTGGGAGAAATAGGGCATGCCACCGTAGTCTTGTATGGGTATTTCATTCTTTCAATGATACAGGGGTGTCAATTATCTATCCAGTAGGGCTCCATGAGGTCCTCGAATGCGGAGGTCGCGGCCACTGCCCCTTCGCTCGCCGCGGCAACGATCTGCTTCAGTCCTCCGGTCACATCCCCCGCTGCAAACACACCCGGTACGGATGTCCGCATGGTCCGGTCCACAATGATGTATCCCTCCTCGTCGAGTTCAAGTCCCAGGGCCTTGGCTATATCGTTCCTCGGGAACTCCCCAACGGCGATGAAGGCGCCGGAGGCAGGGATCTCCGATCTCTCTCCCGTCTTGACATTTCTGACAACGGCCTTCCGGAGCTCCTCTTCACCCACGAACTCTTCCACAACAGTATCCATGACCAGTTCGATCTCCAGACTCTTCACTTGGTCCTGAAGTGCCTTCTCCCCCCTGAACTCGTCCCTCCTGTGGATGAGCTTGACCCTGCAGTCTATGTTGTTCAGGTAAATGGCATAGAGTAGAGCGGTGCTTCCGCCGCCTACTACCAGTACATCTTTCCCCTTGAAAAAGAAGCCGTCGCATGTTGCGCAGTAGCTGATCCCCCTTCCGCTGAGTGCCTCCTCCCCGGGAACGCCCAGTTTCCTGTGCTCGGCTCCCGTTGCAATTATCAGGGACCTGGCCTTGATCTCTCCCTCGGGTGTCTTGATGATGAAGGCTTTATCCTTCTGAACCTCCTCGACCTCGCTGAACTCCCTTATCTCTGCATAGGTTTCGGCGTGCTCCCTGAACTTCATGGTCAGGTCGGGTCCGGATATCTCCTTCTCCCCCGGCCAGTTCTCGATGGACGGTGATGTCATTACCTGGCCGCCCGCCATCTGCTTCTCCAGAATCACTGCCTTGAGACCGGACCTCCCCGCATAGATGGCAGAAGAGAATCCGGCCGGTCCTCCTCCTATGATCGCGAGATCGAAGGTATCCTCATCCATGATCATCACATCACTTGGTGAATATTCTACTTTTGTTTAACCATTGCCGTCCGTCGGGCAGGTTTCATGGCAGATTCCAGAACCTTAATATATGCACCCCTAACTATGTTGGCCAATAGTATATGGGCAATGCAGTATGTATTCGTCCTAGGGCAGGTGCAAAAAGATGCGAAAGCTAGCTCTCACCCTTGCAATCACCGCGCTGCTGCTTAATGCAGGCTACTTCGCCCTCTATCCCCCTGTAACCCAGGAGGAAGGGAACGGCACGGGGGACGGCGATGGGAAAGGGGATCAGGGCGATGAGATAACATCGGACATAACCACCGTGACTGTCCCGGAAATGAAGATCGGCGACAGGGCCCTGTACGACTACAGGCTTTTTGCCGAGCTCTATTGGGAGAACAAGACATCCGGAGAATACGGGAAGTACACCTTCAGGGGTGACGGCACCTTGCTTCAATTCCTCGATGAGCCCGTGGATGCCTACGACGGCTTCCTCCAGTCACACAGGAGCATAAAGGTCTCGCTGGAGACCGCTGCAAATTTCGAGGTCAGAGTGGAGGGTTCGGACAGGGACCCAGCCCAGATCGACGGAAGGCTGGACCTGAAGAGATCCGAATTCACCAATATCTTCGATAAACATACCATCAAGGCGCTGAACACCGGCTCGATCACGATAGAGGGTCTTTCAAGCCTGCTGAGCGACCAGGACCGCAGGGACAATCCGGACCTCGGGGGACTCGATGACCTTACGTACAATGCCAACCTAAAGACATTCCCCGATCCAAGGGAAGACCCTCTCGTCTCCCTTGATGATGCCATATATGCCAGAGGACAGACTTTATCGCTTCAGTCAACGGGTACATTCCTCGGGGAGCCCATCTGGGGCCAGGACCTGTATTACAACTGGTCCGTTGTCGGGGCCTACAAGGTCGCGGATTATGACGCCCTTAAGGTCAACGTCACCGCAGACCTGTTCCGTTTCCTCTATTTCGAGAGGGATTTCTACGTAACAAGCGACTATCCCTTTCCCATCAAGGGCCATACCAGGACCAATTCGAGTTTCGAGGGCGATGAGGAGAAATTCTACATCATATTGGAGACATGGCAGCAGATAAAGGAGGATGCGGGATCGGTCGTAAGGGGCGACAAGGACATCCCGTGGGGAGATCCGACGGGCCATTCCGAATATGTCGACCTCCACCCCGCAGGTGAGTTCGAGAGGCCGGCTTACGGACCCCAGGACGGATCCGACCTTGATAGGTCCTCCTTCAACGGGTTGACATTGAACAATGCTGTCGACTATGCCAAGGAGAACTCCCCTGACCTCAGGAATTTCCTTCTCGAATATGAATCCAGGGGACTTGTACTTGTGGAGGAATCCACATGGAACACCTCATCGGATTCCTCCCTGCTTGAATCCAAGGGTACCGTGAATCGGTGGAACATCACTTTCAGCTATGTTTTCGACAGGGACGAGCTCATAGAATACTGGGAGGAGAATGACGAATGGCCGGAGTGGAGGTATCGCATACTTGTAACCAGGATCAGCACCGATGAGGGTTCGGAGATCTTCATCGAGAAGGACGAAGGGGATGACTACCACGGAAGGAGGAGGACCGGATGGGACGGAGGGATAATGGAGGACAATCTGGACCTGAACAGCAAGATACTTACGCTGACCCACGCCGAGAAGATCCTAAGGACCGATGACGATGCCAAGAGGGAAGCCTTCGTCAACAACAAGCTGAGCGAAGACACTGTCTTCTACTTCGGTGTGGTCGGAGTGAACCAGGAGAACAATCAGGGGCTTCTCCTGATATCACAGCTCACCGGTATCCAGACCCCGTCGGCAGATAACGCGATGGGGATAAAATCTGATACAGTATGGAACTCCGGCACCACCTTCGGTGCGGCGGTGGACGCAAACACTGGGCAGCTGCTATATACGAATTCCATCGAGGGATCCGCACTTGCCCAATTCTTCGGATAACGAAAAGGAAGGTAGGATGTTGCTGAAGAGGTCCGTCTATGTGCTCCTTGCAGCCGCCATCACCATAAACGTCGGAGCAGGAATCTGGTACAACGGCATACCCGGGGTGCTGGAGAGCGGTAGGAACCTTTTCAGTGACTCCTTCGGCGGGGAGGCATCGATGGAGATTGCTCCTTCCGCCGCAGGGGATATCTACATCACTTCCTACAACATGTCCCTCCGAATAGACGGTGAAGGGCAGGATGGAGGAGGTGAATCGGCCTCCTACGATCAGTCTGGGACAGTCACAAGATCGCTGGATGAGGGGGTCAGGCTCCTCGAGCTGTCCGGGACGTTCGATGCAGTCTACACGGCAGATGACGAGACCAAGCTCCAGCTCCACGGCGATATCGAGAGGTCCAGGACGATCTTCAGGGACCTGGCCATGGGAAACTGGCTGGAGAGAAGGGAGACCACGCTTTCCTCATCTGCGACCATCGGAGGCCCAGTACAGAGCTCCCATATCATTGTAGACCTCAAGGCTCCCCGGGCGTACTGGGGCGATGTTCTCTGGGAGACGCTTAGGCAGGAATGCAAAGCCCTGAACTCATCATCCTCGGGAAGCTTCCTTCTCGGACTGGACCTGGAGGAGCTCGGAGTGAGCTCCCAGAGGGCGGCCTTCGATTGGGAGGTCATTTCCTACCTGGAAATTGACGGGATGGCAAGGGTCGAACTTTCCATAGTCTCCCAGCTCGATAAGGGCTTCATGCTGGAATGCCTGATATCGCTGACCGAAAACGTCCCGCATCCGGGATCGATCACCCTGCACCTCTCGGGCAACCTCGAATCCGAGGACGGCATGCTCGATGCGGACCTCCGGATAAGTGAGTCGCTCCTTGACCATTACAACGGCGGGGGTCAAAAGCTTCGATGGTGGGACCCGGAACTCATGGCGGGTGAGCTGTCGCCGGACCTTGGAAGGGAGAGCTTCCTCCCCGATGAAGGATCGGGGGACACATGTTTCTGGTCATCCCCTAGGGACGCATATGATCATGCAATGGACGTGGACGGGAGATCGCTCCGGGGCTCGGGAGATATGACGCTCAGCAGGATCTCCTATCACCGGAACGATTCCAGGGGAGCACCCACGAGGACCTGGAACATAACCCTTTCATCCCCCGGATCGTCCACCGGACTGTACTTCGAGGTTGACGTGTCACCTGAGGTCGGACCTCTGGGGACAAGCGTGATGGAGCTGACAAAGGTCGGGAACTGTCCGACCATGGCCCCCGGCAGGGAAAGACCGGACCTGATAACCCTCGAACAGCTGGAAACCACCCTCCGTTCCTCTCCCTACGCGGACCGCATGTTCGTAGGAAAGGAGCATTCCTCGACATATGCATTGGAGCTGATCATCAGAGGCTCCGCGGGCGCCGGTGCGCTCTCATCACTCATGCATTCGGCCATGGGTGTAGAGAGGCTTTCTGGCAGGGAGCTGTTCGTATCCCACGTTCAGGACAGGTCCGATCCCATGACCTACTACATAGTGGTCGTTGACGGATCAACGGGAGAGATTATTTCCTCAACTGAGGCAAGCGGTCTCTGCACCGTTCTTTTCAGGACCTACGGGATAGACCTTTCCTGAAGGCCTCCTTGATCCTTCTGATGTTGCCCTCAATATCCCTGTTGTTGGCAGTGAATACCGCGGAACCGGCAACGATTATGTCCGCTCCGGCGCCCACGACATCTGCCGCGTTGTCCGGACCTATCCCTCCGTCCACTTCGATCGGAACCACAGCCCCCATCTCCTCCATGAGGGACCCGAGCTCCGCGATCCTGTCCAGGGAGGAGGGTATGAAGGATTGTCCCGGATATCCGGGATTTACGCTCATGACAAGCACCATGTCACAATGCTCCAGCACCCATTTCAAGGAGGAGATGGGTGTATGGGGATTAAGAGTAACCCCTGCCTTTGCCCCGGCCTCACTGACGGCCGCAAGGGTCCGGATCAGGTGCTTCGATGCCTCCACGTGGACAGTGACAGTGTCAGCACCTGCTTCGGCGAACATGGGGGCATAGGTGTCAGGATCCGAGATCATCAGGTGGACGTCCATTTCGGCTTCCAGATGCCTCCCGAGCCCCTTTACAAGAGGTATGCCGTAGGTGATGTTCGGAACGAAATGCCCGTCCATGACATCCACATGGACCATGTCAGCACCTGCGGAAAGGGCCCTTTTTATGTCCTCCCCGAAGCAGTAGGGGTCCGCCGAGAGTATCGAAGGAGAGAGCCTGACCATGTTATCCTACCTCCAACTTCTACGTACTACTTGAATTGTAAGCGTGCTCCGCTCCTGCCGGAGGGCGGGGCTTTTCCTGGATCTTCCCGTCTCCCCTCCTCCCTTGTTCTTGTATGTGCGTTCCTGCGCAGGATGGACAGTCCAAGGATAAGGAGGACCACCAGCAAAACGAAAAGGAAAAGGGCCCATGGGAAGGGTCTGTTCTTCTCCTCTTCTTCATCGCCTCCCACAACAAGAGGCGCCTGGATGACCTTCTCCATACTGACCTTGATGGCTCCATCCGAACCGGAAAGCGCCAGCTCCCCGGTCACATTGATGGTTATCCTATAGGTGCCCTCTTCCAAGGGAACGGGACGCCTGGACCACCACGCCCCTGTTATGTCCGACGGATCGGCGCCGAGGATGGCCGCCTGATCCAGGACGAGGTCCCATTCCTCATCGGTGAAGCTGTTCATGGTCGTCCAGACCATGCTGTAGGTTGAGTTCGATCCCGTTCTCTCATTTTGGATCCTGAAAGATGGGACCAAGGGGCCCGACCGGACCTCCTCCAGACCGTCGCGGTCCATGAGGATGAGCCCTGGTCCTACGATCAGCTCATCGTCGATGGTCCTGACGGGCATATCGGAGATGTGGAATGAGGTTTCGAGCTCGAATTCAGCGTGGGTCTCGACGCCTCCGGGGAAATTGCAGACGCGCAGGAATAGGGACCCGCTGTACATCGACATGTCCAATTCCAGTGTGTAGGGTCCGTATTCCCTCGATACCACCCCTACCGGGCCCATGGACCATCCCTGGTCCGACCAGGGAGTCGAAAGCGAGCGGCAGAGTCCGTAAAAGATCGTCGTGTCGCTCCTTCCTCCATCCACTCCGATGAGCACTTTGTATCTGTCCTCGCCGGTGTGCAGAGGTTCCGTGAGAACGTTCATTATGTAAACATGTGGGTAGAGCAGCATATCGCCGCGGGCAAGAAAGCTCCCCTTGTCTGTTGTCAAGTTTGCCGTAATAGCTGCCTCACCCTCTATTATGGGTGTGAGGAACTCGTAGGAGTGAATGCCGGTTTCAATATCCTTGGAGGAGAAGGCCGTGGCCGTTTCCTCTCCCTCAACGACCGCAGTGATCACCATTACGATAGGCGTCCCTACATCAACCGGTATGTTGATGGAGGCTGATGAGGCCCCCCCTGCCTCCTGCGCCCCCGGCTCGATGTCTAGGATCTCTATGACGGGCCCTTCCTCCTCTTCTCTTTCCGGTTCCGTGGGGACGGAGAAGCGCCATTCCAGCTCTCCTCCCCTGCCCCGCCGGGAAGATGAGAGCAGGGATACAGGGGCTGTTACCGGATCGCTCCCTTTTTCGGGCTCGCCCCAGTCCTCGTCGATCCTCGTTCTGAATGTGAGGTTGGATGAAGATAAATCTTCGTCCCATCTGAATGTCATTTCGGTCTCCGGGAGGAAAGGATGAATAACCGTCGATGATGACGAGGGCGGGGCCGGTGCTCCGTTATCCTCCAAGTATGCGGAGATATCCGAAATGGAAGCGGCCCCCCTGATGGATACCCGGAAACCATCCGTGAGCGGCTTTCCGGAGATGGTGGGGGATGCGAGCTCGCAGGCGGCAAGGCACATACGGACCCCCATGGCAACTGTACCATCTTCAGGAGCTCCTGCAGTTTCCACCCCCTCCAGCGAGCCTAGGCCCCAGGGGGATCGCCCCTTCCTCTCAACCATCTCGACGGTCGCCGTTGCGGTAGAATATGGGAGCATGTGGTCCTGCGAGTCCAGGAGCTCGTTCTTGATCCCTGAGCCGTACAGATGATCGTCGAAGGCTCCCCTGATATATCCGAGGGACCCGAAATCATTGGCCGGACCGTACTGCATCCCTGTTCCGGAAGCCCTGGAAAGAGCCGCCCCTAGGTCCCTGAACATGTTCTGGTCAGGTGTCAGGTTGGATACCTGCTCGGCTCCCCAGGGGGTGAATACTCCCTCGGATCCCGTATGAAATGAGATGGCTATCGAGAAGGGGAACATCTCCGATATGGAGTGGACCGCCTGGGCCCCCGCTGTCGTCAGCGGTATGCCGTCCGAGGATGAAGTGATTCCTTCGGGAGCAAAAGGGTAGTCCCTGTTGGGGTCCTCCCCGTTCTCGTCGTTCCTCTCTCCCGTGTCGAGGCCGAAGGGATTTACGACGGGCATCAGGACTATGTTCAGGTCCCCAAGGATGCTTCCGGTCCTTTCATCCTCCGTGTTGAGCAGGTAGTACAAGAATGCCAGGACCGCCTCGGCGGAATCCGGCTCGTCGCCGTGGTGCGCACCTATGAAAAGGGCCCACGGATCCTCATCTTCGGGCAGGAGGTCCATTATCACGATGGGGATATCCCTTCCACCGGGTATCTCCCTGGTTCCCAGAAGATCCCTTGCCGTTGTGTACCTGGCTGTGTCGCCGTGATCGGAAGCCCACTGCTCGGAGAGCGAGCATATCTCGTACGATGTGTGGTAGGACCAGCTGCCGGCCTCCTGTCCTTCAGCTCCCGGTGGAAGCATGGGGAAGATCACTGCCAGAAGCATGACGGATGTGACGAAGGTCGTGTACCGGCTCCCCATGGAGGGCAATCATGCACAACGGTCATTATATTTTCTATAAATAGGAAATGACGGGCCCTCCCCGGAGGGAGGACCCTGCCCCTGAAGGTCCAGGGGCTTTTATAACGCACTCAATGCCTGTCTGTGCCACAGGCACGGATCATATTATGAGGAATAGGTAAAAAAGGATTTTGCGGTTTTTTCCATTTGCGTTAATCATGTCTTATAAGTTTTTTGGGCTTGAGGTAGAACCTCCCCACCGGCTTAATAAAGTAGATGAGCGCTCAAGGGTTCGGACGGCTTTCAGGAAAGGAGGCGGATCCATGATACAAGAGAAGGACATAGAAGCGCTGTTCGGGCCTCAGCTCGACATGATCAAGGAAAAGTCCGTGGCTGAAAAGGTAGTAAAGACCTGGGTTGAAGGATGCTCCAAGGGAGGCTGGGAAAGCATCGAGGACCTCAGGAAGATGCCCTTCACCCTGCTCACCAACACCTTCGGAATAGGTTTCATCGAGCATACGATCGCTGTGACGGAAGGTGCGGTCGGTCTCGCCCTGGCCCAGATGGAGACCTACGAGAGGATGCCCTACGAGATCGATATGGACAGGCTGGTTGCGGGCGGTCTTCTCCACGATGTCGGTAAACTTCTGGAGATAGAACCGGACGGAGCCGGGGGCTTCCGCAAGAGCCGCAGCGGAATGTGCGCCAGGCATCCCATATCCGGAACGATCCTTGCGGCCCGGGCAGGGTTCGGAGACGAGTACCTTAACACCATCGCATGCCATGCAAAGGAAGGCGAGGGGCGCCCCCAGGTCATAGAGACGATACTCATTCATCAGGCTGATTTCGCAACCTTCAATCCTCTGGTTTACAAGGACAAGGGGAGCCTGATCGAGTAGAGGTGGGTATATGGGACGAACCCTTCTTCAGAAGATCCTCAAGGTGGGGAATGAAAAACCCGGGGACATCATCGATGTGGAGGTCGACGCCCGCATCGCAAGGGATTTCGGGGGAGCAAACGTCGTCAAGAACCTCAGGGATAACGGCCTTGAGGTCGAGGATGCCGGCAGGACATTCTTCACCTTCGACTGCAATCCGGGAGGCTCAGACCAGAAATATGCCGCCAACCAGCATGTCTGCAGGCTCTTCGCCAGGGAGCGAGGGATAAAGGTCTTCGATATCGATATGGGCATCGGGACCCATATTGCGATCGATGAAGGATTGGTGGGACCCGGAGGTGTTCTGGTTTCCACGGATTCACATGCGAACATACTCGGAGCCGTCGGTGCCTTCGGTCAGGGCATGGGGGATGTTGATATCGCCGCAGCATTCTCCAGGGGGAAGGTCTGGTTCAAGCTCCCGATGTCCATAAGGATCACGCTCAGGGGAATGCCTCTCGAAAAAGCCGCCCCCAAGGACGTTGCACTCAGGATGCTCCAGGTCCTCGGGGCCAACGGACTGCTGGGATACGCGGCCGAGGTCCGCGGGAGTTACGCTGATCACCTGAGACTGTCGGGGAGGATAACCATTGCGTCCATGTGCACCGAGATGGGCGGGATCATAATTCTGTTCCCGCCGTCCGACCAGGTACTCGAAGAGCTGGGAATGGACGGTAGTGATTGGAGACCCGACGATGATGCCAGGTATGACAAGGAGCTGGAGATAGATATCTCGGGCGTCGGACCTATGATATCGAGACCCGGGCACCCCGAGGATGTCGTATCTGTATCCGAGGTGAAGGGCGTGAAGATAGATTCCGCCTTCATAGGATCATGCACCAACGGCAGGTACGAGGACATCAAGGCGGCGGCCGATGTATTGAGGGGAAGGAAGGTAGCTCCCGGCGTTGTCCTTAAAGTGGTCCCTTCCACGAGGAAGGTCTGGGAAAGGTGTCTGGAAGAGGGGATCATCAAGACCCTGATGGATGCAGGGGCGCTCGTGGGCAATGCCGGCTGCGCCGGATGCGCCGCAGGTCAGATAGGACAGAACGGACCGGGCGAGATCACCATATCCAGCGGGAACCGCAACTTCGCCGGGAAGCAGGGAAAGGGTAGCGTCTATCTTGCTTCCCCCGAGACCGTTGCGGCCTCGGCCGCCGCAGGCTTCATCACGACAAAGGACGGGATACCGGAAGAGCCCGCCGTTTTCACAGCTCCCAGGGTGGAAGCTTCAGTAGCTGAATGCAGGGATGTGCAGGTGGAAAAGCCAACTACCTTCAGAGGCAGGGTA
The DNA here is from genome assembly GCA_048569615.1 of Thermoplasmatota archaeon. Lineage (GTDB taxonomy): Archaea > Thermoplasmatota > Penumbrarchaeia > Penumbrarchaeales > Penumbrarchaeaceae > JAYEPK01. The sequence continues at coordinate 25,974 of JBLIRK010000018.1, read as the reverse complement.
TGGTTCATACCTCGGGACAACATAGACACCGATATGATATACCACAACAGGTACCTGACGATCACCGATATAAGTGAGATGGGCAGGTATGCCTTCGACAATCTCCAGGGGTACGAGGATTTCGCCTCCAGGGTGAAGGAAGGGGATATAGTGGCCGTTGGCAAGAACTTCGGAGCAGGAAGCTCCAGGCAGCAGGCCGTGGACTGCTTCAGGTCCCTGGGGGTCAGTTTGATCCTGGCGAAATCCTTCGGAGCCATCTACGAGAGGAATGCCATCAATTCGGGGATGCCGATCCTGACGTACGGTCCCGAGGAGGGATTCTTTGAAGATGGAGACGAGCTGGAAGTGGATGTGCTCGCAGGGAGGATCAGGAACTTGACCAGGGGAAAGGAAATGAAGACCGAGCACTTCTCGGAAGTCCAGCTGGAGATATACATAAGAGGAGGGCTGCTCGTGAAGCCCTGCGAGAGGTGATAGAATGGGTGATACATTCGTTCAGAAAGTTCTGGCGAGGAAGGCTGGACTCGATAAGGTGGCCCCCGGACAGATAGTCACACTGAGGCCGGACCACCTTCTGACCCACGACAACATGGCCGCCATCATAGGCAAGATATCGAAGGAACTGGACACCTACGGGATAGTTGACCGGGAGCTACCAGTGATCGTACTTGACCATGTGGTCCCGGCCGCCAACGAGAAGACTGCTGCCAACCACAAGATGGTGCGGGAGTTCGTTTCCAGGTTCCAGGTCAGGAACTTCTTCGATGCGGGTGTCGGCGTCTGCCACCAGGTCGTTGTCGAAAAGGGTCTGGCGCTTCCCGGACAGGTAATCGTCGGTTCGGATTCCCATACGTGCTCCTACGGTGCCGTCGGCACATTTTCCACCGGGATCGATAGGACCGAGGCTGCGTCACTTCTCCTCAGGGGGGAGATGTGGTTGAAGGTCCCCCGATCGGTGAAGATGACGCTCAAGGGAGGTCTAGGGAAGGGGGTTTATGCCAAGGACCTGATATTGCACATCATAGGAGATGTTTCGGCTTCGGGTGCCTCATACAAATGTGTGGAATTCCACGGGGACATCGGCGGATTGACCATCGGGGACAGGTTCACCATCTCCAACATGGGGGTGGAGATGGATTCGAAGGGGGCCGTGTTCCCGGTCGACGATAACACGGTGAGATATCTGGAGGAGGCGGGTGTGGATGGGGGAAAGTATGAGCCGATATGGGCGGACGAGGATGCCGCTTATCACTCCGAGCATGAGTATGCGATGGATGAGATCGTTCCAGGCGTTGCAGCCCCTCATACCGTGGATAATTACAGGACTGTGGAGGAACTGAAGGGCTTGTCCTTCGACCAGTGCTTCCTGGGCACATGCACAAATGGCAGGTACGAGGATATGAGAGTGGCGGCAAGCATTCTAGATGGTGAGAAGGTGTGTCAGGGAACAAGGTTCATAGTTGCCCCGGCTTCCAATGCCGAACTCTGCAAAGCGGCGGCGGACGGAACCGTTGGGAAGCTTTTAGAGGCGGGGGCCATGCTGCTTCCTCCGGGATGCGGGCCTTGTCTAGGGGCCCATCAGGGTGTTATGGCTCCCGGGGAGCGGACCATTTCGACAGCCAACAGGAACTTCAAGGGCAGGATGGGGTGTAAGGAGGCGGAAATATATCTGGCAAGTCCGGCAACGGTTGCGGCAACGGCTCTTTACGGAGAACTGACCGATCCGAGGGAGGTGTTGAAGTGAAGGTATGGAGATACGGCAGCGATGTTAACACGGACATGCTCTTCCCCGGAAAATATACATACACGTGCTCGACCGCGGAGGAGATACTTCCTCATTTATTGGAGGACCTTGATCCCACATTCCATGAGAAAGTGAAAAATGGGGACCTGCTCCTGGTTGGTGACAACTTCGGCTGCGGGTCCTCAAGGGAGCAGCCCGTTGTCGGCCTGAAGGCCGTCGGAGTGAAGGCGATCATCGGGAAATCCTTTGCAAGGATCTTCTACAGGGCCGCCATAAACCAGGGGTTGATACTGATCGAGGCCCCCGATGCCGTGGATGCATACAGGGATGGGGACGAGGTCGAGCTGGAGCTGGAGAGCGGTACGATCAAGATAGGGGGAAAGGAGTTCGCATTCCCCAGACTCCCGGAGCAGATACTGGCAATAAGGGATGCCGGGGGCCTGCTGGAGTACACCAGGAAGAAGCTGGAGGAGCGTTAGGATCCCTTTCACGTTCGTACAACTATCCTTTTATAATAAACAGTGGAATTACGGCTCACCCCTTTCGGAGGAGAGCGGTAATGAGAAAGAGGACCATACTGGCCGTATTAGCAGCATTCCTGCTTCTTACGACAGCCGTGGTTCTCGGAGCTGATAAGTTCTCAGAAGGAACGGAAGGATCGATCGGTCCGAACTGGGCATCCTATGACGATCCGATAGGTATCGAGGCTGACGCTGCCTTCAACTCCTCAAACGGGATAAGCTCGGGATCGGGTACAGCGAACGATCCATACATTTTGGAGAACAAGACCATCCGGATATTCGATGAGGTCGGCATCTATGTCCGCAACACCACCAAGCATCTGTGGATAAGGAACTGCACCCTCTTCGGGGGCCTTGAGGATCTCATCACCGCAGTCCAACTCAACAATGTGTCCAATGTCAGAATGTCGGATAGCATCGTCTACAACGCATACGTTGGTGTCCATATCTTATATTCAGACCATGTCGTTATGGATGAGATCGCCGTCAATCGAAGCAATGTGGGTTTAAGTATTTTCAGCAGCAGCAATGTTACAGTGATGAATACGGAGCTGAATGAGAATTCGAACGGCCTGAATGCCCATGGCTCAACGGATGTGGAGATAGGATGGAGCGATTTTTCCAACAACACCCAGGTAGGTCTCCTGATAAGGGAGATGAAGAGGGCGCAAGCTCATAACAATACCATCACATCCAACGGGTATGGGGTTTCCCTGATGGGAATTTCGGAGGATGTGCTCATCATTGACAATGGTATAACGTTCAGCAGCTATTCCGGAATGATAATTACAGCCAGACATATCAACCTCCTTGTGATGAGGAACAACATATCCAATAATTGGTACAACGGCATCAACGTCAACATCCTTTGGGCGGAAGGAGTGGAGTTCAGGGACAATGTAATCAGCGCCCATAACGGGTACGGCATTGTACTATCGGCAAGCAATGTCACAATATCAGGATGTGAGATGTTTTGGAACTCGAACTCCGGGTTATATTTTGACAGCAGCGGTAGCAGAAACAGCATTATAGGAAATAACATCCACCACAACGGGGAGGAAGGCATTTGTTTATCGGGTGGCAACAATGATAACATCATCAGGTCAAACCGGCTCCATTTCAATGATGACGGGATAAAGATCTTCGATTCGGATTATAACGAGGTCTTGGATAACGACATCCACGACAATACATGGTATGCGATCGAGGTGGAAAGGGATTCAATCTGGAACGATCTACGGATGAACAGGATACATGACGGACTTCGGCACGGCATATACATCCACCGGAACAGTCCGGGGAACATGATATTCAACAATTCTTTGTTCAATAATTCCGTGACCGACATCTACATCCAGGATCCCAGGAGCTGGACCGATATCATGAACAACACTTTCGGTGGATACGGCCAGGCATCGATCCAGCTGGATGCCACCAAAGGCTGCAGAATTTTCAACAATCATTTCTACAATCACAATAACGGAATAACCATCATAGATTCGGAGACCCTCGATATCTGGAACAATTATTTTCAGAATACGACCATGACATTATGGAACCAGGATCCAGATGAGATAAGATGGAACAGACCTCAAAGGTTGCTGGAGAAGAACATCGTAGGCGGCCCGTACAGCAAAGGCAATTTCTGGTCCGATTACAGGGGCGAGGACATTGACGGGGACGGGATCGGAGATACGGAGCTCCCCCAAGGACCAGGTGATTACGGACCGCTTGTTCCGGACTTCCCCCCACTTGATGTGACGCCTCCTTCGGCAACGAATAATTCCGAAGGGGGGCCGAGAACCGGGGAGCTCTTCAAGGCGAGCTACAAGGTTACGGATGACCGCACTCTTTTCGGGATGCAGTATGACGTGAAGTTACGTTTTTACAACTCCATAACCGGATGGGGAGATATCGAAAACCCTCAAACAATCGAATTCGATCAAGAGAGGGATCTCAACTTCTCCGTTTACGTTCATGAAGAGATCTTGTACATGATGGTGAACATATCTTTGACCGATTTCTCTGGCAACAGCGCGGACTTCACCTTCAACCACACGGTCGAGGATATCATCGATCCATGGGTGGAGGGAGATCACTGGGAGGAGGAAGCATTCACAAGCCGCAACTTCTCGATCTACTATTCGGTATGGGACAACATCGGGATTGCAGGATCGTATCTCGAGTACTACCTGGACGACCGGAAGCAGGATATTGATAGGATCGATCCCCTTCCCGGGTCGCCTGCTGTCCATTTTCCTTATTTCAATATCTCCCTGGGAGAGCTCCACAATGTACTTTATTTCAGACTGTTCATTTTTGATGTCAACGGCCTCTCATTCTGCACCGAATGGAACACCGTACCCGTACTTGACGGAACACCTCCAAAGGTATCGGACATCACCTATGAACCCCCGAGGTCGAACATGGACTATCACATGAGGTTCGCCATAGATGACAACAGGGATGTGGATTCCATCCGGATAGAGGCGGTATTCGATAAGGATACGGACCTGGAAAGCGAGGAGAGCGTCCTCAAATTCGGACCCTTCGGTGATACATGGGAGGTTGATATTCCCATTCCTGAGACCTGCTATTTCATGGATTACACCGTCACGGTCTGGGACGAGGAGAGGAACGAGAGGGTGCTCAAGAAAGAGCTCGAGGTCATAGATACGGTGCTCCCCCGGATAATGGACATCACCCAGGATACCCCCGTCACGGACCGAGATTTCATCCAGTTCTTCTCCTGCTCCGATAACGAGGGATTGGCGGGAGGTTTCTTCGAGCACCGGTATGACGATGGCGAACCTGTCAACATCTCCGGGATACCCGAGAACATCAGGCTGGAGAGGATACCTCCCGAGGCCTATATGCTGAATTTCAGGGTAGGGGCCGTGGACCTCGACGGCAACTGGAAGATAGCGATCGGATCGAAGGAGATCCAGGACGGGACCCCGCCTCAAATTGAAATGGAAGCCGGGCTCCCCTATACTTCCAGGATCCTGGAGGTCCGGCTTACCGCTTCCGATAACAGGGAGATATGGGATTCAGGGGTGAAGTACTCACTGAACGGGGACAGCGCACAGTATCCGGCCGTGCTGGCCGGGGACATATATGAGATCGAGGTTCCAGCCGAAGCGGTGACCATGGTGTTGTACGGGTTCGCCAGGGACGATATGAGGCTCGAGAACACAACCCGCCTCGAACTAGATGTCCTTGACGGTACCGATCCAGAGATAAAGGTCCTGAGCTCCGGGCAGAGGTCGGGGAAGGATGTTACCCTCAAGGTCCGCATAACGGACAACAGGGAGATAGCGGCTGTATATTTCATAGCGAGGATGGACAGCGGCAGGGAGTGGAACATCACCGATTATACTGTAAACGGCACGGTCTATGATGTTGAATTCCCAACAAAGGACCTGGACGGTGAGCTCTCTATCACCGCCATTGCCATCGACAGCTCCGGCAATTCCCTTACAAAGTTCCTGCTCAGAGCCGATGTGGAGCGGAAGGACGAAGGTTTCCCGATGTGGGCTCTCTCCCTGATCATCGTAGCGGCGGTGATGGCGATCGCGGCAGCGGTCGTTCTGATCGTTCTGATACGAAGAAAGAGGAAACCGGGAACCGTAACCGAGGAGGAGCTCCTGAAGCTCAAGGAGGTCTTCACCCATTTCCAGATGGGAGCAAGCACAAAGGACATGGACTGCTATGCGATATTGGGTGTGGACAGGAATGCCACCCGGTTCGAGATCCAGAGAAGCTACCGCGAGCTTGCCAAGGTCCACCATCCCGACAGGATTGGTAACGGCATCTCCAATGATGATACGGAGATGAAGAAGCTCAACTGCGCCAAGACCATACTGCTGGATCCCAAGAAGAGGGCTATTTTAGATCGGTATTTGGGAAACAATTGACCGAAGTTGAAATGAGGGTCTTGGTCATGATGGATCATTGATGATGAGGATCAATGGTATATGTACGATAACAATAAGAAAAATTGGTAGAAATGGCCGTCTTTATAACTGTTACTATCACATGTGGGTAAAAACATGGGATGTGAAATATGATGCTATAAATAATCACCGATAGATAATTTGTTATATTATAAAAAATTTGCATTAGCCGATCTGAAGTGAATCCCATTCCCGCTGTAAAATATGGTCTTGAGAAGCTTTGCATATGAGCCATCCAAATTTAAATAATAAGGAGTGAAGTAGGAACATCATAGCGAGCGAATATTACTGAATGAGCTTTTTGGCTTGTTCAGGATCCTGAGGCTTTGAACAGATCAAGGAGGAACTAGCATGGGCTATGTACGGATCAAGGTCCTGACAACGATTGTTATCCTGACACCCTTTCTCTTTTTCCTATCAGCGGGTGGTACAGGAATGGTAGAAGTGAAAAGTATGCGCAATGATGAACTTGATCAGCAATACGATCCTTATGGTAGTACTAGTGGGTATTTCATAGAGAACAAAGGACAATGGGACCCGGAAGTGCTCTTTGTGGGTAATACGGATTTCGGGAAGATCGGTCTCACCAGAGATGGTATGATACTGAACATGATCGAATCCTTCAATGATGATGGTGATGATAAGAGTAGGACCGAGGCAGCGGTTTTGAGATATGAGTTCTCTGATCCATTAAACCCATCCCCTTCCGGCATTGATGAATCATCGCACAATGTCAATTTTTTCATTGGTGACGATCCCGAAAAATGGGTTACCGGAGCAAGGTGCTTCTCCGAGGTCTATTATGAGGACATTTGGGATGGGATCGATCTCAGGTACTACTTTGGCGGGAACGGGCCGAAGTACGATCTGATCCTGGACCCATATTCCGACCCAGAAGACATCAGGTTCGATATTCACGGACATAACGGACTTGTTGTCAACGATGATGATCTGATGATCCTTACGGGACTTCGGGATCCCATCTGGGATAAAGATCTTCTATCCTATTATCATGATTCGGAGGAGGTCATATCCTCGGGTTTCAAGAAAGTGAATGAAAATTCCTTCACCTTCGATCTGGGAAGCTACGACAGGTCGAGGATGGTTGTTGTGGACCCTCTGATCTTTTCAACCTATGTTGGCGGTAGCCTCGACGATACCCCTCATGCGGTCGATCATGATGAGTTTGGTAACATCATCGTTGGCGGTAGTACATTCTCCACGGATTTCTACACGACGCTGGATGCTTATAAGGACTCGATCTCCGGATATACCGATGCTTATATATTCAAAATGAAAGGCGATGGCACATCTCTGATTTATTCCACCTATATCGGCGGCTCCAGCTGGGAGGCGATCCGGGACATTCATGTCCATGATAACGGTCATGTCTATGCTTCCGGGTATACGTATTCAAACGATTTTCCGACAACCGACGGCAGCTATTCCGAGAGTCTGTCCGGTTATAGCGACGCATTCGTTTTGAAGTTGAGCAGCGACATGAGCGGGATAAGTGCCTCGACATATCTTGGGGGGAGCTTATATGAACTCAATGGGGAGATCGAATTCTGGCAGGACCGAGTATTCGTGGCCACCCTGACCTATTCCAATGATTATCCGGTGACGGAGAATGCCTATTCCGATACCCTTGCCGGGGGAAGCTACATGTATGACTACGGAGTAACATCGATGGACCTCAATCTTTCCCTTATCCATGATTCCACTTATCTTGGAGGGACGGGAAGGGAAGGACTTTCCAATATGTATACCGACACGAACGGGAACGTGTTGATCATGGGAGATACCCAATCGGGGGATTTTCCGGTGCATGACAATGCCTTCAAGGACACATTGAGCGGCTATTCCGACGGGATAATCGCCTCTTTGAGCTCATCTTTATCCACACTTCGGTTCGCCACTTATCTTGGGGGAAGTATGTCCGAGGAGATAACTTCCGCGGCCGTGGATCGGGATGGAAACATATTCGTGCATGGTAGAACAACATCGGCAGATTTTCCGGTCACGGATGGAGCATTCGATACCAGTCTTGGTTCCTTGGATGTCTTCATAACGAAGTTCGATCAAAACTGCAGTTCATTGTCAATATCCACTTTCATCGGCGGTTCCGGATCTGAGAACCCCGGTGATATTTTCATCGATCAGTTAGGTGATCTCATACTTGCGATCAATACTTTCTCGGATGATATATACATAACACCGGATGCTCACCAGACGGAATTTCAAGGAGGCTGGTCAGATTATTACCTGGCAAGGATCTCAGGTGACCTCACCAATGTTGAATATTCGACGTATTACGGCGGGATCGGTTACGACAGGGGGGCGGTGTCGAAGTTCAGTCAGGATGGCTACCTGTACATAGCCGGGATAACAAATTCGGAGGATCTATACTATCCAAGCAATGTATACAGCACATCCATTTTCGGAGAGAATGATACATTCGTTATGAAGTTTCAGTTCCTCATTATTTCCGAACCCATCCAGGTATATTCCCTAAACCTATATTCGGATCCGCTCTTCACAGAATCCACCATCAGCGCCGATCTGGACGAAATGGTATTTGTCGAACTGATAGGACTCGACAGCAATTACAGCAAGAAGGATTTCGCCCTGGTGAACGTATCATTCCCTAAAAGCCCGATCGGTAGGATCTTGATACCTCTTCATGAAACGGGCAATGCAACTGGCATATATCAGGGGAAGGTCAGGATCCCATCTGGCGCGAAATATCTGGAACAAGTCCTTTTCTATTCCAGCAAGGACCCATCCAAGAACGTCACGTTATTGATCGACAAGCCGAACAGACCGTCTTCGATAATTTCCTTTGGCGTTTTTTCCGATCCTGGCCACACATCCGTGGCAAATGTGGCAGATAAGAACTCGACCGTCCATATCAGGATAATTGGTGTCGATTCCGATCCGAACAGTCCGAACTGCGCATTTGTCCTTGCCTCCTCCGATCAAACGATCACGGAGCCGGAACTGATCATCCTGCAGGAAACCACTTCCTCATCAGGTACCTATACCGGCACCTACAAGGTACCGGGTGAAATGGAGTACTTGGAAGTGTTGACATTCAGATCCCACAAGGACCCTGACCAATTCAAGAAGATCACGGTCAACAGGTATGTGTTCATCTTTCCGTTCGAGGATGTTACCGAAACTTTGGAGGACCAGGAATATTATGTCCAGTATGACAATATCGGCTGGTCGGAATCGATCACTTGGACCTTCGAATCCGATTCAAGCTGGATCAGTTTCGATGAAGAAAAGCTTGTGCTTTCGGGAACTCCAAGGAACAATGACGTCGGTCCTGCTGGAGTATGGCTTACTGCCGAAGATGGGATTGGCCATGAGGAAATGCATGAGTTCACGATCACGGTCTCCAATTCTGAGCCCACGTCGGTTGTGGAGATCATTGAGAAGGTCCAGCAGGATAGCGAGTATTATTTGGACTTTGAAAGTGATGACGAAGGTCTTGGTGACACAACCTGGCATCTTTGGTCGACCGCTGACTGGTTGACCATTGACACGCTGACCGGGGAGCTCTCAGGTATTCCTTCGAACAGCGAGGTCGGAGAATATCAGGTCCATGTATGGGTGGATGATGGGAACGGCGGCAAGAATTCCACCAAGTTCAATCTCACGGTCCTTGACAAGAATGATGCTCCTGTGATAATCACGACCGATATCACTAAGGTCACCCAGGGTGATCATTACAGGAGGGATTATAAGTTCGAGGATATAGATCCATTTGACGAGCATCATTGGGAGCTCACCAGCGATGCCGCTTTCCTGACCATCAACACTCAGACAGGCACCTTGATGGGTGATACCGGACCGCAAGATGTGGGAGAGTTCAGTGTCAATGTCTCGGTGATAGACAGCAGGGGCTTGATGGACAGCCACGTCTTTACGCTGAAGGTCGAGAATGTGAACGACAAGCCCTTTTTCATAGACAAACCATCGGATATGACACTGTTCAGCGGGGAGATATTGGAATTCGATGTAAATGCAGGTGATTACGACGGAGATGACCTAGAATATTTTATCGAATCCACGCCATCCTCCGATATCCAGATCGATTCCATCACCGGGGAGATATCATGGAAGACATCTATAAAATGGTTCGACAAGGAGCCCTATATCTTCAATGTTGAGATCGAGGTTGGGGACGGAGAATTGACGGCAAAGCACAGGTTCAAATTGACTCTGATGGTCACGGATCCACCAACCGCAACGCTCCTGCTCCCGATCGACGGTGAGAGAACAAGTCATTCAGGCACCCGGCTGGAATGGGAGGGATATGATCCCGAAGGCGAACCGCTGACCTACGATCTGTATGTCGGAGAGGTCCAGGTCCTCGTCTCCTCAAGGAATCCCGAAACCCTGTATGCTTCGGACCTGCGAGAAACAGCAGTTGTAGTCTCAGATCTCGAACAGGGCAAGGTCTTCTATTGGACGGTTGTTCCGAACGATGGAGGATCCTTGGGTGAAGCCGTGAACGGGGTTTTCTCCTTTAAGGTCAATTCGCCGCCATCCATTGCGCCGATAGATCTTCAGGAGGTAGTTGTGGGCGAGGATTTCCGCCTCCTAGTAAAAGGATCAGATGAGGATTTCGATGATTCTGTTGGTCTTACCTTTTCCATTGTTGACGGACCTGAAGGAATGAACATTGGAGAGAACTCCGGCCTGATCAAATGGCGGCCGAAGCAGGAAGGCCTTGAGGTTGTCATCGTCAGTGTCACCGACGGCATAGATACGACTAAGACATCCTTCACGATCGAAGTGGGACCGGGGGGTGATCCTTCATCAGGTAATATGATGATTTTCGTCGGGGGCGGATTTGTTGTGGCAATCCTGTGTGCACTAATTGTTTTCTTGATCATCAAGCTCCGATCGGGCAAGAATAGGAGGCCCGATGAAGATGAGCCTCCTCAGGAAGAGCAGGTAATAGGAGCTGTCGAGGAGGAGGAGCCTGAGAAGTACAATTGCGATGTCCCGTTGACGCCTTCGGAGGCGCATGCACAGCTGGGGAAAGGGACTAAAAAGGTCTCCTACGAGGACCTATACGGCGTTCCATCTCCCAAGAAAGAATCTGGACCAGCCTTGACGACCAAGGAATTGAGAGACGAGATACACAAGCAGATCGAGGAATTGAAGAAATTGGAGGAATGACCCTTTACAGGACTGAAATAACCCTTATCAGTCTGTTCCTGACCTCTGACGCAATATCCCGTAGTTTATCGTTCTCGACCGCCATCATGGATGCGATGGGATCGATGGCGGAGACCCGGACCGATCCGTCTTCCAGTTCCTGAACGACGACATTGCACGGCAGCATCAGGCCTATGTTGGGTTCGGCCTTCAGCGCTTCGTATGCGAAGGGAGGATTGCAGGCTCCCAGGATGCGGTACCTCCTGAAATCCATATCCAGCTTCTTCTTCATGGTCTCCCTAACGTCTATCTCCGTGAGCACTCCGAAGCCTTCCTTCCTCAGTTCGGCTGTCACTCTCTCCAAAGCCTTGTCGAAATCCATATCGATATTTTTCGTGAAGTGGTAGGTCATATAGTTTCTCCTTGATAGCGGGAGGTATATGGTGGAGATAAGGTGCTCCCCGAACATCGGAGGTTCGACCAGCAATCAATATAAAACACTCGGGTCAATGTATGCCCATGCCCATGTTCGACGGACCCACTTACGACTGCATGATCTGCGGCAGGCATCACGTGATGGGTACCTTCAACAAGGAGTTCGACAGACCGGTCAAATGCAGAAAGTGCAAGGGGTGGGTCTGCGTCGTGTGCCACAGGTCAGATAAGAAGGCGATGGAGGATTTCTGCCCCAGATGCGGCGGCGAGCTCTACAGACCTCTGTTCGGGCCGTAGCTTATATCAAGCTAAACTATATGTAATAGCAATATCTTATTAAAGTTTAAAGCCAAAAAGTTGAATAAGAATCAGGAATCTTATCCTTATTGAAGGAGAGTTGAATATGGAGGTAATTCCGAACAGGGCGGGAAGGTTCATTATGGATAGGGACGGGATCAGAACATTCGTTCCCGGTCCTATTCCGGAGATCGATCGGATCGACATGGGTTCGGAACTTCTCTCCATCCTGGTCGATGCGCAGACCAACCTTGGGAGATTGGATGGGGCATCCGATCTCCTTCCCGATCCGGAACTCTTCGTAATGATGTATGTGAAGAAAGAAGCGGTCCTCTCGAGCCAGATAGAGGGGACCCAGGCTTCGTTGATGGACGTTCTCGAATTCGAGGCGGATGCCCTCGATCCCGACAAACCCAAGGACGTCAAGGAGGTTGTGAACTATATCAGGGCGATATACCATGGTATTGACAAGATAAAGGCAGGATCGGGGCTGGACCTGGAATTGATACGTGAGCTTCATTTGATTTTGATGGAGGGAACAAGGGGCGGGGAGCTTCGGTCTGGAGAGTTCAGAAAGGTCCAGAACTGGGTGGGGCCCAAGGGGTGCTCGATCAGAGATGCAGTGTTTGTCCCTCCCCCTCCCTCGGAGATGATGAGATCGCTTATTTCTCTCCAGGAATACATAGGAACCGCAGATAGGGGGCCTCCGCTTCTTAGGTCCGGGCTGATACACTCCCAGTTCGAATCCATTCACCCTTTCCTGGACGGCAACGGAAGGATGGGCCGTTTACTGATCACGCTTTACCTCATCAAAGAGGGAACGCTCAAGCATCCTATGCTCTATCTCTCGCATTATCTGCTGAGGAACAGGTCCGGATACTACGATAGATTGCAGTCCCTTAGAGAGAATGGAGACATCGAGAACTGGTTGTCTTTCTATCTAAAGGGGATTTCCGAAGTATCGAAGGAATCCTATGAGAAGAGCCTGAAGATCCTTGAACTCAAGGAGAGGGGAAAGGACACCCTGATGCACGGACTTGGCAGGCTTGCGCCAACTGCGATCAAGGTCCATGAAGCGCTTTTTAAAAAACCGGTGGTGACCGTGAACACCATATCTTCGATCTCGGGACTGTCCTTCCAGAGCGCAAACAAGCTCATCTCTAAATTGGAGGCTGTCGGCATACTTGTCGAGGTCACAGGTCAGAGGAGGAACAGGATCTATGAGTTCAAGGAGTACATGGACATATTGAATGAATAAACTTATTCAACTTTAAGCTTCTAAAGTTTAATAAGAATCACAAAATGGCCTTATACTAAACCTTCGGTGAATATCATTTTCCTTCCAGGGCCTTCTTGAACTCCATGGCGGACTGCCATCTGTCCTTCTTCTTCTTCTCCAGGGCCACCATGATGGTTTTGGAGATATGTTCGGGAATGTCCTTGTTGACTGCCCTTGGTCCCATGGGTCTCCTCGAGACCACGGAAAAGATTATCCTGGAGGGCTCCCCCTCGAAGGGTCTTGCCCCCGTGAGCATTTCGTAAGCGAGCACCCCCACCTGATAGATGTCAGTCCTCCAGTCCACCTTTCCGAACGAATCGGGATCGATCTGCTCCGGCGCAGCATAGGCCAGCGTGGCCTTGATGTTCCCCGCTTTGGTCGTGGAGCCGCTGCTTGAGAGCAGAAGCTTGGAGAGCCCCCAGTCGGTGATCTTCCACTGTCCCTTGTTGTTGAGCATTATGTTCTCGGGCTTGATGTCCCTGTGTATCACTCCCATGTGGTGGACGTTGTGGAGGGTTTCCAGGATGGAGCAGAGGATCTCTATCTTCTCCTCCTCGCCCAGTTCCTCAATGACGCTTCTAAGTGTCCCCCTCTGCATGTACTCCATGGAGATGTACGGCATGGGTTCCAGACCGTAGGAATGGATCTTGACTATGCCCGGGTGGTCCTCCATCTCCTTGCAGAGGTTCTCCCAGTTCTTGGCTTCGTGGAGGAACCTATCCCTCTGCTTCTCCGCTGATTCCTCGAAGAGGGCCGAGGAGGGGATCTTGAGGGCGACCTTCTTTCCCGTCTCGTCCTTGGCCTTGAAGACCTCCGAGAATCCTCCCTTTCCTATCCTCTTGATTATATCGAATCCGGGGACCTGGTCTGAGGTGACCACCACCTTCTTCTTTGCTCTCGCAGTCTCCATTATCCTCAGGTGCCCGCCCTTTTCAACGACCACGGTTGCATCGTCCAGGAGATCATGGACCATGGAATCCATCACCTCGGGAGGCTCCGCTTCGACGTCCCCTCCGGGCTCCGGCGCCTTATGCTCAACCATGTCCTCCTCTTCAGGCGGCTCTTCCTCCTCTTCCTCATCTTCTTCTCCTTCACCCCATTCCAGCTCTTCCTCTTCTTCATTCTCTTCTTCTTCCTTCGTTTTCTTCCTTAGGAGGAGCACAATGAGAACGATCACCAGGATGATGATGGGTATGATGGAACCTATAATCAAGTATGTGGTAAGTCCGGACCGCTCTTTGGTGTCGTCGTCATCCTTGATATCATCATCGTCCGGTGCAATGTCATCATCGTCATCGGGTTCGACATCGTCATCATCCGGATGGACCATCGGGATAGTTATCAGGACGGTCTTCATTTCAGTGCTTGAGAGCTTTCCGGAGATGTCTCTCGCATGGAAGATATAGTGAAGGGTCGTGTTGCCCACATTTGGTATTATCATCTCATACCAGTAGGAATCACCTTCTGCCGTCAATGAGATGTTCGTATGCGATCCGCCCTCGAACCAGTACTCCATCATGACGATAGAGATCCCAGTATCATCTGTGACGTTGATGCTGAATAGGAAGGGCTCCCCTGTCCTACCCGAAACACCGCTCCTATCCTCTCCGAATGCAGGATTCTCGAGGTCCACAGCTGATTTTATGAGAACGTCCTTCACAACGGAATGTGCCCAGTTGCCCAGCGTGTCAACAGCGTGGAACCTGTAGTGGAGAACCGCGTCGATGTCGGAGGGAATGTTGATCGTGAGGGTGTATGTACCATCGCCGGTCATGGTCACGTTCATGGGGGTCAAGTTGCCTATCCAGTATTCGACGGTGACCCACTGCACCCCGGAATCATCAATGGTATGGACCTCGAAGGTGAACTGGGAGCCGGCAAGGGCCATCCTCGGGGTGGGATCCTTTTCGAATATCGGGGGCTCGGAATCCACCGTGTCGATAAATGATACGGTCTTGGGCTCCGTCCGGTTCCATGCACCATTATTGTCAACCGCGCTGAAGAAGTAACGCATGGAGGAGACTTCGCCGGGGACCTGGAGCACGTAGGAGTATGTGTTGTTGGACGTCAGCTCCATGGAAACGTTCTGATGTGCGGAGAGCTCGAACCAATACTCCAGTGACACACCCTGGACCCCGACCGGACTTTCCACCACAACCTTGAGTATCAGTTCATCACCCTTTGCGGCCTTAGTGGGTGTGAGGTCCCTGACGAAGGTTGGAAGCAAGGGCGCGTCTGTTCCCGAAAGCGTTATGTTCCTGACCTCGGCTGCCATCCAGTTCCCGCTTTCATCAACGGCTTCTATGATGTACTGAAGGATGGAGGAACCGTCTTGGGGGACGGTTATCTGATAGGTATATGTGGTGTTCCCTTTCATTGATCCGTTGATGTACTTGCCGTCATCGAACCTGTATTCGACAAAGGCGTTTTCCACTCCTATGTTGTCCCGGATCTGCACCTCAAAGGTGAGCTGCTCCCCGGCAGCTGCCCTGGAAGGCGTCGTATCGTTCAGAAGTACAGGAGGATCGTTGTCCTTGACGATTAGGGTACGTTCGGTGGTGCTCGACATGTGTCCGTACCTGTCATATGCAATGAAACGGTAGCGGAAGGGCTCGATCGAGTCCGAGGGTATCTGAACCGTATGCGTATAGTTACCGTTCCCTGTCATGCTCACGTTCTGGACAGCCCCCTCTCCGAAACGGTAGACCGCTCTGGCCTTGTAAACCTCGGTATCGTCCTTTATGTCCACCATCATCCGGAGCTGCTCCCCGGTCGTAGGGGTTCTGGGCGTCCTGTCGTTGCTGATAACGGGGGGATCGTCATCCCTCCATTTACCCTCGAAGAGCGTCCGGTTGTACTGGTTCTGTGCGATCCATCCCAGGGTGATGTTGTCGTAGTTCATCCAATTCGATGCGTCCTGTACCTGGATGATCTCCATCTTGAGGGGGATGTCAGTGAAAGCCTGATCGAGGATCTGAACTGTTACATTGATCCAGCATGATCCCAGAGGGTACTTCCCATGTCCGGCAGATGCAGTGATCTTCACCCTTGAAGTGGTCTGACCTGCGGAGATCCTGTTCCTGATGTTCTGCTGGAAGGGCCAGTAATAAGGATTGGGATGACCACCTACATGCGGATCCTTGCCGTCAACATTCCATGAGGGAAAACCTGTGCAATTCCAGTAATTGTACAATTGGGATCCCAGTGCGTTCAGGAAATCTCCGTGTCCGTGGTACTGCACCCCGAGGTAGTAAGTCGGCCATGAGAAGTTCGCCCTCATCGCCCTCATGGATTCCAGCACGGAGGAGTCGTAGGGCATTTGCGATGATACGACCGATTCGAGCACTGCGGTCCTTTTGGACCTGGTCTGGTGTACGACAAGATCAAGAGGTACGAAAAGGGATTGATGGATCTCCTGGGCCGTCATTAACGTGTTAGATTGATTGTCGTTGGCCCGCTTCATCGATGTGGTGTTCTCTCTCACAAGCACAACGAAAGCCACATGATCCCATGTGTTTGTGTTGTACCTGTCGTTGTAGAACATCGGCGGATTGAACGTCAGGTTGAAGTTCTGGACCGGTGTGTCTATGAATCCCCTGGTCCCTTCCTCCGATTCCGAGGCATAGTAATCCCCTTCCTCCATCCAGAATGCATTTGTGAAAATCAGGATTACAAGTGCTAACGGGATGTAACTCTTCATGGGTGCTCCCCCGGGAAGGAACTGATGGGAATTCAACGATTGGTCTAATTGATATTAATAAATTGTCGGAAATCGGCACTTTTAGTATTATTGTTTACTTTTCTTCTTTGATATCCGGATAATAAGGAATCCCACGACAGCGATATCGATCAGGAGCAGTATCAAGACAATGATGATGATGGCAGTCACGGCTGCTGTGTTCATTTTTATGACAATCTCGTCATCATCATCATCAGTTTCATTTGAAGGAGGCTTCAGAGGGTCCGGCAGACCTTCAGGGATCTCCAGGACCGAGATCGCCACACTGCTGCTTGATGACAGGCCGTAGTGGTCAGTCACGGTAGCAGTGATCGTGTGGTTTCCGACGCTGAGAGCATCCGTGTAGAGGACCTTGCCTGTTCCCAGATCACCGTCCAGATCAGAGGACCAGGTGATCACCAGCTCCTCTTCCGGATCATGCCCGATGTCCTCATCTGAACCTAGGCAGGTCAGGTTCACGAACTCTCCCCTGGTGTAGTACGAAGTTCCTCTCCCGGATATGATCACGGGAACATCCGGTGCGTCATTTTCGTTCCTGACCCAAAGAAGGATCCTGACCGAGTCCGAAGCTCCCATGATGTCGGAGACCCTGACATGGAGCTCGAACATTCCGACGTCCTCCTGTCCGGGGAAGAAAGCGATATCCCCCGTATCGGGATCCAGCGACAATCCTTCATTCGTGCAATTCGTGAAGAATTTCAGCTCCTCTATCCCTTCCCCTAGAAGGTCCTCGTCCGATGCGAAGATGGATATATTGAACCATTCATCCTCAACAGCCTCGATCCCCTCCGTCAACTCCACCGTTCCGTTCGACGGCTCGATGTTGAGGCCATATGCGTCAATGGTTTCTATAACGGGAGCATCGTTCACTCCGAGAATATCTATTTCGATCCCTATGCGGTCAGCGCCTCCATTTTCATCTTCGACCTCAAGGAAGAAATCAAGCGTTCCTATGTCCTCTTGGAGAGGGAGCAGGGAAAGGGTCGTTCTCCCGTCCTCCGATACTTTAGGGACCAGCTCGATGGGTACCTCTTCCTGGATGTTGAATGTAAGCTCGCTCTCCCATCCCGAGAACAGGTCAGGGTCATCAACTGTCACTGAAATGTTGAACCACGTATCCTCGAACGCACTCTCGTTCCCGGTGAAGTGGATCTTACCTTCATCCGTCACTTCGTACGGTCCAACCCTTGTGATGACCGGTTCGTCGTTCACGGGGGTCACTTCGATCGTGAACGGATTGCTCTCTGTCCATTCGTCATCACTGCTGACCACCCCATCAAGACCCATGTCGATGGCCTTAACCTTGAATTCCAAAGTTCCGTGCCAATCCTCCCTTCCCTGGATGACATCCAGATAATGGCCGTCCACAGCGATCCTCAGGTAGGCCGGTGATTCCTGATGGACGACCTCGAACCGAAGCCGCCCGTCGTCATAGTCGTCAGAGAAAATTCTTTCAAGGTCTATGAGGTCATCTCCAAGGCCGCTGTCCTCCGGGATCGAGTAGGTCCCGTTGGGTATGCTACCTCCGATCATCTCGGGGGGTTCGTTAGGTAAGATCACATTGGGTCCGTCGAGTGATCCCGTTTCCGGGAACCTTGTCTCATCCCTTCCGTCATTGAAGAGGAAATGATAAACATGGTCGCCCGAGGTCAATTGGCCTGTGTAGGTGAAGATGCTTCCATCTGCGTAGGTCGTATCCTCGGAGGACATCTCGAATGGGACATTGTCTATGTAGACCATCCTCACGGTGGGCTCATCATCGTCCTCATCAGAATATTGAATGCTGAATGTGAATTCGTCATCAGTTGTCCCGAGATCCGGCTCCACCATGCCGGAAGCGAGGACCGGAGGGTGGTTCAGAGGTACGCCAGTTCCCCATAGGTCAGAGGAAGATATGGTTCCCCATGTGCTTGGGTCATTGAGATCGGCGCCGGAGGGCCAGATAAGGTTGTCCCCGGCCGGACTTGGAAGCATGTACATGGCGAAGCCCATCGATTTGGATGCGCCTGAAGTGATCCCCAGCTTCGAGTATGATACCTGCAGCTCCCTGAAATTGCCCTGGATGATCGTGGTACCGGATGCACCAGTCGGAGGAGAGCTCTGCGGACCCCAATCGGACCCCGTCCCATATTTCTCGTAGAGCACCATGGAGGAGTGGAGCTTGAAATCGTCCGTTTTCGGATTGGAGCCTCCGTCGTTGTTCACATCGAAATACCACTCTGCAAGGTATGTATCCGGATAATCGAAGGCGAAGTACAGGTTCGAAAGGTCATGTTTGTAACGCACGGTCCAGACCTTACCGCTGGACTGCTTGAAGGTCATGGTTTGGGCATCGGACCATTCACCCGTTCCGTTTGTCCCATCGATCGTGACGGTGTTGGAGCCATACACCACATCGATCGTGTTTGCGAACAGGCGGGTCACTGCTCCATCCTCAATGGGGGCAAATGCTGAGATGGCTGACAATAAGAGGCAGGATGCCATCAGTATTTGGAGGATCCTTTTCATCGGACCACCTCCTCGGGGAAAACCTCTTCCTCTTGAGGGACCTCCATCGTTTGATCCCGTTCGGTCGGAGCAGCCTCGATATCTGGGTCCGTCACCCCCTCTTCATCTTTCACTGGGATTTGAACGGGAGGGCCCTGGAAAGTTTCCTGATCCTTGTCCGCTTCTGGGATCGATGAGTCCTCCTCTTCCGGAAGATCTTCCAGCGCCTTTTCAAGTTCCAATTCGATCCTATCTTCCGGTAGAGGCTCTTCGATCTCCTCCTCTCCTCCCTCCTTCCTTCCAAGTATGAAAAGAACGGGGATGGTGACGATTGTAAGAAGGACCATGATCACAAGCAGGATGATCGACCATATCGGTGTTTCCTTCTTCTCCTTACCGATCTCCTTTTTCTCAGGCATAAGAGGATCGGTTCCGCCTAGGAACTCCTCCAGGTCGCTGAGTCCATCTCCGTCCTCATCGTTGGTTTCGGAGCTTCTCAGATAATCCAGTCCGTGGTCGTACTCCCACCTGTCCGGCATCCCGTCGCCGTCACTGTCGTGTTTCCTCGGATTTGTACCGAGGAGATATTCGTCCCTATTGGTAAGCCCATCCGAATCAAGGTCCCCGTCTCCATCCGTCGGGTCGTCCTTGTCGAGCCCCCATTCGATCTCCACCGTGTCGATGATCAGGTCCCTGTCGCTGTCGTGATCCGAGGGAAGTATGGTAGCAATGAATGAGGTGGAGGCCTTGTTCCCGCCCTGATCTGTTACTTGCACGATGATCCTGAAGGTCCCGAAGGAATCCACTATCCCAAAAAGTCTCATTCCCTCCGCAGATATGGGTGAATCGAGCCATGCAATGTTCTTGATCCCGATATTGTCGGTGGCATTTACCGAAATGTCCATCCTCTCTCCTTGGTACATGATGATATCATCGATGGATTGGACAACCGGAGGAATGCCGTCCTCTATCTGGACGATGAACATA
Organism: Thermoplasmatota archaeon; assembly: GCA_048569615.1. Taxonomy (GTDB): domain Archaea; phylum Thermoplasmatota; class Penumbrarchaeia; order Penumbrarchaeales; family Penumbrarchaeaceae; genus JAYEPK01. Next base: position 5,354 of record JBLIRK010000018.1, on the reverse strand, counting down.
TCGGTCGTAACGGAATTTCCTGATGTGTCTTCGATAATGAATCCGTAATTTAGAAGTTTCACCACGTTCACTGGGATCTCGAGGTATGCCCGGAACAGATCGTTGCGAGCATTCATGATGATCCTGCTAAGCTCCCCATCCCCGATTTTATACTGCACTTCAATTTGGCCGATCTTGACATTGTCCAAAGCTCTCATGGCGAAGGCGAACTCCTCGCCCGTCACTGCGCTGTCATGCGACAGATCACCCTTGAAAACGGGCGGATCATCGTCGAGGACAGCAATGGTCTTCCCGATCGTGGTGTTCGTATTCGAGCTCGGGTCCGACAGGATGAAACGGTAATTCAGCGGACCAGTTGAATCCGGTATTACGATGTCATAGGTCCATCTTGGTCCCATGCCCTTGCCGAGGTCCGCTCTGTTTGTCGGTCCAGCTCCGAACCAGTATTCCACCAGCACAGAGCTGACACGCAAATTGTCCCATGCTTCCACGGCGAAGAAGAAAGGATCTCCGGTGGTCGCCGTGGATGAGCTCACATCCTTTGTCAGATGAGGGGCCAGTTCATCAAGTATCGGGACTGTCTTTTCGATCGTATGATTCCAATTCCCGTGAATATCCTTTGCATGGAAGATGTAGTGAATGTTCCTGTTGAGCTGGTTCGGAGCAATGATGGTGAACTCGTAGTCATCGGTTCCGGTGATCATGTTCATCGTAACGTTGCTGTGCACCTCTCCTTCGGTCCAGTATTCGAGGTGGACCTTGTCCACACCGTGATTGTCGGTCACGTTGACCGTGAAACCAAATGGAGCCGCTACGGATGCGATGGTCGGTGTTCTATCTTCCTTGAAGACAGGCAGGACCTCTCCCCGAACGCTCCTTGTGAATTCCTGGGAACTCGCCCAATTGTTCATGCTATCCTTTGCCGAGAACTTGTACCTGAGGTCAAAATTGCCATCCGGGAGGGGTACGATATAGCTCCAGATATCAGGAGCCGTATCGTTGGCCATCGTCATATTCAGGGTAGGTCCATTCCCGATCCTGTATTCTGCCTTGGCGAGGACCACCTTCACATTGTCAGTGAAGTTCGCCATCAGGGTCAGCGGTATTCCCGGTTTCGGATCAGCCTCCGTCAGATCACCGTTGAAAACCGGAGGGACGTGCTCCCACAGTGTCAATGGCGGAGTTCTGAATGATTCTCCCAAGGAGTTATTCGCGGACACAGCATAGTCGTAGGTATTCGATTCATCGATATCGGGATCCTCATAGTAAAGATCCATTGTCGTATCGTACCATTGGAGGATCTCTGATGAGACCGCTTTATAGACGGTGTAATGGGTTATCGGCAGTCCGCCGTCATCCCTCGGCTCCTCCCACCGGAGGGCGACCTTGGACCCAACCATCTTACCCGTCAGGTTTCTCGGTCTGTCAGGTTCCAGGAGTACCTTTGTCAGGTTCACCAGACAGAACACAATGTCGTCCCCGCCGTTGGGTGTTGTGTCATAAGCTCCGGAGATCGTGGGAAAATTATTCGAATCCGACATCCCGCTGATGTAGGTGAAGTTTGACCCATCCAGGTCGATGCGTCCGCCTGATTCATCACCGCTGCCGCCAAGGTACGTTGAGTATACCAGTCTCTTGCCCTGGGGATCCAGCCGTGAAACGACCATATCCCAGCCTCCGCTCAAAGTATCGTCATAGCATCCTTTTGTAGTAGGAAAGCCTGTAGACCTGCTCCTGCCTATGAGATAGACCGAGCCATCCGGATCCAAGTCCACATCCGAAAGGGAATCCCAGGCTCCTCCTCCGATGAAAGTCGAGTAGGTGAGGCTTGATCCCGATGCGTCAAGTCGGAAATAGACCCCGTCCTCCTGTCCGTTCCTCGATGTATCGTAGGCGCCGCTTGTGGTGGGAAAGCTGTTCGAGGCGCTCTGACCAGCCACGTGGACGCTTCCGTTAGCTGCCACTTCGATGCCTGACCCGTACCCTCCTGCTCCCACGTATGTGGAGAAATCCATGGAATCTGCGCTGACGTTGAATTTCATAACGAATGGATTGGTTCCGGATGGATCGTTATTGAATGAAGTGTCGTATGCACCGGCCGTGGTAGGGAAGTTGTTCGAACGGGTCTGCCCGGTAATATAGACAAGGTGATCGCCGATGAGGTCCATATCGTATCCGTAATCGAAGTTGTTTCCTCCGATGTACGTGGATTTCAGGAGTTTATCCCCGGATGCATTGAGCTTTACCAGGAACATATCAGTTCCCCCACCGTTGAATGTTGTATCGAAAGCCCCGGTCGTCGTTGGGAAGCCGTTCGATTGAGTGGTGCCCGAAACGATGAGGCATCCGGAAGCGTCCGCATCGATGGAATAGATGCTCTCATTTCCGCTCATCCCAAGATACGTGCTGAAACCAAGTTCCGAACAGTTATCATCCAGGCGGGCAAGGAAGCCGTCGGTTTCCTGAGCCGCGCCCGGGGCGGGCTGGTAGGTCGTGTCGTAGGCCCCGCTGCTGACAGGCAGGTTCGACGAAAACGTATCTCCTCCTATGAACACGCTTCCGTTGCCCATCAATGCGATCGTTCTGGTGATTTCCATCTGGGACCCTCCGAAGTAGGTTGAGAAGATGAGCGAGGAAAGGGTAGGATCGAGTTTGTAGATGACCGCATCCCAGTTCCCGTTGGCGGTTGTGTCATATACGCCAGTGGTCGTCGGGAACGTAGTGGAGCCGGTCGTTCCGATCCCGTAGATGTATCCATCCCCGTCCCTAACAAAATCTCCCCCGAAGTCATCAACATTCGATGATGGAGTTCCGAGAACTGTCGAGTATTCGAGGAAGGGGTCTATTACGACGGACCGTGTGCGATCGTACTGTCCCAGTTCGAACCCGAACACATCGTTGCCCAGATCGACGAACGATGCTCCGATGGTCTCCCTTTCCCCGTCCTCGTAGAATGCGATCAGCCCTGTGTCCTTGAGCACCGATCCGTCGTCCAGCTCCATTTTAAGCCCGTCAGGTTCGATGATAAGATCGTTCTGCCCCTGAACCTGGAGCCGGATATCCTCATGATCGGAGCCCGGCCGCATCAGGAATTCGTACTTCGAATCCCTCCCATCGACGGAATAGAACAGGTCTATGCCGTTCCAAACTTCCTCGCAGATCACTTTTCCGAACTCCCCGGCCCCGGATGCCCACATGGAAGTTTCCGGACCGAGGAAGTAGTTGTGGACCGGTCCCTTCTCATCCGATCCAATCGTATTATGCACGTTCGCTCGAACGAAGCCGTATCCGATCACCTGCCCCCTATCCTCTCCCAAGCAGACATCGTAGTAGATGCCGCCGTTCCCTATGCCGATATGTCCAAAGGAGGCTGTAGCTATGTAGGAGAGTTCCCTGTCCCATTGCCCCTTGTTCTCTATGAAATTCCCCAAATCCAGAATTACCTTTTCGATCTCATCATATTGATCCGCTCCACCAGTTCCGAAGCTAACTGTTCCCTGAAAACCGGAGGCAATGGAAGGCAGAGGCAGAAAAACGGTCAAGATCAAACAAATAAAGTAGGGGAGTTTTTCTCTCATGAGCTCATCTCCAGGATAGACCCAGTGAAATAAAGAGCAGATTTACTTTTAAAAGTTATGTGCTTCCTGATTTTCATCGGTCATTAATCTTGTCTGCCCCGGCGAATGATCGGGTCCCGATGCAGTAATAAAAAGGGAGTGATCGGTGAATTGGATGCAGGTTCAATGAAACGGATTTGAAATGGTTGTGCCTTTGAGGGAGGACTCATAGGCTCTCGGTGAATCTTGACAGCAATATGACCGCCATTATGAAGAGTCCCAGTATTGTAACCGCAGACATTATCAGGGATATGAACCCGATCATCCTGCTTTCCTTTGCATCCTTCATGATACCCGTGTAAGAGAGCCCGATGCCCGGAAAGGCCATGAGGGACAGAAGACCGGCGAAGCAGAGTGTCGGGAGCCAGAGGCCGCCGATATATTTCGATGGGAGCAGTGCCGTTAAGATCAAGACCAGGAAACCGACGAGTCCGATGATCCCCAACACAAGACCTGCGATGGAATACCCGGAGGCCCCCTGGTCTTCCTGAGGGAGCTCCGGACCGTGGTCGATCCTCCATCCGTACCTGTCCGTTTCTCCCTGAACTGTCTGGTACCCGCCCTGGTAACCATACTCCTGGACCGGCTGGAAGCGGACCCCCATGCTCCCCATTATATCCAATATATCATCAAGTATCTTCATCGAGCTGTTGTCGATGGTAAGGTTAAGGAGCGGCCGGTCCATTACGGCTAGGAGGTCACCCCTGTTGTAAACGGCACTTCTCGGGGATATGGCTATCCTGAACCGAAGTCCGGCTCCCCTCTCGCTGATCTCAGCTTCGGCCAGATATGTGCTCGTGCTCTCGAAATAGTTGGAGAGGCCGTCCGTAAGAACATGGGCTGCATAAGACTTGGCCAAGCTCCCCTTCTGGGCGTAGATCATTACCGAGCTGTGAAAATTCTCCTTGCCGGTGAACTTGAATCCCTTCCGTACGAGTGCTCCCTCGGTCTTGGCCTGCAGCTCCTTCAACGACATCTGAGCTACCGAGTATTCTTTCGTTGCCCCCTGATCCACGGTTTCAAATTGAAAGGGCCTGTATAAAAAACTATGTTCTCAGCCGCTCCCCCATCTTTTACTGTAATAATCTGCAGGGTCCTCTGGGATAACATCTTCTTTGTCAACCTTCATTGGGTCTTTCAGGTCCCTTGCAGTCTCAGTTTCCTCCTGGACCCCACCGCCGTCGAACCATCTCCTCGAAGCGGCTTCCTCTTCCTTTTCCTGTTCGATCCTCTTCCTTTCCCGTTCCATGTCCTTCTTCCTAAGGTTCTTCTTCCCGTGTTTGTATAGAAATATGAAGGAAACGGTCAGTATGATGAAGGCTGCAAGTGTGATGAGAGCGGCGGCATTCCAGGAGAGCCCCGCGTATCGGACCAGAAGATAGACCGGTCCGATCACAATTACCGCCAGGACCACGATCATGGATATCAATGTCTGGGGAAGAAAGATGCATTCCATGAGGGCGAGAGCTGGCAGCAGGACCCTGTCCGGAGTCCTTCCGTCATCAATGACGGCCGTTGTGAGCAGGAGGGGATAGGCATCGATGTCGGGAATCTCTTTGCCGGACCTTCTTTGCGAACCTGTTCCCTGCATTCAATCATTCCCTCCGGTCCTTTTCAAGAGTTGAATCCTCTTTCCCTCGGACCTCTGAACGTAGTGTTGGTGGACTTAAGTCGGGATCACGAAAGGTGAATGATCGAAAGCCCAGGAGCCTTTCGTGCATATGTAGAATTAATTAA
>JBLIRK010000017.1:0-55400 GCA_048569615.1 Thermoplasmatota archaeon | reverse complement strand
AAAGTTTTTTACTGTTTTCTGACAACTGCAAACTGCCGACTATATTTTCCCTGGTCCTTTCAAGTTTACGACACAGGCTTACTCCAAACCTTGAGCATCTTCAAATCGAGACATTCCTCATCGGTCAGATCGAGAACGGCCTTTCTCCGATCACTCTCGAGGAGCGAATCGAGGACATGATGAAGGAATACCGCATCGAAGCTCCCAAGAAAAGAGATATCGGAGAGAATATCCATCTCGAAGAGTTCAGCTGTAAAGCCCCTGTTGTTCAGCCTCTCCCTGGTCCTGCCAAGCGCCGTTCTGGAAAGATCAATGCCAACGGCATCCATTCCCGATTCGCAAAGCTTTATCAGGGTTCCCCCGTCGCCGCAGCCGACATCAAGGACCCTTGAACCGGAAGGAATTTCCGGAAGCCGAGCCGAAGGCCCCTTCCAGCTCACCGGATTCCGCCTATAGTGGCTCTCCCATGCCTTAGCAGGGTCCATCATCCTTCACCTAGAGATTGAAGAGCCCGATAATACCATCGGCCATGAACTGCACGGCTATTGCTCCCAGAAGAAGACCCATCACCCTGGAGAATATCTTGGTCCCGGTCCTTCCGAGCCTGTCGAATATCAAGTTGGAGTTCCTGAGAACGAAATAGGCGAAGGTCATGACGATCACGATGCTCGCAACGACGATCAAAACCCCCAGGAGCACATTCGAGGGGCTGTCCGAGATCGTTATCATGACCGTTGTGATCGAACCGGGTCCGGCAAGGAGAGGTATCCCGAGCGGAACAACGCCGACCTGCTCCCTTTCAAGGTGGTCCTTCTTCTCCTTGGGGTTCAGCTTTGCCTGGGGGGTGTTCCCTCTCACCATGTCCATGGCGATCAAAAAGAGCACGGCTCCCCCCGCCACTCTGAAAGCGTCGACGGTGATGTGAAGGAACTCGAAGATCATCTGCCCGATCAGGGCGAACACTATCAGCACCATGAGGGCGACGATGACCGCCTTCTTGACCACCATGACCTTCTCCTTTTTCGAATACCCCTGGGTCAGAATAACGTAGTTGGGTACCGCTCCCATCGGGTTTATAATGGCGAAGAGGGAGATGAGTGTCGAGAGGGCGAACTCCCAAACCATGGTCCGGGTGGAACCTGGACCCGTATAAATATCTATCCTTTTCCGATGAGGCTGCTGCCTTGAAAAACCATTTTAAATATCATCATGTTACAAACAGGGGAGCGGCAGTCAATGTACGAGAGGGCCCTGAAGGGAATCAGATATCAGATCCTGGGGCTTAACCTCTGGATCATCGCAACGGTCTTCCTGATGGGCGCCATAGCGTTATCGGGCGATTTCATAACATTCCTCCTCGGAGTACTGATGATCATCCTTTCGGCCGTCGGCCTCATAATGTTCATCACGGGACTGGTGTTCCTCCTCATCGGATCCAAGGAGGTATCCAACATAACCATGACCTTCATCTCCCTCCTTGCCATCATCCTCGCACCCTTCATTATGATGGGGGGTTTCCTTTCCCTTCCCCCGGTGAACTACATACTGATAATGTTCGGGCTCTGGACACTGTTCGGTTCTGTGATACTGCCCTACATCAAGCTGGGTGGTTGGCTCACGGGCACCATCTCGCTGATATTCCAGACGATCTTCGTAAGCTACTTCCTCATCGCTGTACTCTACGGAAGCGAGATGAACGTTGACATGGTCCTGTCAACCTCGCTGCTTGGAGGATACTTCGTCTTCCTTGAGATCTCCATGGTAATCGGATACGTCCGGGTGAGGGGGATGAGGAAGAGGCTCGAAGTGGTCGAGGCGCCCCCTTCCGGGGCCATCGAACTGGACCTCGTACCGGTGCAGAGAAAGGAAACGGCATCTCTCAATCCCGACAGGAAAAAGGAATTCAAAGTGCTCGGGGTCGAGGAGGGCCGGTCTTCCGCTGCCAAGGGAGATGAAAAGGAGCTATTTGCGGATGTGCCGGCCTTCGAGAGGCTGAGAAGAGAGATCCCTAAAAAGGAGCCCGTCGTGGGAAGGGCGGTGGACTTCGACAGGCTCCTTCACTGGAAACCCAAGGAAGAGAGATACACCGTTGAAGAAGAGCAGGAGATAGAGATAACATGGGAGGACCTGTTCATAGACGGGCAGGACCTCTATCAGGTCCTGAAGGTGGAAAGGAATGTCTCATCCAGGGAAATAAGGAAAGCTTACAGGAAGCGCGCCCTGCTCTTCCATCCGGACAAGAACAGGGACATGGGCCCGCTATATGCGGACACCATAGGGAGGGAGATGATCAAGCTGAACAAGGCAAAGGAGATCCTCCTCGATCCGGCAAGAAGGTCCCTTTACGACGAGATGCTCAGCAGATACCGGTGAATCAGAAATCCTGTCCCGTGAGCCTCTCGTACATCTCCCTGTAAAGCAGGGAAACCTTCTCCACTTCGCTGTCGGGGAGCGGCGGAATGGAGGGCTCATCTTTTTTGGACACGCCCCGGTCCCTTGCCTCCATCAATGCAGCGTGATATCCTGATGACCTGTAATACTGTCTGACGGCCTCCTTCGAAAGCTCCACAAGCTTCCCCTCGTCGTAGGCCTTGACGTCCCAGAACCTGTCCTCGTCCGCGGTCCCGAAGGTATCCAGAAGCATCAGCTCCCTGTTCCGGTCGAAACCGAACTCCTTCTTCCCGTCAACGTGAATCAATCCCCTCGATCCCGCCTGGGAGGCGATGACCTCGTCCACCTTCATTACGGCCTCATAGATTGAATCCCATTCCTCCTTGGAGAGCTTAGCAAGATCCCTCGCTTCCTCGTTGGTCACCGGCCTGTCTATCTCCTCAAGCTTCGTCGTGGCCTCGAAAAGGGGCTCGGGAAGCGGCTCCCCGTACTTGGGAGTGTGACCGCGGGGAAAGCCCACGTCCTCCATCCTGACCTTGCCCTTCTTCATCCTGTCCAGCAGAGAACCGGCCACGTAATACCTGGCGATGAATTCAAGAGGGATCAGAATTGATCTGGAATCGCGGGTGATCCTGTTCATGTTCCTCTCGACGTTTACCCTCCTGACCCTCATGGAGCTGGGGGAGCTCAGTTCCAGGAAATGCGTCTTCACACCAAGGTCCCGGGACCTCTCGAACCAGAACGCGGAGGTCCTGCAGAGGGATTCACCCTTCCGGGGTATGGAAGAGGGGATCACCTTGTCGAAGACCGATATCTTATCCGTGAACCTGAAAACGAGCTCATCCGTTCCGGGGAGCCCGTACACTTCCTTGACCTTGCCTACCTGCAGAAGCTTCATGTCATCGAATTCGACCATGGGGAGTCCTCGTTGCGGTGAAGGGTAACTTCTTATTTAGCCTTCCTCTTCCTGGCCTTCTCCACCGGCTTCTCCTCCCCCTCCCTGTCGGTCTTTTTTTTCTTCCTTTTACCGCCTTTTTCAGAAGGCGGCTCCTCGACGAGTCCGGGCTGCACCTTCTTCTTTGCAAATACTTCCTCACCCTTCTCCTTGAGCTTCCTGGAGAATTCGAAGTACTTCAGCCCCCTCATAAGCGCCTGTCCTATGGGAACCGATATGGCGATGTAGAGGAAGATCCAGTAGGGCATCCCGCCCCCGGCCGGGTTCATGCATATGGTGCTGCACACCTGCCCGAAGGCCGATCCCATCAGGGGCCACTCCATGTCCCAGGGAACCGATGCTGTGGCCTGGGGAACGGCATCCAGGAAGGTATATAGCCACCTGAAGATCAGTATGGCGATCACCATGGACAGGACAGAGGCCTTCATCTGCTGCATCATCATGGCCGATTGCATGCCCATGATGTCCTGGTTCTCCTTCTGCAGCTTCTCAACCCTTGACTGATTGCCGGCCTTCGTAGCCTCCCGGACCTCCTTGTTGTACTCGTTCATAATGCGCTGCTTCTTCGCAAGGTCGAGCCAATCCATGGTGAAATGCCTGATGGTGGTGGATATTGTGATCGTCAAGATGCTCGCGCAGAACATGGTGAGAAGCGGTACACGGCCGCCGAATCCGATAACCGGAAAGAGGAACGTCCCAATGATGGCGGATATGGCATCACCAAGATTCCTGTCTATCATTATCAGAAAAAGAAATGCGAAGGCCGCGATGTAGATGAAACCAGTCGGTCCCTGGCAGCTCTCCAGGGGATTCTGCACCTTTGGGGCCTCGGTCTCTGCCACACACCTTCCTCCTTTTCGCCGCAATTACTGGAGGGCCGGGACCGAGATTTGAACTCGGGCGAGGGGATCCACAGTCCCCGATGCTACCAGGCTACACCATCCCGGCCATTGGTTGGGATAACCCCATATGCTCGTTATATAAATTAATTATCCGAAGCATGCTCCGGGCGCCCCCTGGCCAATAATGACCGGATGTTCCCCCATCCGAAGCCTCCGAATATGATCATGAAGGATATCATCACGATCGCTCCCGCCGCCTCCTCCGCTATCACGTAGGGCTCGGTGTAGGCATAGAGCCACCGGACAACATCATAATCCGTGTACCTGAATCCCCCCATCAGGGGCCAAAGTGCTCCCTGGGGTTCCGTGAAGGTTCCGTCGAGGAGCTGATGGACGGCCGTTCCGTAGGCCACTGGCATCAGGGGCCTCCATGCCACGGCCGAGAGAAGGAGAATGGCGGAGAACATTATGGAGTGTGCGATTATCCTTCCGTTGTTCTCGGGGAGAATAAGATGACCCAAAGGTTTGTCGATGAGGTCCGGGAGGACGGCGCCGACTACCACCAGACGGACGTCCCAGGAAATCTCGCCCTTGAATAGGAACGGAAGAAGGGGAAGGCCCAGGTGTCCCAGCGGCATCATCGAGGGGACCAGACGCGGACCCCGGTAAATTCTTTGCGGTCAATGGGAGTTGCTCGTCTCCCTCAGGACCTGGTTCACGATATCATCATCTATCCTGACGGCCTCATCGCACTCGGCGAGCATCCTCTCGGGAATGTTCTCCCCGTGGTACAGCCTGACAATGGCCCCCATGTCCCTCGACGCCTTGATCAGGGGAAGAAGGTCCGGATCGGAGCATACCATGAACACCTGGTCTATTATGCGCTCGGTACAAAGCCGGGTCACATCCACGGACATGGACACGTTGATACCCTTTCTCTTGAACTGGCCGTCAACCGTCTTGGTCAGCTCTCCCGTCCTGACCTTGAACCTCGGAAGGTGCCGGAGAGACTGGAGGAACTTCTCAACGCCCTCAGACCTCGCCTTCTCGTCCGGAGGCGAGTCCGGACCGACGTAGGGCACGGATTTGTAATAGTATGTCCGGAACCTCTGGGCTCCCTCCGGGGTGATCAGCTGGGAGAACGTGAGGAAATCCACCCTCTGATAATCGAATTCGTTCCTCAGAATGCCGTCAAAATAATCCCCATCTATGAAAATACCTATCGAATCCCTTTTCATTTCAATTCACTCCATGGTAGTATATATCGCAATCTATGCAATATCTCAAGAATCCTTATTTAAACCGCAATTATCCCGGGCATGGGTTTGTCCGCGAATGTGATACTATCCTTATAATACTTTAGGGCGAGCTCAGGGCATCAGCCTGCTGGCCGCGCTGGATTCTATTACCTCCAGATGGTCCAGGTACCATTCCACGGTGGAGCTGATGATATCGTCGATCTCGTTATACCTGGCCTGCCATCCGTGGTAGGTGAGCTTCTTTCCGGAAGGATTGTAACCCAGGTCCTTGAATGCCTCGTCAAGGCTTTCCTGAACCGGCAGCTCCGATCCCATCACTCCAAGCACCTTCTCAACGATGGAGGAGATGGGAAGACGCAATTCCGCCGTTATATTGAAAACGGTCACGCCGCTGACGATGGGTGCATCCGCCTTCCTGATCTTCTCCTGGAAGGGGGAGGCCGTAGCGACGCTGGTTCCGTGGATCACGGTCTTTCCCGGTGGAGATTGCTCGGGATGCGGTTCTGCCGCGGCCTTGAGCTCGACCTTTCCCGTTAGGGATTTTCCGATGAGATAGAGGCCAGAGCAGACATCGAGGACATGAAGCCAGTCCCTGTATTTCTCCCCCCTCTTTCCCCTGACGACGGGGGGCCTGCCCTGTTTCACCATCTTGATCGTCCTGGGTACCAGGCCGTTAATGGATTGGTTCGGGCCTATGACCTCGCATATCCTCGTTATGGCAATGGGAATGCCCCCTTCCTTTCCCGCCAGCATCACAAGCCGCTCCCCGGCCGCAATGGTGGTCGCGTAGGGATTGGTGGGGTCCAGCGGAGAGCTCTCCTCCCGCCTCTGTACCGTGAAAGGGCAGGAGCCGTAGACCTCATCGCTGGATGCATGGAGCAGCGGTATCCCGTTCCTGGCGCAGGCGTCGGCAAGAACCCTCGCCCCCAGGATATTGGTCATGACGAACTTCTCCATCCTCTCCTTGAAGGCTGACCTCTGGTTCTCGGACGCCAGGTTGATCACCAGGTCCGATACCTTGAGATAGTGCTCGTAGGAGGAGAGCTCGTTGATGCTGCCTTCCTTGAAGGCGTACCTGCCCTGGTGCCGGGCGATCCCCATCCTCTCCTCCATGGCCTCGTCCCTCTTCAGGTCAAGGTTGATGATGTTGGCGCTGTCGTCCCTTGCAAGTATGTACTCGATCAGATTGGAACCTATGAATCCGTTCCCTCCAGCTATCAGATAGTCCATGAGGTTATCACCTTCCGGGGGATTGGATATATTGGCGCTATTGTTTGTAAAACTATCTCAAGACTTACTTGACCCTCCAGGTCCTCACACCGCTGAACTCGAAATTGAAGGGGACTATCTTCCCCCCGTTCTTCTCCATCTCCCTTGAAATGTCCTTCCTATTCGAGAAGGGAACGTAGAGGAGGAGATAACCCCCGCCCCCGGCTCCAAGTAGCTTTCCACCGAGGGCGCCGAGTTCCCTCGCCCTGTTGTAGAGAAGGTCGATCTTGGGATTGGTCATCTTGGTGGAGAATTCCTTCTTGAGGGTCCAGCCTTCGTGGAGAAGGCGGCCGAACTCCTCGGTGTTCCCAAGAATGAGTGCGTTCTTGGTCCGTATGGCAAGCTCCTTCGTCCTGTCCATCGCCTCCTCGGTGCCGCCCTTCCCAGCCAGCAGGTTCTTGGTCTGGTCCTCTATGATCTTGGCGGATCCCCGGGTCTGTCCAGTGAAGCAGAGGATGAGGTCCGATTCCACCTCCGCGATCACATCCTTCTTTATCTTCAACGGGTTCACTATGGTCTCGCTTCCTATGAACTCCATGAAGTTGAAGCCGCCGAAGGTGGCAGCATACTGGTCCTGGCGGCCCCCGGGGATGCCGAGCTCCTCCCTCTCGATCACGTATGCCTTCTTGGCGATCTCGTAGCTGGTAAGCGGCTCGTTCTTGATCGTGGCAAGGAGCGAAACCAGGTTCACCGCAAGTGTGGATGAGGAGCCCAGACCGGACCCCGGCGGTGCATCGGAGCTTATGTAAAGGTCGCCGGATGGTATGATGCCCATATGGGCAAATACCGCCTTTATCAGTCCCATTTCGCCGTCGTAGGTGAAATCCCTCATGTCCCCGAAACTGGCAATGGTGTCGAAATCGAGGGAATGGACCCTCAGCATTCCAGATTCATCGGTTATGAAGGAGGAGGTGATATACTGGTTGATCGTGCTGTTTATTACGCATCCTCCCTTGTTCTCCGGGTAAGGGGAGACGTCGGTCCCGCCTCCGGCAAATGAGATCCTGAGGGGAGCCCTGGCCTTGAACTTCATGGGACTTGCACCGTCATACTCGTAGATAATTCATTCTGACAACACGGACCGTACTAGGACTTCATTAAAAGGATTATATATTTTGGTTCACTCTACATCGCCTGATGCGGCCTATCAGGACCGGCTTGCTGGTGCTCTCGCTTCTGACCATAATAGCGGCAGGTTTTGCCTACTTCCCACCTCAGGGGGAGGTGGATGCTGCGGGCGGAGCGCTCGTGACCGTGCTCCCGGACGTCGGTATGACGGCTCTCCACGCGGACGTTGACCTGGTCCGCGGAGGGATCGTGACCTTCACCGGATCGGTGTTCGCCGATCTGCCCCTGGATATCGATGCGCAGTACGTGATCGTCAATCTCGAGGCGGATGCCGGAGGGTGGGAGACGACGGAGATCCCCGAGATAATAATAGCCCGCCTGCCTTCCTCCGTCCCATTCTCGGTCTCGGTAATAGTACCCAAGAACACCTCCACCTCGGGGCTCGAGGCCTCAAACTCCCTGAAGATAACGGGATCCTGGTCATATGAACCGGGCCTGCTGACCGGCACGATAGAGCCTGTGGAATCCTTCATCTTCGTCCAGCAGTTCTATCAGTACCGGGTCACATGCAGCGACACCTTCATCCAGACCTCGCCCGGAGGCGAGTTCGACCTGGTGCTCGAGATATACAACGAGGGGAACGGTGACGACGAGATCACCTTCGATCTGGAGCGGAAGGAGCATATGGAGAACAACGGATGGGCCTTTATCTACGACCAGACGAAATGGACGATACCAAAGGGCGGCTCCGTGAAGATACCCATTTCCGTATCCACGCCGAAGAAATGGGAGATGTGGAGGAACAGCCTTGTCGTTCTCCATTTCATCATCACCTCCGAGCAGGGATCGTACAACAACGAGGTCATAGAGGTGGCCCAGTTCTCCGTATTCGTCCGCCAGAGGGGTGTGGGCATACCCGGATTCGAGCTTCCGGTGATCCTGCTCTCTTTGCTTTTGGTATTGTCACTTGGCCTGGCCAGAAGGAGGAGGTGAACAATGAGGAACGGAAAACTACTGCTCTTCTTGCCCCTCGCCCTGCTTCTGATCCAATCAATATCTCCCTCGGACGGGGATATCGTATCGGGAGACGTCGAGCCCTGCGGGGGTTTCTATTGGGAAAAGGAAGGTTTCAAGTACATACAGGTGAGCGGGACTCCCGACGAGATCGGATATCAGCACGGATGCCTCCTGGCGGACCTCATTCCGAGGTCCATCTCCGCATATGCCCATGCCACGGAGAGGAGCTACGGTGTGAACTGGAGGCAGGTCAGGATCTCGGCAATGAACTACTGGCTCTACGTCCCCGACGAGCAGAAGGAGGAGATCGACGGTATTGCCAGGGGGGCGGCGGAGAGCGGGGCGGTAACGCATCTCGGCGATCCGATTGACAGATGGGACATACTGGCACTGAACGCCATCTGGGACATCTGGTGGCGCTTCGATCTGCCCGGGAATCCCTGGTGGTGGCTGCCCTTCGATACCGGCCTCCCCAACTACGAGCCCAGGACACCGCACCACTGCAGCGCCTTCGTTGCCACGGGCGACGCCACGGCCGACGGCGGCTTCGTCCTGGGACAGTCGTTATGGATGCCCTATTTCCTTTCCCCCGCCCATGCCGTGTTCATTGACATCATTCCTAACAGCGGCAACCGGATCTTCATGGAAGTGACGGCGGGAATGATATGGTCGGGAACCGAGTACTACGTCAACTCCGCCGGATTGGTGATCGCCGAGACCACCATCGGGACCGGACCTTATCAATGGGGGGGCGTCCCATCCTTCGTCAGGCTCCGGAAGGCTGTCCAGTATGCGGATTCCATCGATTCCTTCAAGGACATCATGCTGGAGAACACAAACGGCGCATACTGCGGGGATTATCTTCTCGCCGATGTCGACACCAATGAGGTGGCAATACTGGAGCTGGGATCCCACGAGTGGGAGCTCAAAAGGACCATGAACGGCTTTCTGCCCTCTTGCAACTACCCCTGGGACCCCGACGTGGCGAAGGAGACAGGTGCTCCCCAGGGATGGGACCACGGCTGCTATCCAAGATGGGTCAGGCTGGAGCAGCTCAGGGACCGGGATTACGGGAACATCACGGTATTCCACGGGATGGAATACCTGGGGGACCATTACGACACCGTCGAGAACAAGATCAATCCCTGCTCCCACACACTTTGCGGCCATGTCGAGAACGCTTCGGGATATCCCCACGGATCGATGGATGCAAAGGTCACAAACAGGACCATGGCCTCCAGGATGGAGCTGTGGGCCAGGTTCGGACATTCATGCGGCCAGCCCTTCCTGGTCGAGGACCAGAGGAGGGAGAATCCGGATTATGCCTTTGACGATCTGGTGGACATCATCCCTAAACCCTATGCATCCTTCGCGCCCTTCTCAACGCTCAAGGTCACCGTGACGGACGAGGGGGACCAACCCGTCCCCAACACCCTCGTGAACCTCACCTCCACCGTGGACGGGACCTCATTCGAGCTTATGACGGACGGCACCGGTGTGGCGCTCTTCGAGTTCCTTCCGAGGTCCGAATACAACATAACGGGAACCAAGGACAACATGAAAGGGAGCGCCTGCTATGTCCAGAAGGAGGATTCCGAGACCACGCTCGTCCTGGAGAAGATCGATGAGAAGGGACTTTTTGAAGGTGGCGCACCGGTCATGTTAATAGTGATCGTGATCGCCGCCGTGCTCGGATTAGCAGCACTCGTCATCATCCGCCGCAGGGGACATAAATAAAATAGCTCTAACGCGATATTGATTCGGGGAACGGGATGCTCTACTGTCCGAACTGTTGTGCATACCAGTATGATGCCGGTGCTACCAGCTGCAGGAAATGCGGCTACGATTTCTCACTCCACGAGCAGGAGAAGAAGATCGAGAAGAAGAAGAAGGAAGATGAAAATAAGAGCCTGCAGGGATTCGACGACTCGAAAACTTGCAGGATCTGCGGCTCCCCGACCCGGCCCCTGCAGAAGGAGCTGGAGGTCAAGGTCGAGGGTGCAAGGATCAGCGTAACGGGACTGAAGCTCATGGGCGGAGACATAACGAAGAGGACCGCCACCAGTGTGGAGTACCATATCTGGGGAAGGGAATGTTCGGAGGGGCATCAGTTCTACGAGGATGTCGGTTTCAGGATAAGGCAACTCTGCCCCATGTGCTACGACCAGCTGATGAAGTACGGCACCTCCCTCTATTCCTGCTCCAGATGCAACAAGCATTTCCCCATAAATGACTGGCCCGACCCGGATCCCGAGGAAACGCTCCGCAACGAAGGATGGGAATCCCTCGAGGGATGAAAGTCATCGATATTGTTATATGAGAGACCGGCACCTTCACTTTCAATGGCGGAGGACTACGAGGAGCATGTGGAGGCCGTACAGGAGCTGAAGAGGGCGGAGGAGCTCTTCCTGAGCGGGGAATACGAAGTGATGGGGGAGCACCTGGACCAGTGTATAGGGCTCGACATATGCATCGGCAGGGCCTGGGAACTGAAGGGGCTGTTCCATATCCAAGAGATGGATATGGAATCCGCCAGGGACTGCTTCAACGAAGCGATGAAATGCAAAGGCTACTTCCAGGATGCCAGGGGGGCCCTTTACATCATGGACAAGGACGAATGGCCCAGGGGGGAGCTCCAGGAAGACATTATTAAAAGGCTGATGCTGCTTGGGAATTCCTTCCTAAACGCCAGAAGCTGGCCTGCCGCCGCACTCTGCCACAGGACGGTGGCGGATAACGTGGAGCCGAACTGGGAGCTGTACTCCATTCTCGGACTAATTTACAGGGAGATGGACCTCCTGGAGCCTTCGCTTGCGTACTACGAGCAGGCAAGGGGCATGGAAGGCGCCCCCGATGAGATCGATTTCGACCTCTCCGTTGTCCTGATCAAGCTCGGAAGGATGGAGGAGGCGGAAGGCCTGCTGAGCCAGCTAGCGGAGGCCCTTCCGGGAAATCCGATGGTCTGGAACAACCTGGGAACTGTACTCGAATCCCAGAAGAGGCCGGAGGAGGCCATGGAAGCCTACCGGAACGCTGCGGAAGCGGATCCGGATTATTTTCCCGCGCTTTATTCGATCGGCAGGCTCCTCCAGCAGAAGGGCAAGATGGATGATGCGAAGGCCTACATGGAAAAGGCACTTGACATCGAGGGCAGGGTATTCGACCTCAACGACGTCACCCATAGGGGGGAGAGGGATATGGACGGGGACCTGCATGTCAAGGAGATAATGTACAGCAGAGAGGGAGAGGATACCAGTTAGTTGGTATACACAAAAGTTTTATTTTAGACGTGTTCCTAGCGGAAATCGATGGCCTCCAAGGAGATAGAGGAAGCACTGGCCCATCTTAGGGAGGGGCGGTTCGTCATCGTATATGATGCGGACGGCAGGGAAGAGGAATGCGATTTCTTCCTGGCGGCGGAGTTCTGC
This sequence comes from Thermoplasmatota archaeon, assembly GCA_048569615.1. Lineage (GTDB taxonomy): Archaea > Thermoplasmatota > Penumbrarchaeia > Penumbrarchaeales > Penumbrarchaeaceae > JAYEPK01. The sequence continues at coordinate 43,171 of JBLIRK010000017.1, read as the reverse complement.
AGGCCTGAACATATCATGACGATGAGGAAGGAGGGGGGAGGCCTCATCTTCATCATGGCAAGACCAGACATCAGGGACAGGCTGGGGCTCCCCTTCCTCCAGGAGGTGTTCCCCCAGTTCAAGAGGGATTATCCCGTCTTCTCAGCCCTGATCTCCGACGACATACCCTACGATACGCGCTCTTCGTTCTCGGTAGCGATCAACCACAGGGATACCTTCACCGGGATAACGGACAAGGACAGGGCGCTCACGGTGAGGAAGTTCGGGGAGCTCTCCCTCACGGCCGTATCCATGTCCGAAGCGGAGGCATTGGCAGAGTTCGGGGAGCATTTCAGGACCCCCGGACACATTCCCATCTGCATCGGGTCCGACCACATTCTCGAGAACAGGTTCGGACACACGGAGCTCTCATGCGCCCTATCGACAATGGCAGGCCTGAGCGGGGTCTCGGTCGGCTGCGAGATCATGGGCGACGACGGGGGTGCGATGCGCAAGGGTGCCGTGAAGGAATATGCGAAAAGGAACGGGATCCCCTTCCTCGAAGGATGGCAGATCATAGATGCATGGAGGGTATGGGCCGGCTCTTGGAAGAAAGAATATTCTCCCAAGCAGCACGGAGACCTGCCGGTACACCCGCTTGGAGGGGGCGGCACCCTTGACGGCGCAGTTCCGGCCGTCAAGAGGGGGAAAAGGGTGCTGGCATCCGGTGTTTTCGATCTGATGCACCCCGGGCATCTCCATTTCCTTAGGCAGGCAAAGGAGCTCGGGGACGAGCTCGTGGTCGTGATAGCCAGGGACATGACGGTACAGGCCACCAAAAGACATCCCATAGTGAACGAGAGGTCGAGGAGGGAGATGGTGGACGCCATCAAGTACGTGGATGCGGCGGTCCTGGGATACGAGGGTACTGATATCCACAGGATCGTCCGCGAACTGAAACCGGACATAATCGCCCTGGGATACGACCAGAAATACGATCCCGGGCAGATGGAATCCGAGTTCAGAAGCGAGGGACTCGACATAAAGGTTATAAGACTTGACAAGCGGGCCGGGGACATCCAGGCCACCACCGAAATTCTGGAAAGGATCAAGAGGGGGGAGTGGGATTGAAGAGGATTGGTGTGGCGGATACAACTTTCTCCAGGGTGGACATGGGCTCCATCGCAGAGGACGAGCTGAGGTCCGTCGGGGGAGGTTTCAGAGTGATCAGGAGGACCGTTCCCGGCGTCAAGGACCTGCCCGTAGCATGCAAGAAGCTCATCGAGGAGGAGGACTGCGGGATCGTGATGGCATTGGGGATGCCCGGCCCGGAGGTCATAGACAAGACCTGCGCCCACGAGGCAAGCCAGGGCATCATCCAGGCTCAGCTGATGACCAACACCCACATCATCGAGGTCTTCGTCCACATTGACGAGGCGGGGGATGACAAGGAGCTCAGGTCCCTGGCGGAGAACAGGACAAGGGAGCATGCTAGGAATGCCTATTACCTGCTCTTCAAGCCGGATAAGCTGAGGACCCGGGCAGGGACCGGACAGAGGCAGGGTTTCGAGGACGTAGGTCCCGTCGAAGAGGAAGGCGGCAGTGCAGTTCATCATTGAATCAAAGGAGGAAACAGGAATGAAGGAACAGAGGATCAGAATGGGTTTCGTGGTCTCCGAGTACAACTTCGACATCACCACGATGATGCTGGAGAGGGCCAAGGCCCACGCCGAATTCCTCGGCTGCGAGGTTGCCATGGTGGTTCAGGTTCCGGGCGTATATGACATGCCCTTCGCCCTGAGCCGGATGGTCAGGTCCGGCAAGGTGGATGGTGCAGTGGCGATCGGGGCAGTGATCGAAGGGGAGACGGACCATGACGAGATCGTAATGCAGCATGCTGCCAGGAAGATCATAGATATCTCCCTCGAAAGCGACAAGCCCATTGGACTCGGCATCACGGGACCCGGCATGAGCAGGGGCCAGGCCCAGGCAAGGATAGAGAATGCAAGGTCCGCCGTTGAAGCCGTGGTGAAGCTGATCAGGAACACTGCGGAGATCTGAAAAGGAAGGATCACAGGTTCTTGAGGGCCTCGAGGATCTTCCGTGCGGTCTTGGGGCCTATTCCGGGTATGGAGCGGAGGTCCTTTTCCGTGGCCGCCTTCAGCTTGTCCAGATCTGAAAAGGTCTTCATCAGTTCCCTCATTTGGGAGGATGTCAATCCTTCCACCGAATCGAAGAATTTTTCAAAGCCCTGGTCCGCTTCCTTGATCGCCGAATCGATAATAACGTCCTTTAAGACCGCGTCCAGGTCAATATCCGAATCGAGGTCGAGGACCTCGAACCCTTCCCTGGTCAGGAGGTGGATCTCCTCCCCCTTCCTAATATCCTGGGGCCGCTCCTCGAGGGTTTCCTCCAGTATCTTCAGGGCAAGTCCGATGGCCTTTTCCCTGCTCAGGTCGGGGTTGTAGACCTTTTCCAGTATCTCTATTGCCCTTTCGGAGCCCTTTCCGATGGCCGTTGCCTTTCTCTCCTGGAAAACGCCGGAGGGATCGGTCTCGTAGAGGTGGAAGCCCGTGACGTCATGCCCCCCGATCAGGAGGGCGGTTCCGAAGGGGCGGACACCCTCATACCGGGTGTAGACCTCGTAGATCTTTGATATCCACATTACAAGGTTCCTGATATCGGGATTTTCCCCGTATCTCCTCGATTCCTCCTGGGCCTTGTCCCTGAGTATGTCTATCAGCACCCTGGCATCTGCGATAAGACCCGACGCGGCCGCTCCCACGTTGTTCGTTATCTTGAAGAACTTCTCCAGATATTCCTCCTCCACCAGGGAACTGTAGATGGCCTTGTCGATGGTGAAGAGGACGCCATCACGGTAGATGATGCCCATTGCCAGGCCCCCCCTCTTGATGGCTTCCCTGGAGTACTCAACCTGGTAAACCCTTCCATCGGGAGAGAATACCGTTGCCGCCTGATCATAGTGGTCCTTGTCCATCGGCGCCACTCCTTGTTCAGGCCCCTCCTTCCTTGGACGAGGACCTCTTGAACATCGATTTCCAGAAAGGGCCCTTGCCCTTGGGCTCGTTGCCCTTCACAACCAGATCACCCTCTTCTGCCGCCGGGAGCTCCCCGCTGATCCTTCTCTGCGGAAGGTCCTCCCTTATCTGCTCGAATGGAACAAGCTCTTCCGGCGGAGCCAGGTCCTCTCCGTATTTTTCGTGATAGAGCTTCCTAAGCGAATCGGAGGGTGTTCTGCTCAAAGACAGAGAATCCACCCTGGATTCTATCTCCTCGATGGTCATCTGGGACCTCTTCCTCCACGGAGCATAAGTGACCGGCTCCTTGATCAAGACAGCTTCTCCCTGATCAGGCGCCTTATCTTCCTCCCTGGGCCTGTCATCGTCCTTGATCGTGACCGGATAGCCAAGGTCCTTCAATTCGTACTTGTAGGGCCTCAGCCGGTCCTTGAGCTCCTCCTTGGAGAGCTTGCCCTGGGAGAAGGCCTTCATACTCTTCTCGTAGACCTTGGCGGCCTCCTTCTGCCTCTTTTTTTTCTCCTTGTCATCGGCGGGCAAGACAATTCCTCCGGTGGGGGACTAAGGGCAATGAGATTGTGCATATAAGACTTTTCTATATACGGCCTGAACATGTTCCAGGTATTCCCAGCGCGGTCAACTCCGAATTCCACAACGATTATATACGGGGTCTAGTATAGACGGCCCCCGCTCCCAACTGAAGGAACGTAATTCCCCGGCGTATTCGTCACATGATCGAGGTGTACAGATGGTTAACGGTCAAATGGAGCTCATCGTCAGCCTGAACCGCCTTACCGAAGCCATTATCAACAGCTACAAGGAACATAACATGAGCCGTGAGGATGCCCAAAACATGGCATACCACGTCCTGAACTTCTTCGGTTTCGGAGACAGGATAGTGGACAATATCCTCGAACCCGAGGACAGGGACCTCTTCTATATGCTCGAGGACTTCGGACTCCTTGTCACGGAAAGGGAGGAAACGACACTTTACGACGGGAGGGAGTGGAGGATCCATTACTGGCTTCTGAAGAAGAACGTCATCAACACGATGGCCTGCGACGAAGTGGAGCAGTGCCCCGCCAGTGATGATGATTACAACATTTACGAGGACATCCCCGATGAAGTATGGTCCAGGGACGACTAGAATTGACACTGGACATGGCTCAGGGGACCATAAACCCTTTATAACCCGAACAATCATTGGGACAAAACGGCCTGTTTTTCGGCCGCAATCCCGCCATATTGCAAGCAGCTGCAACGGAGGAAGAATGATGAAAAGGACCGCTCTCCTTGGCCTTACGCTGACGATCATGCTACTGCTCTCGGGGCTCCCCGTTTTCGCGGAAGCTCCCGACGCCATCAGCGCTGGGATGGAAAATGAAAGGAACCCTGATGTTGCTTCGATGGAAAATACAGCATCGATGGATAATGTGTATTACGTAGAGGACCTCGTTGAGATGGGATACGCCGAGAAGAGGGTCTTTGATGTTAAGGATCCGGAAAATCCGCTCATGTCCCTTATCGACACCTCATGGTTGAACGACCGCCATCAAAGACCAATGAGCGATCTCCCATCAGCTGATGAAGAAGATACCATAGACACCCCTTTCTTCCTCGAGAACGGAGACAAGAAATCCAACAACGTTTCCGCCACCATCTCAGGCACCTCGATAACCTTCGATGACGAGGATTTCTACCAGATCAATCTCTCAGCCGACGGTGTGAACCGCACTGCTGACCAACTCGAGCTCACGGTCTTCTCCCAGGAAGCCGTTAACAAGGACGCATATCTCACCATCGAGATCCTTGTTCCAAATTACTTCCTCGGGCGGTATGAGGATGGCGGTTTCGAGATAGTAGGAGCCTATCACGGGAACACTTCCAGAACCATATTGGTCCCGGATAGCGACCCCACCGTGAACCTGCCCTATCCTGTCATTCTCAGGATAAGGACCTGGAACAATACTATGCTTAACTTCACCGTGGAAGCAAAGATAACACAGACTTCCAGGACCGAATGGAACGGACTCTTCGGAGGGGGATTCCGGGTGAACAGCACCAATAAACCTTCGACCATGCAGAGCGTGAACAGGTCCCACGACATGTTTGACTGGTTCGACCTCACAGGACTCATAACGGATACCGGGATCAACACCGCAAGAGGAGACGTGGTGGAGTTCAGCATGAGGGTCGATATCGCAACGGAAGAGAGAGGTTTGATGTACAACCCCTACGGACTCCATGGAACACAGTCGGTGACGTCTGCGTTGCTGTTCTGTCTTCTTGCATACCTTAACTACACATCGAACCAGATCAATCTATTCCTGGTGGGGACCCAGCAGAACCAGCTCCCCATCGCTTCAGCCCTTGCCAACAGTGATCCGAGGGCCCTTGTATTCAGAGCCCAGGTTGACCATGCATGGGTTGGTGTTTACCCGCTCCAGACCTGGATCACACCAAACAGCCAGCTCAGCGGCGGTGCTACGGGTAATGGTGAGGTTTTCTACAACCTGACGAGCTTCGTGACAAAGCTCATCCCACCCAACGATCCTCCGTCCTTCAATAGAGATATCGATGATTACATTTTCAACGAAGATGAGGGACCCTTCGTTAATGTCACCAATCTGAACGATCACTTCTCGGACCCCCAACCGGAACACGATGCCGACCTCCATTTCGAAGTGGCCCGGGTGGATGCACCGGATGAGATCCAGATCGATATTGCGAATGACGGACAGATGTCTGTCAGGGTGACAGAACCGAACTACCATGGTTATGCGGATTTCAGGATCATATGCAACGACTGGGGCAGAGATTGGGTCCCGAGGAGCGGAGATGAAATTGATGTTAGGTCAAACCTGTTCCGCGTCACAATAGCTCCCGTCAACGATGATGCCTACATCGAGAGGATAGATACCGCGACCAAACCGGAAACCAATACACATCAACCCATCCACATCACCATACCCCAGAACTACGCCAACCTGAGGGACAGGAAGATCTATGCCAAGGACAACGACACGGAGGACCAGAACAAACTGGAATACAGCCACAATGCAACTACCCCCAGGTTCACGATCAACACCAACGGGCAGTACTCCTTCGTACCCAACAACGACGATGTCGGCACCCACTGGATAAAGATCACAGTGGACGACGGGCACTCCCCCTCCGAGGACGACTACTGCATCCTCGTGATCCACATCACCAACAAGAACGACGCCCCGGTTCTGAGGACCCTCGAATGGAGGGATGAGGGCAGGATATACGAGGACCTTGAAAGGGAAACGGAGCCCACCTTCAGAGATGTCCAGGAGGACCTGGAGATCAACCTTACGGTCGTGGTCTACGATCCCGATATCGCCATAGGGATAATGGAAGAGCTCCAATGGAACCTGGGCTCCCCGGGCTGGGAGGTGCACCCCCATTATTCGGACCCGCTCAAAGCATATATCACTTATACCCCCACCAACGACGATGCCCTAGCGGGAGGGGCGAGCACGACCCTCCAGGTCATAGATTCCCAGAATGCCGCAAGCCAGGAGATAACAATAATCCTCTATGTGAAGAACCGCAACGACGAGCCGATCATCAGGACCGTTAACGGAGAGGAACCGGTCGAGGGGAAGATCACCCTGAACGCCGCCAACGGCCAAAACGGCTTCGAGGACAGGGCCTACACGATAACGGTGGTGGCCGATGATATCGATCCCAGGGACGAGATAAGGTTCTCCACAAGCGATTCCTCCTGGCAGCAGACCCCGGTGCAGGGGAATGATTTCGCCAGGAACTTCACGATACTTCCCACCCAGGAGATGGTCGGGAACCATACCCTCAGGATCACCGTGACCGACGAGAGTGATAAAACGGACTCGGTGATGATCACCTACCAGATCGTGAACACCAATGATGCCCCCGATAGACCGACAATGGGCAAGGACCAGGGAATCCTCTACGCAGGCGATCCCATCCACTTCTACATACTGGACTCAAGCGATCCCGACGGGGATGCTCTGAAATTCGTCTGGGACTTCGGGGACGGAACGCAAACCGTTGTCGGTGATGAGGTGACCCATACCTACCAGTATGCAAAGTCCTACACCATCACCCTCTATGCCCAGGATCCCACAGGGGCGATGTCGCCTGTCGTGACCGATTACATCATCCTCAACGAAAAGGAAGTTGAGGTGGACCCGAACCTCGACAGCGACGGTGACGGGATGAACGACACCTACGAGGAGGAGAACGGGCTGGACAAGTACGACCCCAACGACAAGTACCAAGACATGGACAACGATGGATTCACCAATTTCGAGGAGTTCCAGGCGGGAACGAACCCGCTCGATCCTAGGGACCACCCACCCAAGGATGATGGTGATTCCGGAGGAATCAGCCTGGTCCTCATAATAATACTCATAGTAATTGCCGTGGTCGTGCTTGCGGCCATAGGCTTCTTTATCTTCGCCCTAACCTCCAAGCCGAAGAAGGTAACCCAGCAGCAGATGTATGCTCCTGAGATGGGACTTCCCCCAGGCATGGCCCCGCAGCTCAACCAGCAGCAGGTTCCCCAGATGCCGCCCGCCCGAAAGGTCCAGCAGCTGCCCCCGGCAGAGGATGAGAAGAGGCAGGAGGAGGAGGAACTCCTGGGGAGCTTCATGGAAGAGGCGCACAAGGAGATGGAGGTCGCATCTCAAAAGGACGAGGAGGAAGAGAATGTCTGGAGACCCCCTGTCGAGGAAGAAGTCCCCCCTGAGGACAGCCATGTGGACGATCTCTTCGGAGAAGGGTCGGAAGAGCAGCAGGAAGCACCGAAAATGGAAGAAGGGAGTCCAAAGGGCCCTCCGAAACCACCATCTTTCCCGGACCTCCCGCCCCTGCCTGACCTATAGTCAGGGAGAATTTCAGGACAGTAGAGCCCTCTCGAGATAGACTATGAGCTCCGCAACCGGCACATCCTCGATGGTTATCAGGGTCGTATTCCCGACCGTCCCCTTTCCGGACCTTTTTGTTGATATCAGACCGAAGGCGTCCATCTCCTTCATGTACTGCCAGAACTGGGTATGGCCCAGAGGTCTTTTCCCTATCTGCTCGCACAGGGCCTTGTACTCCTCCTCCAGCTCTCCCGTGGAGCAGTAGGCGGTGTTCTTAAGCAGCCTGGAAGCGGAAAGGAGCATGAGCTGCTCGTGGACGTTCAATTGCTGGATGGTCTCCTCGTAAACGAAAGGTTTGACCTCCGCCTTGGCCCATCTCGAATGCTCCGGCAGGACCATGGGATCCCCCCTCTCCTCCGCCACCATCCCGGACTTCTCCAGGAGTTCGATGGCGAACCTTGCATCGCCGTACTCCTCCGACATGGAGGCTATCATCTCGGAGACTCCGTCCTCCACCACGTTGGGATGGAAGGCCAGCTGTATCCTCTGATCGACTATCATCTTAAGGACTTCATGATCGTATTTTCCGAACTCGATGATATTGGTCCTCTTGAATGTGGAGAGCGATGCCCTGTCCATGAGCTGAACAATGGATTTCTGCGATACAAGGATCAGAGAAATGGCTCCGAGGAGCTCGGGGTCCTCCTCCTGGACCCGGGTGAAGGAATAGACAAGGTCGGAGCCGGACCTCTTGAGGAGCACATCCGCCTCGTCTAGGATGATCACGATATGGCATTCTTTCCTCTTCAGGTGCTTCTTGAGGATCTCTATCATCTCGGGTATGGAGAATCCCCTGTCGGGGAACCTGGAATCGAAATGGTTCAGTATGGAGAGCAGAACCATGGATTCGGATTTGCGGTTCCTGCAGTTGACATGGACGCTCTCTATCCTCCTCTTGTTCTCCATCCCGGCTTCCTCTAGGATCTTGCAGAACCTCTTTACGACAGCGGTCTTTCCAGATCCCACCGGACCGACTATCAAGGAGGTCTGGCTCATTCTGTCGTAGACCACGGGTCTGAACAGCCGGCCTATCATATCCATCTCCTTCTCCCTTCCCGGGAGCTCCTCCGGAACGTAGTCGAAGGAGAGCTTCGACTGGTCCTTGAATATCTGACTGCGGCGCAGGGCGTTCAGGGATGTCTTCATGGGAGACCGTATCGGCGAAGGGGGAAAGAATACTTTCGGTGGGGTCGACATCAGTCGAATTTTCCCTTGAAGGGTCTGGCCCTTCTCGTTCCCTCCCCGCCCTCATCGACAGCCTCCTCCTTCTTCTCCCTCCCGAAGGATTCGTTGCAGTAATAGCAGAAGTTGAGGTCCGATTCCACCATCCTCCTGCACATGGGGCAGGGCTTCATCCCTTCCTCAGCCTCTTCCCTCTTGAACCTGTGCCATCCCGTCCATACCCACATGATGCCGAATGCCGCCATCAGAATTCCGATGGGGAGCAGCCATGGATAGCCTTCAAGATCGCTTCCGTCGATCTGGTTCGGCTCGCCCACGCCAGTCTGCCATGCCAGCCCCCACAGCACCATCAGGACCCCTATCGCGGTCATTCCAACCCCGAGGAAGATCGCGAACCAGCTGACGAGGGGATTTACGGTCCTCTTCTCGGTGCTCTCCGCTGGACCGGTGTCTTTGACCTTCTTATTTCTCTTTGGATCCAAGGGAGATAGGGGCATTGTGACCACTTGGGTTGTAAAGATACAAATACCCAACCACGAGCAGAAATAAAAAAATAACCCAAACCCTCTCTACCATATCCCCCGGGAGCAATCCGGACCGCTTTCAAGGACGTGGGACCCATGGGACTTTTCGGCAAGAAGAAGCAGATACGGTTCGAATCCATCCTTGTTGACCAGGAGACAGACGTGTTCAGCAAGCTGGAGCAGAGAGGGTGGATCCTATGCACCGATCCATTCCAGTTCGATATCAACAAATCCCACGAGAAATTGAGGAAGGACGCCATGAACATGGCCAAGGACCTTCATGCCGAGCTCCTGGTTGAGGTGTGGGATCCGATATTCCAGAGGATGCATTGGAGAGGCCTCAAATACGCTGCATGGAGGAGGGCCACCCCTGCAGAGATGATGGAGAGGCAGAAGAAGGAGGAGATGAAGAAGAGACCGGATTATCACGATTCGATGGGCGATTACGAGAGGATACACCAGCAGATAGACAAGAAAAAGCTGCAGGTGGCCCAGGAGGACATTGCGGCCTTTGCGAAGGATGTGGACCAGCAGGACATCAAGACCGAGGGAGAGGTATATGGATCATCCGAGGAGGACATGGGGATGAGGAGCGAACATCTCGAGGTCTACAAAGCCTATGATCCTTATGATCATCAGGGAGAATCCGACGAGGGTCTGAGGAAGAAGCAGCACATTGATTCGGAAGCGGCTGACAAGGGGCCCATGTTCGATTCCTCCATGAAACTCGAGACGGGAGATCCCTCGTCCGAGGATCCGACCAAGGAGATCGACCCGCTCGCATTGATGATGGAGGCCGCGGGAACCGAAGAAATACCCGCACAGCCCCCGGCGGCCCAGCAGACGCCGCCTCCTCAACCTCAGCAGCAACCTCAGCAATATCAGGCTCCACTACAGCAACCCCAGCAGCAACCTCAGCAATATCAGGCACCGCCACAGCAACCCCAGCAGCAACCTCAGCAATATCAGGCACCGCCACAGCAACCTCAGCAGCAATATCAGGCTCCACCACAGCAACCTCAGCAGCAATATCTGGCACCGCCCCCGCAACAACAACAGACCCAACAGCGTCCTCCAGCGGAGGAAAACGATCAGGGACAGTGATAATTTGGACAGCCCCTTCGACCTGAGCTATGAAGGAGTTGGTCTCAAAGGTATGGGGAAGGAGCCTGTGAAGGGGGAGGTGCTCCTTTGGAAGGGGCCTATTTCATTTCTCGGCGATGTTGATCCGGATAGGGGTATCCTGACCAAAGATGGCATTCAAATGGATATCCACGACAAGGTCCTTATTTTCACCGAGGGGGCAGGATCAACTGTGGGTTCATATGTGGTTTACAACCTCAGGCTCAACAACAAGGCCCCCAGGGCCATGGTGATGCTGAAGGCCGATGCAATTATATCCATAGGGTGCATTCTTGCCGATATTCCTTTGGTCCACAAGGTCCCGCCTGAACTTTGGAAAGAGGCATCTACGGGGGATACTGCCGTTGTGGATTCCGCCGCAGGACGTGTAGGAATATGGAAAAGGGATGGAAAGAAACAAGGGTGATAGGATGATGGAGATTCTACGGATGGTGGTCCAAAACGTTAACCATAAGATCGACACCGATGAGAAGGTGAGGTCGATCGCATCGCAGAAGGACAGGACGATCCAGCTTGTTTTCACGGACGATAAGGAATACGTGCTGGAAGTGAAGAACGGCAGGGCTCTGGAGCCCAGGGAGGGCCGTGTCGAAAATCCCACGATCAAGGTGAAGACCGATACAAAGACCATGGACAAGCTGGTCCAGAAGAAGCTGAACCCGCTCATGGCCTATGCCATGAAGAAGATCAAGGTGGACGGACCTATGGACGATATCATGATATTGAAGGATTTCTTCTGATGGAGGAAGGAATGACAGTGTTCGGCCAAAGGGTTTATAATAGATTCCTTTATAGAACCAAATCGTATTAACAAAGCAGGAGTGGTCCCATTGGAACGCACGGGAAAAAAACGGCAGGAAAGGAAAGGGAGCCTTTCCGGTTATCCGCAGGTAATTTTCCTTTCGGCGATCCTGCTCTTCATGGCTCTCGCTCCCGCCCGTACCGACTCCCAGTCCTTCTTCGAGGTCAATGAAGCTCCGGTAGCGCATGCTGGATTGGACATCACGGGATTCCTGATGAACGACATAGTGACGCTCAACGGGACTGCGTCCACCGATGAGGATATCAAGAACTGCACATGGGATTGGAATTGCATAACAGATCCCGATATCACACCGCTCCCGGCAAATAAATCCCAGCCGTCATTCACCGTGGACAGGACCGGGACATTGACATTCAGGCTGACGTTGACGGATCCCCAGGGATTGAACTCCACGGACGATGTGGATGTCATCATAGAGGAGAACGAGCCGCCCCAGGCCGTCATCGACTCCCCGCCTGAAAGCGGGATAGAGGGCCCGTTCTTCTTCCAGTCCGTTCCCATAGAGTTCTCGGCCAACAGATCCTCTGATCCCGAAGGCAGGCAGCTGATATACAGGTGGAAGTCCAATATTACCGGGCAGCTCTCCACCCAGAGGTACTTCAGAAGGACCCTTGAACTGGGCTACCACCAGATCACCCTCAACGTCTCGGAACTCAACGGAGGCTCCGATACGGCCGTGGTGAACATCAAGGTCAGGGAGGACCCGCTTCCTCCGGAGGCCAAGATCTACCTCAGGCCTTCCCGTCCTGACCTTAGATACTCCAAATCAGAGAACATTACCCTGGACGGATCCCTTTCCACCGATCCGAACACCGATGAAGAGCTCAACTACACCTGGTCCACCAACGCATCGGGTGGAAAGGTCCTGGGATATGGTGAGAAACTAATAACAAGGCTACCAGAGGGATATCATAACATCACCCTAATTCTTGAGGACCGGGACGGTCTTGAGGATTCTAACTGGGTCAACATATACGTCTTCAACAAACCTCCAGTGGCAAGCATTAACGCACCGGGACTGAAGCTCAGGATGGGGTTCCCAACGGCCAACGTATCCGAGAAAGTGGAATTCCAGGCTGCCTCGTCCACAGATCCGGACAATGACAAGCTCGATTATTTCTGGGACTTCGGGGACGGCGATACTGCATCGGGACCCGTGGTTTCCCACTCATGGAGCCGTTTCGGGGATTACAATGTCACACTTGAAGTTGACGACGGCTCGATGGAGAGCAGCGAAGATTCAGTGATCTTCTCCCTCAGGATCAACACCATACCCGTTGCATCTCTCAGAAAGGGCATCTCTGTAACAACGGGAGAGATGTTCACCATCAACGCCAATGGTTCCTACGACGAGGACGGGGATGATCTGGAATACTTTTGGGACTTCGACGGGGACGGTCTGTGGGATACCACCGGCCTGGAGGGCAGATGGAAGTATGACAAGGAGGATGAGTTCGAGGTGAGGCTGAGGGTCTCGGACGGATTTGCCTTCGCCGAGGCGGTCGCAACCGTCACGGCCTCGCTCCCCAACGAGCGCCCCGTGGCAAGGATTGCCAATAAACTGCTGGACGGAGAGGTTGTGGTCACCCTTTCGGACGATAAGGGTGAGATCGAGCTCGATGCCGGCCCCTCCTACGATCCCGATGACGATACCAACGGCGACGGTATCATCAACAACGACGAGGAGGACAACCTTACCTACTACTGGGATGTTGACACAAGCGTTGATTCCGACGGGGACGAGATCACCGATAACGACAAGGACCTGGAGGGAAGGGAGGTTGACGTCGAGATGTCAAAAAGCGGCATCCAGAGGGTCCTCCTGAACGCTACCGATCCCAAGGGCCTCTTCGATACTTTGGAGATTGTCCTCAGGGGAAACAATCCTCCCAACAGATTGAGGATCACCATAGGACCCGAGATCAAGGTCCTGGTGGGAGCACAGGTAACCTTCACAGGATATGCAAGCGATCCCGACAGGGCCGACCTGAGCAAGCTGCAGTACAAGTGGGATTTCGGGGACGGCGAGGGAACCTCCTTTGGGGGCTTCCAGGCATTCCATCGATACACCGAGGATGGCGTATATGAGGTCACATTGACCGTCACCGACGGACTGCTCGAATCCGACATGGTCGCATCGATCTCAGTTGCCGAGTTCGACAAACCGGTTCTGTCCTATCCCAGGAACGGGAGCGAGGTATCCGGGGTCATCACATTGCAGGGCAGGATCAGGGAGGTCACCGGATTCGAAGTGGCCAAGGTGGAGGTCAAGGTGGGTGATGGGGATTGGAGGCAGACGGAGACCACAACGCAGTGGTCCTACAAGCTGAACACCCAGATATACCCTGACGGGGACCTTGACATCACCGTCCGTTACACCGTCGAGAAAGCGGGGCCCATCCAGTCCAGCACCACCATTACCGTCACTGTCAAGAACCAGCAGGAAGAAGGTGTGGATTTCCTCTACATCATCATAGGTGTAGGTGTCGGCATAGCCCTTCTTGTGATCATCTATTTCTTCTTCATAAGGTCCAAACCGCGCCGTTTCGAGGAATACCTTCCTCCACCCCCGCCACCGGGTACAGGACCCGGACTGCCCAAGATGGTGCCTCCGGGGGGCCTCCCACCGGGGAGGACCCAGGTGGCGCTTCCCCAGGCGGCTCCCCAGCAGGGTCCGCCTACCAAGGAAGCACCTAAGCAGGCGGAACCGCCGGCGCCAAGCGCCGCACCTCAGAAACCCCGGACCATCAGGATCAAATGCCCCGCCTGCTCGAAGGTCTTCAGGGTCTCCGATACTGGAGAGAGACCGCTGCACATGACGTGCAAGCACTGCGGTGCAAGCGGCACCATCGAACATGTGCCGGGGGATGAGGAGCCCGAGGAGAAGAAGGAGGGGACGGAAAAGGAGGAGGAGGCGCCCGAACCCGTCCCGATAGTATGCCCTTCGTGCAGCGGACTCTTCGAGCTGACAGAAGTGGCTGAATCCGCGAAATGCCCATTCTGCGGCGCCGAGGGAGAGCTCGATGAGGACACCCTCTCATTGCTGAAAGAGAGGTTCGAGGAGAAGGAAAGGGAGGAGCTCACCCTAAGGTGCCCGAGCTGCACCGGAACATTCAAGGTCATGGGAGAGAAAGGACCGATCATATGCCCATACTGCGGAGCGAAGGGCAAGGCCGCATCCTGATATTTCGATCGGAGGCTTGCGCAAATGTCGCATGACAGCATACGGGTGCCGTTCGACACCCTGGAGAATTTCATGGGGGAGGTGTTCATCTCCCTGGGGGTCCCCGAGGAGGACGCCCGGATCTGCGCCGATGTCCTGATAACGGCGGACAAGAGGGGTATCCATTCCCACGGCATCAATAGGATGAAACCCTTTTACTACGATAGGATAAGAAAGGGTATCGTCAAACCGGACGGACGCATGAAGATCATAAGGGAGACACACACAACTGCCGTAATAGACGGCGGTTTCGGCATGGGCCATGCCGTTGGAAAGAGGTCCATGGACATAGCCATATCAAAGGCAGAAGAGCATGGGATGGGTATGACAGCGGTCAGGAACTCCACACATTACGGCATCGCTGGATACTATGCGATGATGGCTGCCGATAAAGGGATGATAGGCATCACGGGGACCAATGCCAGACCCTCGGTGGCTCCCACATTCTCAACCGAAGGGCTCCTTGGCACCAATCCTCTCACAATAGCTTTTCCCACCGATGAGGACTTCCCCTTCGTCCTTGACTGCGCCACCTCTATTTGGCAGAGGGGAAAGATCGAGTACTATGCGAGGCAGGGCAAGGACATTCCTGAAGGACTTGTGATCTCGAAGGACGGCACCCATATCACCGACAGCGAGAGGATACTTTCCGAGCTGGTGAATGGCGATGCCGCTCTTCTTCCGCTGGGAGGCCCTGAGGAAACCGCAGGCTACAAGGGTTACGGCTACTCCACCGTTGTGGAGGTCCTGTCTTCAGCCCTTCAGGGGGGCCCATTCCTCAAGGCGATTACGGGGGTCAACGTCGGACATTTCTTCCTTGCCGTGGACATCAGACCCTTCACGGACCTGGATGAGTTCAAGCACCAGGCAGGGGAGATCATGAGGGAGTTGAGGAGTGCCAGAAAGGAACCGGGCAGGGACCGGATCCTCACTGCGGGGGAGCCTGAGCATCTCTATTGGCTCGAGAACAGGGATAAAGGGGTACCCCTGAATGAGAGCCTTATCGAGGATATCAAGGCCATGAGGGACGAGCTGGGGCTGAAAGGGTTCGGATTCCCATTCTGATCCGTTTTTTTCCTGCGCCGTTCCAATGTATTAATATGGGATGTAGATGATAACAATCCCGACGGGAATGAAAGGAGAGCACATCTGGACCCTATCGATCATCGCTCTTGCTCTAATATTCGGAGCCGCCTCACCCGCAGGCGCAGAGGAGAATCCGCCCTCCCCGGGTCCCGGCGGGATATATGTTGCGGACGGGGATTGGGTGATAGAATCAGGGGAAGATGTCCGCTGGTCCAGCGCCACGATAGAGGTCAACGGCAATCTCACCGTCAGGTCAGGAGGGCGGCTCACCCTGGACATGGTGGCCCTCAAGATGAATATGAGCGTCGAGGCCGGGAGCTCCGTCATCATCGAGGAAGGCGGATATCTGGAGGTCACAAACGGGATCATCACCTCCAAGGACGGCAACGAGCATTACAAAATGGATATCTACGGGAGTGCGCTGCTGGAATCCACACAGATCAGCGAGGTCTGGGGGAACCCCTCCGAACCCTGGACGACAGGACTCGGCATCCACTCCGACGATGTGATCATCAGGGACTGCTCCTTTCTTAATTGCAGGGGGAACGCCCTTCATATCTACTCCTCGGATCCGCTGATAGAGGGAAACCGGTTCTACGGAAACGATGGCCTTGCCGTTTACTACGACGGAAGCTCAAAAGGAACCTTCAGGGACAACTTGGTGTACGACCAGTACTTCGGGATCTTCGTATCCTACTATGCATCCCCCGAGATCCACGACAATGAGATCTTCAACATCATCGACAACGGGATCACCCTGAACGGCATCTACAATCCCCATGTATGGAACAATACCATATACCGCTGCCTGAACGGTATCCTTCTTTGGTTCTCCAACGCCCTGGTTGAGAACAACGAGATCTATCAATGCGAGGCGGGGATCCATGCGAAGGTTGATTCAACCGGGGAGATCAGGGACTGTACCATCAGGGACAATATCAAGACGGGGCTTGTCGTCAACGGATCAAGTGTGAAGGTGGAGGGGAGCGGTGTGACGGGAAATACCTTCGACGGGCTAACTGCGTTCAACGGCTCGAGGGTGGAGATCACAGACTGCATTTTCAGGGGAAACGAGGACGACGGCTTCCAGGTGACCGATTCGTTCGTCGAGGTCCGGACCACAACCATAGAGAAAAATCTGGGCGATTCGCTGTTCCTCAGGGACGGAGGCCAGATCGACATTTACGATTCAAGCATAGTCGGGGGTCAGAACGCCCCCGACGAGTTCGAGCTCAACATAGGCGAGGATTCCCTCGTCAAGGGTTTCGACGTCTCCTTCAACAAGGATTCAGTTCATTTCGGGAACAGGCGCTCCGAATTGAGGATCAGCACCATGGCAAGGTTCAGCGTTACCGATCCCGATATGAGGCCGATCCCTGACCTTGCGATCAGGACCGTGAACGAGACCGGAGATATGAAGATCATAGGCACGGACCTCGAGGGAATGGGGAGCCGCTATCTTGCGGTATTCGAACAGAAGGACCTGAACGGGGACGGGGACGGAAAGGACCCGGGAGAGCTACATCAGCATTCTTACAACTTCACCATCAAAGAGGAAGGCTACATTCCCTACAGCGATGTGGTGGTCCTCGACAAAGACACGGTGAACACGGTCGTCCTCGAGCCCGTCCCAGTTGTCAGGGTGATTGCCTCAATACCCTCCGACGGCGAAACTGATATAACCCGGGACCCGGCCATCCTCATCCGGTTCGATGAGGATATCGATCCCTCAACACTGGTGATCGACCTCGTAGGACCAGGAGGTATGCCCGTCTTCTTCGATCTGGACTATCACCCGAACAACAGAACGGTTGAGATCAGACCCACGGAGCTGCTTGAATGGTCCAGCATCTACACGCTCTACGTCAGGGACGTCGTAGGATCGGAGGGAGAGCCTTTTAAGGGTCCCTTCACCTTCACCTTCTACACGGTCGATGAGCCTGAGCCGGACAACGACATGGACGGCGTTCCCGACAGCATCGACGACGATGACGACAATGACGGTTACAAGGATACACTCGAGATCTACTACGGGACGGACCCCTTCAGCAAGGCCAGCTTCCCGTACATTCCAGACCCCGATGATGACGATGATGACGATACCGAGCCTCCCGTCCCGAAACCCGATACCGAGCCGGATATCGATGACGATCATGACCCATGGGTCCCGGACGATAACGATTCCGGGAGCCAGCCCTCCCCAAATCCACTCCCGCAATATGATCCCGTAGAGGATTGGGACAGCAATCCAGGTCAGGGCGATGGGATCGATCCTTGGCTCCTTCTTGTATCGGGTTCCATCCTAGGAATAATTATACTAGGTGTAACTTTACTCATGGTCTTCCTGGGGACCAGGAAGGATCCTCCACTTAAGGACGGGGATAAATGAAGGATGGAAACAGCAGGCGAATCTTGAGGATCGGCCACAGGGGAGCGGCCGGACACATACCTGAGAACACTCTTGCTTCGTTCAGAAGGGCCATAGAGCTCGAATCGGACATGGTGGAGCTGGATGTCCAGGTATGCAGGAGCGGGGAGCTTGTGGTAATCCACGATCCGACTGTTGACAGGACGACCGACGGAAGCGGCAATGTTTCCGATCTGGACCTTTGGGAGATCAGAAGGCTGAATGCGGGAATGGGTGAGCGTATCCCCACCATCGATGAGGTCTTCGACGAGATAGGAAGGACCTGCTCGTACAACATTGAGCTCAAGGGGAGGGGCAGTGCCGGACCTGCCTGGAAGAGCATCAAGAAGAGGCTTGACTCGGGATGGAAGAGAAGCCAGTTCCTTGTCTCATCCTTCGATCCCATCGAGATATATGAATTTTCAAACCTGAACTTCGGCATCAGGACGGGATTCCTTGTCGACCTTGCCAACATGGCCGTGGTGGAGTTCATCAAGGACCTGGAGGGCTATTCGATCCATCCAAGGCACGATGCAGTGGACAGGGAATTCATTAAACAATGCAAGAGCCAGGAGCTAGCCGTATATGTATGGACTCCGAACACAAGGGATTCTGTTCTTAGGTCCGTTAGGATCGGTGCCGACGGGGTCATTACGGACTTCCCAGAACTCGTCCCCAAATATTGGGCCAAAGATATTAACCAAGGAGTGATAGACCCTTCATGGGAGGTCCAAAGCGGCCAACCGCAGCTGGAAGATGGTTTCTGAGGATCTCGTTCCTGCTCCTTGCCGTATTCCCGCTGTTCTTCCTGGACCATTTCTGGGACCATGTAGCGGTCCATTTCACCGGAGCAATAGAGGGAAGGGTGATTACCGGTCAATGGCATCTGGTCCTCCTCAACATCTTGGCCTTTGTGGCCTTCCTGATCCCTCTGTCGTTTCGGAGGAAGGCGAACTGGAAGGAGTTCGGTATCGTTGCGGCATTCTTCATATCCCTCTTCATCGAGATGTACGGAATACCCTTCACGATCATGTTCGCTTCCCGTGCATTCTCCGGCGGGAGCCAGGCCGAGATCAGAAGCGTAGTCGATTTCGACCTCCTGGGAGTGGGTTTCTCCCTTACGCTTCCTATGATATACGGCGCGGTCCTAATGACCATCGGGACGGTGATCGTCATAATTGGATGGATCACCCTTTACGGAAAGATGGACGGGGAGGGACTTGTCACAACCGGCATCTACTCCGTTTCAAGACACCCGCAGTACCTGGGATTCATACTTGTGATCATGGGATGGATCGTAGGATGGACCACATTACTGACCGTGGTGTTCGGTACCATACTCATGGTGATGTACATCAGGGTATGCTACAAGGAAGAGAAGGAGATGGGCGAGCGACATGACTATGCAGCCTACAGGAAGAATGTCCCTTTTCTCCTTTAGTTGCCTATGTAGGACTATATATTATTGTTACAAAATAAATATATCATCTCGATTACATATAGTAATACGATAGGAGGAAGATACAATGAAAGGGGACAACAGGGAGCGATGCCCGGTCTGCGGGACCGGGATCAAGGAGCATCTTCCCGAAGGCTCCCGGTACACCTGCGCTGCATGCGGGAACAGGTTCCTTCTCAAATGGGATAAGGACCAGAGGGATTATGTCTTCGTGAATCTCGCCGACAGGGGAAAAGGTGAGCCTCTCGGCCTCCCGAGGGGTTCGGTCAGGGCCTCCGTCATGCTGTTGATATCGCTCCTGTGCTGGCTCCTATTCCTCTTGGGAAGGGATGTTCCTCACTACCTGCTCAACGTAGTGCTGATAATGATCGGATATTACTTCGCTTTCAGAGGGACTCCGGTGATCCTTAAGGGACTCCCGAAGGTCGAGACAAAGGACTCCAAGGACCCCCTTTACATGCCGAAGGGAGTGATCAGATGGGTCGTCATCGGCGGATTCGTGGTGGCTTTCCTCGCCCTTACGATCAACGGAAATATCCTTGACCATGACTACATCGAGTTCTTCTTCATACTCTTCGGCCTGGTTGGGGGATACACCTCGAAGAAGATCAGGACCGAGGTCCTGAAGATGGAAACACCCGCCATCATGAAGCACGGGAGATCGGTCGTCGTCCTACTGATCTCCCTTACGCTGTTCACACTGTTCCTCGGGGGGTGGGAAGGGGAGCTCGGAGCCGTGCCCGTCAGAATATCCATAGCCGTCATAGGCTTCTACTTCGGCTCAAGGGATTGACGTAAAACTTGAAAACGAGCACAACCATCCACCATTATGTGGGAGCTGTGGATGGTGATGACCGCCTTCATCATCGTGGCCGCCGCCGGTTTCATCCAGGGCCTGGTGGGATTCGGGTCCGGGCTGATTATGATACCGACCCTTGTCCTCATCATAGAACCCAGCGTACTTGTTCCCGTTTCACTTCTCCAAGGATTGATAATGAACTGGGCGCTGACTCTTGAATCCAGGAAGAGTCTGCAGCTGAAGAGGGTGGTGCCGATCCTTCTCGGCGGGATCATAGGCATACCATTCGGAACGGCTCTGCTGCTTCTCCTTGCCCCTGAACATCTGAAGATCATGATAGGGACGGTGGTGGTCTTATTCGGGATACTGCTTCTGCTCGGCCTCACGATGAGAATGAAAAGAGAGAAGACGGCATCGTTTCCAATCGGCATCGCAAGCGGGATATTGAACGGCTCCATCTCCCTGAGCGGCCCTCCGGTGATCCTCTTCTTCTCCAACCAGGGCGTCCTGAAGGATAATTTCAGGTCCAACCTCGTCGCCTACTTCTTCTTCCTGAACGTGATAACAACGGCGGTTTTCCTCTTCACCGGATTGATCACATGGAAGGTAATCATGCTGACCGCTATTTTGCTCCCCGCGGCCTTGATAGGAGTTTTCATCGGCTCAAGGGCTTCCAAGCTGGTCCCTCAGAAGGTCTTCAGAAGGATCGCCCTGCTCATTGTAATAGGCGCCGGTATGCTTTCGCTTGTGACAGGATTGGTAGGAGTAACATGAATTAACAGACGGGGGAGCAAGCGGACGCCCCCCCGCCCTCGGGGGAACCAGGGCTAGGAAGAAGCCTTGTTATCCTGGTTCTGGTCTCCGACCAGCTGGTTCACGGCGGTGACCTCCTGCTCTCCCGTGAGCAGGCACCTCAGCTTGTTGAGGTTTATGATCATCCCGACGTACTCGGTGCCGTCCGCGGACCTGTATCTCTGCGCGCTGTCGAACGCGTCCTGTGCTATGCTCACTTTGATGGCTCCCCCGTTCCGGGAGCGCCTCACAAAACCCATTAGTTTGGATTCCACTACCATTTTCATACCTCCGTTTTTCTGTTTTCGGATGCCGCCGCCAACGGAACTGCAGCGACGGAAGGACATTTCACACAATTGCTATTTATATGTGAGCAGGGGAGGTAGGGAACAGAAATCGAATTCAAATGAACTAACACGACTATGTCGTGTTGGCAAACGAAAGTATCAGACCGGGCTCTTTCCCCATCTGTGGAGGATGTTGCAGCTCCCCTCCCTGGACACCATGCAGGGCCCCACGGGGGAGCCCGGAGAGCATGCTTTCCCGAAGAGAGGGCATTCAAAGGGATCTATCAAACCTCTGAGCACCTCCCCGCATCTGCATCCGGGTGGCTCGGGGATCACCAGTTCATCGACAACATCAAGGATGTCCTCGAACCTCTTTTCGGCATCCGCATCCTCCAGGTCCCTGCGGATGGACAGACCAGACCCGGGGATTACCGGGAATCCCCTCCATTTTACATCCCTTCTGCCGAAGGTCGAATCCATGGCCTCCTGGGCCTTCAGGTTTCCTCCGGCATCCACAACCCGGGAATACTGGTTGACCAGCTCCGATCTTCCCTCAGACTTCTGTTTGGCTATCTCGTGGCAGGCCATCAGGAGGTCCAGGGGTTCGAAACCGGCGATCACCTGGGGGAGCCCGTAATCCTCCGACAGGAAAACGTAGGGGTGCTCTCCGATTATCATGGAAACATGACCCGGCTCGATAAGTCCGTCCAGCCTGACCTCTCCCGCCATTGCGATGAATCTGAGGGCGGGAGGAACGATCCGGTGATAGGAGAGCACCGAGAGGTTGTCAGGGCGTTTATCATCCAGGAGAACGGCAGATGTCGTGGGGGCGGTTGTCTCGAAACCGATGCCGAGGAAGACCACTTCCTTGTCCGGGGTGGCCCTTGCGATCCTCACGGCATCCTCGGAAGAATAGACGACCCTTACATCGCCTCCCATCGACCTCACATCGGCCAGTGTTCTGTCCCTTCCCGGAACCTTCAGCATGTCCCCGAAGGATGCGATGACAACGTCATTGTCGGCAAGAATTACGGCCTTCTCCACCTCCTCCCCTGTTGTGACGCAGACAGGGCATCCGGGCCCCTGCCTCACCTTGACGCCTGCATCTGCTAGCATGGGCTCGAGGCCGAAACGCACCAGCGTGTCCTGGTGGGTGCCGCACACATGCATCACGGTGACCTCCTGTCCCATATCCTTGATGGAAGCCAGTATCCTCGATGCCATCTCCCTGTTCCTGAACATCTTCCGGTCCATCAGGACGCCTCCCCGTCATTGACTGAAAGCCTGACATTCGTGATCATCACACCTTTCCCCTTTGTGAGCTCGGCCTCGCCTCCGCACTTCGGGCATGCGAAAATCGGAAGCACGTAGTGGAACAGCGGATCTTCCTTCACCTCCATCCCTCCGACATGACCGCATTTCGAGCAGCTCAGCTCGACCTCCTCGTGATCGATGGTCAATCTGGACCCCCTAAGTATCGGATTCTCCTCGATGATGGCTTCCCAGCAGAACCTCAGCTGCTCCTCACCCACGAAGGAAACGCGTCCGATGCGGACCTTCACTTCCTCAACACCCAGAACGTTCTCGTAGTTGGATACTGCCTCCGTCACCGCTTTCATCATATCGGAGGCTATCTGGAGTTCGTGCAATCACCTGCCTCCCGACCTCACCCACCCTGGACCCGGAAGGAGTCCAGGGCCTCATCCCAGAGATCGAGGGTCTCCCTTGCCTCTTCCTCATCGAGCACCTGCAGGGCGAATCCGGCATGTACTACCACCCAGTCACCGACCTTTGCGTCAACGTACAATATGTTGGCCTCTCTCCTGGTCCCCCCGTAATCGACCATTGCCCTGTGCTCGTCTATGATCTCAACGACCTGTCCCGGGATGGCAAGACACATGGGCTTCCCCACAATACACGTTGTTTATCAGGTTTACGGCTTTTTCTTTTCCTTTAGGTCCAGTTCCAGACCGCCTAGAAGGGTCTGACCCACGGATATCCCGCCGTCGCCAGGCGGCACCCTCGAATGAAGCACAGGGACCGCACCGCATTCAATAACGGAGGAAACGAAGCGCTTGACAAGCGGTACGTTGTATGCGACCCCCCCTGATACACCAATATACGATCTGCCTTCCGGGTCCTTGTGTTCCGGGTCAGCATCCACAATGCATTGGACGAGGTCGTCGATAAGAGCACCGGTAAAACCCATGGCAAGGTCCGCCTTTTGGGAACTTTCTAGCTCCACACCCGGCCGAAGCTCCGAAACACCTCGGTCCTCCAAATGGTCGATCATCACTTTCCATCTGGATATGACCGGGACCATTCCGTCCTTCGGACCTTCCCCGAAGAGCTCGTAATGGGGAGAGCGGCTGGATGAAAGAAGGGCCTCCAGCCGGATAGCAGGTTCTCCGTCGTAGGTCCTCCAGGTCACACCGAGCATCAGGGAGGATAGAGCGTCAAGGATCCTTCCGAAGGATGTTGTCATTACCGCTCTTTCATGGGAGGCCCTTAGAAAAGTGTCGGTCCCATTGCTTCCCGTTGAGAATTCATGACCGGATCCAAGCGTCAACCAGTGGGCTATCCTCTCGGGGTGGTAAACGGAGCCGTCTCCCCCCGGGAGCCCGAATGCCTCGAGGCAGCCTGCCCTCTTCCATTCAAGACCCGAGGTCACGATGGATTCGCCGCCCCACGGCATGCCGTCGGTGCCGTAACCCACGCCGTCAACAACAACGCATCCCAAACCTTCCAGGTCCGCATCGACCATAAGGGATGCGGCATGTGCGTGATGATGCTGGTACTTCATATGAGGGACGGACAGTTCGGATGCCGTCTCGGCTGCCAGTCTGGAGGTGTTGTACCTCGGGTGCATGTCCGAAACGACCGCCTCCGGGGAATCCGCTCCGAAGAGATAACGCAGTCTTCCCAAGGATTCCCCCGCATATTCCAGAACAGAATGGTGCCTGGAATTCCCGATGTAGGGGCTGGTGAATACCCTTCCTTTCCTCGAGACGCTCACGCTTACGTTCCTCTCCGCACCCAACGAGAGCACTGCCCTTCGGTGCTTCAAAGGTATGGGATCGGGGACGAGCCCCCTTGACTTGCGTATGGGGAGCGCCTTGATCCCGAAGGGGGCGGATCTCCTCAGGACCGAGCCGTCGATACCACCCACATGCACGAGGACCGAATCATCACATCGTGCGGCAATCCTCCGGTTATGGACCAAATAGCCGCTGGCTCCGAGGGCTTTAACATGCTCCAACTCCAATCCCATGGGCTCCCCGGGTTTGTTGGCGGAGGTCATCACAAGCCATCTCAGGTCGCTTCCTTCCTCCTCAAGTGCGTCGAATAGAAGATGATGGATCCCGGAATAGGGGAGATAGATCCCGACGTTTCCCAGACCGGGGGAGCAGTGCTCTAGCCCTTTCCGTGCCCACTCCGGAGCTTCGCTGTTCTTTTCGAGCAGCAGTATGGGTCTTGCAGGGGAGCGGAGGATCTTGTCTGCTTCCTCATCTATGAAAGCCAGCTCCCTTGCCGTTTCGATGTCCCGGGCCATCATGGCAAATGGTTTGAACTTCCTTCCGTACCATTCCCTGAGCCCGGGAAGCTTATCGGGATGCGAAACGATGTGCATCCCCCCCCATCCCTTGATTATCACGAACTCTTCATTGATGACCGAGCGGGCGCAGTCCAGAAAAGCCTCGAAACCCCGACTCTTCTCCTTCAGGCGGGTGTCAAGGTACCTGTAATCCGGACCATCCCCGGGGCAGGAGAGGGTCTGGGCATGGTACCTCCTGAATGAGATGTCCGAATATTCTGCGGAGCAGTCACCACACGGCTCGAAGGGCGACATGGTGGTGCGCTCCCTGTCGTAGGGGAGCTTCTCTATGACGGTGAACCTGGCCCCGCAGTCGGTGCAGTTCGTGAAGGGATGCCGGTACCTCCTGTTATCCGGGTCCCTGAGCTCCCGAAGGCAGCTGTCGCATATCGCAGTATCGACCGGAAGTGAGGAGTCGCGCTCCCCGCTCTCCGACTGCAGTATCGTGAAATCCGGGGGCTCCAGCAAGCCCGCATCGGGCCAATCCATCTCCCGGACCTCATAGTCCTCGATGCGGCCCATCGGACCAAGTTCCGATCTTATCCCCTCGACGAGTGTCTCCGGATCCTCTGAAACAAATAGGGTAACATGGGAGCCGTCGTTCCTGACGAAGCCCTTGGCACCGATCTTACGGGCGGCCCTGACCGCGGACGGCCTGAACCCGACTCCCTGGACTACACCTTTGATCAGTATCCTCCACATCGGCATGCCTTCAAATATTCAGATAAGCCCCATGGCCTTCGCAAGCTCTTCAATCCCTTCACCATGCTTGGCATCTGTGACAACGACCTTCGCCCCCGGTTTGACCGTATCGAGGTCCCTCTTCAGCAGGCCTATGTCCACCTCCATCACACCTGCAAGGTCCTTCTTGTTGATCACCACAACGTCCGCCTCACGGAAAATCACGGGATGCTTCCTGACCATGTCATCGCCCTCGGTCACTGAGATGACCACGGCCCGCATGTCGGTGCCAAGTGGAAAATCGGCCGGGCAGACCAGGTTCCCGACGTTCTCTATGAAGAGCACATCGATGGAATCGAGGTCAAGGTCCTCGAGGGCGTGTTCCGCCAGATGGGCATCGATATGGCATTCCTTCCCCGTGTTGACATTCACGGCCGGCATACCGAGGGATGATACCCTCCTGTAGTCATCATCCCCGGCGACGTCCCCGGTGATCACGGCCGGTTTTACGCCTCTCCCTTTGAGGAGGGCCGCCATGCGCTCTATCAACATGGTCTTTCCCGAGCCGATGGAGCCCATGAGGTCGATCGACCTGATGCCCTTTCCCTTCAGCAGCCGATGGTTCTCATCCGCCAGCCTCCTGTTGGCCTCCAGGAGGTCCTTTTCCATATCTACCGAAACAACTTGGTGCATGTGGGATCCCTTGAATGGTCCTATGGATTCCCATTATTTAACGGGGTTGGTAGCATCCCCGATGCACGAAGAGATTGTTTCGATTTTTAATAAGCTTCCTTTTATGGTATATTTCGCAATCCTGTACCATATTAGAACATAATATATAATCGTACATCCATTTGGCACAACAGCACAAGATTTGGGTGCGGGGCAGCACCTGGGAATGCCACGGGGATGAGATCTCAGGTCACTTCGCACGTCAGGGAGGGTAATAATATGGAAAAGAGGCTCGTTTTCTCAATCGCGCTACTGATGGTCTTATTGGCCTTCGTACCAGCTATATCGGCAGAGGAGCCGACGAGGGAAGGAGATGCGGAGATTCTTGAAGTGATGTTGGACGGATTTGTGGGCCCCAGCGGGGAATATGCTTCAGGAATTCATACCATTTCCGTCCGCCTGAACAATACCGGCAACGGGGAGTTCATAAGCTGGGTGGACTTCTTCATCAACGTGACCTTTGAAAGCAACGACACCGTTTTTCACTACGAGATGGTAACGGAGATGGTCTACATACCAAACGGATCCCAGACCACGATAGATCTTGTGGACTTGGACCTGATCGAGGATACTTTCAACATTCTCGTCAATGCGACCATCGGTGCATCCGAGACCATGGCGGAGATTCCCGCGGAGGTCCTTGATGTGATCGATATCGGAGTGATGGGCTTGTCCTTCGAAGAGGACAGCTATCCCCTGGGAGAAGATATCATCCCTCGTTGCAACGTCTCATACGACGGGAATGTCTTCTCCTTCGCCGATGATGTGGAAGTGGGGCTTGTGATAGGAATGCCCGGAGAGACACCGGTCTATGATGAATCCATACAGGTCCTGACCGTGGCAAGCCCCGGACAGGACCCGGGAACTGTCTGGCCTGTTTCCTTCCCGGCATGGACACCGGACACCCCGGGCTCATATGAGGCCGTCTTCTCGGTCAACTACGACATATACAACGAGCTCAACAACATTGACATGAAAACATTTGAGATCGACAATCCTCCGTCCATCCAGGGATGGGTGACCACCGACGATGAGGATCCGATACCCGGGGTGGAAGTGACCGTATCCACCGCTCCGGAGCTCACCGCGACGACGGATGCTGACGGCTACTACTCCTTCTTCGATGTTCCCGAAGGCACCTACAACGTTTCATTCTACATGATGTGGGTGAGCGAGTACTTCGAAGAGGTCACTGTCGTGGAGGGAGAAACTCAGATCGTCAATGCAACATTGACTCCGCTCAATATCTGCGGATTGAGGGGAGAGGTCGATCTCCCGGACGGCGCCCCCGCCTCCGGGGCCCTGGTGGTTGTGACCATATCGGGCTACCCGCTCTTCACCGTGAACACCAACTCTACCGGATATTACGAGTTCGAGGAGCTCCCGGCTGAGAACGCAACGGTCACCGCCTCTCTATCCGGTTATGTGGACGACGAGAAGGTCAAGGAGCTGGCATCCCAGACATGGAACGAGCTCGATCTCAAGCTGGGTGAGGAGGAGTTCAGCGTCAGCTTCTCCGTCCCCGACGGAGAGCCGGGCTTCCCCGTCTTTGACTCCATTGCGGTATTCTTCACGAGGCAGATCGACAGGGACTCTGTCGACCAGGGAAGCCTTGTGCTCAGGAAGCTCACAACAGGAACGGTGGTATCGGTCTTCTATACCTTCGACGACGATGACTACACAGTTATAATGACCCCGGAGGACCCGCTGGATTATTCCACCGATTACCAGCTGGAGGTCACCTCCTGGATCACGGACATAAACGGCGATTACTTCCCCGGACCGGTTGTCATCACGTTCACAACCGAGGCGGAGATAACCACCATAGAGCTTCTTACCTTCTATCCGGGGGACGATGAGAACGAGGTCCCGCTGGATGCCGTGATAAATGCCAAGTTCCCTGTACCCATGGACGGGACGACCATCAACATGACAACGTTCATACTTTCCGCCCCCGGAGGTGTAAGGATCGACGGAGCGGTCACCTACCAAGCAAGCACCTATACGGCCTACTTCACCCCCAGCCAGAACCTCGAATACGAAACCAGATACTCGGTCTCCCTTGATCCTGATATCAAGGCGTCCGATCCTTCCAATATATTCGAGGGATTCACCTGGTCCTTCGAGACCAAGGTCCTCGTGACCACGGGAGCCGTTGCGGGCATAATCCTGGATGAGAACGGAGAGCCGTTCCTTCCCAGCCAGGTGACCATAGAGGTCAAGAAGGGACTCACCGATTCGAAGACAAAGCAGCCGCAACTTGATGGCAGCTTCGAGATCACCGACCTTGAGGCTGGAAAGTGGACCATGACCGTCACCGTCAACGGCTACAAGGCCTATACGACCGAGATCGACATAACCGCCGGCGAAACCTATACTATCACCAACCCCATCAGGCTGGTCAAGGAGGAGAAGGACGGTGGAGACGACAATAACAACCAGATAATCTGGATAATCGTTATAATATTCCTGGTGGTCCTCATAGTTCTCATCGGTATCTGGCTCTGGTACAGCAAACGTGAGGAGCCGGTTGAGGCCGAGGAGATCGGCAGACGGCCCCACTTCGGCGGGAGAAGGGAGCCTTCCTACGCCGGAGCCGGATATGACGAATACACCGAGGGCGAATTCCTATGTCCTCAGTGCGGATCTGTCGTCGAGGGCGAGGATACGATTTGCCCGGCCTGCGGAGCTGAGTTCGAGGAGGACCTCTTCGAATGCCCCGAGTGCGGAGCTTCCATACCCGGCGACGCCATGGAGTGTCCCGACTGCGGAGCCACCTTCGAAGAGGAGGAGGAGACCGGGGAGGAAGAGGACTTCTACGGGGAGGAGGAAGAGGAGATCGATATCACCGAGGATTACGAGGTCGAAGACCTCGACGAGGACGAACTCCCCATCTCCCACGCAGAGTGAAGGTAAGATTGCATAGGGGGAAGGCACCTCTGCCTTCCCCTTTTTTTTTAAAAAAAATTATGGTTCTTTAAGAAAGTCCCCGATCCTTCATCCGGGAGAAGGCTTGCCCGTGGGATTGGATCGATCCAGGGGGCTCTCCAGGCTCCCGGACCTCACCCCCTCGGCCGAGAAGAACGAGCTCCTTCCGGGTTCGGGCTTTGAGATCTCAAGCTCTTCTTCGTCCTTCTTGATCAGGGACCTTCCATTCGAATCGAGGATGTCGCCATCCCTTGAATGTATCCTGTCCTTCCTTACATTGGGTCTGATATAGACCTCGAAGTCCGGTTTCACCTCGGGCAATCCTTCTCCGCCGTCCTTCCCGTTCTCCTGATAATTGTACAGATGGGTCAGGAGGTTCCGGGCAAGTGAGGATATTCCTATATTGGCGTTTACAAGAAGACCGTTGAGCTGGGTGACGATGTCGGTTTTTAAGATCGCTTTCTCGTAACCCTGGGATGCAAGTATGTTGAGGCAGTAGAGAGCGCTGTGCTTGGTCGGCTCCGCACCCTCCCTCAGGCAGTCGGTCAGCCTCCTGACCCCATCATAGTATGCTACGACCATCTCACCGCCCATGGAGCAGAAGCCTGCGCAGCAGTATGCGATGGTCCACATGAGGTCCGGATCCGCCTTCTCCGTCAGGCCAAGCATTGCACCAATTACCTCGTTGTCCGCAAGTACGAGGTCCATGCGGTTGTGGTCAATGAGCGAATGAATCAGTTTTGCCGCGTTCTTCTTCTCCATCAATGTACCTTTTTTCATTATTCTTACTGCCTTGGGGATGCCGCCCATGCAGATTATCTCGTCGCATTTTCCATCCTCGGAAAGAAAGATCAGTGATTCGATAACAAGATGGAGATTGGATTTGGTCGTATCCAGGAGCTCTACGAGCTCCCTTGTCTTCTTCGATCTCATCATGTGGTCGATCTGTACCGGGCTCGGCTGTATCACACCACTCTTCATTATGGAATTCAGCCCCATATGACCATCCTAGGTCAATTTCTTCCCTATTTTGGATTTTAATCCATAGTATAAAAGTAGTTTTGTACACTTGTGCAACAAGCATTTTCTCCCTGATCTTGATCCTATCCCAATATACAGGTACTCATGTGTCCTTCTCCTCCGATCGAATCCTCTTCATATATTCCAGGGATGGGGTGCTTGTCGGCTTCTTTAACTCAACGATCTCCTCCTTGTCCTCCCTGGTCTGGACCTTTTTTCCATTGGATGTGAACCTGGATTTCTTAGCTGTCTTCCTGCCGGCTCCCCTTTTAGGCCTCAGGTAGCCTTCCTGTGTTGTCCTGTCCTCCAGCTTCTCCTCCTTCCTCTCCTGAAGGACCTTTTCATCGATCAGCTCTTCGGAAGACCTCATCACATTCCCCTTCCTCAAACCAATGTCCTTCCATTTCTGGATCCTGATGAAGGTATTACTGGCCAATGAGCTGATGTCGAAGTCCTGGTTCCACTTCAATCTCTTCAGATGCTCCTCGAAACCGGCTCTGGATATGTTCTGCTCGTAACCTGCCGCTGTGACGGAATCTACCGCACATAGGGTGTAGTAGAGGGAATCACGGTCCTCCCTTTCGAGTTGGAGCCTGAAGGTCTGCAGGGCTGTGTCGCTCACTACCTGATCCGAGAATCCGAGATCGATGAAGACCGGGACCAAGTAGATAATGGAGATGTTGAAAACGGGCGTATCATCCCTCAGCATTCCCATTGTAAGGGAGACCGTGCTTTCATCCAGTATCCTTTTGCCGTACCCCTGGGAGATAAGTGATCCCAGTAGGAACACGACCTCTTTCTTTGAGACCTCGTCTTCACTCTCGAGAATCCTTCTCAGCCTGCTGGTAATGTCAAGCCTCACCATCAGCTCGGATTCGCCCTTCTCGGAGAACTCGCGGAGGGCCTTGAGTACGAAGGGAAGGACCGTCGGTGAGGCGTGGTCCATGGATAGCACGAGCTCCGCCACCTCTCCCTTCTTGACCATGGACTTCACCTTCTGGTAGGTTACCATCCTCTTCTTCCCCGATAAGAGATCCAAAATGGACATATGGCTCGACCCGTAATGCATCAGGGTGTAATTATCATGTGTGATTGTCGGGACACGATTCAGATAACGAACTTCTCCATTCCGGCCCTTCTATCCCTGAGTCCCAGGATATCGGAGGCAATTATCGTGCCGTCAAAGAGGGAGACATTGCTCTTTCCCAGGACCCTGCCTGCTGTTATCCTTCCCAGGGCGTCCGCCTTCATTATGCCCGATCCCGAGGTTCCGCTGGACCAGAAGAGGTTCGCAATATTTTCTATGACCGGGTTCTTGTCAGGCCAGTGGTATGCGTAGTATCCCGCCCATCTCATCTTCAGCTCGTAATCCCTGAGCAGGGGGAAATAATGACCGATGACGGGCTCTATGCCAAGTTTGAAGTAATCCTCGTCATAACCAGGATCACGCATGTCGTAAGGCTGCCCCAGGTCGTCAGCAAGTCCCAGTATCATCAACTTCCTGTCAAGGATCGGTTTGATGTAGGCTCCCCCGGCTGGGAGTATGAGGGCCGGGACCTTGTCGAGTTCCATTCCCGAAGCGACCTGCCCCGGGTCATCGATCCTTATTCCGAAGAGCTGGCGCTTTTTTGGGAGCACCCCTGTGAATACCCCGATCTCACCAAGAAGCTCCTGGGACCATGCTCCGACTGCGAAGATGTAATCCTTCGCCGAGATCGTGTTTCCGGAGCTGTCCGCTATCTCCTCGATCCCTTTATCATCCCATGGAGCGTGCCTGCTTCCCTTTCCCCGGAGGCGGAGCTCATCGATCTCCGTATCGTAGCGGAGCTCACCGCCGAGCTCCTTGAAGGATTCTGCGTAATGCTGGGCAAGGCCCATGCCCGAAAGAGAGCCGCAGAGATGCCCCCATATGCCGTGGTCGACTCCCGGGAATTTTCCCACTCCCGCCGTGTTTATCTTGAGCATCTTCTTGATATCCGCATCTTCGATGAACTCCAGCTCGTCCCTTCGGGGGTCCAATGTGTTGACTGCGGGGGAAGAGGCTTTCCACTGGTCCTCCGAGAAGAGCCATAGGTATCCTATCGGCTTTATCTGGACCTTATCGCCGAGAGACAGATAGTACCTGATCGATGATGTCGCCATCTTCCTGGAGATCTCAGTTGAGAATATGTTCCGGTAGAGGGCGGCGCTCTTTGCGGTGTTCCCCGCCCCTGCCCTATTCTCCCTTTCCAGGAGCAGGATGTTGGAATCCGGGTCCATGGATTTGAGATGGAACGCAGTGGCCGAACCGATGACCCCCGCTCCGACAACCACATGGTCGAACTCCATTTTGCTCCTTGGTGAAGCTGTTTCATCTTTAAATTGGATTCCCAGGTTCAGGTCTCCTCCCATTCAAGGATCGGGAGAGCATCGAAATCGTAAACCTTCAATGATTCCATCAATCTCTGCGCGAGCTTGAGGTTCGTGATGAGCGGTACGTCGTTGTCCACCGCCGTCCTTCTTATCAGATAGTCGTTTGAGAGCTCCTCCATCTCGTTGTTCTTGGGTATGTTTATGACGAGCCCGATCTTGCCGTCCCTTATGTGATCGAGGCTGTTGGGGAAGCCCTTCTCGCTGGGCCATCGAAGGGTTTCAGTTTCTATGCCGTTCATCCTCATGAACCGGGCGGTCCCTGAAGTTGCATAGAGCCTGTATCCCCTCGATGAGAGTTCCCTGACGATCGGGAGCCATTCAGCTTTCTTAACCAGCGGCCCTGTCGAGATCAGCGCAGTCTTCTTGCCCAACTTGAAACCAACGGACCTCAGTGCTGAAAGGAAGGCTGATTCCATATCCGGACCGATGCATCCGACCTCACCGGTCGAGGCCATTGCAACCCCCATCGTCGGATCCGCCCCTTTCAGTCTTGAAAAAGAGAACTGCGCGGCCTTCACCCCGACCCTGTCGAGGTCTATGCTGGACGATTCGACCTTGCCAACCGGGCATCCCAGCATCGCCTTCACCGCGAGGTCTATGAAGTTCTTCCTCAGTACCTTGGAGGCAAAGGGGAAGGTCCTCGAAGCCCTCAGGTTGCATTCGATGACCCTGAGCCTGTTCTCCTTAGCCAGGTACTGGATGTTGAAAGGGCCGGTTATGTTCAGGGCCTGGGCGATGGCTTTGGAGGCCTGTTTCAACCTCCTTAGGGTCTCGACGTACAAACGCTGGGGCGGAATGACGACGGTGGCATCCCCGGAGTGCACGCCGGCGTTCTCAATGTGCTCCCCTATGGAATAAAGCAGTATCTCTCCGTCCTTTGCGACCGCATCGAACTCAATTTCCTTGGCATCTTCCAAGAACTTTGAAACTACAACGGGGTTCGCCGGGTCCACCTCGGTGGCCCTGGTGAGGTAGGATTCGAGGGTCGCAGTGTCGAATACCACGGCCATTGCGGCTCCCGAGAGCACGTAGGAGGGGCGGATCATCACAGGGAAACCCACCTTCTCGGCGAAGGTCCTGGCCTCATCGAGGCTCTTCGCCTCTGTCCATTCCGGCTGGTCGATCCCCAATCTATCAAGGAGGGAGGAGAACTTGTTGCGGTCCTCCGCCCTGTCGATGTCCTCGGGGCTCGTTCCCAGGATCTTCACGGAAGCTCCGTGCAGTCTTGGTGCCAGGTTGTTTGACACCTGTCCTCCCATTGATACGATGACGCCTTCGGGGTACTCGAACTCGTAGATGTCCATGACCCGCTCGAAGGTGAGCTCCTCGAAATAGAGCCTGTCGCATATGTCGTAGTCCGTTGATACTGTTTCGGGATTGCAGTTGACCATTATGGTCCTGTAGCCCTCCTTCATGGCGGTCTGGACCGCCGTAACGCAGCACCAGTCGAACTCCACGGAGGAGCCGATCCTGTAGGAGCCGCTGCCTAGAACCATGACGGCTCCCGCCCGGGGCTCTATGTCGTTCTCAGTTCCGTTGTAGGTCATGTACAGGTAGTTGGTCTCGGCAGGGTACTCCGCGGCAAGCGTATCTATCTGCTTTATGACGGGCAGGATGGATTTCTCTTTCCTTTTCTCCCTGACTTGGTCCATGTGGATCCCGGTGGCCTTCGAGATCTGGTAATCGCTGAATCCAAGCCTTTTAGCCCTTTCCAGAAGACCGCCCTCGAGGGATGTTCCACCATCCACAAGGGAGGACATCGCCTCCACAATGTTCCTGATCCGGCAGAGGAACCACCTGTCTATGAGTGTCAGGTCGTGTACCTCGTCAACCGTCATTCCCCTGGCGAAGGCCTCACCTATTGCGAAAATCCTTCTATGCGTGGGATTCTTCAGCTCCTCCTCTATCCCGTCGAACTCGAGCCTGTTGAGGACCAGTCCGTGCATGCCCGTTCCAAGCATCCTGAGGGCCTTCTGGAGAGCTTCCTCGAAACCCCTCCCTATCGCCATGACCTCTCCTACGCTCTTCATCTGGGAGCCGATCCTCGTATCGATGCCCCTGAATCTCTCCAGGTCCCACCTGGGGACCTTTACGACAATGTAGTCAAGCGCAGGTTCGAAGAAGGCAACCGTCTTTCCCGTGACCTTGTTCGGGAGGTCCGCAAGGGAGCGCCCCAGGGAGAGCCTTGCCGCCACGTATGCGAGGGGATACCCCGTTGCCTTGCTTGCCAGTGCAGATGAGCGCGATAACCTTGCGTTGACTTCTATCACTCTGTATTCGCAGGAATCCGGGGAGAGGGCGTACTGGATGTTGCATTCTCCGATTATTCCGAGGTGCATGATGGTCCTTATGGCGATCTCCCTCAGCATGTGATATTCCCTGTCGGAGAGCGTCTGGCTTGGGGCAATTACTATGGATTCACCGGTGTGGATGCCCATCGGGTCGAGGTTCTCCATGTTGCATACGGTGATGCAGTTGCCGAAGGAATCCCTTACAACCTCGTACTCGACCTCTTTCCAACCCTCGAGATATTCCTCGACCAGGACCTGGGGAGCGAGGTTCAGAGCCTTTTTGACGGTCTCGTCCAGCTCGGTCCTGTTCTGGCAGACCCCGCTGCCGAGACCCCCCAGAGCGAATGCTGCCCTGACCATTACCGGATATCCGATGGCCTCGGCGGCTTCCCTTGCCTTTACCAGCGTGCTGCAGGCCCTTGACCTTGCGGTTAGAACGCCGATCTCCTTCAATTTCTCCACGAACCTCTCCCTGTCCTCGGTGTCCTTTATGGACTCCACCGGGGTTCCAAGGACCTTGACGCCGAATCTGTCGAGGACGCCCGAATCGTGCAGCTCGACCCCAACGTTAAGACCGGTCTGGCCGCCGAATCCCAGGAGTATCCCGTCGGGTCTCTCCTTCTCTATGATACGCTCCACGGTATCCTTATCCACGGGCAGTAGGTAGAGGCTGTCCGCCATCTCCTTGGTTGTCTGCACCGTGGCGATGTTGGGATTGACCAGAACAGTTTCGATCCCTTCCTCCTTGAGGGCCTTCAGAGCCTGGGAGCCCGAATAATCGAATTCCCCTGCCTGACCTATCTTGAGGCCCCCGCTCCCAAGGACCATGACCTTCCTAACCATTCCTCACCACCTCCAGGAACCTCTCGAAGAAGACGTTCGGGTCGGTGGGGCCGGGATTGGCCTCGGGATGGAACTGGACCGAGAGGAAGGGGAGCTCCCGGTGGATTATCCCTTCCACGGTGTTGTCGTTGAGATTGCGGAACCATACCTTCCAATCCTTCGGTAGCGTGCTCTCCTCAACCGCGAAGCCGTGGTTCTGGGAGGTGATTACGCAGTGGTCCGTTCCCACCTCCCTGCATGGCTGGTTCTGGGACCTGTGGCCGAACGGGAGCTTGTATGTATCAGCCCCCGCAGCCAATGCCATCAGCTGGCTCCCGAGGCAGATGCCTCCGATGGGAAGATGCTTCTCCATTGCCCTCCTGACGCTATCTATCGTCCTTTTGCAGAGCTTGGGGTCCCCGGGACCGTTCGAGAGCAGGATACCGTCGGAATCGACGGAGGTGATGTCGTGATCGTAGGGGACGATGGAAACCCTGCAGTCCCTTATAATGAGTTCCCTAACGATCGACCTCTTGCACCCGCAGTCAACCACGGTGATTCGGGGACCCTT
This sequence comes from Thermoplasmatota archaeon, assembly GCA_048569615.1. GTDB lineage: Archaea > Thermoplasmatota > Penumbrarchaeia > Penumbrarchaeales > Penumbrarchaeaceae > JAYEPK01. Next base: position 6,443 of record JBLIRK010000017.1, on the reverse strand, counting down.
TCCCTCTGGATTTGAAATGGAGACATTTTCCGGGGTCACCTCCGAGACAAGGTCCCTTAGATTGGGGTCCTCGACCCTGAAATCTTCGATACCGTTTCCTGCGGGGACTATCCTTCCGAGCATGGTGCCTTTCTCTCTGAGCCTCTTGGTGAGCGCCCTTGTATCCACTCCGCTGATGCCCGGTACCCCGTTCTCCATGAGCCACCGGTCAAGGGACCTTCCCGCCTCCCAGTGGGAGTGGTCGTCCAGGGGTGATGAGATGACACTTCCCTTGACCTGGACCCGGTCTGATTCGAACCTTCCCGAATCCTCCGGGGGAACCCCGTAATTGCCGATCAGGGGGTATGCGAATGCGAGGATCTGCCCTCTGTAGGAGGGGTCGGACAGTGATTCCACGTATCCCACCATTCCCGTATTGAAAACGACCTCCCCGTCGGCTCTGGAGCAGTCCCCGAAGAGCTGGCCTTCGAAGACCGTTCCGTCCTCCAGTTCAAGATATCCATTCATGCCCGGGGCCTTGGAAATGCTCATGGAAAGAATGCCTCCGCTGATAATTGAAAGATCGAAAAAGCGCTCTCCCATCCGGTGCTTTCCGCGTCAAAGAGGCTTGAGAAAACCATCTGGGAGCAAACCACAGGCGAAATGGTTTATATTTCTTTCCGAAGGTAAAGCGTTACTAACGGACGATGGAACTTCGCCGGGGATGTGAACAGGTGATAAAAACTATCTGGTGAAGTTGAAGAGGTATGTGGTTCATCACCCAGGGTAAGTTTTTAAGGATGTGATGCGATTGCTGGACGAGGGTTGGAATGAGGAGAGCTGTTCCCCTGATGATATTGATATTGCTGTGTATAACCATATTCACAATTCGTTCCCAAGGGGAGGAGGGCGATGGGCGGCTCGTTGAGGGGGGCGCGGACCTCTACTTCACCGAGGATATGACGCTCTCGCCGCTAGCGCCCGTCGAATTCTCCAAGGGCGTTCCCTGCGGGACGAAGGAAGGCTACCTCGGTTTCGGAATACTTCCAGTAGAATCCGCGGAGTACAAGGAGGTCGGGACCTGGTCAACGGGAAAGCTTCAGGCTCCCCTGAACTTCTTCTCGAACATGCTGATAAAAATCCCTGTCAGGGCCGAAGAGGACGCCTATTTCGATCTCCGCGTGAGCCTGCTCCTCAACGGGATAACGTTCGCTCCCCAGCAGGAGATCAACAACGAGATAGCGACGGAGCAGGTGGAAAAATGGGACATCAACTTCAACACCAACAACAAGCAGGTCCCAAAGGGCGGAGAGATGCAGATCAAGGTCGAGTTCAGGACGAAATCGACCAACATGACCCTGGTGTCGATGGGATACGACGTTCTCGGATGCTACGTCGACTGCGATGCCATCGGTCTCAATAATGCCGAATACGACAGCGAGGGCATTCTGAAGATGCATTTCAAGGAATGCTTCAAAGTACCGCTGGACAAGATCCTCTTTGAAGGCATATATCTCGAAATGACCACATCCTGGTGGTTCGATGAGAGGATCCGGGAGGCGGACCTAATTGATACCGATATCGGATTCGATATCGAACATGATATCTACCTCGATGCGGGAGATTACTCGATCGACTGGGAATTCTCGTATGACGACGGATCCGGCTATCGGGGGACCGGCGGATTTACCGTGGACGAGGACGAGGTGCCGGTGGACGATCCTTGGACGCTCACGACAGAGGAATGCGAGAGGTCATATTCTGACGATATGAGGGACACCTGGGACTACAAATTCGAAACCTACGACCAGGGCTCCGAGCTGGTCATCCAGATGAAGAGGGGAGCGCGCCTGAACACTGATATAATGAATGTACAAAGCTACAAGGACGGGGAGGACCTTGTGGTCGATGTTGAATTCTCGGAGAATCCCGAGGACATTGCGAGATGCGAGATCTACATCGTGAACAGATCCTTCAAGATGCCGCAGCTGGAGTACGAGCTCGGATACGAGGAGGAGGACTTTCCAGAGGTGTTCTTCGATATCGATGTAATCACTTCCACCGACATCTATGCAGACGGGGGCTGGTGGGACGAGTACCCCGAATACGACGGGAACATCATCAGGTTCAGGGAGGACCTGGATTATCTCGAATGGGATGGTATAGATGCCGATTTCGAGGTATTCGTGATAGCATTGGACGGCAGGGTTGATGAGAGCTATTACGATGCGGAAGGGGAGCTCCACTGGGACTATGCGGGATACGGTGTGACGGAGCCCGTACTGATAGGTCCCGACCGATTATCCGTTTCCGAGGATGATATCAACGGTGTAAATGAAAGATCATCCTTTTGGAGTGGCAATAAAGGGATCATCGCAGGCGGTGCGGGATTTGTGGTCGTATTGATAGTTGTAGGCCTCATCGTATTCTTCTTTGGCAGAAGGAGCCGGGATAAAAAGAAGAAATATCAAAGATACTATCAATCCGGCCTGGGATACTGATCTTAGGGAGAATCCCATAATGGAAGGAAAGACCATCATCAGCTACCGTTTCATTCTGCTCATATTCACAATGTTGATGCTGATTCCGGTGACCTACATGGTGTTCGTTTTCTTGAGGGATTCGGAAGATCCGTTCGATAAGTTCATCATATATACGGTAATCATATCATCATCCTTCGGACTGCTCCTTTCATTTTTTCTATTATTTGCTTGGCCCCTTTACTACCGATTCAGCGATGACGGATTCTCGGTTCACTACATCGTTCCGATCATGGGTCCTTTGAGATTCAATTTTCCTGACATCGAGGGATTGTACTACAGGAAGATCGGGTCGGAATTCAAGGGACCGTACAATGTGGTAATCAAGACCCGGGAAAGAACGCATCAGGTTTTTTTCGTTCCCTTGGAGGCTCTAAAGGAGTTCAGGAAGAAGGTGAGTTCAAAAAGAATATTTGAGGTGAGCAACACACAGTATCGTGAGATCGTGAAGTACAACAAGATCGTCACAAGTGGGACCCTGCCGAAGGAGATAAAGAAGAAGTCAAGGTTTGAGACGAAGTACATCAAGGATTACCGCAAGTTCTACAGGAGAATGCTGATCGCCGGGATCATCCTCATGGCACCAGGGATAGTGGGCTTTATTGGAATGCAGTCCGATGTCGGGAGTTTCTTGTTGATACTGTCGATCATAGGTGTTTCAATCTTCTTTATCGGGGATGTCCTATTCGTCATCGGACTTATCAAATTGATAACCAAGAACGGGAGGATCCTGCCTAACTTTAAAGAGATCAGGAATCAATTTTGATAGATCACATTGCGATGCGGTGATTAACCATGGATCCAACTGTAGATTGGCTCGGACATGCGTCCTTTCGGATCACCTCTGATCATGGAATCGTATATATCGATCCTTGGAAGATCGAGAGCGGGCCGAAAGGTGACATTATCCTTGTCACCCATCCTCATAAGGACCATCTCAGTATCGTTGATATCAACAAGGTCAGACAGGAAAATACCTGGATAGTTGGTCCTCCGGATGTGGTTGCGAATTTTCCAAAGAAAATCGATCTGGTACCTCAATATTGGAAGCAGATCCCCGTCGAAGATAGGACCAGCCACATCAAGGTCGAAGGTCATCGTGCCTACAATTTGAAGAAAAATTACCACCCGATCTCAAAAGGATGGTTGGCGTACGTCGTGGAAATCGGTGGATACAGAATTTATCATTCAGGCGATACCGATCTGATCCCTGAGATGGAGGGGGTCAAGAACATAGATGTGGCACTTCTTGCCATCGGGGGGAAGTTCACAATGGACCCGAAGGAAGCTGCTACGGCAGCTGCTATCATTGATCCAAAGTTAGCTATTCCGATGCATTGGGGCGATATGATCGGCACCAGGGAAGACGCAGAGATGTTCGAAAAGATATGCCCATGTGATGTGGAGATACCGGAGGTTAAACCTTGGTGGTTCACTCCACATCGATAGATCAAAAAAAATTGATCCCATGGCACTTAATAATTCAGAAGAAAAAAGAGGATTGCGGCTTCTCCCTGCTTACTATTTTGATGGCCCACTCCTCACTGAACATTCCTGGATTCCATTACATCCATATGTTAGGTCCTTCTCAACATCAGCTCTCCTTCCTGGAACCAGCTTCCTCATAAAAAGAAAGAGACTAATAAGGATAATTATACCAATTATTATTGAAATAATTACATAATAAATGAAAATGTTTTCATCGCCATCCTTCGGTTCTTCCCATTTCTCGGGATCATGGGGGAAATGATCCAGCTTCAGACCTGTGGTTGTATTGACCTCGGACTGACCATCATTCCATCGGTCGGGAAATCCATCACCATCGGAATCGACACTGGCTGAAATGTCCAGCGGGAATGCATCCGAATGGTCACCTATGCCGTCTTCGTCCGTATCATTCCATTCTGACGGGTCCTCCGGAAACGCATCCCGGTTGTCCCCTCGACCATCCCTATCGGTATCGTTCCATTCGGAGGGGTCCCCGGGAAATGCATCCCCGTTGTCCCCCCAACCATCTCCGTCGGTATCCTTCCATTCATAGTGATCCCTGGGAAATGAATCGGAGTTGTCTCCCACCCCATCCCTGTCGGTATCATTCCATTCTGACGGGTCCTCCGGAAACGCATCCCGGTTGTCCCTCCATCCGTCCTTGTCGTTGTCGCTCCATTCATACGGATCGTCGGGGAATTCATCCTTACTGTCCCTTACACCGTCATTATCTCTGTCAGGGAACAATTCGAGCATGCAGATGTTACGACATCCGTCATCGAATTCCTGCCATACGATCCTGTCATCGAATATGATCGGTGATCCTGTTGGTGAAAGGTCGAATGTGATCCGTTTTTCGGTTCCGATGGTCAGGTCATACAGGTATATTTCCCGATGCCCGGTTCGATCGTCCATCCAAATGATCCTGTGATCGTACATGCATGGTTCATATGTTGGTGAATGTTCCTTTGAGACCTGTGTCTCGATGCCGGTGGCCAGGTCATACACGTAGATGTGACCAATTCCTTCCCTATAACCCTTGCAGGAGACCCTGTCACCGAATATCAAGGGATAATAATGATCCGATGTACTCGTCGGTACCCTCGTCTCGGTCAATGTGCTGAGGTCATATATGTAGAGGTCCCAATCCCCGTTTCTCCGGTCCATCCATACGATCCTGTCACCGTATATGGCCGGTCTGACCTGGTCCGAGGTTTCGTTCGTGATCCGCATTTCGGTGCAGGCGACCAGATCGTAAACGTAGATGTCCAAATCCCCGGACCTGTTGTCGCTCCATACGATCCTGTCACCGTAAATATCCGGATATCTTTGGTCCGTCGTATCGTTGGTGATCATTGTTTCGGTCTCCGTGCTCAGATCGTACATGCAGATATCCCAGTTCCCGTTTCTATGATCCAGCCATATGACCCTATCTCCGAATATGGCAGGATAGATATGGTCTGTATTGTTTTTCGAGATCCGGGCCTTGGTGCTTGTATTTATATCATACAAGAATATGTGATGATTTCCATTTACCTTCTGCATCCATACTGCTCTATCTCCGCAAATATCCGGATGTTCTTGATACCACTGATCGTAAGTGATCCGGGTCACGGTCCCTATGTCATCCTCATTCCTTGCCTTTGAAGTCGGCGCTAAGGCAAATGACAGAATGATAGCAATTGTTACTGCTATCATTTTCCATTTCATTTTCTCCTCCTTTAGGTATATTGTATTCGATGCAAAGGAGTATATAATTCAGTTGTTGAACAAAGATGTCCTTTGATCGGATCACTCGATCCTTGTTTGAGTTCAACACTTGATGAAAAATTCTTTAAGGTATGTTGAATCCAAATAAGATCATTAGATGATTTCTGAAAGAGTTTTTCCAGAAAATCCTATGTGAGGAAGAAATAAATCATAGTAAACTCATTCCTTGCTTGGGCGAATATGGAAGGAGAGAAGAGTGATGAGAACGTTGCCGAATGTGGCCGAAAACGGCAAAATTGAGGGATAGTTTGTGGGGAGGATTAAGTTATCAATTTCTAATCCGTGGTTGTTGATACTTCTAATCCTTTTATCCCCGATAATTTTGATTTTGATATTTCTTTACATCATTGACCCGCATATGTTAGGTGTAATTGTGGACTGGATTCCAGTATCGGATAATATTAAAAATATTGGAGCAATAGTATTTTTATCCATTATATTAGTATTATTTATCATAACCATAATATTTGTGATTAGAGGAAAAGATAAAGAAATATCTAGTGGAATATCGTTTTCTATTTCGGATAAAAGAACTTTAAAGGAAGGGGGAGATTTCAAAGTAACCTTTGTAAAGGACCCGGACTATTTTAAATTCCTTCAATATGAAGCAAATAATTATCATGTACTTATGATAGAAAATGATGAAGGTAAAATTGAAGGCATGTC
>JBLIRK010000016.1:0-59626 GCA_048569615.1 Thermoplasmatota archaeon | reverse complement strand
GAGAAAAAAGTGCGGGGGAAGGGATTTGATGCAGCAGCAATTTCTTCCTTCCCATTGTCAGTCAGAAATGGTGCGCACCTGCAAGTTTCGCGATAAGGAGACACGAAACTTCCAGGACCTCCGGTTCAAATCCAAGAACCCCCGAACCTATCTCACATTATTTTTTGCTGATCTGAGATAGGTTAAGTGCGGGGGAAGGGACCTTGAAAAAAGTAATTTCAGTGACGGGAATCCTTATTTCAAGGTGAGATGAAAAAGATGAATTTATCATCGGAACTTATTCATCGTAGTTAATTGATTTTAAGCACTTTTTTCAAGAAAATATTCCATATGACGAGAGAAAAAAGTGCGGGGGAAGGGATTTGAACCCTCGAAGGACTAACCACAGGATCCTAAGTCCTGCCTCTTTGACCGCTCGAGTACCCCCGCAGAAAACGTACTCTCTTCTCAAAGGGATAATGAACAATGATAAGTAGATTTCTGAGCTCCCCGGTAGATGGAGAGGAAAAGGATCATTTACCTTCTCCGTCTTCATCGGTGAGAGGTATCTCCTCCCGGACCTCCTCGTACATGGCCAGGGCATGATCCAGGTCCTCGATGGTATGCGTTGCCATGACAGTGTTGCGGAGCAGATTCCTGTTTCTGGGAGTGGCAGGATGAATAACCGGATTGGTGTAGACTCCTCTCTCAAGGAGCAGCTTCCAATAGGCCATTGTCGGAGGCTCCTCGCCGATTATCACCGGTATTATCGGGGATTCGGTATGACCGATATCGAATCCTAGTTTTCTGAGACCGTCGCTAAGATATCCAGCATTCTTCCACAATCTATTCTTGTGCTCAGGCTCATCCCTGATTATCTCTAGGGCTTTCATGGCGGCCGCAACGTTCGAGGGCGGTGGGGCTGCCGAGAATATCAACGATCTTGCAGCATGCTTGACATCGAATATCAGGTCCTCGTCTCCGACGACGAACCCGCCCATTGAGGCCAGTGATTTGGAAAAGGTACCCATTATAATGTCCACATCCAGCCCGAAATGCGCTGCTGTCCCGTTACCTTTGGGTCCTAGCACTCCTATGCCGTGGGCATCGTCCACCATGAGCGCAGCACCGTTATCCCTGCATATCCTGCATATATCAGGTAGTCTGCAAATATCCCCTTCCATGGAAAAGACACCGTCGGTGACCTCGAGGGTCCCGGAATCCTCGGGGATCGATGATATGGCCGAGGAGAGTGATTCCATGTCATTGTGTTCGTAAACCAGTACCTTCGCTTTTGACAACCTGATACCGTCAACGATGGAAGCATGATTCAACTGGTCGGATAGTATGAAATCATCCTTTCCTGCAAGAGCATAGATCGTTCCCAGGTTCGTCTGGTATCCCGTTGAGAACATCAGGGCGGCTTCTCTACCCATAAAATCCGCAAGAAGCTCCTCCATCGCAAGATGGATGTCAAGGGTGCCGTTGAGATATCTTGAACCTGTACATCCCACACCGAACTTTTCAATGGCCTTTTTCGCAGCCTCCTTCACATCAGGATGCTCGGTCATACCCAGATAATTGTTTGAACCCAGCATCACAGTGTCCTTTCCGTTGATAGTAACCCTGTGCCCCTGCTCACCTGTTATTGGAAGGAAATAGGGATAGAGGCCGATCTCTTTGGCTGATTCGATGACGATCCTGGAGAACGTTACACGATTTCCCTTCAACTTTCTTGGAGGATCCATGTGAATCACGGCTCCGGGGGATGAAATACCTAATTTCAGAATATATATTATAATTAGCGCCCCGAACGGAATTTGAATCCGTGTCCTCGGCTCGACAGGCCGAGATGATAGGCCGCTACACCATCGGGGCACGTGTTGGGTATGCGGTTAATCAGGATGTGATATAAAATCGTTTCCATGCGATTTTTTTGTTGTCCACGCCCCTTCCCAAACCGTTTAATTAATGCTCACTCTTACACCTATATGCTCTATAATGAGCTCTGTGAATTCTACGAAAGGATAGGGAAGACTTCCAAGAGGCTGGAGATGACCGATGAGCTTATTTCCCTTTTCAACACGACTCCGTTGGATGATATCGAAACCGTCGTGAGGCTGACAAAGGGCGAGGTGAGGCCGGATTACGAGGGGATCGATCTCGGAATAGCCGAGAAACTTGCTTTAAAAGCACTATACACAGTGACGATGCTTCCCATGGAGGATATCGAAAAGGAAATGGTAAGGACAGGGGATATAGGGCTGGCAGGTGAGTCCGTAATATCAAAGAAAAGGCAGACAGCCCTCTTCCACGAGCCTCTTACAGTGAAGAGGGTATTTTCCAACATGGAGCGAATAGCTTCATCAGAGGGCCGATCGTCCCAGGACCTTAAGCTGAAGCTCATCGCCGATCTTCTCCATGATGCGTCCCCCATCGAATCCAAATACATACTTAGAACGATGTGCCAGAAGATGAGGATCGGAACCGCCGATATGACAATGGTGGACGCATTGGCATATCTCATCACGGATGAGATGGACCTTGTTACCGCTTTCATTGACCAAAAGGGGATAGAATTGAACAGGCAGGTCATGGAAGGTCTGTTGACGAGGAACGTCCTACCGCTGAACCGTCTGTACGAATCAGCCTCTCCGAAGGCCGGAATGGACCAGGACCTTTCAAAACAGATAAGAGAGCTCATAGACAGGATTAAAAAAGTAGTACAGGAAAACAGGGAGAGGATAGTAAGGGCATACAACATTCATCCGGACCTGGGTTTTCTGGCAAGGTCCCTGATGGAAAACGGGATTGGGGTTCTGGACAGCATCAATATCAGCCCCGGAGTTCCGCTGAAATCAATGCTGGGAGAACGGTTGCCTTCAATGGAGGGCATTTTGGAGAAGATGGGAGGCGAGGCTGCACTTGAGTACAAATACGACGGGCTGAGAATTCAGGTCCATATCAAGGAGAGCGGGGATATCGTGCTGTTTTCCAGGCAGATGGAGAATATCACGGGACAGTTCCCGGATATAGTGTCGAGCGTGGGAAAGAAACTCGGCTGCTCCAGCAGCATTGTGGAAGGGGAGGCTGTCCCACTTGATACTGAGACGGGAAGGATGCTTCCGTTTCAGGTGATCTCCCAGAGAAGAGGGAGGAAGTACGACCTGGAGCAGAAAGTGGAGGAGATACCGGTTCTCCTGGTATTGTTTGACTGTCTGTACCTCGGAGGTCGTGATCTCACAAAATCCCCTTATACAGTTAGAAGGAATGCGATATCAGAGGTATTTCCAGGGATCAGGGAAGAAATTAGCGGGGCAGACCGGATTTCACTATCTAGAATGGAGATCATCAGGGACCCTGATTCCGGGGAGATATTCTTCCAGAAAGCCCTGGAGGATGGATGCGAGGGAATAATGGCGAAATCAACATCCGACACTTCCATTTATCAGGCGGGCTCCAGGGGATGGCTATGGATCAAATTGAAGAAGGACTACCAGAGCGAACTCTCCGACACCCTGGACCTGGTAGTGGTGGGAGCATACCACGGAACCGGAAGGAGGGGAGGAACATACGGGGCCCTGCTGATGGCATCCTACGATCCGCAAAAAGACGAATACGAAACCGTCTGCAAACTGGGTAGCGGCTTCAATGACGAGCATCTTTCGAAACTGCCTGGGGACCTTTCCGACCTGGTCCTCCTTGGGGACAAGCCTCATGAAAGAGTCAATGCCCGGATGAAGGCGGATGTCTATTTCGAACCTTCGCTTGTCCTGGAAATAAAGGGAGCCGAGGTGACATTCTCACCTGTCCATACCTGCGCATGGGGAGTTCTCAAGGAGAACGCGGGGCTGGCTGTTAGGTTTCCCCGGTTCACGGGTAGGTTCAGATCGGATAAAGGCCCGGATGAAGCCACCACAACCGATGAGTTGATATCGATGTACAAACAGCAGGTGAAGAAGATCCAAAGGGCTAAAGCTTCCTGAGATGGGGAAGGAATCTCGGAAGGAGCTTGAGAAGCGAAGGATCCTTCTTTAGGAGCGACAATGCCAATCTCAGAGGGTGGTCAATATCTCCCTGATCGTTGATGATCTCGAGCATTTCCGGGTCGCTCAGCTTCTCGAAGACCAGCTCTATCTCCTCGTCCTTTATCTGGGATATTATCTTCCGAAATATCCTGGACCTTTCCAGCTCCCTGCCGTATCCCCTTTTCCATCTGATCTTAAAGAGCTGGAGGGATTCCCCATTCAAGTCACCCTTCTCTTCAATGGAGTTCATAAGCTCATCAACTGCAAGCATTCCGGGATATATGCCGCCGCCAGATGTTGGTTTGGCCATTCCGGCGGAATCTCCAAGGATCAATCCGTGTCCATTGATCAGAGAGGGAGGCGAGCCCATCGGCACTCCTCCGTAGTTCCATCCCAGTTGACCCTGAACCGCGGGTCCGGACCCATCTTCTAGTCCAAGCCATTCCTTGAGCCTTTCATCATCAAGCAGGGACCTTATGCTCCTTTTAAAATCTCTTCCATCCTGGGAAGCCAGACCGATCCTTACATGATTGTCAACACCTGCCGGTACAGCCCATGAGAAAAATCCCCTTGTGTTTTCCTGTCCGGTGAATACCGCAACAAGGTCCTTTGGAAATCCGTTTCTCCTCACCAGCGCCTCAATGCTGAGTCCCGGCATTATCGTTCTTGGAGGCCCAAGTCCGAGTGAGCTTCTGGTGATCGAATTTGGACCATCGCAGCCGATGACGAAGCTGGACCTATGCTCAATGGCTCCAAGATAACCCCTTGATTCGAATATGAACCCTTGATTTCCGTCCCTGGGAGTGGATGTTACCTTCTGGCCGACCCAGGCTGAGACTCCCGCCTTGATCGCTTTGTTGAACAGTTCCTGATCGAACCTTGCCCTGTCTATTGAGTGCGCCTTGGTCTGCTTTCCCCTTAAACCAAGCCTCTTCCCGGAGGGAGAATATATGTCGGCCCCGATTATCCTGTTCAAAGTGACCTTATCCTCCATATCTGAAACTCCCGGGAGTTCAAAGAGCCTCCTGTTCACCAGTCCGGCGCATTGTTGCGGTCTACCGGTCTGCGGGTCTCTTTCGATGATCTCCACGTGGTATCCCATCTTGGATAGCCTGAATGCGGCGTAGGAACCTATCGGCCCTCCTCCGATTATCGAGACATCCGTGGAACGATCCTCCGTTTTCATTCGTATGCGACCGAATGCCCAAGATGGATTTCCATTATTAACCTTATGCGGTCCCCCCATGAGTTGGCAAACTAAAATGTAATCTAAATGTAGAACATATGGTTCTCATGGAGCATTCCCCGGAATCGGAGGGAATCGGAAACGACCTTCATATCAGCGGAGCCCTGATCTATGAGCCATTCTCCGAATCATTAGTCCCGGGCGAAATGGCGATCAGGAACGGGGTCGTTGAGGAAGTGGCTTATGGGGAGAGGATTCCCGTTCATGGCAGAAGGGGATTGGAGAGAATAGACGGGAGTGGGTCCGTGATCTCCCCCGCATTCCTTGACGGCCACATGCATATGTATCAATGGTCGATATCAAGACAGGCAGTTGATCTCTCTTCGGTAAGGACCTTGAAGGAAATAAGGGATAGGTTCTCAGATATAATCCTCGGAAGGGAAAGGAACCAATTTTTCGAGAAAACGGGTTTGCTTTTCGGTGTGGACCTCGATGAATCGAAATTGACTGACGGAGTCAAGCTTGCCAGAGGCGCACTTGACGGTATATCGAAGGACCACCCCATATTGATCAGAAGGATCTGCGGTCACAAGGTCTATCTGAACTCACCTGCCATCGATAAGTTTGATATAAGGACCGAAGCCTCGGCAGATGGGATATTGGTCGAAGGCCCCGCTATGGCACTTTCGTGGGGAGGGAACCTTGGCAATGACATCCTGTTGAGTTGTCTTGAGCAGGGGATCTCATTGATGTACAGAATGGGATTTGCCGGGGGTGTGGAGATACTGCCATTATCAAAGCTTCATCAATTCAAGAAGCTCTTGAATAGCATCGATTTGGAACCGAAACTAAGTCTTTCAATATACAAGGATATCGATATCGATCTCCCCTGCGGACCCCCCGAAACTTCGTTCGATAAAGGTTCCAAGCGGGAAAGGGATCCAAAGCCCGTATTTATGAAGTTCTTCATGGACGGCTCCATCGGGTCCAGGACCGCATCTTTTTTCCATCCCTACTCAGACTCTCCCGCTTTTGAGCCGTTGGTTTCGAACGCAGAGCTTTCAAAGCGGCTTGAAGAAGCCCGCGAGCATAACCTTATTCCCATGGTCCATGCAATAGGTGATAGAGCTGTTGCAAATGCAGTGAAGGTATGCTCGGGAACAGGATACCCTTACAGGCTCGAGCATTGTGAATCCATGGACAGAAAGATCGTTAAAAAAGTGGAGGCTTCATCGGGCGGGGTATGCATGCAGCCGAACTTCCAATGGTTATGGGGCTCAAATGGAGGTATGTATAATCAGGCTTTGGGTCAACCCGGATCCGGGCTCAATCCGCTCTCCACTCTCTGCAAGAATTCAACCAGATGGTGTTTCGGGACCGATATGATGCCTCCGGGATTTCAGACGGCGGCAATGGGCGGGTTGAACCATGCCGATCCGTCGAACAGGATCTCTCTCGTTGACTTGATCAAAGGATTCACATCGAATTCATCTGTTATGTCACTTTTAGGCCCATACGGTGATATCAGAGAGACCATAGGTTGTTTTTCTGATATGGTTCTTATAGATATTCGTGATCTTTCTGTAAAATTGTCAATGATACATGGTAGAATTCGATATTATGAGGTATAATCCACTGGATCGTAATATCCGAACGGAAAAGCACAATATAACAAACATTAAATAATAAATCAATTTTTTCTCAAATCTTTATATATATACTTCACGGTCTTTTTCTGATGTCACTAAAACTAGCACCAACAGCAAGCAAAGACACTCTGGGGACATCCCGTGAAAAGATCATCCATTGCACACCGAAAAGAACAAGAAAATCCCACAACCGACTCCCGGGACGTGGTATCCAGGTCCTTCGTAAGGACCACGATATCATCAACCCACTTCCTGAAAACAGGGAGCGTCCCGGGTTTCGGAAAAAAGATCGACGTGACAGCATTCGCAGATCAGAAAGCAAAGGCGTTGAACCTCAGCGATTTTACCTTTCCGATCTACATCATACGCAAACCTAGGCAACGGAGTTCGTATAGCGATGTGGGGAAGGGAGATACAAGATCTCCCTTCTCTGAACCTGAAGTTTAAAGTAAAACCTCTATTAGGAATCTGAAACCCCGGTTGTGCCGCCCGATTTTTCCCCAACCGGCACAACCACTTTTTCCCTTCACTCGCAAGAAAATGCCCACGGCGGGTTAGAAAAGCCGCAATCGATCCAACCATACGCAAAAGATGTCCGGGAATGGTCCATGGGAGTTATTCAAAACCTTCCCAATCGGCTACTTCCCCACAGTACCATAGGACCATAACCGGACATCACCTCTTCAAGTAAGAGAGGGATCTTCTGTTTCTTCACTTTGAAATGTCATTCGATTCAAGTCTTCCTAGGGAAATGCTTAATAATGCATAGAATGTACAAGTTATGTCAATTGGAAAACCCTTGACACCCGCAAACGAAGCGAGGACAAACGATGAAGGAGGTAGGTCTTCGATACATCACCTGCCTGTTAGTTTTAGCATCTATGCTAATTTTTATCGGGAACATTCAAGGAAGTGAAACCAACAGGGTCATGAAAAATACACCCTATGAAAGAACATATTCCGTTTACAACAATGATCTCGATCTACCGGAAAATTATGCCGGTATAAATACGGACGAGCAGAAGCATATATCATTAAAAATTGAGGATATTGAGGTAGAACGATTGATGAACGATATGGTATTCCCCAACTTCCCTGTAATGATAAAAGTATCCATCACTGGACCTACTCCGATTTTAATCCGATTATGGCTGGACAATGATATGGATGACCTCAATGTCACCTATGACATAGACGATGGGAAGGTTTACCAATCAACCCGAATGTCGGAAGTAACGAATGTCGATGCCCAGAACATATCCATGACCTTCAACCAGACCGGTAAGCGTTGGGAGGTGCATTTCCCCATAACATACAAATGGAACTTCCCGGGAATGGGATTAAGGGACATAGGCGTGATGGTGGAGGGTGCATATGGATCTGTTGATCAACATGTCCGGGTCGATGCTTACAGGGTTGAGAAGAACCTCTGTTTGGTTGGAGAACCGAAATTTACCGTTGACGATCCGAAATGGCTGAATGAAAAGGATTTCTTAAGAGGCGGATCGAACCTGAAGATATCACAGCTCAGCCTTCATTTCGAGGGTGCTCCGCAGATATCCCCTCTCCCCGAGGACCTGCTTTTAGGAGTAGAGGATGATACAGGAAGGTTTTGGCCATATGACCCCGTATCCCGAAGTGAGCTGAACACCATCAGTTTTGCCATACCTGTCCCTAAAGATGACGGACCGAGGAACTTCTCCTTCAAAGTGATAGATACACCTCCGGATTCAATAGTGAAGGGAGTTATCGAATTCAACTTCAATATTGATTCAACACCTCCGTCGGTTGCCGATTTCAGATACCGTATAAAGGATGGATCGGCTTTGGTCAGCTGGAGCATCAAGGAATTGGGATCCGGTCTGGATATAAGCTCCATTCAATATAGGATCCTTGGAGCCACACCGGATGAGGTGGACTGGACCGATCCCTCGGGAACGGTATTCGATGATGAGAGGCTGGAGCTCAACATCCCTCTGGATGACACTGAGAAGGATATGAACCTCATGATAAGGCTCTCGGACAAGGTAGGCAACTCCAATTCCCCGGACCAGGCTTATTATGTGACCCCGAATCCAATTCCCACCCATGACATATCTCTCGGAGAGGTCGTGGAATTCTCCCCCGAACCGGTTATCATGAATCGATTGGTTCATTTCAAGACCACGATTTCCAATGTCGGCACCTCGGATGAGTTCGATATTCCCGTCGAGGTAACCATTGAAGATACTGTCATTGACAGATTCAATGTGGACGTTCTTCATGCCGGAACAACCAGGGAGATCAGGTGGGACTGGGTCGCCACTGAGGGATTGTCTTGGTTCAAGATAACCGCGGATCCGATGGGCAGAATAGATGATGAATGGACCGACAACAATGTTGTATCTTTCCTGATCGATCCGGAATATCTTGATGTAACAGCAAGGGAAGACTATATATTCGCGTCCCAGGAGAACCCTGAACATATGGACCTGATCAAGCTCTCCTTCTCGATCCGTTCAATAGGCTCCATTGAAAGCGGACCCGTGAAGGTTCGTTTCTATCAGGATGGCAAATTCATGGGGCTGTACCAGCTGCCATCCATCTATAAGGAAGGATCTAGGGAGCTGGTAGTTGACTGGAAGGTCGATACGACAGCGGTGAACCTCACTCTGGAGATCGACCCGTTCGATGAAATATTCGAATCCGTGGAGGACAACAACAGGATCAATTTCCCGAATCCCTTCTACGAACCTCCAAAGGAGGTTGAAGAGGTAAATGAACCGGGGAAAGAGGTTCCGGTTACCCCAATTACTCCGGCAAAGGAGGAACCTGCACAGGAAACCAATGAAGAGGGAGGCACAACATGGGCAGGTCCGATCGACGAGCCTCCAAAGGAAGGTTACATTCCCACACTCGATGATGAACCTTTGAAAACACCTTCTCCCGATGAGCCTATCAGAATACCGCCGGCACTCCTTCCCACGATAGGGGTGGTCCTGGGGACGACATTCGCAGGATTCTTCATCTTCGCATCGAGAATGGAACCATGGAGATACCGATGGCTTGGGCTTCTCATACCTCTCTACTCCAAGCTGAAGGGGAACAAGATAGAGAAGGGAATTAGACATGAGATACTTGGTTACCTGAAGGCAAAACCCGGAGCCAATTACTCAGAATTAAAGCATAATCTTGACCTTAAGGACGGATCCCTCGTCCATCACCTCAGGATATTGGAAAGGGAAGAAAAGATATATTCCAAGAAGATGGGGAAGTACAAGCTTTTCTATGTCACTTCCTACAGAAGGCAGGCAATGATCCAGGATTACATCTCACCTTTCCAATTGAGGATACTGGAGATCATACTGGAGAACCCGGGCATAGTTCCCAAGAAGCTTTCTAGGATCCTTGACAGGAGCCAGACGGACATGAGCTACCACCTTTCGGAGCTCTCCCACAACGGTCTCCTGCAGAGAAAGAAAAAGGGAAGGAACATGCATTATTACATCTCGGAGGAGTACGCGGACATCTTCTCCTAATGCCTGGATACCGCTCTTACCTTTCCGGAGATCGGATGGAAAATTACACCCTTTAACTCCAGGTCCGAGAAAGCGCGTTCTACAACGTCCGAGGTATATCCCCTGGAAACGAGCAGGGAGTATATCCTGTTCTCATCCTCCTCCCCCTGATCTATGATGTCAAGGAGCTCATCCCTGAGATCGCCAGTGCTTGCCCTCCCTGATGTGTTATCTCCGACCTCCTCAAGTATGTCCTTTAATTCCCTCTCTCCTTCCCACCCTGCGGCCAATATCACAGCTCTCATCTCATCAGCCGATCCGCAGGTATGGATGGGGGGGTGTTTCGAGACTGATATGGCTCTTCCGCATCTTTGGCATTTAGTGGACTTCAAAGGATACTCCCTTCCCTGGATCTTGGAGCACCAAGGGCATTTTACCACGCAGAACATCGAAGCCGATTGCCTCTATTCATTGATAAACCTTGGTTCTTTACTTTCTCACACCTCTCTTCTGCAACCCCTTATCTTCCCTTGGTTCCAGTGGAAGGGATGATGTAAAATACGGGACCGGGATATGACCCGTTCAAGGGGACCTTATTCTCGGTTAAGGGTGGCGAAGATGGTAGGCTTCATCGATGAAGAATCAGTATATCAACTATGGCTTGATTATTTCGCCCTGAGGAACCTTTCGCCTGTTATCAGGTATATCGCAGACAAGTATCCCGAATCAAGGTCTCTATTGGTAAGCTACAAGGACATCTTCCAGGCAAATGGAACCTTGGCTGAGGTCATTCTTGACCTTCCGGAGATGGCAATCCGTGTGGGTGAATCCGCCGTCCAATCCCTCCAAGAGCCCGATCAGAGGAACACAATAAACCTGAGGATCAGCGACCTTTTCAAGGAGCAGAAGATAGATATAAGAGAGCTAAGGGCCGAAAATCTCTCCAAATTCATTTCCCTAGAGGGGATCATCAGGAAAGTCACTGAGGTCAGGCCGAAACTTTTGACAGGTGTATTTTCCTGCACCTCATGCGGGTTCAAACAGGAGATAATCCAGGATTCCTTTCATTTTACCGAGCCCCTTGAGTGTCCAAAGGATGACGGAGGGTGCGGGAAGCGAGCGGGATCGACAACCTTCAAGTTCATCATTCAGGAATCGCTTTTCATCGATGCCCAGAAAATCGAGATACAGGAATATCCGGAGGGTCTAAGGGGAGGTGATCAACCCCAGAGGATCTCGATCTTCTTGGAAGATGATCTCTGCGGTAGGGTGTCGCCCGGGGACAGGGTGACACTTACGGGTATTCTGAAGGCTAAATTGAGGAAGGACGGCCAGAATAAGGGAACGGTCTTCGACATCTTCCTCCAGGGGAACTGCATAGAGACCAATGACCAGGTCTTCGATGAGATGGACCTTACCGAGGAGGATATAGACGAAGCGAAGATCATGGCCAAGGACCCGGAGATTTTCAACAAGATCGTGAAATCGATTGCACCGTCGATTTTCAGGCTGGACCATATAAAGGAATCCCTGGCCCTGCAGCTTTTCGGGGGAGTTACAAAGGAATTTCCCGACGGCTCATCCAGCAGGGGGGACATCCACATCCTTCTTGTGGGAGACCCAGGGACCGCCAAATCACAGCTTCTGACCTATATGAGCAGATTATCTCCAAGGGGTATCTTCACTTCCGGGAAATCGGCCTCCGCCGCGGGATTGACCGCAGCAGTGGTAAAGGATGATTTCGGTGAAGGTAGGTATACCCTCGAGGCGGGAGTAATGGTACTTGCCGACAAAGGACTGGCTTGTATCGACGAGCTGGACAAGATGACCGAATCCGACCGGTCCGCCATGCACGAGGCCATGGAGCAGCAGACGGTTTCCATTGCGAAGGCGGGTATCCAGGCCACACTGCAGAGTCGATGCTCGGTACTGGGGGCTGCCAATCCAAAGCAGGGAAGGTTCAGACCGGAGGAGGGGAAACACGAGCAGATAGCCCTCCCGGCTCCTCTAAAATCAAGGTTCGATCTTATCTTCACAATGACAGATGAGCCGGATAACAAGAAGGATAGGGACCTTGCCACCCAGATGATACGGAGACACAAGATAGGGGAGCTCTATAGCCTTTCGATGACCGGAGACAGGACCTTCGATACGATGGCAGAGACCGGTGAGATCGAACTAAACGAGGCAAAACCGGCGATAGAACCGAAGGTTCTGAGAAAATATGTTGCATACGCCAAAAGGGTCTGTTATCCAGTACTCTCGGATGAGGCGATGAGAGAGATAATCGATTTCTATGTAAGCCTGAGGGAAAGAAGCGCCGGTCCGATGGGTGATTCGGGAATGGTGGCCCTCACAGCTAGGCAGCTGGAGGCCTTGATCAGGATGGCAGAGGCTTCGGCAAGGGTCAGACTCAGCGATACTGTCACCAGGGAGGATGCGAGGAATTCCATCAGGATGATGGAGAATTCCCTCAGGGATGTTGCCATGACCGAATCAGGCGATTTCGATATAGATGGCATAATGGGATCAGGATTCAAGAGCCAGAAGGATAAGATGCATTTGATCATCGGCATAATAAAGGAATACAGGACGGCTGACGGCAGGATAACCAAACCCGAACTGATTCAAAGAGCTAGCGAGAGAAGCATCACCGAGGTCGAATTGGAGAAGTATCTTAGGAAGCTCCAGGATGAGGGAGCGATCTATGAGCCCAAGACCGGTGAATTCAGTGTGCTGTGAGGCATGAAAATGGATGAAAGCAGGGATTTCTACATGAAAATTCACCACTACGGCGGTCAACTCACGCTCGCCGCATGCGATAGGGAGATACTGGGAAAGAAATTGAAACAGGGAAAGGTCACCGTAGTGATAAATCCCGGATTTTACGGAGGGGACCTCGTGGAGGGAAGCACTGTCCTCGATATGCTGGGAAAGGTTTCAAACGCCAATCTATTCGGCAACCGGATAGTCGAGCTTGCTTCGAATGCGGGATGGGTGGATCCCGGTGGAATAATGATCATCGAAGACATCAAGCATGTACAGATCTATGATGTCAGGGAAAAAGGCTGAGATGCAGATGCCTAAGCATGGGAGTGGCAACAAAAAGGAACCTATCTCTGTTTGGAAGGAAGTGGATTCCCTCAATGAAAGGGATACGACAGCCCATGTCATGATCCTGAATGGTCCTGGATGCAGCTGGGCGGCAAAATGCGGTTGCCTCATGTGCGGTTACAATGAACCCGGGGATCAGGGATCCGTATCTAAGGAAGAGCTCATCATGCAGACAGCAACTGCAATGGAGAATTACAACGGGGAAAGTTACATCAAGATATTTACTTCGGGTTCCTTTTTGGACGGGAATGAAATTCCACCCGATGTCCAGACCGCCATTTTGAAGCATATAGGGCATACTGCGGGCAATGTGCGGGTGCTTGTGGAGTCAAGACCGGAATATATCACGGAGGACTCCCTTTCCCGTCTTTCTGATATCGAGGTCGATCTTGAAATAGCAATAGGTCTTGAAACCGCCTCTGACGCCATAAGGATGGAAATGGTCCGAAAAGGCTTTTCCTATGAGCAGTATCTTAACTCCGCGAGGTTGGTAACAGACAGCGGTCTTTCATTGAAAACATACCTTCTCCTGAAACCCCCCATGCTGGGAGAGAGTTCTTCCTTAGATGACTGCATCACTTCCATCAAATGCATTTCAAGGGAATTCCCCGGCTCAAGGATATCTATCAATCCGATGAACATCCAATCCGATACTTACGTGGAGAAGCTATTCAACAACAAATTGTACAGACCCCCTTGGTTGTGGTCTCTTGTTGAGGTTCTGCGAACGGGTCATCAACTATCCGGAGGAAGGGTCCATTTGATGTCCTCTCCAACTGGCGGAGGGCGGTCAAGGGGTGCTCACAATTGCGGATCATGCGACCGGGAAGTACTGGGTTCCATTTTGAAGTTCTCCATTAAAAATGATCCAAAAATTCTGCCAAATGCAAGCGATTGCTGTCAAAGGCAGTGGAAGGAGCACCTTTCGAGCAGTCTTCTATCCCCCGTTGGTTCGGATATGCATCTTGATGAATCATGAATGGAAGTCCTTATCAATGGTTTCCATTTTGAGGTCACATATCATGCTGGTTGGGAATTCTTACAATCATTGCATACATTTCAAAGATCAATAGCAAAATCATTATCTACCTACTATTCATTCAAGACCCCCGTTGTATCCCGGTGGTCCAAATGAGTCCCGAGGAAGATGATTTCGAGTTCGAACTTGAAGACGAAGAGGAGGATGAGGAGCCGGCCAAGGAGAAGGCTCCCTCGGGCAAGAAGGCCAAGAGAACTCCCATCCCCGAAGGAGTGAAGAAGAAGCTGCTTCTCCAGATCAGGGAGATCCAGGGTTTGAAAAAGGAACTGAAGGAGTTGAAGGGCGAACGCGATAGCTACGAGAAGGAAATGGAAACCCTTGAGGACGAGATAGAGAGGCTGAGATCCGATAAGGAGAAGCAGGAAGACGAGATTAACCGTCAGATCGCCCTTGCAAATGCTTACGAAAAGAAGCTCAACAGGAACCAGAAGGACTTCGATAATTTCCGAAAGAGGACCCGTAATGAAATGGACAAGAAGGTGAAACTGGGAACGAAGAAGTTCATAATGGGTGTCATAGAGGTCATTGATAACTTCGACAGGGCCGTTGGCGAGATGGAAAAATATCATTCAACGGAAGCGAGGATGATGATGGATGGGATCACTTCGATACAGAGGGGTCTCCTGAAGGTGTTGACGGATAATCATGTTCAGCAGATCGACCCGATCGATCAGCCGTTCGATCCCAACTACCACGAGGCCATAGAGATAAAGTACAACAGGGACGTGTACGAGAATACGATCATCGAGGTGAAATCCAAGGGATACGTGTTGGATGATTTCGTTCTTAGGCCCGCGAAGGTGAATGTATCAAAAGGTGGAGAGACGAGGCCGAAACAGGAATCGAAGAAAAAGGGAAAGGAAGCATCGGAGATGGAAGACCTGGAAGAAGTGGACGAACTCGAGGAACTGATGGACGAAGTAGAGGAGCTGGAAGATGAAGAATGATGGAAAAACACATTATCCAGGTGTTTTTATTATCACTAAAACAATAGGGAAATTTATAAATAGTTATGTATAGTTGAAACGAATCTGCATAAAAGGCATAATGATGCCTTCGAGTTAGGTAAAGTCTTGAGCGTTAATATTTAAGCTTTATAAGAGGAGGCTTAGCATGGCAAAGGTTATCGGGATCGATCTGGGTACTACATATTCAGCTATGGCCGTTCTTGAAGGTGGCGAACCAGTCGTCATACCAACGGCCGAGGGTACAAGGACAATGCCGTCCGTGGTTGCTTTTACGGAAGATGGGGAGATATTGGTTGGGCACGTTGCCAAGAGACAGGCTGTCACAAACCCCGAGAGGACCATTTCCTCCATCAAGAGGAAGATGGGTACGAAATACAAGGTCAAGGTGGATGACAAGGTCTATACTCCCCAGGAGATCTCCGCAATGATCCTTCGAAAATTGAAGAAGGACGCGGAGGAGTACCTTGGTGAAGAGATAGACAAGGCCGTGATCACGGTTCCTGCCTACTTCGAGGATCCGCAGAGACAAGCCACAAGGGATGCCGGCAGGATCGCAGGGCTTGACGTACTCAGGATCATCAACGAGCCAACTGCGGCTTCTCTCGCATACGGTCTCGACAAGCAGGAGATCGAGCAGACGATCCTTGTCTTTGACCTTGGGGGGGGCACCTTCGATGTTTCCATTCTGGATATCGGCGAAGGCGTCTTCGAGGTCAAGGCAACCTCAGGAAACAACCTTCTGGGCGGAGATGATTTCGACGCCAGAATAATGGACTGGATGATAGAGAAGTTCGAAAGTGAAACGGATATCTCTCTCCGTGATGATAGGAACGCCATGCAGAGATTGAAGGAAGCTTCCGAGAAGGCAAAGATCGAGCTTTCCTCAAGATTGGACACCAATATCAACCTGCCTTACATCGCCGCCGACGAGGATGGTCCGAAGCATATAGATTACACTCTGACAAGGGCGAAGTACGAATCCATTACCGAGGACCTTCTCGATGCCACAAAGGGCCCTACGAAGAGAGCATTGAAGGATTCGGGCCTCACACCCAAGGACATAAACCAGATCCTGCTCGTAGGAGGAATGACAAGAACTCCGGCTGTTCAGAACTTCATTAAGGAGTTTTTCGGAAAAGCCCCGAATAAGGGTATTAATCCAGATGAGTGCGTTGCCGTCGGTGCGGCTATCCAGGGAGGAGTTCTCACCGGTGAGGTAAAGGATGTGCTTCTGCTGGATGTGACGCCCCTCTCCCTCGGAGTAGAGACCGTGGGTGGACTCACAAGCAAGCTCATTCCGAGAAACACCACCATTCCATGCAGGAAGAATCAGATCTTCTCCACAGCCCAGGACAACCAGACGTCGGTTGAGATACATGTGGTCCAGGGAGAAAGGGAGATGTCCACCGATAACAAATCCCTGGGGAAGTTCCATCTGATAGGCATACCACCCGCACCAAGGGGAGTGCCGCAGATAGAGGTCACCTTCGATATCGATGCGAACGGCATTGTCAATGTTTCTGCCAAGGACCTTGCCACCGGCAAGGAACAGAAGATAACCATCCAGCCCTCATCGGGTGTGACCGAGGACGAGGTCTCCAGGATGATAAACGATGCCGAGAAGTACGAGAAGATCGACAAGAAGAAGAAGAAACTTGCAGAGCTCAGGAACCAGGCGGACGCCCTCATCTATTCCACGGAGAAGGCCATGGTTGAGCTTGAAGAAAAGCTGGACAAGACTAAGATGAAGGATACAAAGGCCGCAGTAAAGGACCTTAAGGAGAAGATGGAAGGGAAGGATATCAAGGCTTTGAAGGAATCTATCGACAACCTAACGGAAAAATCCCAGAATCTCTTCGCCGATGCTTATGCCGGAGTGGGAGCCGATGAGGAAGGCTACGAGCCCATCACCATCAAGTGCCCCAAGTGCAAGAAGCCTATCAAGATAACCTCTCCAAAGAGGCCCTTGAAGATCACCTGTCCTCACTGCGGGGCCAAGGGAACAATAAAGGGCTCTCCTCCGAAGAAGAAGAAGCCTTCGGAGAAGAAGGAAGAAGCAAAGGAGGAGGAGGAGAAACCCAAGAAGAAGCCTTCGAAAAAGGAAGAGGAAGAGAAACCCAAGAAGAAGGTGAAGAAAGGGGAGGAGAAGCCCAAGAAGAAGGCTGGTGCAGCTGCCGCCCCAGAGAAAGAGGAGAAGAAGCCCAAGAAGAAGAAGCCTGCCAAGGAAGAAAAGGAGGAAGAGGAGGAGGAAGAGGAATATGAATCCGAATACATTGACTGCCCCAAGTGCGGAGAGGAGATCGAGATTGACTCTCCCGAGCGTCCGTTGAGGGTTCAGTGTCCCGAATGCGGTGCCAAACTGAAAATAACCGAATAGGACAGGTTCGTAACGATCTCTTCGTCATCCAAGAAGGACAGGCATTCATGTTTGGATAGGCTAAAATATGAAGAGAACATACATAAAGCTCCCCTTTAACAGGTGATCAATTGGGCGATGACTACTACTCGATCCTGGGAGTGGAGGATGATGCGACTCAGGACGAGGTAAAGAAGGCATACAGAACACTGGCAAAGAACCTTCATCCTGACCTCAACAAGGAGGACCAGGCAGGAGCGGCGGAAAGGTTCAAGAAGGTGAAGGAAGCCTACGAAGTTCTTTCGAACCCGTTGAAGCGGGAGAAATATGACCTTGAATTGATGAGGCAGGCCCAGAACGGCGGTCCTCCCCCTTCCCAGCAGTCCTCGGGATTCGTTTACAGGGGCCCTCCGGTGGCTCCGCAAAGGGGTTCCGATACCAAGATACAGCTCAAGATATCCTTTCAGGAATCATTTACCGGCATGAAGAGGGATGTGGACGTTCAGATGCCCATCAGATGCGAGAACTGCGGCGGTTCGGGAGCAGCTCCCAATACTCCGGTTTCCGCATGTCCGACATGCAGAGGGTCTGGAGCCCTTCTTCAGCCTGTTCAGACCCAGCAGGGATACGTCAACCAGAGGGTGATGTGCTCCACATGCAACGGAAGGGGCATCCTCATGCAGCAGTTCTGTTCCAGGTGTTCAGGGGTTGGTTTGATCAACGGCTGGGATAAGGTGACCATCTCCCTTCCCCCCGGCGTGGAAGACGGCGCCATTATAAAACTGAACGGAAAGGGAGGCTACGGACTTGGAAACGGACCGAGGGGAGACCTCCTCGTGACCGTGGAGGTAGAGGAGCTCTCCAACATGAGGAGGGTTGACAACGATCTATATATCGAAGAATCCATCTCGCTTCCCAAGGCAGTGTTCGGAGGAAAACAAAGGGTTCAGACCCTTGAAGGAAGGAGAACCCTTAGAATTCCCTCTAAAACAAGGAGCAAGACGGAGTTCCTCATAGAAGGAGAGGGCTTTCCGGACCCCGTCTCCGGCGAACACGGCGATCTCTATGTCGTGGTCTATATCGATCCGCCCGAGGATCTGAACGAAGAGGCCAGGAAGGCCTTGAAGAAGTTCGCCCTCGAGATAGGGGAAGACCTGGATGACCTCTCGATATGAAGCGTACGGGGATTAATAATAAGTAATGCTCTCCAATACGCCCATGGAGAAGTCTGATGATAACGCTTGTGGGCATCGGGCACGTGTTTTCCATAAGGAAGGCCGTGAAATACGTCATATTCCAGAAGAGACCCGATGCGGTCTGCCTTGAGTTGGACAGACTGCGCTTCGATGCCCTGGAAAAGGGCGAGTTATCGGACCCCAACGCTCCCTTCATCTACAAACGGTTAAGGAAGATCTACGAGAAGGCCGCCCAGACCCAGGGAGCCGAGGTCGGGGAGGAGATGATGGGCGGCGCCGAGGCGGCAAATGAGCTTGGAATTCCCTATTATTTCATCGATGTGGAAGCGACCCCCATGGTTGCGGACGTCTTCGACAAGCTCACCCTTGGTCAGAAATTGAAGCTGTTCGGTTCTGTTCTTGGAGCATCCGTCCTTCCCAAAAAGACCCTGGAGGACGGTATAAAGAAGATAGGGGATGATCCCGATGCCTACATGAAGGAGTTCGAGAAAGCCTTTCCCCAGTTAAAGAAGGACATCGTGGATTACAGGGACAAATACATGTCGAGCAGGATACTGCAGATATCCAAGGATCATATGCATGTACTAGCCATTGTAGGGGAGGGCCACGTTTCGGGGATGACCAAATATCTGGAACCTTACGGACTTGAGGTCCTTCACCTCAGGGAACTCAAGGTCATTGCAGAGAAGATAGCGAAAGGTGAGATACAGATGCCGGAAGCGGTTGGGGATGGTGGGGAGGGCTGGGAAGACGGGAGAAACGATTCCGTGGAGTTCTCATTCTCCATTACACCCGGCGGCTATTGAAAGTTATCTATATGGATGCGTAACTCAAGGTATGGAGGACTTAGCCTGAAGGGAAAGAAGAAGATAGCACTGGTACTGTTCTTCCTTCTGGGGACCTCAACACTGCTTTTTTCGGCCTTTGTCCTCTTCAACACCTACAGGATAGAATCCTACGACGGAAAAACGATGGTCATGGGAAGGGTCGTGGATTCGGATGATGAGCCGTTGAAGGATGTGATGGTGACCAGTGGGGATATTGATGTCCTGACGGACAATGACGGTTATTTCGTGTTGCGCAACGTGGACGAAGGTCTGATAGGATTGATCCTTTTCAAGCCCGGTTTCGTAAGGACCGAGATAAACTGGGTGGCTTATCCCCTGTCCGAGATAGATAATGAGATTGAGGGCTCGGCGAACGATATCTCCGATTCATTCGATATTGAGCTGAAGAGGGAGATGGAGCAGAAGGATCTCGAACCCTATTCGAACGGAACCCTGACGCTCGAGATATATGCCGAGCCAGGCTCCTACCTCGACGGACTTTTATTGGATATCAATAATAAAAGGACCACACTTAAGCCGGGAGTGAATTTGATAGAGGTTGAAGGAAATGGATCTTTCAACATTGTGCTTAGTAATGAAACTGAGGGTTGGACCCTCCCGAATCTTAAAGGATTTCATCCAGTAGGTAGTAAAGTGAATATTACAAATGCAATTCCTGAGGATCCTTCACCGAATATGTATTCCCCGATCACATTAGAAAATGGAACTATTAATTTGACATTGAGTACCGACCATTTCTATCATAATGTTCATTTCAATCTGGTTTCGTTGAGCGGCACTCTTACAACGGAAAAAATCATGGATATCGATGAAAGTTCCCTTATAGGAATTGAAATTCCTCCGGGGGTATATTCCCTGGAAGTGACAGGAGAATCAATAAGGGACCGAACCTATCGGTGGATAGTCCTGAACGAGAGCCAGGAGAAGGAGCTGGAGATAGAACTGGTCAAGGCCAGTACCGAGAAGATCTACAAGCTCTCAATGAAGGAGAACTATTTCGTAGCCGGGGTCTATATCCTAGCAGCCCTTTTGATCTTCGGAGGGGGAATACTCCTGCGAAGGAACGGACCCTGGGGATGGATCGTGGGAGCAGCACTCCTCGGCTTCATAACACAGGGTTTCTTCGCTTTCCTGATATTCAACATCAATCATCTGATAACGATAATCCTGGTGGTGGTTCTGTTCTATATCCGGTCCGACCTCAACCGGATAAGGGAGAGGAGGAGGAAGGCAAAGGTCTAGTTGTCGACCTTGTTCGCCCTGGCTATCGTATTCTGAACATCCTCCACTATTCTCTTGAGACCGGAATTGGCCTGTGTCATGAATGAGCTGTCATGTTTGAAATTCTCCCTATGGGGGCAGGATAGGTCCAGCTCGGGACCGTCATCTCCCAGGGTCACCGGGAAGATCCTGCAGGCCGTAGGCCTGTTGCCGTAAACAGAGCATTTTCCCCCCTCGAGGAAGATGCATGTACCATTGTAAAAAATGAGCTCCTTCAGGTTTTGCCCCCATCTGGAAGGTCTGGCAAAGGTCTGCTCGTAATGACCCATAGTGAGCAGTTTCTCTATGTCAGAATGGGTCAGAATCACCTCCCTGTCATGACAGCACTGACTACAATTTAGATTCCCGCAGATCGTCATATGTGCATCCCGTCCCGAACAGTTCGGTATTGACAGCAAGAGTATTTATACTTATTGTACCTCCATTTCCACTGGAGATATCGATTCTCGAAAATATCGATAAAGCTTCCGTATTGGCCGATTCATGTATTATTTGACCTTTGCTGATTCACCTTTGCAGAAGAGAAGCACGAGGCGGCTTATCCAGGTGTCTTCCATGTAAAGTATTAATAATGGAGCGTTATTTATCGGGAACAGGTTCCTTCAAGGAGGATTTTCCCGATGGTGGATTACGAGGTTGGTAAGATAAAGACCGGTCTTTTCTCCGGAAAGAGCGTTGGGTATGAAAGTAAGCTCATAAGGCCCACAGCCACTGGAGAGGTAAGATCCTTGACCATGTATGATTACGATTCGTCACAGCGCCTTGGGAGCATGGAATACGAGGTGGATGGAAGCGAGGTAAAGGTCAATGGTTTCTCATTTACCGAATGGAAGGACATGAGGATGCCGGAGGGTTTCATCAAACATTTCCTGAAAAGGATGAAGAAGAGGGGAATAACGAAGGTTACGGTGGAGCTCTACGATACTGATGCCAACACCCATAACAAGCTGACGGTATTCAAGAACATGAGGTTTGTGACGGACACAACGGGAAACATGACCGGGTACCAATCCTGGCTCCTCATCAGGAACATCTGAGGGATCCAATTGATGCCTGGTAGGATGAATCCTCGCCAGATGGAGAGGATGATGCGCAAGATGGGACTGAACATGGAGGAGATGGAGGGGGTTAAGGAGGTAGTGATATACACCGATACGAAGGAGGTGCATATCACTGACCCATCCGTAACGATAATGAACGTTCAGGGGCAGAAGAACTTCCAGATACAGGGCAGCGTCACCGAGAAACTTATAAAGACCGTGATACCTAAGGAGGACATAATCCTGGTAATGGAGCAGACGGGTGTGGGAGAGGAGGAAGCCAAAAAGGCCCTGGAGGAAGCGGACGGGGAGCCCGCAGAGGCCATCATCAAACTTATGGGCGGTTAGCCATTGATGGGACCCCCCAAGGAGTTCCCCATATCCCCTTTTCTACTATGTTGTACAATGTTCTACCTGATAGCCGATGGAAAGAAGGGGCCGGGTAATATTCGAATACGACGGGGTGAAGATCTACTCCATGGAGGCTGCGGTATCGGGATTGGAGGCGGGCAGTCTCATCGACAACGCACTTGTACCCATATTGGATGAGGAGCCCTATTCTTCGGTACCCAAGGCGGTATCGGAATATGAACAATATTATAACAAAAAGACATTCAATACCAAAGCAGGGACCGAGGTAGAGCAAATGGTCAGACGCTTTCCTGAATGGTCAGGAATGTCAATAGGAAAATCCAATGTAATGGAAATAAGAAAGGAGTACACAAGATTTAGAAAAATGGGATTAGAACTCTTGGAGTTGAGGCTTGACTCTCTAAACCCGAGGGACTCTCCGGAATCCAGGGCCAGAATCGCTGTTTTCTATGATCAGATCGCCCGTTTCTGCACCCAGGGATCCATGGTATCGATTCCGTCGGGGAACCATAGGGGAGCGGTCAGCACCAAATATCTATCCGAGGGATATCGCCTTGAACTGCTTAAGAAACTTGCAGAGCAGGGATATTCCTGGATAGAGCTCGATTCGGATATGGACGAGGAGAAGTTCATGGAGATCGCCGGCACCGCCCTCACATCCGGAACAAGGGTAATGCTTTCATGCTATGTAAGGGAAGGAATGGAGTGGGAGCCACCCGAGCCTTCAAAGATAGAGGCCTCGGACGGGATAATGGTATTCATATCGGCCCAGAAGGGCCCGGGATTGCAGAGACTTGTCAGGACTGCCGATCTTCTCAGGAAGGTATCCGGGGAGCGGAAAAAGGTGATAAGACCAATCTCCGATGATCCGGCATTGTACTCATCCATCCTCCCTCTTCTCGGAATTGATCTGATATTCTTCGGAGAAGGCCCGGAAAAGTCTCCCAGTGTCAATGCCTTGATCGGGGATCCGCAGCCGGACGACGTCCTGGGCATATTGAAGAGGACTGGAGTATATCCTTCCACCCCTTCCTCGATGTGGGGTCTGGCGGATAGAAGGGTGACGAGGGATACCAGAACCTCGTTTCAGATCGGAAGCCCGGACGATGATGACCTCGTTCTCAAGGTACACAATTCACTTGAATTGAGGACCGGTTCCCGTACGATCCTACTTCCCATGAATTGCGGTAGGGAGAGGCTCAATTCATTCCTGGAGAACATCAGGTCCTTCGGAGCGTCGGGTATCTACATCGACAAACCCTTCCGATCGCTTGTCGTCGACATGCTTGACTGGATCGATCCCAGATCGAAGGAATCGGGAGGTGTCAACCTTGTTGTATGCAAGGATAGATTCCTCTACGGGTATAACACCGAGATATACGGCATCTCCGACGTGATAAAGATAACAGAGCCAAAGAGGGAATCCACCGTGCTAGTGCTCGGAACCAGTCTGTCCGGAAGGTCCGCAGCCCTGGCAAGCTCGATGCTTGGTCTTAGGACCCATATCGCGGGAAGCAGCCTGGAAAAGTCCCAGGAGTTGGCTTCCTCGCTGGGAGTTGGAATAAAAGGTGTCTCCTTCAACGCGCTCAAGAGACCGAAGCTGACTTACGATATCGTCATAAACAGCATGCCCTTCACTGAGGGCGGGGCAGCTACTCCGGGAACATCACCAGAGGAGCTCTCCAGGAACATCGAGCCGGCCTATGGAATAGAACTGGACAGGTCCCGCTCCTGGACCCCGTTCTTGTCATCCATTGAGTCCCGTGGAGGAATTCCGATCCAGGGTTTGGATATATTCGTGAGCACCATAAAGAGGGACCAGAAGCTGCTCTATGGATTGGACGTCCCTGAAGAGATGATAAAGGACGTGCTCACATCTCTGTGACGGGAAGAGGTCATTTCCCGCATTGGGGGCATTTCTTTTCATTTTCCAGATAGACGGCTCCGCATACGGGGCACTCGACCTTTCCTTCCAGGTCCACTCTCTTATTCAACTTTTCAAGGTCAGGGTCACCTTTTTTATCCTTCAATTCATCCTTGTTGACAGGGCGGAGCCTGCTTCCGCAATGGGGGCATTTTGCGTCCCTGTCCGACACCTTTCCGCCGCATTTTCCGCACAAATGCTCTTCTTCATCGAGGTCGGCTCCGCATCTGGCGCACCTTTCCTGGTCCGGACCAACGGGCGCTCCGCATTCCGAGCAGGACATCATTACCACGCCCGTCTTCCTTTCGCTGTCTTTCTGCATCCTCCTGCCCTTGAAGTACGACCATGTCAGGAAGATGACTATCAGAGTGATGAATATGATGGAGATAGAGCAGTACAATCTGGGAAGTCCGAATAAGGTCACGCCTTCGTTCCTGTCCTGCGGTTCCACTGTTATGTTGAATTCTTCCGAGGTCCATTCCATACCGTTTGCATCGACGGCATTGAAATTGAAGATCAGTACTTCTTGGTCCTTCACGGAAAATACATGGGTGTAGAGAACGCCGGTTGAGAAGTTCAATTCAGGATCATCGGTGGTCATCCTGTTGGTAGTGTTCAGGTAAATTATGTTGATCTCCTCGATCCGCTCCTGTCCGCTGGCAACGACAACCACGAAGATGGTCGTTTCCTCACCTTCCGTCACGACCTGGGGAACCCAGTGGACACCGCTGAATACGATCTCACCGCCTACGGAAGGCAGTATCAGAAGAGAGAAGAGGGCGGGAACCAGGAGATGGAGGATCCTCATGGAAGAAGGAAGGCAGGTAACCCATAAAAACCTACCCAAAAAGATATTCGCCTGGGAGTCATTGCATGACCATGGGAATAAAGCTGGGAGAGCTCGTTCAAAAGAGGTCCATAGCTGCAAGCGAACTCAAGGGGAAGAAGATAGCGATGGACGCTTACAACATCCTGTACCAGTTCCTTTCCTCCATACGCACTCCGGATGGTTTTCCCCTAACCAATGGTGATGGGAGGATAGTTTCCCATCTCAAGGGATGCTTCAACAGGACTTCAAGCATGATCTCCGAGGGGATCGAACCCATTTTCATCTTCGATGGGATTCCACATGAGCTCAAGAAAGGAACCCTGGAACTCCGGAGGGAGAGGAAAAAGAAGGCGCAAAGCGAATGGGAAGCCGCCCTGGAAGCCGGGGACCTCGAAAGGGCAAGAACAAAAGCACAACAGACCTCCCGCCTCACGGATGAGATGGTGGATGATACCAAGAAACTACTCGATACAATGGGCCTTCCCTGGATACAGGCACCAGGCGAGGGAGAGGCCCAGGCATCCTACATGTGCAGCAAGGGAGACGTTTACTGCGCTTCTTCCCAGGATTTCGACTCGCTGCTCTTCGGATGCCCCAGGCTGGTCAGGAATCTCGCGGTTTCGGGAAGAAGAAAACTCCCCGGTAGGAGGGAATGGGTCAGTGTCGAGCCGGAGATGATCTTCCTGGAGGAGACTTTGCAAAGCCTCTCGTTGTCGAGAGAGCAGCTGGTGGATATGGCGATACTCATGGGAACCGACTTCAACGAAGGGGTAAAGGGCATAGGTCCGAAAAAGGCGCTTTCATTGATCAGGGAATACGGCTCGCTGGAAGAGGCAGCAAGGGTGGATAGGATACCGCTTCTGGAGATGGAAGAGGTAAGGCGGATATTTCTCGATCCGGATGTGACCGATGATTACTCGCTGGCGAAGGGAAGAGTTGACAGGGAAGCCGTGATTTCGCTTCTCGTGGATGAGATGCAGTTCGGAAGGGAAGGAGTGGAGAAGACCCTAAACCAGCTGGGATCGATGAGGGATACCGGTTCCCAGTCATCTCTTGATTCTTTCTTCTAAGGTGCTTTTCTCCCCGGATACCCAATATCTGTGACGTTGGTCCATTCCTGATCCCCGAAGTCCATTTTCTCGTAGGCCTTGGCCTTCCTGTATTGGACTGCAACAATGGTCGCAACACCGGCAACGAGCAGCACAACGATCGCCATGACGATGATCCACGTGTAAGAAGTTCCCTTCTCCTCTTTCTCCTCTCCTCCCAGTGTGCTCTCCAGCTTGATATCTCCCAGGTCAAGCTCCTCACCGGGTTGTATGCTGAATTCCACCGTTCTGTCCTTGAATGTCTTATTTGTGATGATGATGGAGTTCGATCCGGCCTTTACGAGCGTGTCTATGCGGCCTTCATCATCGACCTTCCCGCTCTCCCCCGTCTTGAAACGGTAAGAAGCGTTGAAGATGGGCTCCCCGGACCCGTCCACAACCCTGGCAATGATCCTGCCGGCGGCCTCCATGGGATCATCCTCGGTCACGAAGAACCAGTCGAAGGGGATCAGTTCGTTGCCTGCAATGTCCTTCCCGCTGACCGCGATGGAATATTTCTTCCCGTACATTAGAGGAACGTCGGTATCGAGGGTCAGATTGTTTCCCGACCATTTCATCTCGCCGGTGATCCCCTGTGCGCTTATGGCGACAGTAGCTTTGTCCATTATTTCGGAGAAACCCAGATGGAGGTCGGTATCTATCGGAATGCCCGCACCTCTCGGTTCCGCCGTCGAGATCGCGGGTTTTGTAACGTCGAATCTGAAATCCACGGACCTGCGGGCAAGATTCCCGGCACGATCGAACACCTCCATTTCAAGGGTGTGATCGCCGTCCTTTGTGAAACCTATAGGAACACTTTCGTCCGAACCAAGGTCTCTCCAATCGCCCCCGTCAAGCCGTATGCGCTGTCTTCCCACTCCGGATATCTCATCCCATGTGGTGAAGCGCAGCAGGATCTCCTTGCTGTAGAGTCCGTCCTGGGAAGGGGTTATCAGGTTCAATTCCGGTGGGGTCCAGTCCACCGTTGCGACCGTATATGAGATGTCCTCGTTGCCCGCCAGGTCCAACGCCTTCGCATAGAGGAAATGCTCCCCCTGGTCGAGATAGTCGAACACATGGTATTTCACCTGGCCCTTGCCTCTCCATTCCTCGGTGTCAACCCTTACCTCGTAATGATCTATTCCTGTGATCGAGTCCGAGGCACTGTAGTTGATCCTTACCGACCTATCCCTCGTATAAGGTTCATAAAGCGACAGCTGTAGAGTAAGGACCGGATCGGATGTGTCTATG
Organism: Thermoplasmatota archaeon; assembly: GCA_048569615.1. Classification (GTDB taxonomy): domain Archaea; phylum Thermoplasmatota; class Penumbrarchaeia; order Penumbrarchaeales; family Penumbrarchaeaceae; genus JAYEPK01. Next base: position 31,981 of record JBLIRK010000016.1, on the reverse strand, counting down.
ATGATCGTGATGTTCTTTGGGAAAATGTTTCCGGCCCGGTCCTGAACTTTCAAAGTGATATCATGCGGTCCCTGGGAGAGTGCCGGCATTTTCAGGCTGTTGATGTTCCCTATCCATTTCGATCCTTCGCCGTCTATGTCAAGGAAGAATCCCGATATGCCGGAGAGCGTGTCCTCGGCGCTCCATCTCACGGTCGGTGTCTCGGTCCCGAAGATCAGAGGGCTCTCCTCCTCTCCCTGAAAGAACAGCGCAGGAGGGGTGAGGTCAACGGTGAAGGTCACTATATCCTCATCCTTGTGCTCGGCATGATCGAAGGCCGTAATATTAGCCCTGTGGGAGCCTTCGGAAAGATTGTAGTAGATGAAGAAATCGCTGTCCAATATGGTTACGGGTCCTTCACCATCCATCCACAGCTCGTATCTCTCGACTTCGATATTGTCCTTTCCCGTCCACTGCACGTAGACCGTCGATTCGTTGATGAAATCATTGTCCTTGGGATGGTCGAACTGCACAGCAGGGGGTTTCGTATCGGGAGAGCTCTTCACCCTGTTGCTCCTCTCGCTCTCGGCGATCCTGGTGACCGAGGTGACGTAGTAATAGTAGCTCCTCCCCGGTAATACATCGTAATCCCTGAAAACAGGGACATCATCCGCGGTTCTTGCTGCCCAGAACTCACCTCCTTCGCGCTCCCCCTTGTAGATGTTAAAATGGTCCGTGAGGATCCCCTTGCCGTAGTTGATCCCATTCCAGCTGAGCTCTATGTGGTCATCGAAGGGATCGGCCCTGAGCTTCTTGGGAGGGATCGAGAGGTCAGGATATTCGCTGTCGGATAGGGGATACAGATCGTAAACGGAGCCTCCAACGATATCGTAGGGTGTATCCACGATCCCATCCTGGTTGCTGTCAGGTGTAGTCCAGTCCAGCCAGAAATTGCCCTCGTTCGAGGCCGAATACCACTGATTGCCCCCGCTCAGGTCCCTTGATTGGATCTTTCCGGGATCGTATGATGTCCCCGTCTGGTTATTCCTGAAGAATTCGTTATGATGTATCTCATTTCCAGAAGATCCCACTTGATAAAGGTCTATCCCGTATACCGCGCACAGAAGGAAGAGGTTATCGGTTATAAGATTGTCATCAGACCTGAAGAACTGGATTCCTATGGAGTTCCTGATGATGTAATTGTCCTTGACAGTATTCCGGGCCCCCGAATGCATGAGAACGCCGTAGATGTTCTTTATCAGCCGGTTCTCCTCGGCAATATTGTCAGAGGAGTCCAGTTTCACACCGTTCTTGTTGGCGTATATCCTGTTTCCGGAGATATGGTTGGGACCGGACCCTACGTAGATGCCGTTGTTCCTGTTCTCCTCCAGCGAGTTGTTCCTGATGTGGTTGCCAGCCGATCCGGAGTCTATGTTGATGGCATCGCTTACGGAGAGATGGATGATGTTGAAGGCGATATCGCATCCAGTCGAGCCTATGAGGCGGATCCCATTATAGTTCATGTTGAAGATATCTTCCATATCCATCGTGTTGTTGTTGACATCTATTCCCCTGCTGTTTTCTATGAGTATCCCGTCACCGGAGTTCATGACCATCAGGTTGTCCCGGGCAGCGCAGTTCTCGACGTTGAAGAGGTGAAGACCCGCCACCGATGACGAGGACAGATTGCAGCCGGATATCTCCAGGTAAAGGTCCGTGTTCCTGATGTCAATTGCATAAGATTGGCCCGCCATGATCTTGAAATTCCGGATGAGGATGGGATCCCCTTCCGAACCTGTCCCCGGCCAACCCTCGCTCGATGCGGTGGATGCAAGCTGAGCATTGCCGTTGATAGAGATCGGCGAATGAATGACCGGTGCCCTCGTAGGTTCGGGAAATTCCCCACTTCCCGATTCATGAAAAGACAATGACGGTATGGAAAGAAGAACGATCAAGGCTGCCGTGATGGTCTTGAGGGCAGGTCTCATCATTTTTGCTATCAAACCATAGAAGATTAATCTTTCCTATTCATGAAGGCTCATCTTATAAAGGAGACCAAAAAGCCCACAACTGCTGTTGCCATTCCCAGCTTCATGAGCACATGTCCCGTTCCGGGATCCTTGAAACTCCTGAATATGGATATGATGAAAAGAACGTCGGCACTACCAATGAAAGCAATATAGAGGGGATCAATTCCGATTTCCAATAGAGGTAGAGGGCTCGTGCAGACCGCAAGCAGCATGAAGGAACCGGCCAGGTACAGGGTCTTGGTCCTCCCTATTCTTTGGGGAAGGGTCTTTCTCGTCGCCGCATCTCCTTCCATATCCTGAACGTCCTTCACGAGCTCCCTGGAAAAGGTCGAGAAGAATGCGAGAAGGGAAATGGAGAGAACGACGATCCCTGGTTTCCAGGGCGAGGCACCGTAAATGAACAATGCACCGGTAAGCAGTCCCACTGCGACGTTGCCTGCGGCTCCACCGGCTTTCAGCACCCTTTCGTAGAAGATATCGAGCCAAAGTGCAAAAAGAAGAAAGAATACGGGAAGAGCGGTGCTGTTCAGCAAACAGACCGCTGCTGATAACAGGAAGGCGGATCCCCAGTTCACCAGCAGTGCTTTTCTTGCCGTTCCGGGATCAAGTGACCCGCTGGGTATCGGTCGGTCGGGGTGGGATATCCTGTCCAGTTCCCTGTCTCCGATGTCATTCAATAAATTGGCTCCTCCAACAGCGAGGAAGGCAGAAACGGAAAGGAGCAATGTGGAGATGAGATCGCCGCCGGCCACATTCCCGTTCTCAACGATCGAACCCACCCATACGGCCGCTCCCGCCATGAATGCGTTCAGGGGACGCATTGCGGCGAGAGATGGTCCTATCTTCCCCATGGACCGGAATAACACCCTCACCTCGATTTAAAACATTCGACCTGGCCAGAAGGATGATGCCCGATGCAAGGATCACAGCAACGATCGCTGCGAGGATCAATATTAAGGCTATCGTCCCTCCGTTCCCCGGACCTCCATCCGATGGCTCGTTGATCTCGATCCGGGCTTCTGCCGTCCAGTATCCCGGGGGCTCCCCTGCTGTGAAGTTAAGGACGAGCGATCCCGGCAGCTCTTCTTCGGGGCCATGGATGATCAAAGTGAGGTTGATGGAGTAGGAGAGCCTCTCGATGGTATCGGGACTGGCTGATATTGAGAAATTGTTGCCAAGTCCTTCCACTGAGATAATTATGTCCCTTATTACACCGCTTTTTGGGGTTAACCTGACTAGGATTTCGGCCCTGACATTTCCATCTTCCGTTCTGTTGAATACAACGGGCTGGTCCTTAATGCTCACTATCAGTTCGGCTTCCGGTGGTACTAAGAGCAGTGAGATATAGGTCTCCCTCGTTAGCTTTCCGTCCACCCCCCTGATGGTTATCAGGTAGTATCCTTCACCCTTCAGTGCCGAGATGTTAATATCAACGGTCCCGGTGGGTACGATGCTGTCTGTGGAGAGGGATATCTCCAGGTCCTCGGTTGTCTGGGGAATGGTGATATTCACATTCCCCAGGAAGCCGTTGATGGAAATGATGTTGACGGAGGTTGTTGTGTTGCTTCCGATCGGCAGCTCGATATAGGCATCCTTCGGTATCAGCTTGAAATCCGAGACTGATCTCTCGTTCACCTTTAGTTCTATACCTAATGCCCGAACCACGCCGGATCCGTCGTTGAGTATCACAAAGAAGCAGTACAGACCGGGCCTGACCCAGGATTCCCCGGAGAGAACGATATCCACCGGTGTTTTTCCGCTCTCCGGTGTTACGGAGCCAAGGCTGGATTCGGCATTTATCCCCCTTGGAACCAGTTCGTTCGAGATGGTCAGCACCCTGCCTGGTTCGACCCCCGTTGAGATCACGATCCTCTCAGAGATCTGCCTGTCCGCCCCTACTTCCGTCTCTATCAAGGGAGGGTCCAATGAGGTTACGAACGACTGCTCTCCAGGCACGATCAAGAGTGATTCGGTCTCCGAGCCGTATATGGTGGAAGCCGTAACGGTTATTTGGACGTCCAGGGCGGATCCATGCATTTCTACCTCAAGGATTGTTATATTGTTCACACCGATCCGTCTGTCGGAGAGACGGACGTCCGCATCAGGACTTGCGGCCACGAGGTCCACCAATCCTTCGTATCCTCCCTTTCCCTCGATCAGAAGGGGGACCTTCAGGAGCTCCCCCGGAGCCGCCTCAGTTTTGTTGAAAGGAAGGATCATAGATACTCCGGGCTCATCCCTGTATATCATCGTCACCCTCCCCAGGTAGCTGAGAGCAAGGATCTCATCGCCGTTGTGGTTCGGATCGATATCGTATATTCCGGTTCCCATTATGTAGTATTCCTCGGCATAGATCGGCCTGCTCTGCCATGAAGTATCAAGCCAAAGCAGAACGATCCTTGACCCGTATGTGGCGATAGAGAGGACGTTCTGCCCGTCTATCCTGCCCGTTTCCATTCCGTATATGAGCCGGCCTTCTGAATATACTGTCCTGTTGTGCCATTTACCATTTTCAAGATAAATGCATCTGACATCACCGAGTTTCGTTGATGCGTAGATCTCGGGGCCGGGGTATCTCGGATCAATGTCAGCAGTAAGCAAGTCCGTAACCTGGACTCCCAGATCGAAGATCTCCTTTTGCTTCCAGCTGGTCCCATCATGATATGCGGCAAGCACAGCTCCCCTCAGACCGGCGGCGATGACCTCATTTCCCTGATATTCCGGAAGTATGTCGGTTATATGGCACGTCTCGAGCATGAAAACATCCTCGATTATGGACTGATTGGTCCATACGCTTCCCTGTCTGGTGAGCAGATATGCCTTTCTGAATTCCCCAACGATGACAATCTCCTGCTGGTCCCCGTTCTGAACGAGCTCCCCGATGTCGACCTCGTAGATCCAGTCTGGCTCATTCCAGATCTCCCACAGGAATTCGGTCTTCCAACCATTTTCCTCATCATGGGTCACCAAGTTCACCCTGTATTGGGCGTCCACTGCGATCAGTTCGTCCCCCGGCCTTTCCGGGAGCACATCGCCGGCCATCAGGGAATAGACCTCAGCAGTCTCTCCGGTCGCCTTATTGTGATAGGATACATGGGCCACCTCCGAGGTCCAGGAATTCCTGCTTCCGTAGGATACGACGACCTTTCCGTTCCTGGAACATGTAGCCAGCTCGTTCCCTACCCTCGATGGAATTAGATCGCCGTAGGCAGAGCGGTACACAAGGTCTGTCTCCTGGTAGATCCTCGTGCTCTGGAAAATTCCATCATCAGGACCCCTCGCGTCTTCTTCCTCCGCGAGAACATCGCCTTTTTCCGGCTGTGTCAGTAGAGCAAGAGAACCGAACAGCAAAACAATCGCTATTGAAACGGATAGGGACCTTCGGCTCATCGATTCCGATTTTCCGGAATGATATATCATACTACCGGTACATTTCAGTTGGCATAATTGGAAATTGCCGATACCGGTCGAGTTCTTCACCGAGTGATACATTGGAGGATCACGGCTGGATAGCCTCTCCCCTTTGAGCGGTCTCGGTTACCTTTACCCAGCGTGCGTATTGTACCTGGATGCTGTAATCGTTGCCAGTATCCTCATCCACGAGGAAACCCAGATTGAAGGGGCCGTCGTACGGTCCTACTTCTGTCAGGGTGACTGTCAGGGAATGTTCACCGGTTCCATCGTAGAAATCCGGATCTCCGGGATATTCGTGATAGATCGAGATAGTTCCCTGCTCTCCTTGTTGATTTGAACCTGATGATGTCTGAACGGAGGCGTTAAGCGGTGAGAACGACAATCTAAAGGAATCTGGAGTGTTCGTATAGGTCCTGAATATCAAGGATTGGTCAGGTTGATCCTGCCATGTAAGATTGATGCTGATCCAAACTACGTTGGGATCCTCGATCGTGAACATGTGATCATCGGAGGCCCCTTCAGTCAAAGTTCCATCGAAGGATACCGTACCGTGAGTCAGCTCATAACGGAAGTTTTGGTCTTCTCTGTTCTCATCGGATCCTACGTACTGAAGGGTTCCCATGGAAAAACCGGCGAATATAAGGATCGGTGCAATCGCCCACGCTGCAAGGAAGGTATATCTGAAAGTGAAGATATCCTTCTTGACCGCCATACCAGTCTTTTTGGGAGCGATCAGTTTGTTGTAGATAAGGAAATTCCCAATGGTTATGAAGCCTATGGCCACGTAGATCCCCCAGAAATAGGAGGGCTGCTCCATTTTTACGGCGATGCCATCCCACATCACACCGCCGAACACGGAGCCGACGACATTCCCAATGGCAGAAGGTATGAAAGCATACCCCATGTAAAGGGCCACCTTGTCCTCCGGAGCGATCTTCGACACATAGGAAATGAAATTTGGATGGGTCATGAACTCTCCGATGGAGAAGATGAATATCCCAATGGCCATTGTATACCATGCCGGGAACATCCCAAGGAGAAAGAGGCCCATGGAGAAAACGAACATCCCGGTGATCATCAATTTCAGGGATTGGAACCTGTCCATGAACCTTGACAGGAATGGTCCGAGCATCACTATGGTGAGAGGATTGATGGCGCTCATCAATGGAGCCTCGAAGGCAGTGAAGGGTTTCAATCCGAATTCGGTATAATAGACGGGGAGAAAGGTATGCATGGAGGAAAAAATGAAGAAAAATCCTGCATAAATGAGAAGGAGGACGGCGAACTTCGTATCTTTAAGAACCCGGAAAAGGTTCTTGACCGCCTCGAATATCTTCTCTTCAGGATTCCTTTCAACGGGATTCTTGTACAAGAAAAATGTTATCAGAAGATTGATGGTGATAAGAACGGCACCCACTGCGAATGCGATTGCCGCAAAGGCCTCCGGAATGAAAAGACCTATCCCGACCATAGCCAGAAGCGATCCCCAGTTTATGGAGAGGTAGTAGATCGAATAGGCCGAGTTCCTGTGCTCCTTTTCAGTTACATGGGCAATGGTGGCAGAGACCATCGGTTTGAAAGCCCCGGCTCCGACACCCCACGCGATGATCAGCGGGAAGAACATGTAATAGGAGTCCAGGAAGGTCATAGTCACATATGCCGGCACGAGTAATATGAAGGCGAATAGGAGGATGGTCCGATAACCGAATTTCCTTGCCAGGGACGAGGCGATCAGAGGTACCGTATACAAAAGAGCCAGGAGGATCGCGTAAAGTATACCGAACTCGGTTCCGGTGAGACCAACGTTCCTTACCATGTGCACCGGAAAATAACCCATTATACCGTAGTAGGCCCCTCTTTCGAAGAGTTCAAGGGATATCACTACCCAATACTGGGGAGAGTAGCTTCTGAACATCTTGCTCATCCTTGAGATGGGCCCCATCCTGCAATTGCCTCCGGTAATCCGATTAATGGCGATTTTATATAGGTACTTTTTGAGAGCTTACCGTATGATCACAAAATGTTCAAATTCACCTGTTGCCCGGAGCCATTCGACCTTTGCTTCGCTCACTTTTGCCATCGGCTGGCTGTTTGCGCACCAATGGAGCAGGTCCTGAAGTTTGTCCTCGCTTCCCTCCGCTACGGATTCAACCGTACCGTCCGGAAGGTTCTTCACCCACCCAGTGAGACCGAGCTCGACTGCTTTTTTCTGGCAGTTCGCCCTGAAGAAGACCCCCTGGACCCTGCCGTGATAGATAACATGCATCCTTCTCATGGGCTCACCCTTGGCTCCGGATGACCGCTTGAATACATATCATTATGGAAAGGTTTATACTACTCCTCTCTATACGACAAACCGCCTGGGCCCCCCTCTGGAGGGGAGTTCTTAATCATACGTCATCCGGACAAAGGGGTAATCAAATGAGCAGAAAGAAGAACATGAAGTCCATGGACGGAAATACGGCTGCGGCCCATATCGGTTATGCGTTCTCAGATGTTGCGGCCATATATCCCATAACACCTTCTTCTCCCATGGGGGAGATAGCGGATACCTGGGCCGCCCATGGAATGAAGAATCTATTCGGTCAGGTTATGAAGATCGTGGAGATGCAGTCCGAAGCCGGTGCCGCCGGAGCGGTCCACGGCTCCCTGTCAGCCGGTGCCTATACGACAACGTTCACCGCTTCCCAGGGACTGCTGTTGATGATACCGAATATGTACAAGATCTCCGGCGAGCTGATGCCCGCTGTATTCCATGTCTCGGCAAGGGCCATTGCTGGACAGGCGCTTTCCATATTCGGAGACCACCAGGACGTTATGGCCGCCAGGGCAACAGGGTTCGCTCAGCTCTGCTCCGGTTCCGTCCAGGAAGTGATGGATCTCGCGCTCGTTGCCCATCTTTCCACTTTGAGAGCGCAGGTACCTTTCATCTCATTCTTCGACGGTTTCAGGACATCACATGAGATACAGAAGATAGATGTGCTTGAATACGAGGAGATCAAGGACCTGGTTCCCTGGGATATCGTGGGGAAGCACAGGCAGAGGGCTCTAAATCCCGAACACCCCCATCTCCGGGGAACCGCCCAGAATCCGGATATCTACTTCCAGGTGAACGAAGCGGCAAACAGCTATTATCTCAAGGTCCCTGATATCGTTCAGGAAGAGATGGACAAGGTCGCAGCACTGACCGGAAGGGAATACAAGCTTTTCCAGTATCTCGGCGCCCCGGATGCGGAGCATGTGGTCATATTGATGGGTTCCGGTTCCCAGGCGGCTGAGGAAGCCATCGAATACCTGAACAAGAACGGAGAGAATATCGGCCTGTTGAAGGTAAGGTTGTTCAGACCATTTTCCGCTAAGCATTTCCTTGCCTCCCTTCCCGAGACCGTGAAGAGGATAGCGGTGCTCGACAGGACCAAGGAGAACGGAGCGTTCGGTGAACCGCTCTACCTTGACGTATGTTCGGTTCTCAGGGATGCCGGGAGGAATGACATCCTGGTTGTGGGTGGAAGATATGGGCTTGGTTCCAAGGACCTTACACCCACCATGGTCAAGGCTGTTTTCAACAATCTGAAGCTCAATGATCCCAAGAACCATTTCACGGTGGGCATCGTGGACGATGTCACCTACACCTCGCTCCCCCTCAATGATGTTATAGACGCCTCTCCGAAAGGGACCGTCAGATGCATGTTCTGGGGTCTGGGCGGTGACGGGACCGTTGGGGCCAACAAGGATGCTATCAAGATAATAGGCGATAACACGGATAAGTTCGCCCAGGGATACTTTGCCTACGATTCCAAGAAATCCGGAGGCGTCACCATATCCCATCTTAGGTTCGGTGATGTTCCCATCAAATCGACATATCTCATAGATGTCGCCGATTACATCGCATGCCACCAGCCGTCCTATGTCGATAAATATGATATGCTTGCAGGAATGAAGAAGGGCGGCACCTTCGTACTCAATTCTCCATGGTCCAAGGAAGAGCTCGGAGAGAAACTGCCCGGAAAGCTCAAGAGGATGATCGCCAGGAAGAATGTCAACTTCTACAATATCGATGCCATAAAGATCGCCGAAGAAGTGGGGCTCGGAGGCAGGATCAATATGATCATGCAGACCGTCTTCTTCAAGCTCGCTGAGGTTCTGCCCGTTGACCAGGCGGTGGAGCTTCTCAAGGAAGCCATCGAGAAGACCTACGGAAAGAAGGGAGAGAAGATAGTCGACATGAACCAGAGGGCTGTCGATCTGGCCCTGGATGGAGTGTACAAGATAGATTATCCCGCCTCATGGGCGGATGCTCCTGACGTGATGCCGTCACTGCCGGGAGAGAGACCGGAATTCATCAGAAAGGTCGCAGATGTCATGAACGCCATGGATGGTTACAGCCTTCCCGTTTCCGCATTCACACCCGGCGGCTTCTTCCCGCCCTCAACGACAAAATACGAGAAGAGGGGAATCGCGATCACCGTACCCCAGTGGCAGCCTGAGAACTGCATCCAGTGCAACCAGTGCGCCTTTGTCTGTCCGCATGCGGTCATAAGGCCCTTCCTTCTGACCAAGGAAGAGGCCGAGAACGCACCGGAGGGCTATCATGGATTGAAGGGAATGGGCCCGGGGATGGAGAGCTATGATTTCAGGATCCAGATATCCGTCATGGACTGTACCGGGTGCGGAAACTGTGCGGACATATGTCCGGCGCCAAAGGGCAAGGCACTGGTCATGAAACCCTTGGAAGAGGAGAGAAAGCTTCAGGAACCCCTGTGGAACTACATCTCCGAGCTTCCCGTCCGCACGGGGGGAATGGACAAGTACACTCTAAAGGGATCACAGTTCAGAAAGCCTCTTTTCGAGTTCTCCGGAGCCTGCGCAGGTTGCGGAGAGACACCATATCTGAAACTGATAACCCAGCTCTACGGCAACAGGATGATAATCGCCAATGCCACGGGATGCTCCTCCATATACGGAGGCTCCGCCCCCGCGGTGCCGTGGACCACCGACGAGCATGGTCACGGACCCGCTTGGGCCAATTCGCTGTTCGAGGACAACGCCGAGTACGGCTTCGGTATGAACCTTGCCGTGACCCAGAGGAGGGACAAGCTCAGGGACCTTGTAAAGGAAGCGATGGCCCAGGAAATGGACCAGGAACTTAAGGAACTGTTCCAGGAATGGTTGAACAACTTCGGGAACGGTGATGCATCCAAGGAGCTCTCCCTGAAGATAAATAAGAAGCTTGAGGGAATGAAAAAGGAGGGGATACTCTCCCAGATATGGGAGAGCAGAGACCTCTTCGTCAAGACCTCGGTATGGATATTCGGCGGTGACGGTTGGGCATACGACATCGGTTACGGAGGGCTTGACCACGTCATGGCCATGGGACACGATGTGAACATAGTCGTCCTGGATACCGAGGTATATTCCAATACCGGAGGTCAGTCATCAAAGGCCACTCCAATAGGCTCCGTGGCGAAGTTCGCGGAATCGGGAAAGAAGACGAACAAGAAGGACCTGGGTCTCATGGCCATGAACTACGGCAATGTATATGTCGCCTCGGTAGCGATGGGAGCAAACAAGAACCATTATCTCAAGGCGATCAGGGAGGCGGAATCCTATCCCGGACCTTCGCTGATAATCGCCTATTCCCCCTGTATCAACCATGGATTGAAGAGGGGCATGGGGCATTCTCAGGATGAAGAGAAGAAGGCGGTGGAGACGGGCTACTGGTTCCTCTTCAGGTACGATCCCAGATTGAAGGACCAGGGAAAGAATCCCTTCCAGCTGGATTCCAAGGAACCCGCTGGTAACCTCAAGGAATTCCTAATGAGCGAGGTCAGGTATCATTCCCTTACGCTCTCCTTCCCCGAGGAGGCCGAGAGACTGCACAACCTCCTGGCCGAGAACCTGAAGGAGAAATACCGGTACTACAAGAAGCTGGCCGAGTGAAGATGCATGGTCAGGGTCCCGTAGGTTTTGCGGGACCTTCTATGTACTCTCTTCCTCTGTTCGGTCCCGGTATTCCATATCGTCCTCGGTCTTCTCTCCTGAGATACCGACGTTGACCTCTCCGGATGCTCTCTTTCTGTATTGCCAAACCAGTGCCGCTAGGATGACGATGATGACCAGGCACATCGCGATGGCGGTCATGATGACCTTGAGCATCTCTGTGGTGTCGTCGCTTCCTTCGGGTCTCTCGTTGTCGCCATCACTCCCGTCGGGTTCTTGGAACTCGACGTTGATCGTGACGAAGGTGCTGATGTTGTGTCCCGGCGAGCCGTCGTCCGCATAGAGCCTGATCTCGTGAACCCCTGTTGTGAGGTAAACCTCGAGCCTGTTCCCGGTCCCGAGGACGCCGTCGATGGAGGATACCCAGGTCAGTTTCACTTCGTCGTATTCCCCCAGGCCGTCATCGGTTGTCCCGAAGGCGTCGAGGACCACGGGGGAGCCCGATCTTATCACGGTCCCGTCCTGTGGGCTCTTGATGACTGGAACCGGGGGCATGTTGACGGGGGGCTTGTAGAGCTCGTATTCGAACACATCGCTTGCGGCCGTGTTCCCGACGCTGTCGCTTCCCCTGAACTGGACCCTGTGCCTTCCCTCGGTGGGTTCGAGTATGGTCCATGCGAGCAGCGATCCTTCCATATCCGATGTGTATGCGGCTCTCCATTCGGAGTAGGGTTCGTTTCCCATTGATGTTCTGAGCATGATGGTTGACGGGTCGACACCCGATCCGCCCATGTCCCTCATGATGACGCTGACGTTGCAGTTCTCGATGTTCTGTTTGGTCTTGTGCTCCGGTCCCACCAGCTCGATCTCCGGAGGTTTTGTATCGATCCCGAACTGGACGGACCGTGTCAGGGTGGGATTGCCTATCCTGTCCTCGACATGGAATTGTATGGCCCCTTCCCAGTCCTCTGTCAGTTCGAGTTTGACCTGCAGGACCGCTATCTTTGCTCCTTCCCCGCTGAGCTGTTTCGCTCTGCTCGACCAATCGGTCCAGGAATCGTCTTCGTCCGTGGTCCTGTATCTGAACGATGACAGGTTGGTTCCCGTGTTGCTTGAGAGCTCCCCGTCGTCGATGGAGAGCTCCATCTCGATGGATGTGGAGTTGTACCACGGCCGTATGTCGGATATATCTATCACGGGTCCGTCATCGTCCACTATCCCGGATGCGGTCCTGCTTTCGGATGCTTTCCCGGTCCAGTCCACCGCCTGGACGCTGAGGTCGAATATGCCGTCGTTGGTAGTTGACACCCGCATGTAGTTCGAAGGATGCAGGAGCATTCCTTCCGTGGCCTTTTGGTAATCTCCCCTTGTATCCTTGTATTGGAGCTGTATCGCTGAAGTTCCCGTTCTGGAGCGGTAGTAGACCTCCAGGCTGTATGCAGTATCCATATCCAATGAAAGCGGGCCTGCGGAGGGGAATTTGCTGAGGTCCGTCCAGTCGATGAGCATCTCCCCGTCCAGGAACAGTTTTGCTTCTCCCTTTCCGATGATCCTCAGGAACTGCGCATATTCATGGTCCGGTCTGAACCATCCGTGCCATCTGACGGAGTAGTCGATGGGAGGTATGTAGTTGGGTTCTGGTCCCCAGGCTCCCCATTTGAGGAAATCTATGGCTTTGTCAAGCCTTTCGAGTCCGGCCGTGTTGAATTCGGGATCGGTGTAGTAGGTTCCCTGCAGTCCCCCTTCTTCCCTTGGTATCTCCCACTGGTTGTCGTGATAGACCCTGTAGAGCTTCACACCTGAGCCGCCGTGGTCCCCGACGGGTCCGAGTCCGTCTTCCCATTCGATCTCGAATTTTCCGTCCGCCGAATATCCCTCGTATCCGGTGATCGATGTCAGTTCCAATCCTGAGGGGGATGAGGGAGGGGAGCCGTCGATCCTTATCAATTGGGCATACGGTTCTCCCGTGGTGGGAGGTCCGAACTTCCAATCGACGTCCTTTGCCGGCTGGAGTTCTATGAGATAGGTCTTTTCCTCCTCACCGCCACCGCTCAATTCATCCTCCAGCATGCTGGTCTCTTCGGCATCCGCTCTGTCCGTCTCTTTCATCTCATCATTCTTCAGGACCAGCTGGAAGGGCCCGGTCTCCGCTCTCCTGGTGGTGTCTGCGGAGTATACGGGGTATAGACCCGACATAGCAATCTCGTCCCCGGGGTCGAACCAGTGGTCCGGGTGTCTTATTCTGTTCCCGTTGGCATAGAGATCATTGTTCCCGGATAATCGGACGCTTCTCCTGGTTGTGAGCACGTCCCTGAACAGCCTGGAGATCCTCAGCTCGCTCCCGGTCTCGAGCTGCACTTCAATGTTCATCTTCCTGTTCCCCGGCAGGTCCCATCCCGGTTCGAGCGTTATCTCGATCATCCCTTTCTCACCGGAGCCTGTCCATTTCATTTTGATCGTGTCATTGTCAAGTGCGTCGGCGAGTTCCTGGGAAGCCTGGATGGTTCCCCGGCTGAAGTAGATGTTGAGGTCGATGTCATCGGGAAAGAGAGTAACGGTCCCTCCCCTGGTCCTGTTCTCTCCGTATGTGTTCCTGTAGGGTATCTTCAGTGTGAGCTCCCCTCCGCCGAGGAAGAGGTCGTTTCCGTTTACCGCCGAACCCCAGGCCTCGATATCGTTGATGACGAGTCCTTTTCCCCTTATCATGTAGACCTCTCCCGACCTTGGTCTTGCATTGTCCTTTCCGTCCGCAAAGGGAGCCGAGAACGTGATATCGTCGAGTCCGTCGTTGTCGGCGTCTATCACTTTGAGCTGCTGACCGAGTATGTCGCCCATGTCGGATCCTTCTATCGCCGCGGTCCCTTTGGTGTTGCTGAGCTTGATAATTGCCCCGCCCGGTGGTATGACCTCCTTGAGGTTGTAGAGCATGACGAGTCCCGCCTGGGATCTGTCGAAGCCATCATTGGGAGGGAGGTCCTTGTTCGGAAGTGAAGCGACGAACTCGAGCTCTCCGTCGCCGTTTATATCTCCGATATCAAAGAAGTTGCCGAGTGAGTCTGCCATGATCTCTACGGGTTCCGATTCGTATCCCTGGTCTCCGAGTATGATGGAATCGGCCCAGTTGTCGGCGTCCATCTCGGGAGGGAACTTGTTCGGGTCCCCTCCGAAGAAGACGTAGATCTGACCGCAGTTCGTATCCAGATCGGCCGGACCATCCGCATAAGGCGCCCCTGCGATGATATCATCGAACCCGTCTCCGTTGATGTCCCTGAGCATGACCTTGTTCCCGAACCAGTCGAAATCACCGGAGCCCCAGATGATGGTATCCCAGGTCTCGTTGAGCGGAAGATAATATTCACCCCTTGGCTCAGAATAATTCACATCTTCATATTGCAACAGGTTGAAGAGCACTGCCACGGCCCCTTTTCTATGGCCGTCATGCCATTCCTTGCTCAACGACGGGGCGCCTATCACAAGGTCGAACTTGCCATCCCCGTCGATATCTCCTACGTCGATGCTCTTCCCCAGGAAAGAGTACGGCTGTTCCTCGAAGAAGCTGGTGGTATTCCCGGTGGCTCCCCAGTAGATCGATGCGACGAACACCCGCGGAAATATTCCACTGTGGGATGTGATGAAGCCGCCGCTTATCAGGTCGTCGTACCCGTCCCCATCGATGTCCTCCACCTCCATGAAGTCGAAGGTATTGTCGTTGTAGAACCCAAAACCGCCGGCTGTCGAACCGCTGACCTGTCTTTTACTGGCCATTTGGAGATAGAGCGGGATGAACACATCCGCCGATCCGAGGTTGAGGACAGTCTTGCTGTAACCCAGATCCGCAGATGTGGAGAGATTGACCTCCATTTCCTTCGGCCATCCTCCTTCCTGCCCCCAGATTATCATGGATTGTTTCACATAACTCAGACCCGGAACGCTGATAACAAGGTCCCTGTAACCGTCGTTGTTGAAATCGCCTGTCTCCATCTGGTTGGTAAGGCAGCTCTGTCCCAAGACCGTCACACTATCACCGCCGGGGGGTCGAAAGGCCCCTCCGATTATGATCTGGTCAGCTTCCTGGGTCTGGAGGTCTATTTCGGGGTCAAATCTCTCTCCATCTCCGTAGAAGATATGCACCCGTCCGTCACCCTCGATGCCGCCGGTGCTCGGATCGTTGGGAGCGGTGATCGCAATGTCGTTCAATCCGTCTCCGTTTATGTCGCCTATGTAGTTGTATGTTCCGAGGTTCTCACCGATGCCTCCGATGTCTTTTCCTAGGAAGGTCGTGTCCGCCGCATCGTAGATCCCCACGATCCCGGATAGGGAGCTTTCCTCGGTGCGGGAAGGCATTTCCTTTCCTAGTGCACAAATGAACAATGGTAAGGAAAGAAGGAGGGAAAGGGAGGAAGCAACAAGAACATTACCATATTTTTTAGATATTATTTTTGATAATATGGCCATTTTTCTTTTCCCCCTTCATATTGCATGGTTATACATGGGGAGAGGTGTGTTTAAAAGGCTATTGGTGAGCATATTGGAATGAAGGTACACATGTACATTGGTGGTATCGTACAGCTTTTTCTGGTGGATCGTATCATTCTTGCACGTTATTCATTTCATTTGCAATCCAGAAATAAATGGATCATTTTGGGGATGCGGTCTCCTCCCTCTAGGCGTTCCCGCTCCGGAACCATTTCTCCAGTCTCTCCAATCCTTCGTCCATGCTCACCTTCGGTCTGTAACCAAGATCCCTCTTGGCAGCCGAGATATCGTACCAATGCGATGCGGTGAGCTCCCTGATGAGGAAACGCGTGAGGTTCGGTTCCTCCCCCTTTTTAAAAAGACTGTAAAAGAGCTCCATGAAGGTTGCCCCGACCATGGCCGCTCCCCTTGGCACGGTCCTTTTCACGGGATCCAGACCAGCTGATCGAAGTATCTCGTCGATGAAGTCCCACACGTTCCTGGGCTCGTCATTGGTGATGAAATACGCCTTTCCCCGGCTCTCGGGATTTGAATCAAGTGCTCTGTCGGCTAGAACATGCGCGTCCGCCGCGTTGTCAACATAGACCATGTCCGCGATGTTCTTCCCGCTCCCGACCCGGACCATTTTCCCCTCCTTCGCCCTCTGGATGATGCCGGGGATGATGTGAGTGTCGCCTGGGCCCCAGACCAGATGCGGCCTCAGGGAAATAGTCCTCAGTTCCTCTGAATTGGCGCCCAGGACGATCCTCTCGGCCTCGGCCTTGGATTTACTGTAAAAGGAATCATATCGCCTCGGATAGGGAGCGCCCTCATCCAGACCTTTCTGGTCCTTCCCGTCGAACACCACAGAAGGAGAGCAGGTATAGACCAGGTTCCTTATCCCGCTCTTCCTGCATGCCTCGATGACGTTCTTCGTACCCTCCACGTTTACCAAACGGAAGTCCTCCCGCTCCCCCCAGTACCCCACCTTCGCCGCCACATGGATAACGACATCAAAATCCCGGAACGCCTCCAATGTCCGCTTTTGGTCGCAGATATCTCCCTTCAGCGTTCCCGCTCCCATTTTCTCAAGGTGAGCATATTCTTTCCTTGAATAGCTCGAGACCTCGTATCCTTCCTCCAGGAGCTTCCGTACAACAATACCGCCGAGGAAGCCCCCGCCCCCGGTCACGACGGCCCTTCTTCCGATGCTCATCGAAGCTTCCTCCCCGCCCATTCGGCCTGCTTCTCCCTGAATATCTTGGCATTGTGCCTGATATCGACCGGGAAACTGTCCTGGAAGAGCAGGTCCTTTATGTCCCTCGTCAGATCGTTACTCGCTGCAATTTCCAGGAGCTCCCTCTTCAGCGCGTTCCTGTCCGTTCTTCTCTCGCTCTTCTCCAGCTCGATGATGATCACGGGCCTCTGGCTTCCTTTCTCCCCTACTCCCACAAGGGAGCTCCTGAACACCTTGGGATGGCGGTTGAAAATCGCCTCGCATCGGACAGGATACATCGGGCCGTTCTTAGTTACAACCCTGTGGGCTTTCCTTCCGCAGAACCACAGGTCCCCCTCCCCGTCGATGTAACCCGTGTCTCCCATACGGTGCCACACCCCTCCGCGGGCGTCCGGGATCTTGGCAGCCTTCGTGGCTTCGGGTTTCCCGTAATACTCCTTCGTAACGGTTGGTCCCTTGACGCAGATCTCCCCTATCTCGCCGGGACCGAGTGCTAAGCTGTCCTTCCATTTTCCGATCGGACTATCATCGATCGCGATTATGCTTACCGTGTTCCCCGGAAGCGGCTTCCCGACGCATGTTCCGGCTCCCCCGGCCGTCCTGTCCTTGGTCTCGTTCAGTATCCTGATGCTGGTGATATCGGAAACCGGAAGGACCTCCGTTGCCCCGTAGGGAGTGTGTATCTTCCCTTTCCGATTGATCACGGATTGAACGCTCTCGAGCAGGTCGGGTCTTATGGGCGCCCCTGCTGTCACGACCTTCCTGATGGAATCCAGCCTTATCCTGTTCTTCATACAATATCTTGAGAGGTTCGTCAACAGCGCCGGGGAGCCGTAAACACTGGTGCATCCGTTATCTCTGATAGCCCGAACTATCTTCTCCGGGTCTGCCCTGGCCGGCTTCGTCATGTCCATGTCCGGGATGACAGCGGTAATGGCCAGGTTGACGTCGAAAAGGGAGAAGAGCGGAAATGTGGCAAGGTCCACATCCTGGGCGCTGTATCCGAAATGGGTCTCCATGAACTTCATCTGGGCATCGAACATGCCGTGTTCATATACCACTCCCTTGGGGGGTCCCGTAGAGCCGCTTGTGAAGAAGATGCCCACAATGTCGTCCTGTTTCCTTTTAACATAGGGAAAGGAATCGGTATTATCCGATCTGAGATCCTTCAAGGAATGACCGCCCCAGAACCACTTCGCTCCTACGGTCACCTTGATATCAAGGGACCTGAAGGAAGAAGGGGAGGATATCCTCAGGATATGTGCAAGTGGGATCCCGACGAAGGCCTTTGCCTCGATGGATGCAAGGCTCGATACCAGCTTCCTCGTCCCCATCCCCGGGTCTATGAGCACTATGATGGCGCCGATCTTCACAAGGGCTAATGTCAGGGAGAAGAACTCCGGGGAAGGCTTGACGAGAAAGATGGTCTTCATGTCCTTTTTGATCCCGATCTCGGAGAGACCGTGGGCATAGCGGTCCACCTCCTCCTCGAGCTCACCGTATGTCAGGGACCTGTAGATCGCATTCCCCTTCGAGTCCCATCCCGAGTGGCAGACCACGGCCTTCTTGTCGGGATGCTTCTCCGCATTGACAGCAAGCCTCTCCGAGAGATTCCGGGTCCTGAAGTCCTTAACATCGGCCGTTCGGCTCCCTCCTCTTCTCGACTTTTATCGGATTGCTATGCAGGAAATCCGAAATGGCTGAAATGCACCTCTCCCTTGCATCCTCGATGACGAAGTGGCCCGCATCCTCCAGCACTTCGTACTCGGCCTCGGGGAACCTCTTCCTCCATTCGGCCAGTATCTCCATGTCGAAGATGAAGTCCCTGGCACCCCATATTATCAGCATGGGTTTCCCCTTCAGCTTGTGCAGGTTCTCGTCAGTCACCTTGACAGCCTCGTAGCTTGGCTCGTTCCGATCGACGGCGATATCCTGGATGAACCGGTAAACGGCAAGCCTGTTGTGCCATGAGTCATAGGGAAGCCTGTAGCCTCTCTTCACTTCAGAAGGCATCCGGGTCTCCAGGCCGAACACGGTCGCAAGCCTTACAAAGGCGTTGAATCCCCTTATCTGGAGCTCCGGCAGAATGGGGAACTTCTTGACATACCGGAGCTGCCAAGGGAGCTTCTTTCCATCAGGCATCCTG
Source organism: Thermoplasmatota archaeon (assembly GCA_048569615.1). GTDB lineage: Archaea > Thermoplasmatota > Penumbrarchaeia > Penumbrarchaeales > Penumbrarchaeaceae > JAYEPK01. Next base: position 12,780 of record JBLIRK010000016.1, on the reverse strand, counting down.
AAACCGGCCGTGTTCATCAATACGAACCTGGAGAACAAACCCGGATCTCTGGCGGCGACCCCCGTTCCGATTATCCCCCCCCAGTCATGGGCTACCAGGGTTGCACCGCCGTCGATCCTCAGATATTTCAGAAATTCCTGGACATCCCTTATCCTTCTGTCATACCTGTAGGAATACTGTTCTTCGGTGGGTCTGTCCGATAATCCGCACCCCATCTGGTCCAGCGCAATTACGCGATGGTCCTTCCTGAACTCCTTGATGAGCTCCCTGTAAAAGAAGGACCATGTCGGATTCCCGTGGAGCATGAAAAGTACATCTCCGCTCCCCTCGTCCAGATAGTGATACCTGAGGCCGTTCCTCTCCCACCAGCGGCTTCTGAACGGATAGAGCTCCCCGAGCGCTTTCAGGTCGAATCTCGGTCTGGTAGCGTCGTCAGCTTTCGTGGAATGGTCTGCTCTATCTGACATGGTCGGTCGGGCGGTAATATACTTTGATTAGATTAAATTTAGGAGGGAACCACAGCCTATATTCTTCAAAATCCAATGTGCGTATCGACATAATCGTTATCTATTCCCCCGCAATACCCCTTCAGCGGCAGGTGTCCGAGATGGAAGAACAGGAAGAGCGAAAGGTGGTCCTAGACAAGGACAACTTCCTCGAGTGGTACAACGACGTCGTCGACGTGGCGGGTCTCTCCGACAAGAGGTACCCCGTCAAGGGAATGAACGTCTGGACACCGTACGGCTGGAAGATAATGCAGCACATAGACTCAGCCATTAGAAGGGAATGCGACGCAACGGGCCACGAAGAGGTCAACTTCCCCCTGCTAATTCCCAAGACGGAGTTCCAGAAAGAGGCCGACCACATCAAGGGCTTCGACGCCGAGGTCTACTGGGTGACCCACGGCGGCCTCAACGAGCTGGATGTACCATTACTTCTGAGACCCACATCGGAGACGGCCATGTACCCCATCTTCTCCCTGTGGGTCCGCTCCCACAACGACCTCCCCTTGAAGACATACCAGATCGTCAACACGTTCAGGTACGAGACGAAGATGACCAGGTCCTTCATAAGGGTCAGGGAGATCCATTTCTTCGAGGCCCACACATGCCATGATACCTTCGAAGACGCCGAGAGGCAGATAAGGGAGGACTGCGGGATAATGGATGCACTGGCGAAGGACCTGTGCCTGCCCTATCTGCTGGTGAAGAGGCCTGACTGGGACAAGTTCGCGGGGGCTGTTTACACCATCGGCGTCGATACGGTGCTCCCCTCGAAGAGGACCCTCCAGCTGGGCTCGATTCACCAGTACAAGGAGAACTTCTCCAGGCCCTACGAGATCAAGTACGAGGGACCCGACAAGGAGTTTCACTACTGCCACCAGACGACCTACGGCATGTCCGAGAGGCTGGTCGGAGCCGTCGTGGGCGTCCACGGAGACAACAAGGGGATCATCCTGCCCCCTGCCATCGCCCCTTTCCAGTTCATCATCATTCCCATCCTGGCAAAGAACCTCACGGAGATGGTCCTCGAAGAGGCGAGGAACCTGGAGCAGGAAATGAAGGGATTGGGTTTCAGGGTCAAATTGGACGATAGGGACCAGAGGCCCGGGTCCAAGCATTACGACTGGGAGATCAAGGGCGTCCCGATAAGGGTCGAGATAGGCCCCAAGGACATAGAAAAAGGGACGCTGGTGTTCGCCAGGAGGGACCTCTCCACCAAACGCTTCATCCAGAGGAAGGACCTCAAGGAGGAAGCCGAAAGGGCCCTGGAGGAAGTGCACGGGGAGCTCATGAAGAGGGCCGAGGATATAATCGAGAACGGCATCAGGGAGGTGGATTCCCTCGATGACGGCATACGGCTGAAGGAGTCCGGATGGGACGGGATAATAAAGACACACTGGTGCGGTGAGATGGACTGCGCCGGGGAGATGGAGAAGGGTCTTGACAAGACCTTCCTCGGCTTCCCTCTCAAGGACATCCACAAGGGCGAGTACGAGAGCTCCCCGGGGAACTGCATGTTCTGTGGTAGGCCCACTGATTCCGTTGTGATGCTCTCACGGAGCTACTGAGCGGCCCTTGAGAATTCGGGAATGGAATTATATACCCCCGGAAGCTCGATACTTCAGAGTTGTATATCAACTCCTACCCTATGGCAAGGGATGAGGAAGATTTTTGGTATATCCAATCCTCTCTCCCATGGAAATCAAGAATTTCCATAGCGGGTGCAAACCCGCTCTCTTCCCCCTCATCCCTGCCACTCCCTTCTCGAAGACGGATAAAACAAATATTCCCACTTCTTCCCGGTAGAGGATGCAGTATCATGTCCTGACCACCGAGAGATGCAATCTCCAGTGCCGATACTGCGGCGGGACAAGGCGGCTCCCCGGCATGCCGCTCGATATCGAGTATGGGATCGATGATATCGTTTCCTTCATCTCCGGGGACCCGGATGCTGTCATAGGATTCTACGGCGGAGAACCTCTGCTCGCTATGGATAGTGTCTATGAGCTCATGGACCGCCTCCCCGCCAAGGCTTTCACGCTCCAGACCAACGGTACGCTGATCCACCAGCTGAAGGACGAATATCTCCAAAGGCTCCACTCCGTACTTATCTCATTGGACGGTCCCAGGGAGGTGACGGATGCGTCCCGGGGAGCCGGAACCTACGACCTGGTCATGGGAAACCTTCGAAACATCAGGAAAAGGGGCTTCAAGGGAGACCTCATCGCGAGGATGGCTTTCTCCGATCACAGCGACATCCGCAGGGACGTCACTCACCTCCTTGAGCATTTCGACCACGTCCACTGGCAGCTGGACGTATTCTGGACCGATCTGGAGCAGAGAGGAGATGCCGCAGCTTGGCTGGACCGGTACGACGAGGGTATAAAAGTCCTGATCGGGGACTTCGGGAATTCGATGAAGGAGGGTAAAGTTCCGGGCATAGTCCCCTTCATACCGATCCTGAGAACCCTCCTTCACGGGGAGCCCCGCCATATTTGGTGCGGCAGCGGCATCGATTCCTTCTCCATAATGACATCCGGCTCCATAGAGGCCTGTCCGATCGCCCCGGAGCTCCTATACTCGAACATTGGACATATAAACAGCTCCACACCGGATGGAATAAGGAACTCCAGATCCGTGGGGCCCCCCTGCACCCGATGCGACATACTATGGGTCTGCGGGGGGAGATGCCTCTTCGCCAATAGGACCATGGGATGGGGAAGGGAGTGGTTCGACAGGGTCTGCCTCACGACCCGGAGGATGATAGAGGGACTTGAGGGTCTGGTTCCCCTGGCGAGAGAGCTGATGGAAGAGGGAATGCTGCCTCGGAACGCCTTCGATTATCCGGAGATCAACAACGGCTGCGAGATAATCCCCTAGACCCCTCTGAAACCCGCTAGTATGATCAGATACCACATCAGGAAATGGACCACTCTCCAGAGGGCTCCCGATAGAAAATGGAGGTATCTCATCTTGAGTATTCCGGCAACCCAGCAGACCGCCGAGAAGGGGATGGGCGAAAGCGCCGCGACGATGACCGCCCAGATGCCGTACCTGTCCAGGAGATAATGCGCCCTCTTCTCATGGGGTTTAATCCTCTTTTTGACGAACTCCCTGTTCCCAAGGAATCGGCCTATCAAATAGCCGCATGTTCCTCCCATTATGGAAGCAACGCTGACTGTCACAAGCGTCCATAGGGGACTCACGTTCCCTGCGATGGAAATGAAAATCACCACGTCCGGAGGGACAGGCGAGAGCAGCGTGTCCATCGCAAGTACGGCGGCGAACATGCCCGGATAGGAGAACTTGTCGATCATCCATGCTCCCCAGTCCTCTATGTGGTCTCCCATGATCCACTGAACGAGCAGCATGAACAGGAGTATCGCGAAGAAGGCCAGGAACAATCTTATGAAATTGCGCTTCAGGTCCACGTCCTTGAGCTCCTTCTCTGTGAGCTCCATCTCCCTCCAGCCGATGTTCCCGTCGGTCACGGGTCGAAGTCTGACAACCGGTATAAAACCTTTTTACAGGGATAGGGAAACAAGTACTGTGAATCTTCGGGTTTCGCTTGATCAGGAATATGCGTCGAGAAGTTCCCTGATCCCTCTCTCGGGGATCGCTCCGGTCACTCTCTTCGCCATTTTCCCGTCCTTATACATGATCAGGGTAGGGATCCCCTGCACATTCAGCGAGCCGGCGATCCTCTTGTTGTCATCAACGTTGAGTTTGGCGATGACCGCCCTGCCCTTGTATTCTGGGGCCAACCGCTCGAGTATGGGGCCCACCATCTTGCATGGCATGCACCACGGAGCCCAGAAATCGACAAGAACGGCGCCGTATCCGGAGATGATATCGTTGAAATTGGAATCTCCCACATGGACGACCTTGGAAGGCCAATCCGCCTTCTCCTGCTCCTTGGTGTACCTCTCCATGAGGAGCATGGCTTTCTTTTTCCTAAGGGCTTCCAGCTCGGGATCGACTTCCTCGGCCACTTCAACCACCTTGAAAGTGCATTAAATAGGCACATCGGAATTATTTTCACCCTAAATTATAAGGGTATATCAAAGGACAGGAGGATCAACTCTTTCCTGGTCCATCTCATTCTCAAGGCAGCCGGAGCATTCCACATCGGGGCCGAAGGACCCGACCAACTCGGTGTAGTCGTCGAGCCAGCAGGCATCAGGATCCCTCTTGAACACCAGCACCCTGGAATCATTCTCCTCATGGGCGGCATTGTGGTACTTGAAGATGATATGCTCATCCGTCAAGGCAACGATCTCGAGTTTGCCGGTGGAATGGGACATTATGAACCTGGACCTCTTTGCAAGACCCGAAACCTCCGCCTTCGCCTCCTCGAAGATCCGATATGCCTCCTCGATGGGGACCTTGAAGGGCTGGTTCCCTACGGTGGGGCGGCATTGGAATACGTAGTAAGGAGGAACACCGACCGCCGCAAGCTTGTTGAACAGCTCCTTCAGGATTTCCTTGTCGTCATTGACCCCCCTCAGTATCGGGGTCTGGTTGGAGAGCACGGCCCCCGCCTCCCTCAGCATGTTGAGGGCCCTTATTGACTGCTTTGTGAGCTCCCTCGGGTGATTGATGTCCGTTATGAAGTAGAGCTTCCTCCTCTGTCCCGAGAACCTCCTAATCATATCGGTGAGGGAGGGGTCCTCCAGTATCCGGAACGGATTGTAAACGACCATCTTCGTTCCGATCCTCACGAACCTGATGTGTTCCATGGAGTAGAGCTCCTCGAGGACCTTCTCCAGGTATCTTGTCGGAAGTACAAGGGGATCCCCCCCGGATATCAGTACGTTGTTGATCTCCTTGTGGTTCCTGAGGTAATTGTAGGCGGCGGTGAGGTCGGGAACCGCATCCAGATTGTCGGGCATGAAGATGCGCTTTCTGAAACAGAACCTGCAGACTCCCCCGCAGGCCCTGCTGGCAAGTATCAGCGCGGTGGGTCCGTACTTGTGCTCCATTCCTTTGGCGACGGTGAAGCTTCTCTCGTTGGAAGGATCCAGGGACCCGCCGTTCATTATCTCATCTTCTGTCGGGATGATGATCTTCCTGACGGGATCGTCCGGATCGTTCCAATCGATCAGACCCAGATAATACTCATTGGCGTAGAAGGCGTACTTCTCGACAACATTTTCAAGGTTGGCTTTCTCCGTCTCAGTCAAGCCTTCGACTTCCTCGATACGAGTGAGGTATCTAGGTCTCATGGGATGCACTTCCTCCCCCCTTCAATGGAGCTTCCGGCCTGAAGTTTTGGAACTTTCATATAATTATGAAGAGTTGTGCGGTTAGATCAATGGCCGCGGCCCCTGGCGGGAATCTAACCTTTGGTTACGAAAATATTTATTCTTTTCCAATATATTATATGTAATTGACCGGCCAGGTACATATTCACATCCCAAATCAACATAGCCTTTCATTTCCTCCTGCTGTAATGTCGTGATTTGGCTCAAAGTTATATATCGGACCTGTCAATGCTCCTGCTCCACCTTAACGGAAGCTTCCAAATGCAGTTGAAGAGGAGAGCCGTCGTCGTTGCACTCGGAGGCAATGCGATCACCAGGCCGGGAATACCCGATACCATCGCCAATCAGTTCAGGCATACCCGGGAATCGCTTCCGCCGATCATAAAGATGGCAAAGGAGGGATTCAAGCTCGTGATAACACACGGGAACGGGCCCCAGGTTGGAAATGCCCTTCTGAGGGTGGAGATGGCAAGGGGTGTTGCTCCCGACCTACCGCTGGGAGTGCTGGTCGCTGATACTGAGGGCGGCATAGGTTACATGATCGAGCAGTCCCTCCAGAACGGTTTGAAGAATGAAGGGATCGAAAGGGAAGTGGCGACCATAGTCACCCAGACCCTTGTGGACAAGAACGATCCTTCCGTCAGGGACCCCAACAAGTTCGTGGGTCAGTTCTACACCGAGGAGCAGGCCAGGAAGCTCAGGGAAGAGATGGGATGGGAGGTAAGGGAGGACAAGGGAAGGGGGTGGAGAAGGGTCGTCCCATCACCCATGCCTCTGGGCATAGTGAATTCGAGGATAATCAAGGAACTGGTCAGCAGCGGTGTGATCGTGATAGCTGCCGGGGGCGGGGGCTCCCCTGTTTACTACGAGGATGACGGGAGGCTCGAGGGGATGGATGCGGTTGTTGACAAGGACAGGGCATCGGCGGTATTGGGTCTCGAGATCGGTGCCCACACTCTCCTCATACTGACAGAGGCCGACGGGGTCTATCTGGATTTCAAGACGCCGGACCAGAGGAAGATATCAAGGATGAGCCTTGAGGAGGCGAAGCACTATCTGGATCAGGGGCAGTTCCCCAAAGGCTCCATGGGACCTAAGATAGGGGCAGCCATAAGTTTTCTCGAAGGAGGAGGAAAGAAGGTCATCATCTCCTCGGTGGAAAAGGGCTATCTTGCCCTGGAAGGGATGGCGGGGACAACCATCATTTGAGGGTCTCTTCTCCTCCGAACTTCCTGTAGGGATGGAAACCCTCAAGGATCAATCCGTCCTCTGCCGTGTTCCTTCCCGCAACGGTCCTTGCTCCGACCTCGGCGATGCCGGGACCTAGCATGAAACCCTGGCCGCACATTCCGGTCATATGAAAGAGCCCCTCCACATCCCTGTTCCAACCCACGAGGGGGGAGCCGTCGGGGCTCATCGGGTACAATCCCCTCCAGACCCTCCTTACACGGATATTCCTCAATCTCGGGAGCAGGCCCACCATCCTCCTTGCCACCTGGGGCAGGAAGATCGAGGTCTCCCTCTTGTCCGTTCCGAATATGGGCGGATCGGGTGTTATGCAGAAGACTATCTGACCGTGTTTGTTCTGGTAGAAATAGTAGTTCCTGGACCCGGGACCGGGCCGAAGGTCCACGACCATGGTGGTGAAGAACTGCTGGACAGGTTCGGTTATGGCCCCCTCGTGAGAATCGGGGGTGACAGGGATGTCGGTTCCGGCAGTGTTGGCAAGCTCCCTTGAAAATGCCCCCGCTGCATCGATAATGATCGGTGCGATATAGGTCTCCTTCCCCGAAGATGCTCCCATGATCCTGCCCTTCTCCACCAAGATCTTCTTCACATCTTCCTTGAAGTGGAAATCCACTCCAAGAGAGAGTGCTTTCCTGTAGAATGCATTGGCCGACATTAGAGGGGACGCGGAGCCGTCCCCGGGGGAATGTGTTCCCCCAAGGAGCCCGTCCCTGGAAATGCCGGGAACTACCCCGGAGATCCTGTCCGGTCCGACCATGTCGATGTCCAGTCCGTGCTCCTTCTGTATCGGAAGTATGGAGAGAAGCGCTTCCCTTTCCTCCTCCCTGTAGACCGGGAAGGTGTAGCCCCCCATCATCCATTCGATGTCAACACCCTCCTTCTCCTCCCAGGAGGAGAAGATCTCCAGGGACCTCAGGCATGTGAGTATCTTGGCAGGATCGGAATGGGTGGCCCTGATGCCGCCGATGGCGTGCTTGTTCTCTCCCTGACCAGGTGAAGCGAGCTTGTCCACGACCCCCACCTTGAATCCCAATTCGGCAAGTGACATGGCCGTGGGTATCCCGACGGAACCGGCCCCCACCACGAGCGCTTCGTAGCTATTCATCGCCATCCCCCTCCTCTATGCCGGCGAAGTATCCCAGCGGCACCTCGACGAAGAGAGGTCTGTCAACCCGCTCCGTTACCTCGGAGAGGTCGATGCCCTCCTCCTTGAATATCCTCCATATCATCGGGCGGCAGGTCTTGGAGCCGCATGATCCCATGCCGGCCCGGGTAACGGCCTTGAGGTGGTTCAGGTCCCTCACACCTTCCCTGATGGCCTTCCTGATCTCTCCAGCAGTGATCCTCTCGCATCTGCAAACGACCGCGTCGTCAGGAAGGATCTCCTTCTCGTAAACCTGGGAAGGCTCGTATCTGCTTTCCTGGACCCAGATGCCGACGGCATGTTTGGCCTTCTCCTTCTCCACCTGGAACTGCACAAGCAAGGTCCCGGGATACTTGGGATTCTGTATGAGGTTCCTGACCTCGTACCTGCCCAGATGACCTCCCTCATTGTCGGTCAGGGATACGGCCCTGCCCTTCTCAACCTTCTCCCTCCAGACCTCGTATGCCATCGTTACCGTGGGTCTTTCTGGGTCCTTTCGGTAATCGACTACCGTTATCGCTAGACCGGGGCAGATCCCCACGCAGCTGAGGCAGCCTATGCATCTCTTGACATCGGGCATGTAGGGGAGCCCGGTTATCTCGTCCCTCTCGGTCCTAAGGGCATCCACGGGACAGACCGAGATGCAGGGATTGCATGGGACCTCCTGGGAGCAGTGGAAAACGGGGAAAACGCCGCTCTCCTCGCTGCTCTGCTCCCTCTCCTTTATCGGACCGGGCTTGGATTTCAAGATGGCCGCCTTCTCGTCCCATTCCCTCGGGATCTCTCCGACATCCAATCCCAGGGACCCGGCGCATCTCATTCCTTCGATCCTTCCCGTGAACATTGCGGCCGAGGCCTCTGCGATCTCCTGGGCGTCGCCCGCCACGAAGGATGTTATTCCGAACTCCTCCGCCTTCTTGTGGAACTCGTTGACCTCGTCCAGCCCGACGGCCATGAGGACCGTATCGACCTCGTATGTCCTTTCGGTCCTCGGGACCACCTTCCAGCTGTCATCGAGCCGGGCCACGGTCGCCCTCTCTACCCTGCCGGATCCGTCAGCCGAAACGATGGTATGCCCGGTGAATACGGGCACACCGAGCCTCATCAATTTATCCGCATGGACCTTGTAGCCACCCACGTGGGGGAGGGCTTCTATGAGGGCAACAACCTCGATCCCTGCCTGGATCGCATGGTATCCGGCGATGAGGCCGACATTTCCCCCTCCGACGATCAGGACCTTCTCAGATGACCGGATGAGATCCCTGTTCACAAGCGTTTGGAATGCCCCGGCCCCGTATACTCCGGGAAGGGTATTGCCGGGGAAGGAGAGCATCTTCTCCCTTGCACCGGTGGCAACGAGCAGTCTTTTCGGCCTGACCAGCCTGTAACGCCCTTCCTTCACTATGCCTATGAGTCCGTCCGAAAAAACCCCGACCGCCGTACTGCCGGTCCAGACCTCAACGCTCCGGAGCTCCCTCACCCTGGCCTCGAGGATGCGTCCTATCTCGAAGCCCCTGGTACCTGCGTAGGAATCCTCCACGGACCCGAAGAACTTATGGGTCTGAAGGACCAGTTTTCCGCCGAGACGGTCCTTGTCATCTATCAGGAGCACGTCCACCCCCAGCTTCCCGAGCTCCATGGATGCGGACAATCCGGCGGGGCCGCCGCCGATGATCAGGACCTCCACATCGATCACCTCGATACCGTTCATTTCCGGCGGTTCGTCCTCCTCAGGCAGTATGGGGAGCCCTTCTACGCTTTTCACATCCATACCTTCCTTCAGGGGCGTCATGCAGGATTTCACAGGTCTCCCGTCCGCCATGACCAGGCATTGGGCGCACTGGCCGTTGGCGCAGAATATCCCCTGGGGGCTCCCGTCCTTGGCATGGTGGCCGAATATGTGGACGCCGTTTGCGATCAGCGAAGAGGACAGCATCTCGCCCTCTAGGCCCGAAAGCTCTTTTCCGTTCCAGGTGAAACTGACCATCTGCTTCCGAGGTATATCGAGAATGGGATGTTCTGTTATCCTGTTCAAGCGGACCGCCCCCCGTACCCGGGATGAAGGAAAAGTGCCTGATAATCCGGGACCTTTTACATATCCCTTTTCATCATCCTTTGGCAGCTCCTTTGGGGTCTGCTACCGAAATATATAAACATCCTCCATAATACTGGGGTTTTATCTTCAATAAGGGGCGCATTACATGAAAGCCGATCTCCGGGCACCTGCACTGTTCACGGTCATCCTACTGCTTGGTGCCCTTCTTGTGTTCCTGCTGCCATCCGAAGTGATCGGACAGGAGGAATCGGGCATCCGTCTCTTCATCGACGGGCAGGAAGAACTCCTGTCCAAAGAGAAACCCCAGATCGATCCCAATCCCGTCAGGAACACCGTGACAGTGGAGAGCGGCGGCAGCGCTTCCTTTCATATCGAATATCCATTGACAGGCGACATGGATATTACCGGACGTATGGAAAGCGGCTCCCCGGTAATGGACCTTCACCTGGAAGGCCTTCTTTCGGGGGGGAGCGATAAGGAACTGACCGTGGATGTTTATTCCGATCCCCTTGCAGGGTCCTCCGTGAAGATAGCGGGGGCGATCCTGGATTCCTCAGATCTCGAGAGCGAGGACCTGCCCATACCGTTCATATCCTCCCAGGGGTACACCGTAAAAAAGGGGAGCACGATCAGGCTAGAGCTTTCCTACTCTGCGACCGGCACCCTGCCGATCCTCAGTTTCAACGACGCCCTTTCAGAGGGTTCCCATCTGGAATTTCAGGGTTCGGTGTTCATCGAGGATGCTGTTGGCATATCGGTACTGGGGAGCAACGGAAAGCCCGTCGAGGAAGTGATACCCTACGGACCGCTGGAAGCAAGGCAGGTGGATATCATCGTCTCGGTCCGGGATCTGTTCGGAGCATATGATGTGGACACGATAAATGTCGTCATAGCCTCTTCTTCGGGGAACGTGATATGGAACAGCACCACGGACACACCCGATCCCAGAGGCGGGGAGGAGTTAACCTATTACAATGATACCTTCGAGGTACCGGAAGCGACGCCGACGGATACTTACACGATAACCGCAACAGCGGTATCTTTCACTGGACAGAGGGCCTCGGCGGGGTCGGAGTTGATCGTTGCCCCCGGTCTATTCCTGGCTCTCCAGGAGGAGTTTGTCGAGGTGGATGCGGGTGATATTGCGGTGTTCGGTCTGGAGGTACTTAACGGAGGGGATGCCAATGACAGGATCGAATTCTCGGCGGTGTCGTCCAGGGGATGGGAGGTTGACATCCCGCCCTCGGTCGAGATTGAGGGCGGCGAGGTCGTAACGGTCGAGTTCCGCGTGTACGTTCCCTTGAAGGCGGCCGTTTCCGATACGGACACCCTGGAGATGACTGCCAATTCGAGGAACGCTGACAAGGATTATTCCATCGAGGGCGGGATCCGCGTGAAATCCGCCGCGACGTATGGCATCGAGCCGGTGGGGAGCACCTCAAAGAACATACTCTCGGGCTCCTCTGTATCCTATTCTGTCAGGGTCGTCAATCTCCAGAGCGGCAACAGGACCTTCGAGATGTCCGTCGAGAACATCCCTGACGGCTGGGACGTGGAGTACTCTTCCGATGAGGGGAGATCGACCAGCGCCCTCTACCAGTTCGAGGTCAACGGAAGCGGAGAGCTCGTAGTGGAGATCATCTTTGAAGTGCCTTCCTCCGGCCCCTATGGGAGCTCCCAGTTCAGCATTTCCGTCCGGGCGAAGGGCGAGGCCGACAAGAAGTTCATCTACCTGACAGCCAACGTGGTGGACGATTCGAGGGATCTAATGGAGCTTGTGGGGGGAGCGAGCGTCAAGACGGCATCAAGGTCCGGCACGGCCTACCCGGTGACCTATGCTCCGGTTTACTTCTCCCTTCTTTTGTACAATCCGGGACTTCAGGAGCTCTCCATCGATCTGGAGGTTGACACACCCCAGGATTGGGATCCGGAGTTCAATTACGACTCCATCGACCTTCTTCCGGGTGAGGAATCCAAATGGAACATCTCAATACAGCCTCCCGCCGGCGCATCCTGGCAGGGCGGCGAGTCCTATGTGACTGACGTGTCTCTGGATGCCGGGGCCGGCGGCCAACTCTCACAGAGGCTGGAGGTCCAGCTCCCGAAGGTCACATCGATCACTGCCGAAAAGGAATGGGACAGCAGGAACGTTGTTGAAGGCAACTCGGTCCCTGTGAACATCACATTCAGGAACCGGGGTAACCACGATGAGAGCCTTCAGGTGACCTTCGAACTGCCGCCGGAACTCGCCAGAAATGATTCCTCACCGGTTTCCATTTCACTTGTGCCTGGGGAGACCGAGGTCCTGAGGGAGACGATCAAGGTGCTGGAAGTCAAGGATGCCGGGACCGTCACGTTCAAGGTGAACTACGAGACATCAAAGGGCACCACCACTCTTGATTTCTCGCTTTCAGTGTCCAAGAAGAAGGAGTCCGACGGCCAGAACATACCGCTGATGGTTGCGGTCATCGCAGGCATCGTTATCCTGGCCGTGGTAGGTTATCTGGCTTATACGAGATTCATTGCCGGAAGGAGGGTATCGAAGAAGGAGCAAAAGAAACCCGC
>JBLIRK010000015.1:0-63804 GCA_048569615.1 Thermoplasmatota archaeon | reverse complement strand
CATACTGACCTACCGTTGCCCTTTCCTTCCTCTGATTTTGCACCAGCGGTCCCCATAAAGTCCCGTTTCCCCGGAGGGAAACATGGCAATTAAGGGCAAGGGTCTCGTTCGTTATCTGACTTAACAGAACGCCCTACGGTACGAACTGACGACGGCCATGCACCACCTCTCTACCAATCGGGCAAAGTCATCAGCTTGGCCTTCATATGGCAGTCGCCCCTGGTGAGTTTTCCGGCGTTGAATCCAATTAAACCGCACGCTCCTCCCGTTGCAGTGCTCCCCCGCCAATTCCTTTAAGTTTCAGTCTTGCGACCGTACTCCCCAGGCGGTGCGCTTAACAACTTCTCTCCGGCACTGGGTGCCCTCGTAGGACCCCCAACACCAAGCGCACAGCGTTTACACCCTGGACTACCCGGGTATCTAATCCGGTTTGCGCCCCAGGGCTTCGTCCCTTACCGTCGGACCCGTTCTGGTCGGACGCCTTCGCCACCGGTGGTCCCCCAAGGATTACAGGATTTCACCCCTACCCCTGGAGTACCTCCGACCTCTCCCGGTCCCAAGCCCGGCAGTCTCCCCAGAATTCGATAGGTTAAGCCTATCGATTTACCCAGAGATTTACCGAGCCGGCTACGGACGCTTTAGGCCCAATAATAACGATCACCACTAGGGCCGCTGGTATTACCGCGGCGGCTGGCACCAGTCTTACCCAGCCCTTACTCTACTAGCGTTTTAGACTAGTAAACAGCATACACAGAGTGCATGCACTTGGAATCCCCTCGTCGCGCTTCCGCGCATTGCGAAGTTTTCGCGCCTGCTGCGCCCCGTAGGGCCTGGACTCGTGTCTCAGAGTCCATCTCCGGGCTACCACTCCCATGGCCCGTACCCGTCGTCGGCTAGTGAGTCCTTTACACTCACTACAACCTGATAGGCCGCAGACCCATCCTGAAGCGCCGTAGCTTTCAGCCTAGGAACATTCCAGTATCGAAGACCTATGGGGTATTATCCTCAGTTTTCCGAGATTATGCCCCGCTTCAGGGTAGGTTATCCACGTGTTACTGAGCAGTTTGCCGAGGGCCGAACCCTCTCGACTCGCATGGCTTAATCGGATTCCAAGAGCGGTGACCGCCGGCAGGATCAACCGGAATTGGCAGATAGAAGCCAATATACTTTCCATCTTCCTGCACACAACGTTCGATTCGCTCGAGTATCACTAATGTCGTATGTCGGATGGGAGAGGTCACGGCATCTGCCGGGTTTCTCCAACCCCTTTCCATGTCCGCAGATCTGGATGCTCCCGATCATAAAGGGCAATGCGCCGTCTCACGGGAAAACGCACATATCTGTGGGTAAGGGCCCCATAAACGAGGACTTGTATATAATCCTTATCTTCTGGGGCACCGCTTCCCCGCGGGGACCGTTTCAGGACCCCCTGGGGGAAGTCTGCTAATAAACAATTATTATAAAAACATTCCCCCCCGGCCCGGGGCGGGTGCTAGCATGGAATTCATTCCATGGTGGGTTCGTGGGAGAATTCGAGCTCTTCTTGGAGCTCATTGACGATCATCTTGAGGGTCTGCTCGAAGGTGTATGACCTGAACTCGCGGATGCCTCCGAGATCGCTCTGAAGCCTCGCTACGATCTCATCGTCCTCTTTGCTTATCTCGATATGACAGATCGGTTCTTCCAAGTGGAATCCCTCCTTGTTATCATTGCAACGTCAAACTGCCACTGATATTTCAATATTGGGGTACATTCCCAATATAAAACTCTATCACGGGCCATACATCATATCTGAGACCATAAAGGTTAAATCCACCTCTCCGAATGATTAGCTGACCAAAGGAGGAAACCATCCTTGAAATACTTCATGGCGGCGGTCCCGCTCTTGCTGCTTATAGTCGCAGGCATTCCATTCCTATCCCATGGACCTCAGGGGCAGGAAGAGGGGGACCTTCCGGAATGGACCTTCATGGTCTACCTCGATGCCGACAACAACCTTGAGGATGCGGGTATAAACGATATGAACGAGATGGAGCTTGCAGGCTCCACCGATGAGGTCAACATACTGGTCCAGATGGACAGGATCGACGGTTATGATACGACCAATGGGGACTGGACAGGCACCAGGCGGTTCCGAATGGAGCTCGATAATGATCCCATCCAGATAAATTCTCCTGAGCTTCAGGATCTCGGCGAGACGAACATGGGCGATCCGGAGGTGCTCATCGATTTCGCAGACTGGGCCATAACTAACTACCCGGCGAAGAAATATGCGATGGTCCTTTGGGACCACGGAGGGGCATTCCGGGGGATATGCTACGATGACACCGTTCCGGGCCAGGAAGGTTACGACCAGATAAATATGACAGAGCTCAACTACGCAGCCGAGAAGATATATCAGATCGCTGGCAACCGCAGGATAGACCTCTGGGGTTTCGACGCATGCCTAATGGCCCAGGTCGCGGTCCAGTATGAGTTGAAAGATTTCGTCAAGGTCGCGGTTGCCTCGGGATACAACGAGCCGGGTGACGGATGGCCCTATGATCCTATCCTCATCCCCCTCATAGACGATCCGGGCATGGACGAGAGGGAGCTGGCAAAGATCATAGTAGATCAGTATATCACCTCCTACGAGGACGGGGCTGAGGACCCCGAGGATTACCCGATGGTCACCCAGGCCGCATTCGACATGACCAAGTTCAACGATCTCCTGGTACTTCTGGACCAGTTCTCCGAGGAACTCGCCTCCAAGGGACCAGCGGATTCTCTGGAGTACCTTACGCAGATCTACCTTGCCAGAAAGAACGCGAACTCCTACGACATGGCCAATGTCTTCATCTACGATCTCACGGGATACCCGCTATACGATGTCATCGATTTCACCATAAAGCTCGAGGATTATATTCTGAGCGCTTTCCCGAAAAACCAGCTCATACGGGACCTTTGCCAGCAGGTAAGGGAGGCTGTGTTTAACCCGGCGGAGCCGGAGAACGGCTTCATGTTCTACCAGAGGCATGACAGGTGGCATCCAGATGCCAACGGTCTTTCCATGTACTTCCCCAACAAGGATGCTGATTCACTCTCGCTGACCCAGCTTCCCACAAGCTACCTCTCCATATACGAGGAGACCGGTTTTGCGAGGGAGCACTTATGGGACGAGTTCCTCCATGCTTACTACGGTATAGATCCCATCGATGACTCCCTGCCCACCATAACCATCACCTCCCCGGAATTCAACTCAACATTCCTTTCCGAAGACACAATAGTGACCATGACAGGGATCGCCTATGACAGGGAGATGATAGATCGGGTCGAGATAAGGATGGACGGCGGTGATTGGAAAGTGCTACCCGGTGTGACCGGACAGGGAAAGGTCGTTTGGCTCTACCAGCTTGATATCCAAGAACTGGGCACGGGGGTCCATTACATCGAGGCCAGGGCCAGGGACCGGCCGGCTGAAACGGAACCGGGCACACCCGGACATATCACCGAACCTGTCCGGACCCAGATCTTCATACGGGAGACGCCAGCCGATAAAGGCACGGAGCTGCAGATACCCGGGTGGTTCGTGAACGTGCTCCTCCTGGCCGTTATCATAGGCGCCCTCGCCATGGGAGTTGTCGTTTACAGGGGGAGGACCAGCTGAGAACGGCGACACGGGAGAACGGCCGATTCGAGCCTCCCGGCGATTTCGGCCCGGCTGTTAAGTTGGAGGGAGCAAAAAAAAGATGGGGGAGCGTCAAAGCGCTCAAAGGTGTGGACCTCGAGGTAAAAAGGGGAGAGATGTTCGGCCTTATCGGTCCGAACGGTGCTGGGAAATCGACCCTGATGAAATCGCTCCTGGGTCTTGTGAACCTGGATGATGGCTCCATAAGGATCCTCGGTCTCAATCCAAGGACGGAGGACCTGAGGATCAAAGCATATACGGGCTATGTTCCAGAGTCCGAATCGCCCCCCTCCTTCCTAACTCTCAGGGAATTTCTCGATTTCGTCCTGCATACCCGGGGTCTGAGAGCTGATCCGGAGAAGGGACGGAAATGGACCGATTTCTTCGATCTCGAGGGAAGTCAGAACACCATTGCCAGGAACATGTCCAAGGGTACAAGGCAGAAGCTGATGCTCGCATCGGCGTTCATACACGATCCTCCACTGATGCTGCTGGACGAACCCTTCATCAACCTCGATCCCATCTACCAGCGCAAAGTGAAGGACTATCTAAGGGATTACGTGGACGAAGGGGGAACGGTCCTGCTGTCCACCCATATTCTTGCTCTGGCAGAAGAGGTATCTGACAGGGTTGCCATAATCAACAAGGGCAGGATCCTCAAACTGGACACAAGGGACAGGATCATCGAAGAATACGGCTCCCTCGAAAGTGCCTTCCTGAACCTTGTGGGGTACTATTCGGAGAGGTAATTTACAGGGGTGAGGTCCTTCTCGAGGAGCGTCACCTGCGAGGGATCCAGGGCATCGGGGGAAAGCGCAACGAGAAGCGTGTTCTCGGTCTGGGAGACATTGTCAACCAGCTGCCTCAGGAACCTCAGGACCGAATTGAATTTGTTGTTCGTAAGCAGATATTCAAGCCCGTCGAGCATGATCACGCCCTGGCTGTTGTTGTCCATGAACTCCTCGATGTGGGAGAATATGAATTCCAGGATGGGGAGAACGGTCCTTATATCGCCAAATATCTCCTTCCCCGTCAGCCAGACGGCTTCCTTCTCGGAGATCCCGTACTTCCTTGCCAGTATCTTCGGATTTGTCCTGGAGATCACAACTCCGGTTCCTCCGCTCTTCTTCAGGTGCTCATACATCCTGAAGAAGCGGTCGGGCCTCTTCTCCTCCACCAGGTAGGAGATGCCCGGTATGAACTCCTGGGAGGCGAGGGACGGATCCCATTCGATCTCGGGGACCGGGGCAGACTCGGGCTGGTCCAAGGGTACGTCCTGCGGTTCTGGAGCGGCGGTTTCGGGTTCCGGCTCGGACGGGATTTCCACCGGCTTATCCGGGGGCGGAGCCGCCACCTCTTCCCGAACCTCCTCCTTTTCGGGCATCGACCGGAGGTGCTCCCAGATCCGCTTAACAAGCTCTTCCTTGACGCCGATGGTGTCCAGCTCATATTGAATGCAGAGATTGCGCAGCTCGCTCTTTGTAAGCTTGTTAAGGTCATCCTTTGATTTTATGGACTGCTTTGTGAGCTCCCTTTTTGCCCTCACTATCTCGAAGATCGCCTTCTTGGAGTACTCGATGGCCTGCTCCCTCTTGTTCATTTTCAGGGCGTATTTGGACTCGCTGATAAACTCCTCCGCCATGGAGGTGTCGGCTCCCTCCTTCTTAGCCTGGATGATAAGCTGCTGCCCTCTCCTTATAATATTGAGAATCTGAACGAATTCCGCATCTCCTCTTCTCATTGGCCGACCTCTTCTTTCTGTGATATGTGCAATATCCTATTATACCTTGCCGGAAACGTTTTTCTTCTTATCCCCGGAGCCGTCCCTGGCCATCGTATCGAAATCCTCCATGTCCTCCTCGAACTTCTTTTTTGAGAACATCTGTCTGACGAAAAAGGCGATGATCGCAATCATAACAAGGAATATCAGAAGTATCCAGTACCAGGCCGTGGCAGGAGGCTCCTCCGGATGGTCGTCGGGATTCCTGGGATCGGTCTCTTCCACCATCTCCTTGATGTTCGACCAGCCGTCCAGGTCTGGATCGCCGTATGCATCGTACCGGAACGGAAGCGTTCCCCACTCGGCTTCCCAGGAGTCCTCCATCTCGTCCCCGTCGGAATCAGCTTTCCTGGGATTGCTGAGATTCGCCATCTCCTGAATGTTAGTCAGCCCGTCCCTGTCCCTGTCTTCCGAGGAGGAGCTCCCCTCCACATCGAACCTCTTCTCCCAGGAGTCCTCGAGGCCGTTTTGGTTCTCGTCCTTATAACCCGTGATGGAAATATTGCGCCATTCACCCTTGGTCGTATTTGTCAGGTTGGAATCCATGTCGATGGAGTAATAATGCCTCCAAGAGAGATTGCCGGAGAGGTAGGGACCCGGCAGCTCGAATTCGAACTCCCCTCCCTTGCTCTCCGAGGGCTCCAGTATCCACGAGAGCACATCGCCCGGATACTGGACCTCGAGAAGTATCAGGCCTTCCCATCTGCCCTCGATGGATATGTCTTCCCCGACCGTTTTCAACGAGGGCAGGGCATCATACTCAGGCTCCAAAGCCGGTGAGCCCTCCTCCTGACCCTGTGAGAAAGAATTGAATGAAAGGGTCATTGCGCCTAAAAAGACAATTGCTGCGATGGTTCTGATCGAGGCTCTCATGGCAGGTCTCCGGTGATGGTCCTGAGCAACATTCTTTCAAAAAGGACTTCTCCTTTCTCGAAATCCAGCGTATTATTTAACATTGGTGATTAAAAGCTCCCTCCCGCAGGAGGGGCAGGAGCCGCATTTCATTGCACAGTCCGTGTGTATCATCGAGCCGCATCCGCATTCCTTGATCTCCCTGCTCTCTTTCATCTCCTCGAGGCAGTGGACACAGGTTTTCTTTTCCTTACCAGCATCGGTCCTCGACCTCCATACCCTCACCTTCGGTCTTGCATGCACGGTGTGGACCGGATCCCTCCTGGCCCTGTAGGCCCTTAAGAAGAGACCGGCGGCGACCAGCAAAATCATAAGAACGGCCGATATCAGAATTAATGACCCCGCAGGGAATTCCCTTTCACCGGATCCGGAGGGCAGGTCCTCCCGGACCGAAACGGTTGCCGTATCGTTATCGAAAAGGGCCCCGTCGCTTACAATGACGGAAATATCATACTTGCCTTCTTGGACTATCAAGGAGAATGACTGTCCGGTCCACCTCTGCTCTCCGTTGACGAGCCATTGTAGATCCATAGGATCGCCATCCGGATCGCTGGCCTCAGCCTTCAGCTCCAGCAGTGATCCCGGGGCGTATTCGTCCGATCCTTCCAGACCTATTATCCTGACCAGGGGCGGTCTTGTCGCCCTTACCGCATGTTCGGCATAACAGAGATTTCCAGCATGGTCCATGACCATCAGCTGGTAGGTCTCTGTTGTGCCCATCTCGATCTCGAACCCTATATCATACCTCCATCCGTCCCAGTATCCGTCAACGATATAGTTCAGTTCATCAAGGGATGTCCAGTTCTCACCGGACCTCCTTGCCCACAGAGGGTAATGGTAAGCCCCGGGATGGGGGTGGCTTGAGATCAGGCTGAGCTTGAGGTCCGTTGTCTGGACGATGTCGGGGCCCCGGAGTTCAATTTCCGGTGGGGAGCCCAGATATATCAGCGGAATTGGATCTGTCTCCTTGACGACGGCCAAAGGAGCGAGGTCCCTCCACCTGAAGCGGGCATCCCTGTTCATGGATCCGTTCCCAAATCCCAGATCCGCTCTGATGGAAACCGCTCCCTTTTCGCTGTACACGAGCGAGGGGGAATCACTTTCAATGACCGAATAGGTCGAAAGATGTGTCCATGCGGCTTCAGGGTCGTTGCGACTCATGCTGTACTCGAGGGAGGCAAGGTCTATGCCCAGAGGATCTCGAAGTACCGCTTCGAGGGAGCGGTTTGGGCCGACGTAGATCCCGGAGACCGATCTGGCCTCCGTCCAATTAACCGGAGGATCCGTCCTGATGACGCTGCTCCATGGACCAATGTTCCCGGCCTTATCCACAGCCGCCCCTCTCCAATAGAATGCGGGGTGGGTGATGCTTCCCATCATCAACATGGTCCTTTCATTATCTGACCCGTTTATCCGGACATCAAGGATAGGGGTGAAGCTGTCGTTGACGTACTCCATCCTCTGGATCAGATAACCCGAAAGTTTGGAATCCTCATCGCCGGATGATATCTGGACCTCCAGCTCTCCGAATTGGTCCAACATCGAGAAATGAACTCTGACCGGATCCGGAGGAACGGTATCGATGAAGAAGTGCCAGGGACCAAGTTGACTGGTATTGTTCCCTTCATCGGTGAGGTTGATCATCCAGAGATACAGACCGTCCTCGAGGGGGTCCGTAAGTCTGTGGAAGCAGTCACCACCTGTAAAATTCATGATACTGGCGCTGTATATAATTCGAAGATCGTCCCCCAGTATCAGCAGCTCTTGAGCGATGAACCCTTCTTCATCTCCGGCAAAGCTCCAGGAGAAGGAAGCAGCGGCCTCGGCCGTCCATTCCCAATCCGACGGGCAAACGGACTCGATCGGAGGATATCCGGGATCCAAGCTAGGAGCATCGGAGCTATTTCCCCTACATTTACCAGGGTCCTCGTTGCATAGGAGGAGCCCGGACATAATGAACAGAGCAGTTACTGCATGTACACCGATAAGCCTCATTTCAACGCACTCGAAAGCATGATCGGGCAATGCCGATTAAAAGTTTTGCATCTTATTATTACCGCAGATGCCTTGCACTTCCTTTATAATATGGGTTAACATTCATCAGGGAGGAGCTGTGTGCAAATGACCGACCTCACGAGATTCTTCAATCCCAGAAATGTCGCCGTGATCGGAGCTTCTTCCAATAGGAAGAAGATAGGTTACAAGACATTCAACAATCTCGTCCAGGGAGGTTACAAGGGAGGGATGTTCCCCGTAAATCTAAAGGGAGAGGATGTCTGCGGGCAGAAGGGCTACAAGGACATAGGGGACATTCCCGCGGATATAGACCTTGCTCTCATATGTATCCCGGCGGATCATGTAAGGGATGAGATCGAAAACTGCGGAGCCAAGGGAGTTCCCTTTGTCGTTGTCATCACTTCGGGTTTCAAGGAGATCGGGAACGTGGAGCTCGAGCGGGAGCTCATCGAGACCGCCAGAAAGCACAATATTAGGCTCCTGGGCCCCAACGTCTTCGGTATGATATACACACCTGTGAACTTGAACGCCCAGTTCGGCAACGAGAAAGTGCTTCCGGGAAATGTTGCCATCATCACACAATCAGGCTCGCTTGGCATCGCACTTATGGACAGGGTATTCCAGGAGGGAATAGGCGTCTCTGCCATGACCTCCGTGGGCAACAAGGCCGACCTCTCCGACGAGGAGATCCTCGACTTCCTCTGCTCGGACGACAATACAAAGATCATCCTAATGTACATCGAAGGGCTCAAGGACGGCAGGGAGTTCATCCGAAGGGTAAAGGAAGTATCCAGGTTCAAACCCGTTATCATTCTTAAGTCCGGAAGGTCCAAAGCCGGGGCAAAGGCCGTAGCCTCCCACACGGCATCCCTTGCCGGAGCGGACAGCCTCTTCGACGCGGCCTTCAGGCAGGCCGGGGCGATAAGGGCCCCTACACTCAGGGAAGCCATCGACTGGACAAGGGCATTGAACGATCTGCCTCTCCCGGATGCCGAGGATGTCCTTGTGATCACCAACGGCGGAGGCTTCGGCATACTGGCCATCGACGAGGTCGGACTTTCCAACCTGCCGCTGTTCTACAATCTGGAATGGATAAGCATGAATCTCGGACCCCTGCTCCCTCCGTTCGCATCTCTGAACAATCCCGTCGATATCACGGCCCAGACGCCTCCCGAGGGTTATATCAAATGCCTCCAGAAGGCAATGGAGGAGAAGAGCGTAGGTTCCGTCATCGGAATATACGGAGCCACCGCAGGTGTGGATGTTGACAAGTTCACAAGGGAGTTGATCTCGGCCATGAAGGACCCAAACAAGCCCCTTGTCCTCTGTTATATCGGCGGCAGGGATGCGGACCACCAGATCAGGGAGTTCAACGAAGCGGGACTGCCAGCTTTCTACTTCCCCGAGGAGGCGGTATCCTCGCTGGAGGTCCTCTACAGGTTCAAGAAATACAAGAACTCAAGGGACAGGGAGCTGCCTCCGACCATCAAATGGGATCTCAAGAGGATAAGGAAGCTCATAGAGAAGACGAAGAAGCAGGGCCACAACTTCATGGACCTCGAAACCTCCCTGGAGTTCCTTAAGGCAGGACCCATAGAGCTCTGCAAGTACAGGGCTGTCAAGAGTATCGACAGCGCAGTAAAGGCCGCAAGGGAGATCGGGTTCCCGATAGTCATGAAGGGCTCCGCTTCGGACCTCATCCACAAGACGGAGAGAGGCGGGGTCATCACGGACATTGATAACATCGAGGAGCTTGTGGAGGCCTACGAAAGGCTCGAGCCGATATCGGAGAAGATAATTGTAATGGAGCAGGTGAGCGGCAGGGAGGTTATCGCAAGCGCCATACGCGACGGCGTATTCGGACCTGCTGTAATGTTCGGAGTGGGCGGTGTGATGGTGGAGGCCATGAACGATGTCACCTTCAGGGTGGCTCCGATAGGGGAGCTCGACGCCATGGAGATGATGGGCGAGATAAGGGGGAAGGCGATCCTGGGAGCCTTCAGGGGGAAGAAGGAGGCCGACAGGAGCAAGATAGCCCTCGCACTGCGGTCGCTGGGGGACCTCCTGCTTCAGGTCGATGAGATAACCGATATCGAGATCAATCCCCTGTTCATATCGGAGAAGGGAGCGGTTGCGGTTGACTGCCGGGTCAGGATAGAGTAGGGATCAGGACCCGAAAACAAGCTGTTTCCCTTCCTCCGGAGGGAGAGCCATACCAATGGAATGATAGTAAGCGTCCATGTCCCGCTGGATAAAGAATGCTTCCTCCCAGATGGATGGCAGGTAGAAGATCGATATCTCCCTCAGCTGCTCCTTGTTCGGACCCTCGAAGAAACGTATCCCTATGAACAGTTCTTTTTTAATGAAGAAAGCAACGTCCGGTGGGAACAGATAACCCCGGTACGACCATCCTTTGGGATATTCCTTTTCGTAAGGCACCTTCCTGGACTTGAGGAATCTTTCAACAGAGATCACCGCTTGTCCCATGCTCACCTCCTTGAGATACATGCTGAGGCCGTGATGCTGCTTGCCGGACCCCATGAGTATGCTCACGGGGAGATAGACCACCATGAAGACCATTCCAATGATAACGAAACCGATCCCGATGACATAGGTCGTCCCGTCCCTGAAAATGAGAAGGAGGACCAGCGTAAGAAGGGCTCCCATGACCATCATCCCGATGGAAAAGGTTAGCAGAGGCTTCATGAACGACTTCCTTATCCATTTGACCTCCTCCGGCGGTGCTGCGATCCTGTCCCATCTGCACTTGAACCTTCCCAATTGGATCTCCCGATATTGAAAGGGCCTATTCCGTATAAATCTACGTACATGGACCTATTACCATACTTCAACCATCATTGTAATCGAAAAGGCTCTCTCCCTTCGCTCCGCTCCTTATCATCAGTATGAATGCGCCTATTATCACGACAACACCCAGGATTATGCTCGATATCGAAGCTACAAGAAGGACCGCAGCAATATCAGAATCCACCCCGAATCCCTCCTTCTCCGGGTCCCCGTAACTGCCGGGAGGGGGATTCCTCGGCACATCGCCGGCCAGGACCGTGAGAGTTCGGTATTCCTCCTCGATCGGCGCCCTGGGTAAAAAAGATCCTTCATCGAGCTCGATGCCGTAGATGAGCTCCCCCCCGTACAGGACCGCAAAGGGGTCTCCATCGGAGCCTTTGAGATCCGAGTAACAGATGTCGCCGCCAACTGTGATGATGTCATGCCTTTCATGATCTGCTCCGTCAATGATGAAAAGCGAGCTCCCGCCTCTAATGGATGATGCATAGGCAACTATGTCGTGGGCGCCGTCCCCGTTCACATCCCATATCCGGAAATCGATGAGCTCCTCACTATCGTACTCGTATTCCATCAGATGGTCGTTGATGGTCAGAAGCTCCCCCGAACCCGGTTCGTAGAGCATCACATCGCCGTATTCCCCGGTGAGCAGGAGCTCTTTTACCCCGTCCCCGTCGGTGTCGTAATATTCGGATGAGACCTCCGTGTCGTACCAGTGGAGATTGACCTCCCTCGGGTCCGTCTTGATGTAATAGACCCTGCTGTTTGCATAATAGGATGATGGCTGCATGAACTCGCCCTGGAGGATGATCTCGCAGGAGCCGTCCCCTTCGAGATCGACAAGGTCCATCTTCGCAACCTCGCTCTCCTCCCGGATCGGATCGTCAGATATCAGCATTGTCCATTTCCTTCGGTCATTGTAAGGATCGAGGCAGGATATGCATGATTTGGATTCCCCGGAAAAATTGTTCTGGACCACTACAAGCTCCTCTGATCCATCACCGTCCATGTCCCAGGATTCGAGGGCGGCATAGTACCAGAACTCCGGCCAATATGAGGAGGAAAGCTCGATCAGCGTGCTTCCATCGGCGGGATCGATGTATTCGAGGTCTCCGTGGGAGCTCCCGTTCCTGGCGGTGCATAGGAGGTATTCCGAACCGTTCAGACGGGTGGATATTTCCAGACGAGCTTCCCTCTCCCATATGGTGTTGCCGTCGAACTCATTTACATATGTTTCGAGGGAGCCCTGATTATGGAAGAAGGGGGACCATGCCGCGAGCTCCGTGTCCTCGAAGATCAGACCGTCGCCGATCCCCTCGAAATGATATTCCAAAATGTCATCCGTATCGATCAAAACCATCCTGCTCCCGTAGGAGTACTCCTCCTCCCGGTAGCCCTCGATAAGCTCCCCCGTTTCAATATCCATTGCCGTGATCTTTAGAGGGCTTGCAAGCACTGCAAGCTCCTGCCCTCCTTCGCCTTCCATCAGGAACATTCTTTCGGGCCGGAAATCACCAACGATCTCCGTTGACCATTCCTCCTCCCCGGAGTAGGGATCTGATCGGCAAACAATTGAAGTGCTGTGTGATGAGGTGGATATTAGCATATCCTTTGAACCATCCCCATCCAGGTCATCGACGAACCAGTTCAGCCCAACGTCGTAATATCCATTGTCATACAGGTATTTCTCCCACATGACCTCCCCGGACAGACCGTCCAGACATACGATCTTATCTTCGTAACCATAGTAGTCCAACACAATTGCAGCGACAAGTTCAGTTCCCTCGATCCTTCGGATATCATTGAGCATGGGATAATGATGATCATCCTCTGATCCCGTGAGAAGCATCCAATCCACCCTTTCGTCACGGGGAACGATGATGTCGCCCCTCAGCAGCGGCAGCGGGAGGTCCAGTTCGAAATAGTTGCAAAAAGCCCCATCGGGGAACATGTCCTCGAAGCATGGATCTATCAGTCTCACCTCATCATTGTCGATGAACCGGTATTCGTGATCGTACGGATCGTACAGGTGAGAGTTGGCATTATCAAAGAGCACGGACATGTCCAGAGGAACGTCCGGAGGCGTGAGCAGTCCCAGCCTTACCATGCTCCATCCGTCGAGCATCGACGATATCTCCATGGGGAATATCAGCACATCCGACTCGAAGGTATAGACAAGGGGCTCGACGGTCCTCTCGCTCCTGAAAAGCGGATAGCTGTCGATGGTGAAGAAGTTCATGTCCCGTTCAGTGTAGTTCGTGATTATGTCGTTGAGCTCGTCGGGCCAGTCCTCTATCTCTATACCCATGCCCTCGACGATCTCCGTCATCTCCTCCTTGAAGTTCTCGGTGGAATCCACCCTTATGACCGTCACGTCGTGCTCCCCGATCGTCTCTTCCCTGAGGACCTCGACGGACTTCTGCTCATCATCCCCGGACAGTGGGCCGCTGTCATAATTCATCCCGTCATGGTCGTAATCCCTGAAGCCGTAGAAAATGTCGGAGAAGTTCTCGAACATGGAGAGAGATCCCTGCTCTATCTCCGGCTCCGATAGGAACGGAACCACGTGGAATCCCCTGGTATCCTCCTCTGTAAAGACGTTGACGGACAGACACATCTTCTCCTTCTGGCCGTCCCAACCGATCACAGCATTCTGACCGGATTCATAGACGAACATCGGCTCAGATGTTATCATGCCGCCGTCGGCCGAAACCGGAGGAGCCATGACCGTAAAAGCTGCACATATCATGAAGATCAGGATTGCGAGCGGGAAAGCTCGCTTCACATCTGGTATCATACTGCCCCTCTCCCTTCAAGGGATTTTCAGAATACACATTGGAGTTAGACTTAAAAATGATTATGGTACAACATTTCTACAGGATCGGCATCCGGATCAGAACAGTGAGTCCACGGCGTCCCTGATCTTGTCTGCTATCTCGACCTTTCTGAGGGAGCCGTCTATGACGAGCCACTTGGTCTTGAGGGATTCGGGCAGGTGTCTGCCCCTGGATAGCTCCATGAAGGACTTCCTGACTCCCTCCTGGAAATCCTCGTCCTCCTCGAAGTACTCGAAGTCGTCGCCTCTCTCTCTCATCCTTCTGCGGGCCAGCGAAGGGCTCACGTCAAGAAGGATGGCCAGGTCGGGTTTGTCAGCGTAGCTGTTTATCTCAGCCACCCAGTCGATATCGATGGTCTGACCCTGGTATGCTATTGATGAATAGACATACCTGTCGGATATGACGGGATGATCGTTCTCAAGTGCCGGTACTACTTCCTTGTCCAGATGCTCGATGCGGTCTCCTGCGAACATAAGGGCCAGGGTCTTGTCGTCCAGGAAAGGGGAGGCCATATGCTCCCGTATCAGTTTTCCTATCGGGCCCTTTGTCGGCTCCGCTGTGAGCTTGGGCTCCCTTCCCTTTTCCTTCAGATATTCGAAAAGAAGCCTGGCCTGTGTTCCCTTGCCGCACCCATCTATACCTTCGATGACGATGAACGGGGCCATCAATATTCGATTGACTAATTAGTATAAAAAAAGTGCCCTCCGATTGGGGGGAACTGCAATTCAAATGGGTTTCACGACAGCTTTTTCAGGGTGAGGGCAAGGAGGTCCCAAAAGTCTGCAACGGATGGTATCCTCACCCTCTCGTCAGGAGAGTGGGGATTCTCGATCTGGGGTCCCATGGAGGCCATGTCCATACCCGAAAACTTTTCGCCTATGATGCCGGTCTCCAGACCTGCATGGATGGCCTTTATTTCCGGCTCCTTGATCCAAAGCTCCATGGCGGCTTCCTTGAGCGTGGCCAGAACCTTGGAGTCAAGATTGGGGAGCCATCCCGGATAGGCCTGACCGCGTTCAGCGGTAGCACATGCAAGGACCGAAATGGCCTCTATCCTGTCCCTCAGGGATTCAAGTTGGGATTTCGAGGAGGATCTCGAGGCAAGCTGAATGTAAACCTCCTCCTCGGTCCTTATCTTGGCCATGGAGGTCGATGTTTCAACTAGGTCCGGGATGTACGGGCTCATTCTCATGACCCCGTGGGGGAGCGACACGATGAGGTGCAGGGTTCTCCTTGAATCCTCTTCGGTCATTGTCCTTTTGGGTAGATCGACCTCCTTGAAGTCGATGGCCATACCCGGCTCGATGGACTTGTATTCGAACCTGATCTCTTCGAAGGCCTCCGTGATGAGTGCTTTTATCGGCCCCATCTCTCCCCTGGCAAGGATCATGGCCTCCGCCTCCCTTGGGATCGCATTATGCTTGTCCCCGGCGGTGAACTCGGCGATGCTGAACTCGTGCTCCCTGGCGGCTTTCCATAGCATCCTTGCGAGGAGTTTCAGTGCGTTTGCCCTTCCTAGATGGATGTCAACGCCGGAGTGTCCGCCCTTCATGCCGTGGAAATTTATATGGAGGGCCTTTCCCTTCGGCTCCTCCCAAAGTACGGGGAGCCTGATATCGGACTCGCCTCCGCCGGCGCAGCCGACGTAAAGGGCTCTCTCCTCCTCGGTGTCCAGATTGATCATCATCCTTCCCTCGAGCATGTCACCACCCAGGGCGAAGGCTCCGGTCAATCCGGTTTCCTCATCGACGGTGAAGAGAGCTTCAATGGGTCCGTGTACAAGTTCCCTGTCCTCCAGAACTGCCAGGGCAGCGCAGACCCCTATGCCGTTATCGGCGCCCAGGGTCGTCCCGGTCGCGTAGAGATAATCACCCTCCTTTCTGAGCCGGATGGGTTCCTTGGAGAAGTCGAACTTGGTCTCTTTGTTCTTCTCGCAGACCATGTCAACGTGTCCCTGAAGAACGACGATGGGGGAGCCATCCTTTCCTGTTGAAGCGGGCTTCTTAACGACGGTGTTTCCGGCAGTGTCCTTCTTGTAATCGAGACCCTGCTCCTTCGCAAAGGAGACGATATAATCTATCACCTTGTCCTCGCTCTTCGAGCAGCGTGGGATTTTCCTGATCTCGTCAAAATGCTTCCAGAGCAGCTTGGGCTCCAATCCTTTCAATACGTCATCGACCATTATATCACCTTGCGACCAATAGGGGGATGCGGCGGTACCATAGAGGTAAGTAATAACAGTTTTCCAAGAAATCCTGGAATTTTCCTGAAATGCGAATAATGCGGTATCTATCTATCCCACTATCCACAGATTTTATATAAGTTGCAACGATGAGAGGGGATATATGGAGACAAATAGAGACCTACATAGTTCTCTATTGATAGCCCTGGTTGTCGTTGTGGCCATCTCGGTAGCTTTTTTCTGGGGCTTCTTCAGGTTCGGGAAGCTTGTGGAGGTCTATTCTCCGTTCACCGTGTTCCTCCTGACATCCTACACCATTATAGTCCTGATATACCTCCCCACCCGGATCATCCTTTACACTCTATACAAACCCTTCGAGGACAGGGGATACCGCCCAAGGGTTACTGTGGTTGTTCCCGCGTTCAACGAAGGCCCCTTCGTTGAGAAATCACTGAATGCTCTTGTCAGGTCAACTTATCCCAAGGACCTGATGGAAGTGATCGCAGTGGATGACGGATCCAGTGATGATACCTTCAAATATATCCAGAAGATGTCGAGAAGATATCCCAACCTGATCAAAGCGATCAGATTCCCCTCGAACAGAGGAAAGAGAGAAGCTATGGCTGAAGGTGTGAAGCTAGCCACCGGTGAGATCATCGTATTCATTGATTCGGATACCAGAATAAAGAGGAATGCGATCGAGCATCTGGTGGCTCCATTCACAGACCCGAAGGTAGGCGGGGTGACTGGCAAGGTCAAGGTGGAAAACTGGCGAACCAATATATTGACCAGGATGCTCAGCGTTAGATACGTGATGTCCTTCGATTTCTACAGGTCAACATCTTCCGTATTCGGAGGGATCACATGCCTCAGCGGTGTGATATCTGCTTACAGGAAGGACCTCCTCGAAGGGATCATTCCCCAGTGGAAGGAGCAGATGTTCCTCGGAAGGAAATGCACCTTCGGCGATGACAGGTCGTTGACGAACCACATATTGAAAAAGGACTATCTCACCGTATATTCAAGAAAAGCCGTGGCCAGAACCCTTGCTCCGGAAAATATCAAGAAGCTTTGCAGGATGCTGATAAGATGGAATAAATCATTCCTCAGGGAAACGATCATACTCATGAACTACATATTGAGGCCAAGGATCATGAAGAAGAGGAAAATGCTGCTTTTCGAAGGGGTTATGACCACGGTCATGCCTTTTCTGATGATAGGTCTGGTGGCCACGATATACATAAGGATCTTCATGGATCCGGCCTATCTTCTCACCGTCGTACTTTCGATCACCACAATGGCCATGATATACATGCTTTTCTACGTGAAAGCCGAGAGGAACTGGAGGTTCGTATACGGGATAGCCTATGCGTTCTTCTTCATAACCATCCTGATATGGCTGCTCCCGTATGCTATGTTCACTATCAACAGAACCCAATGGGGAACCAGATAGTGAGATGCGGACAGATCTGATGAATTTGGCCGGGTTTCCGCGAAACCGCAGGTCAGTGGTCCATGCTTTCCTTTACTCTCTTGTAGGATATCACCACGATGGATATCCACAGAAGTAGAGGAATGAAGGGTTTCTGGCTGTTCTTGATATCAATGGTCCTGATATCGTCCATGAATTTGAAGACGGAGACCATCTTCTCCCCGGGCTCCCCGACGCCTGCCAGTGCCATTTCCGTCATCCTTGTCTCCACCTTCACCAGGCTTCTTTCTAGATGGGCCGAGGCGGACAGCCTTGTGGCCTCCAGGTATTGTGTCGCGGTTGCGATCTCTGAGACTATGCCCAACGAATCCATCAGGAGCTCCAGCCCGGTCTTGTCCTCCAGGGTTTCGAACTCCTCCAGGGCGTTGAGAAACGGGAAAACAGCGGACATGACCCTGGCAAGCATGTTCTTCTTGACTATCTCGGGATCCGTTTCAAGCGTTAATACAACATCATGGAGTTCAAGGAGGTCCCCATGGAGAGCTTCCAACTGCGTCACTCCATTCTCGCTGGCATATGCCCTCAAGTAGGAGACAGCCCTCACAACATCCAGTGTGCTCTTTGAAGAAGGGGTTATAAGCATCATGGCCATTGCCTTGTCGAGCCTTTCCCTGTCCGCATCGGAAATCAAGGTCGTCCTTCCTCCATAAATGAAAAGGGGAGGGCGGTCCGCCCTCCCGTTGCCGGATATCACTTCTTGTCCTTTGCCTCTATCTCGACATCCTCGCCGGTCCTGGTCGCTACCACGTTCCTGATGAGCTTGGTAACGTCCACACCGGTAAGGGATTCGACAAGGGCGGGCATCTGGGCTGCTATGTCAACGGTCTTGTTGACGAAACCGTTGGGTCCCTGCTCGCCCATGACGATGACCTTGTCAACACCCTCCAGCGATGATGCCGCGGCCATGACGATCTCGGGCAGCTTGTCCACGACCAGCTGGGTGATGGCGGCGTCGCCGTACTTCCTCCAGGCGAGGGCCTTCTTCTCCATTGCCTCTGCCTCGGCAAGTCCCTTCGCCTTGATGGCATCGGCCTCGGCGGTCCCCTTCAGCCTAATGACATCGGCCTCGGCGGTCCCCTCTTTCCGGATCTTCTCCGCCTGACCCTCGGCCAGCTTCTGGAGCTTCTCCATCTCACCGTCGGCCGTCAGTTTGAGGTGGGTCTGTGTCGCCTCTGCAGCCCTGATCGTCCTGATCTTTTCGGCTTCGGCGATCCTCTCTATCTTCCCCTTTTCTCCGTCAGCCTCGGCGATCTTGGCATCGGCGGCGGCCTTGGCGGGAACGACCTGCATGGCTTCCTGCTCCTTGGCCTTGCGCTCGATCTCCTTTTCCTGCAGCTCGATCTTCTTCTTCTTCTCCTCGATCTCTATCTGCACCTGCTCCTTGACGAGTTCCTGGCGCCGTTTCTTGTCCTGCAGGTCGAAGGATATCTCCCTGTTGGCCCTTGAGACCTCGACCTCGGCCTCGGCGTTCTGCTTGGTGATGTCCCTGCTCTTGTGGAACAGAGCGACCTGTGCCTCGGCCTCGGCATTTGCCCTCTCGGCCTCCCTTGCCGATTCCGCCTCCTTTATGGTGGCTTCCTTGTTGGCAATGGCCTCGCCGATCCTGGCGTCCCTCTTGACCTCTGCGGTCCTCTTCCGGCCCAGGGCATCAAGATAGCCGTACTGGTCCTCGATCTCCTTGATGACGAAGGACCTTATCTCTATACCCATGTTCCTGAGGTCCTTTGCCGCCTGGGACTGGACGTGGGAAGCAACGGCGTCCCTGTCGGAGTTGATCGCCTCGATCGTCATTGTGGCGCAAATACCCCTGACGTGTCCCTCCAGGGTCTTCTGGGCGATCTCGTTTATCTCGGGATCCGTCTTATGGAGCAGCTGCTCCGCGGCGGTGTACAACGATGCCTCGTCCGAAGCGATCTTCACCTGTGTGACGGCCTTGATGTTCATCTTGGCACCGGATGTCTTTACATCGGTGACGATGTCCG
This sequence comes from Thermoplasmatota archaeon, assembly GCA_048569615.1. Classification (GTDB taxonomy): domain Archaea; phylum Thermoplasmatota; class Penumbrarchaeia; order Penumbrarchaeales; family Penumbrarchaeaceae; genus JAYEPK01. The sequence continues at coordinate 44,131 of JBLIRK010000015.1, read as the reverse complement.
TCACTACGACCTCCAGGGTCCTTACGTCCAGAGGCAGGAAATCGAATCCCTGGACCACGGGTAGAATGAATTTACCCCCTCCCGATACCACATTGTAACCTCTATTGCCCTTTCTCGTCCTACTCCCGTAAATGACCATAGCTTTATCCGGAGGGACCTTCTTGTATCTATTGGCATATATTATGACTATCAATATGCCGAGGGCAGCAAGAGCCCCAATGACGATCCCTACGACCATCGCGACCAATCCATATTCTACCATTTCATCACCTCTTCTTATGACCGGGGTTTTTTGATCTCCCCTTTTCAGCTTTATTCTTGTTCTTCTTCCTCCATTCGGACAGTGTGATGACCTTTACAGCATCTCCTGACATTCCGGTGATAACGACTTGCGCATTGTTCGGTATCTCCTTATCCGATACGGCAGGAATGATCGTTCTCCCCCTCTGTTCTGTGAAAAGCACCACCTGACCTTCCTGTCCAGGCTTTATGGGTACTGTCACAGATGCTTTCTTTCCAATGAAATTCTCGAATTTGAGCGTCGAATCCGAAGAGAAGTGCTTGAACATGTAACTTACAATCATGAAAAGGACGATCGCAACCACGATCGAAACGACGATTGCGATGAGAGGTGACAATATCACCCCTACGTCAAAATAGGTCAGCAACGCCGCAACCGAACCGAAGGCCGTGGTAAACCCTAAAAGCACAGGGATGGAAAACAATCCCGGGCCTCCGTCTCCCACACCGATGGCTATGTCCACATCCCCATCCATATCCAGGTCCAATCCGCCACCCTCAAATCCAAGGTCCAGACCTCCGAGTATGGTCATGATAATCAGAAGTATGAAGCTGACAAGGCCGATCCCCGCATAGATATAAAAAACCCAATGCATTATCTTCTCCCTCCTTTTCTCTTGTAGTCCAGCCACTGGTTGCAGCGGTCCAGGTTTATATGGTAGGTCTCCTCGGTGGGGTCAAGGTCAAGGGCCTTGTTGAAATAGGTCATGGCCCTCTGGTATTCCCCGGCTTCCATGAGCGCAAGGGCATACTCGTTGAAGGCAAAGGCTCTCTTCTTGTCCCTGGGAGAGACTTCCCTGGTTTCCTGTTTCGGAGCGGGTGCGGGCTCGTAGCTGCTGCTTGGAACTGCTATCACGGGGGTGGTCCTAGGCACTTCCGCCCTTATCTCGGGTGCACCGGGCTTCATTTCGGACCTCGATCTGGATCTGGGTTTCTCATCGACAATGAAGACCTTCTCGGAAGTGCCGATAGGAGCGGCATCATACTTGTAATGGGACAGCTGGGGCTGGATCCTCTCCCTGGTCTTCATGAATTCCCGTTTATCGACCTTCTTTAAACCCCACTTGTCCTCGAAGGTCCTGTCCCCCCCCCATGTCCTGTTCCAACCCCTGTTCCTCATCACCTTGAGGGATTCCGGGGATTGTGCGGGGCCCACATCGGGCCAGTCCTTGTCATTAGTGGTCTCCTCGATGTTCGAAACACCGATATTTCGGAATCCGATGGCGAACTGATCCCTGAAGACCACTCCCTGCAGCCTGGCGTCTATCATCCTGTTGGGATCGAAACCGAGCTCCCTGTCATGATCGAAGGATAGCTTCCTTCCGAGGACTATCCGGGGCTTTCTGAACTTCACATGGCAGACCGAGGTGTCGAATATCCTCTTATCGGATGTGATTCCATAATCGCTCTTCCCAGCCTTGGCCAAATATATCTCTCCTTTGATACCCCCTATCCCCTAGGGAAACCCGAATATGGATATAAAATAGTTTGGTCAATCCGACAGACCTGGGACCAGCTGGACATGTGCTGGAATTCGGATAAGGTCCTACTCCCTTTCCTTCCTCTTCCCGGTTATGAAGAAACCCGATTTCGGCGAAAGGTAGTACATCTTCATCGTATAGGGGCTCAGTTTTTTAGAGAAGGATGCCTCCAGCTCGTTCTTCGTGTAAAGACTGTGATTATCCACAAGAAGGAGCACGGATTTGTCCCAATCCTTGAGATTGGAGATCTCCTTCAGCACCTCCTTCTCCAGGACCTTGAGGCCGTCTGTCTTGGAGAATCTTCCTGTCTGGTTGTTCTTCCTCTTTGAATACTGCACGTCGGAATTGTGCACGATCGTCAGACCCGCACCGGAACTGAACCTCCATGAGGCCACGGATGTGGGTCTCTTCTTGCCGAACCGGGCAGTAACCGCGAACTGCATAGATGAGAGATCGATGTAGGAAACGTCGGCCTTTGGTCTGTCACCCTGTTGCAGCCCGATATTCAGATGAAGGGGGGTCGTGACGATATTGGAGGTCTTCGCCTTCTTTTGCCTCCACCTGCCGTCCTTCCCTATGGTGAACCTGCCGCTCTCCACTTCCGTTTTATCGGAAAGATGTTTCATCTTGGAATAGATATCAGCAAGTATATCGCCCTTTGTCAGATATTTGAAGGGCGCTTCCTGGTATTCTTCTTTCAGTTCATGGAAGGCCTTGTCGAAGCTTTCCACAAATGGAGATGACCACGATTTTTGCATAAAGGTCAATGTAATTCTTTTTATTTATAATGTTCCAAATAAATTAAAATATTCATTTTTTCAAATGGGAATGATATACTTTCTTAAGCATCCAGAAATATGGATATTATCCATTAGAGACAGAAATGGTTCATTATGCTGAATATGGAATTTGTTGTATTGATTTTGCCCAAAATTTGAATGGTCATTGAAATATGAAAAATTACATTAAGATTAAATCAACCAGAAATAAATTATTGAAAATGTAAACTGACTATTCTCTATCAAGTGAAAAATAATGAACTCATTCCGCCATCCACAACGTTTTTATTTAAAAAGTATTATGGCGGGGAAGGTGAGCTGATACGGTACTGGACAGCCTTGCTTCCTCACTGAGGGGAACGCTGAAGAAGATCGCAAATGCGTCCAACATCGACAAGGACGTCATCAAGGACGTTGTAAGGGATATTCAGAGGGCCCTTCTCCAGGCGGACGTCAACGTGAAGCTGGTGCTTCAGATCACCAAGGAAGTGGAAAGAAGAGCCCTCGAGGAGAAACCCCCTGCGGGGATGAGCTCACGGGAGCACGTCATCCGCATCATCTACGAGGAGCTGGTCAAGATCCTCGGCGAGGGACGCGATGTTGCACTGAAGAAGCATGTCATAATGATGGTCGGCCTCTACGGCCAGGGCAAGACCACGACAGCGGCCAAACTGGCCAAGTACTTCCAGAAAAGGGGACTCAAGGTCGGCCTCGTCGCCGCCGATGTTCACAGACCCGCAGCTTATGACCAGCTCAAGCAGCTCGCCGAGAAGATCAACGTCCCGATCTACGGCAATCCAAAGGCGAACAACGGGGTCGCAGTGGTCAAGAACGGTATGAAGGAGCTTGCGGATGCCGATGTATTAATCATAGATACCGCCGGGAGGCATTCCCTGGAGAACGACCTCATCGACGAGATGAAGAGGATATCCAAGGCGGCGAACCCCGACGAGAAGTTCCTCGTCCTGGATGCATCCGTGGGCCAGCAGGCCGGACCGCAGGCCCAGGCATTCCATGATGCCGTCCAGGTCACCGGAGTGATCATCACCAAGCTCGACGGAACCGCCAAGGGAGGGGGCGCACTTTCGGCCGTTTCGATCACCAAGGCCCCGGTAACGTTCATAGGAGTGGGGGAGCACATAGACGACCTGGAGAAGTTCGAACCTCCGAGATTCATCTCCAGACTGCTTGGTATGGGGGACCTCCAGACCCTGCTGGAGAAGGCCCAGGAATCCATGGAGGGCGGTGATGCGGAAGCCGTGGCCAGGAAAATGATGACAGGCAAGTTCACCCTCATAGATATGAGGGATCAGATGGAGATGCTCTCGAAAATGGGGCCCCTGGACAAGCTTATGGGGCTGCTCCCGCAGGGTTTCGGCGGAATGCCCAAGGGGGCGATGGAGGCCCAGGACCCCAAGGAGACCCAGAAGCGGCTGAAGAAATACAGGGTCATAATGGATTCCATGACGAAATACGAACTGGAGAACCCCAGGGAGATCAAATCCTCCAGAATAAGGAGGATATCAAGGGGGGCCGGTGTCGATCAGAAAGAGGTCAGGTCGCTCCTGAAATACTACAACATGTCCCAGAAGGCCGTCAAGGGCCTTACCTCCAACCGGAGGATGAGGAAGAAGCTGATGAAGCAGCTTCAGATGCCTGAGATGGATGCTTTCGACAACTGATATGGGCTGAGTGCAAATATCCCCCAGGGCATCTCGGGAGAGATATATAGTCTATATACTGGTAAGTTATTGTCGGAGGTGGTTCCTCCCGGAGACCTTTCAATTCTTCAGGAGTAACAGAGGTTCGGATCCATTCCCTTCGGTGGGTTTCTGATAACGGGGAAGTCAGATGATGGAATTGACGGCAGGAGCGGTGATAGTCTTAGTTTTGACAATCTTCCTGGGCTTCTACATGGCATGGACGATCGGGGCCAACGATGTGGCGAATTCCATGGGAACAGTTTTCGGCAGCGGTAAGCTTTCACTTAAGCGGATCATCCTGATCGCTGTCCTTTTTGAGTTCCTGGGAGCATTCCTCGTTGGCGCCCATGTGACGAAGACCCTGAAATCCGGTATCGTAGACCCCTCCTATTTCCAGGACCCCACGTGGCTTTCGGGAGACAAAGGCCTGTATTTCTTCATCGCGGGGATGCTTGCGGTCCTGCTTGCAGCATCCCTCTGGGTGACATTGGCGACGTACAAATCACTTCCAATCTCAACCAGCCAGTCGATAGTCGGCGCCGTTGCCGGATTTGGAGCGACCTCGGTTTTATTGGGAGACATCCCACTGAAATCCATCCACAGCGGGACTCTCCTTGAGATATCGCTTGGATGGGTGCTGTCACCGGTATTGGGGGGGATATTGTCATTCCTTCTCTTCATGATCATAAAGCGAACGATATTCGATTCCAAGTCGCCGGAAAAATGGGCTTTCAGGTTGATCTCGTTCTTCATCTTCCTGGTATTCTTCATCATCATCCTCGCCGGCCTGTCCGGCGGTCTGAAGAACCTCCGAAACACCTTGGAATGGGTACTTCCAGGAACCCTGATGAACGCGATCTTCGACAACTTCTGGCTCAAGGTATTGATAGTAGGGATATTATCTCTGCTGCTGGGAGCGATCGGAGGTGTGGTCGTAAGAAGGTCAAAGAGGCTCAGGAGTAAGGAGACCGGTGAGAGGGTCGAATCGATGTTTGCCGGGCTGCTAATTCTCACAGCCTGCTACGTTGCCTTCGCCCATGGAGCTAACGATGTTGCAAACGCCATAGGTCCCGTGGCTGCAGTGATGCAGATATTGATGAAAGGAGAGATAGCGAGTGAGGTGGGCATACCTGTCTGGATCCTCGCACTGGGCGGATTGGGGATCGTCGTTGGTGTTTCAACCTGGGGATACCGTGTAATGATAACCATCGGAAAGAAAATCACAAGGATCACGCCGACAAGGGGATTCTCGGCATCTTTCGGAGCTGCGACTTCGGTTCTCTTCTGCTCGCTCCTCGGAATACCGGTTTCAACCTCACAGATAATCGTTGGTTCGGTAATAGGTGTGGGTTTGGCCGGTGGGATCGCCGCAATAGACCTGCGAGTGATCAGGAATATCGTGATCTCGTGGATATTCACCATCCCCATATCCGCCGTCACAACTGCGGTGATCTTCCTGATCTTTCGAGCAATAGCATTGTATATATTGTAATAGGATGTGGAAATATGGAAAAGGAATCGCTCCTGGACAACATCAGAGCCCCGATCCTTGAAACGATCTACAAGAATCCCTTCGAGGGATTGAAATGCCACTCGATCAAGCTTGATGAATGCGTAGGGCACATGAAGGAGTGTGTTTATTCTTACCTTGATTGCGATTTTGAATCTGCGGAGAAAGCCAGGGCCAAGGTTTCGAAGTCTGAGCACGAAGCGGATCTTATCAAATCCAACATCAGGGCCCACCTCCCCAACTCGATATTCATGCCGGTCTCCAAACCTCAATTCCATCTCCTTCTGCATGACTCGGATTCCATCCTCGATTATGCGGAGGACGTTGCTGTACTGCTCACGATGAAAAGGACCTGTGTTCCCAAGGACATATCGGATGAAACGAGACAGCTCGCCGAGAAGGTCCTGGAATGCGTGGAAGCATACCAGAAGGTCATGGACAGCCTGGAGCGCCTCCTCGAGATGAGCTTCAAAGGCAAGGAAAGGGAAAAGGTCAAAGAACTTATCAAGGACATACACAGGTTGGAGCATGAAGCTGACATCATAGAATATTCGATCTCCAAGAAGCTTTTCAACCTGGACTCTTCCGTGATGGACCCGGTCTCGGTGATCCACTTCCTCAAGGTCATAGATAGGTTGGGGATGGTGGCGAACAAAGCTGAGAATGCCGGGGACAGGGTAAGAGCGATGCTAGCAAAATAATATCAATATTTTACATACCGATATATAGACAACATAGGCGAATATAGTCTATAGTCCATACTGTAATAGAAGAGATGACTATGTGTTCATTGTGAACAAGGGAAAGAATCGGGGAGCAAAGAGAGCCATGGATCCTGAAGAGGATAATGGTTCGAAAAAGCCGGAAGCGGCTCTTCTCCGAAAATGGAGGTGGCTCTCTGGCGCTCAGTGGTTCAACCTCCTGGTATTCTTCTTTTCCATCTACTTCTTCATCATAGGCATCAAGCTCATGGGCTCCGGGTTCAAGGGCTTCAACGATCTCTTCGGATCGGGAGATCGAACCTTTGCCGACATATTGATCGGAGCGGTATCGAACCCTCTGGTGGGTTTATGCGTTGGCGTCTTCGTCACAGCGGTGATACAGAGCTCCTCGGCGACGACATCGACGGTCGTTGCCATAGTGGCGGCCGAGCCGTCCTTCTTTCCCTATGCCATACCCATCATCATCGGAGCCAATATCGGGACATCGGTCACGAACATAATCGTGTCCCTGGGCCATATCAGGCACCCGCCCTCGTTCAGGAGAGCCTTCGCCGGGGCCCTGGTCCATGATTTCTTCAACGTGCTTTCCGCATCGCTCATCTTCCCGGTGGAGCTGCTTGTCAAGGAATTGACGGGGAAGGGATTCCTGGAGAGGCTCGGTGATTGGACCGCGGGTTTGCTCATAGGCAACAAGGGTGTCGAATTCGAGGCCATCGAGATCATACTCGATCCGGTCCTGGAGCCTCTGAAGGAATGGATAGAAAGCATCCATTTTCTCTTCAGCTGGCAGTATTACATGATCATCATAGGGATCGTGATCCTTTTCATCACACTGACCTTGATCACCAGATCGGCGCGTAAGGCCATAGAGGGCAATGTCCAGAAGGTGATCGATAAGGTGCTGTTCCGGAACGCCCCGACCTCTTTCCTGTTCGGATTGGGTTTGACCTCCTTCGTCCAGAGCTCGTCCGTCACGACCTCATTGGCCGTTCCTCTCGTTGGGGGAGGGATCCTCAAGATCAGGCAGATATATCCGTACACGTTAGGAGCAAATATTGGTACCACCGTTACGGCACTGCTGGCGGCCTTGGCGTCCCAGCAGGTCGATATCGGACTGGGGGGCAGGATGGCCCTTGCCATATCCTTTGTCCACCTGTATTTCAATATCACCGGGATCTTGATCTTTTATCCTTTAAGGAAGGTTCCCATATACCTTGCCCAGAGAGTGGCGAACTATATGGCCTTGAACAGGAAGATGGCGATAATATTCCTCTTGACAGTATTCTTTGCAATCCCCGGTGCGGTCATAATTATCGATAGGTTTATCTTTTAAAGTAATTACCCTATATAGAAACGAAAGGTGAATAAGGAGACGAGGCGATGTTCAAGAACATATGGGATGCTCTGAAGAAGAATCCGCTGCTGGATGAATCCTTCGATATCATGGACGAGCTCCACCACAAGACACAGGAGATGTTCCTGCTCTCCATGAGGGCACTCCTCGATCAGGAGGTGGAGCCGGAGGATATCATCAAGATGGACAAGGAAGTGAACCGCAAGGTCCAGATAGTTAGGAAGAAGGTCTTCGAATACTTCTCCATCTCCAGCTCTCCCAACATACACAGCGGGCTCATCATGATCTCCCTTGTCATCGATTACGAGAGGATCGGAGATTATGCGAAGGACCTGGCCACCATTCGGGACGAGTTCGATTTCAGGGACGAGCTCAGGTCCGAGGGCAGGGAGGAGCTCAACGACATGAAGGACCTAATAGCCATCATGTTCAACTCGGCGCATGATTCCTTCGTCAGCATGAACAGCAAATATCCGACAAAGGTAACGAAGCTGGAGGAGGAGCTCAAGGACCATTACGAGGAGCTCAGGAAATGGACCCTTACTGAGAACATAGACAGGGATGAGGCCCTGGTGGAGATCGTCTCCGCAAGACTGCTGAAGAGGATCGCCGGACATCTTGACAATATATCATCCTCGGGAGCCAGGCCTTTTCCCAAGCTGGGATTCAAGCATGGAGCCGCGACCTGGGAGGATTAGATCCCCCACCGCCCCCACTGCCTTTTGGCATCCATATGCTGTCTGTTCAGAAATCCCGCCCTGAACCTCTCCTTCCAGTGGAAATCATAGGGTTTCCGCGGGAGCGAACCCGCAAATTCCTGCAGCAACTTCCTCACCCGGGGAGCGTTCTTCCTGGTTATGCCCTTTATCTCTATGAAATGAAGATCGCTTGCATGGGTCGGTTTCTCGTCAAATGTGTTTATCACTATCTCAACAGGCTCCCTGACTATGAACTGGAACACATAGGAAACCGCGGGAACGGATATCACAACCCATAATCTTCCGAAACTGTGGATGGTCCTGTCCCTTTCGTATTTCCACTCCAGGCTGTCGAGGGTTTCCCTGACCAGCCTGGCAACGGCTGCGGATTCGAAGCATACGGCGGCTTTCCAAGTAGAGGGCGGGGCTGTCATCTAACTGTTTGGGGAGGCCGGTCGGTCTTATTACATTTTCCGAGCCTTCTTATCGACCAGGGTCCATCAAAGTGTTTATAAAATCACCGAAGGTTTCCCCTTGGGGGTAAATTGCTCGATCAGCCGTTACCGAGATTGTACTGCAGCAGATGCATCGAGTTCGCCTACTGCAGGTTCGACGGCGCCATCATACGCAGCGACCTTGTGAGGGAGCTCAAGGAAAGGGCAGAAATCGTCCACGACTGTCCCGAGGTGGGAATAGGACTGGGCATCCCGAGAAGACCCGTGAGGATAGTCAGGACCGGGGAAGAGGACCGCCTGATCCAGCCGGCAACGGGGAGTGACCACACCGGGAAGATGGAGAACTATGTCTCCGACCTGTTCGAAAGGGCAGGTGAGGTCGACGGTTTCATACTGAAGTCCAAATCGCCCACCTGCGGCATGGGGGATGTGAAGATCTACCCCAAAATGGAAAAGAGCAAGATGGTTGGCCTGGGGGACGGCTTCCTCGGAAAGGAGGTTTCGGCCGGATACTCACATCTGGCGGTCGAGGACGAGAAGCGGCTTGACGATCCCACGATAAGGGACCATTTCCTTACAAAACTCTACACACTAGCAAGGTTCCGGCTCATGAAGGGATCAGGGAAATCAAGGGACCTCATCCGCTTTCACTCCCAGCACAAGTTCCTTCTAATGGCCTACAGCCAGAAAGAGCTCAAGGAACTGGGGCGGATCGTCGCAGGGCAGAAGGGATCAAGATTCGAGAATGTCCTGGACCAGTACGGGATTCACCTTTCCAAAGCCATGGCAAGGGGGCCCAAGTACACTTCGAACATAAACGTTCTGATGCACTGCTTCGGTTACGTATCCGACGAGATGTCAAGGGAGGAAAAGGGTTTCTATCTGGATCTCCTGGATGCATACAAGGACGACCGCGTCCCGCTTGCGACGTGCAAGCAGGTGATGCTCTCCTATGTCATCAGGTTCCAGGTGGACTATCTGGAGGACCAGTACTACTTCCGGCCATACCCCGCGGAGCTTGCTCCGGGCTTCGATCCGAAAAGGGACAGGGAGCTCTGGAAATGAGCGGAGGACATATCTCCCGGGACCCAAGGACATTGAATCTGAACTCCGAGGAGGCTGGCAGCGGGGACCTGGTTGTATACTGGATGCAGGCTTCCCAGAGGATTCTGCACAACCACGCCCTGGATGCGGCCATTCACAAGGCTAACGCGCTCAAGCTGCCGCTGGTGGTGTTCTTCGGAATCAAGGAGGACTATCCGGAGGCTAACGAGAGACATTTCATGTTCATGCTCCAGGGGCTCTCCGAGGTCAGGGAGAAGCTGGAGGTGAAGAAGGTCCAGATGGTGGTCCGGAGGGTGGAGCCTGTACTCGGAGCCATAGAGCTTTCAAAGGAAGCTGCATACCTTTTTTGCGACAGAGGCTACCTCCGGCATCAGGTGGAATGGAGAAAAAGACTTGCCGAGGAAGTCCAGTGTCCGTTGGTCCAGGTCGAGACGGATTTGATAATTCCCGCGGAGACATTGGCGGAGAAGGAGATGTATTCCGCTGCAACCCTGAGGCCGAGGATCAACAGGCTCCTTGACGATTTCATGATCGCCCCGGAAGAGCCGGATGTGAAATTGTCATCACTTGACCTTTCCTTTGACAGTATGGAAACGGACGATGTCGGCAATGTCATCAAGGGACTGGACCTGGACAGATCGGTCAAATTCATCGATTGGATCGGGGGAGGTACGTCCGGGGCACTGTCAACCTTCAAGAACTTCATAGAGAACAAGCTGGCAAGATACCATATCGATAGGAACGATCCAGGTGGTGATATCCAATCCGGAATGTCACCGTACCTCCATTTCGGTCAGATATCACCGCTGACCCTGGCATTGATAATCAGCGAGATGGGAGGTCCCGGGTCCGAAGCTTACCTGGAAGAGCTTGTCGTCAGGCGGGAGCTCGCCTTCAATTTCGTGCATTACAACGGACAATACGATTCAATTGATTGCCTGCCCGGATGGGCGGCCGAGACACTCTGTTTGCATGAGGGTGACTCGAGGGATTACATTTACAACCGGGAGGAGCTGGAGAGGGCCGATACACACGATCCCTTCTGGAACGCAGCCCAGAAGGAGATGCGGCTCACCGGCAAGATGCACAACTACATGCGCATGTACTGGGGCAAGAAGCTCCTGGAGTGGATGGGGGAGCCTGCGGAAGCCTTCAAGACCGCACTATACCTCAACAATAAATATTCACTTGACGGCAGGGATCCGAACTCATACGCGGGCGTTGCATGGTGCTTCGGGAAGCACGACCGACCCTGGACCGAAAGACCGATATTCGGCAAGGTCCGTTACATGAACGATCGGGGACTGCTCCGCAAATTCAACATGGACAGATATATTGAAAGGGTGAGCTCTATGGAGGAAAGAGATGTACCTTTATCTTATCATTGACATAGCCATCATCATATTCCCCTTACTGCTCTCTTTCGATAAGAGGGTGGCATTCTACAAGAGGTGGGGGCCTCTTGCGGGCTCCATACTGACGGTCGGGACCCTCTTTGTGATCTGGGACATCTATGCAACGTACCAGGGGCACTGGGCGTTCAACGAGAGGTACCTGACCGGGATCTATCTCTTCGGACTTCCCATCGAGGAGATCATGTTCTTCGTTACCGTGCCCTATGCATGCATCTTCACCTTCGAGGTGATCTCATGCCATATTAGGGACTGGAAGGTCCCGTTCAGCCCCATACCCTACCTCGTTGCAGGAGGTGTTCTTTCGGTGGCTGCGCTCATCTTCCATGACCAGGGCTACACGTTCCTGGCCTTGATCTCACTCGGACTTTTCCTGATATTCGCACCGGTGAAGATGCCCGAACTGCTCGGGAGAAGGCACTTCTGGCTCTTCATCACTATAACGATCCTGCTCTTCGTTTTCTTCAACTACCTGCTGACCTCCATACCCATCGTCACCTACGGTCCCGATTTCATGTGGGGGGATGGGAACGCTTGGAACGGAAGGTTCCTTACCATACCGCTGGAGGATTTCTTCTACAACATGTCGATGCTCTCATGGTATCTTTTCGTCTATCTGATATTTAAAGGAAAAATGGGAAAGAATGAAAATGGCTCACCGGAGACAATGTAAAAGGATCGCAGTTATCGGAGCAGGGCTCGGGGGACTTTCGGCCGCAGCCCGGCTTGCGGTGAAGGGCTTCGAGGTCGATGTCTTCGAGAAGACGGGCTCCCCCGGGGGCAAGGCCGGAAACATGGGGATCGACGGCTTCAGGTTCGATGTCGGGCCATCGTTATTCACGCTGAAGGAGGTCTTCTCAGATTTCTTCCGGGAGATGGGGGAGCCGATGGAGAACCACCTGGAGCTCGTCCGTCTCGATCCCATAACCAGATACTTCTTTCCCGATGGTACGGTGATCGATTCCTATGCCGACCGGGAGAGGTTCGCGGAAGAGATAGAGAGCAAGACAGGGGAGAAGGCCGAGAGAGTCATAAGCTACCTCGAAAAGAGCAGAAAGCTCTACGAGCTCACATCGGACCTTTTCATGAAGCATCCACTTGACGAGATCTCCACCTACCTCAGGAAGGAGATGATCACAACCTTTCTCCACCTGCACAGGGTGGATGCTTTCAGGTCAATGCACGGGGCGAACTCATCGCATTTCAGGGATCCCAGGGTGGTCCAGCTCTTCGACCGGTATGCAACCTACAACGGCTCCTCGCCCTATCTCTCCCCGGCGACCTTCAACCTCATCCAGCATGTGGAGTTCGGGATAGGGGCCTACGGAGTGAAGGGGGGGATCTGCTCCATCACCAGGGAAATGATGAAGTGCGCTAAGGAAAAAGGAGTTCGTTTCCATTTCCTCTCGGAGGTTGATTCGATCATCGTCGAAGGGGGAAGGATTAAAGGTATTGTGGTCGAAGGAAGAAGGGAGGGATACGAGATCGTGGTATCCAATTCGGATGTGGTTAACACATATTCGAAGCTCATGGGAGGCGAAGGCTCCCGGATGGGGGCGCGCTACATGAAGATGGAACCCTCATCCTCGGGGGGAGTATTCTACTGGGGAATAAAAGGGGAGAACCCTGACCTGCTGCTCCACAACATATTCTTCTCCCCGGACTACGAGAAGGAGTTCGGGGATATCTGGGAAAGGAAGAGGACGCCGCAGGACCCGACGATATACGTCAACATAACATCGAAGCTCGATCCCCAGGACGCTCCCCCGAACTGCGAGAACTGGTTCGTCCTGATCAACGTCCCCTACGACAGCGGCCAGGACTGGATAGCCGAGATGGCGGGACTGAGAGGAAGGATCGTGGATTCCCTTAGGGACAACTTCGATCTGGATGTTTCAGACCGGATAGCGGCCGAAGGTACCCTGGACCCCCCCGGGATCGAGGGTAAATGGAGCGGGAACAAGGGCTCCATCTATGGAATTTCCTCCAATAGCCGGACATCCGCATTCAGGAGGCAGGCGAACAGGTCCAGGGAGATTAAGGGCCTCTACTTCTGCGGGGGAAGCGCCCACCCAGGAGGTGGGATGCCCATAGTTGTGCTCTCCGGAGAGATAGCGTCAAATCAGATAATGAAATATGAAAATGTTTTTTAAAATGTGAAATATTTTAATAATGGGCTTAACATTTTAACGGTGATGACTTCTAAAGGGAAATCGGCAATTGTCGTGGGCGCAGGCTTCGGTGGGATGGCAGTCGCAGCCCTGATGGCAAAGAGCGGGTTCGAGGTGAAGGTCATAGAGAAGAATTCCCAACCCGGGGGAAGGGCGATCGTCCACAGGGACGGTGGATTCGTTTTCGACATGGGGCCCTCGTGGTATCTTATGCCCGAGGTCTTCGAATCCTTCTTCGGGGAATTCGGAAAGAGCGTATCCAATTTCTACCAGCTCAAACGGCTCGATCCCTCCTATAGGGTCTTCTACAGCAGGGAGAAGGTGCTGGACATTATGGCCGACCTCGATGCCAATCTGGAGCTATTCGACCGCTACGAAGAGGATGGGGGAAGGAAGCTGAAGGAATACCTCGATTCCGCCTCCTATCAGTATGAGATCGCAATGGGGGAGTTCATCTACAAGGAGTACCGCAGCATCTTCGATTTCCTTAACCGGAAGCTGATGATCGAGGGGACCAAGCTACACGTCTTCGACAGCCTGGACGGCTATGCCAGGAGGTATGTAAAGGACCCGGACCTGAGAAAGATACTTGAGTATAACATCGTCTTCCTTGGAGGGACCCCGAACAATTCTCCTGCCCTTTACGCCCTCATGTCCCACGTGGATTTCAATCTAGGAGTATGGTACCCCATGGGGGGAATGGGGGAGCTCGCAAAGGGATTCCACGATCTCTGCATCCAGGAGGGTGTCGAATTCATATTCAACGAGGAAGTGACGAAGGTCCGCATAGAGAACGGAACAGCCTCCGGCGTGGAGACGAACGAAGGCACATATGGCTCCGACATGGTGATCATGAACGCTGACTACCCCCATTCCGACATGGAGCTGATCGAGAAGAGGTACAGATCATACGGCGAGAGATACTGGAAGAAGAAATCCATTGCACCGTCATGCATACTAATATATATCGGCCTTGACAGGAAATTGAATGGGCTGACCCACCATAACCTTTACCTCAGCCCAAAATGGGACGAGCATTTCGAGACCATCTTCGAGAAGCCCCGATGGCCGGATGATCCGTCATACTACGTCTGCTGCCCCTCGGTCACAGATCCCTCGGTCGCACCCGAGGGAAAGGAGAACCTGTTCTTCCTAGTGCCCGTTGCACCCGGATTGGATGATTCGGATGAGGTCAGGGAGAGGTACTACAGGCTCACCATCTCACATCTAGAAGAACTGCTCGGGGAGAATATATCGGACCATGTAATATCAAAAAGGATCGTGACCCACAGGGATTTCAGCTCCTTGTACAACGCGTACAAGGGAACCGCCCTCGGGCTTGCCCATACGCTCAGACAGACCGCTGTCTTCAGACCATCCCACTATTCGAAAAAGGTCAGGAACCTATACTTTACGGGACAATATACACATCCCGGAATAGGGGTGCCAATGGTCATAATATCCTCCAGGATCCTTGCAAGGGAGATAGTGAAGGAACATGGTTGAGAACAGGATATACACCATCTTCAAGAAAGGGAGCAAGACCTACTTCTACAACTCCCTGTTCTTCCCCAGGGAAACCAGGGAGGATGTGTTCATTCTCTACAGCTTCGTTCGCGTGGCGGATAATTTCGTGGATTCGATACCCCAGAGGAAAGACGATTTCTGCAACTTCTACCAATCCTTCTGCCAGGCTTGGGACGGCAAACCCTCCGGAGACCATGTGCTGGACAGCTTCATCGAGATGGCAAAGAGGAAGAACTTCGAGAAGGAATGGATCGAAGCCTTTCTGCATTCTATGGAGCTGGACCTGGTGAAATCCCATTATGAAACTTTGGAGGAGGTCGAGGAATACATATACGGATCGGCGGAGGTCATTGGCCTCATGATGTGCAGGATACTTGGGGTGAACGACGAGTTCCATCCCAACGCCAGGGCCCTTGGTAAGGCCATGCAGTACATCAATTTCATAAGGGACATAGAGGAGGACAACAGGCTGGGTAGGAGGTACATACCCAAGGAGGAGCTGGAGAAGTACAGGCTAAAGGACCTGAAAGCCTCCACGGCCCGGGAGCACAGCCAGTGCTTCGCAGCCCTTATCGACGCCCAGGTGGAGAAGTACATGAAATGGCAGTCGGAGGCCGAGCGAGGATATGAGGGGTTGGACAGGAACGTGAGGATACCCGTAATGAATGCCTCCGACATGTATAAATGGACGGCTATGAGGATCGTCAGGGACCCTTTGATCATCTACAGGAAGAAGGTAAAGCCGTCCAAGGCAAGGATCGTCCTTAACCTCCTTACCAAGAAATTCACTGTGAAGTAGAATGTGGGGACAATGAAAGAGAGAATGATGGCCTTTAGGGACAAGGCCTTATGGATAATGGCGATCTTGTTCTTTGTCGGATCGATAGGTCACGTTCTTGATGTAACAAGAAACCTCATGCTCCTACTGACTCCGATATTCCTTCTTTCAATGGGCCTTCTCGTCCTCCTTCCGGACATGATAGGCAGAAGGTACATTCTTTTCCTCTGGGTTCTGGTCACCTATCTCATCACCTTCGCACTTGAAGCCGTGGGGGTGGCAACCGGGGCAGTTTTCGGTGATTACTCGTACGGAAGCACCCTGGGGCCGGAACTCTTCGAGGTCCCGGTGGTAATAGGTTTCAACTGGGTGATAGTAATAATGGGATCGTCGGAACTGGTAGGCAGGTTCGTAAGGCACAGGTTAGCTGGTGCCCTTTCTGCGGGATTGGCCGCAATGTTATTCGATATCGCGCTTGAGCCGGTTGCCATGGAGCTTGACTACTGGGACTGGGCGGGCGGAACCATACCGGTCCAGAATTACATTGCCTGGTTCGTAATAGCGGCCATCATGGCCTATTCCTATCAATATTTCGGATCAAGGTACGGAAAGAAGCTGCTCATCGCTTATCTCTTCCTTCAGACACTCCTATTCCTGATCATCAGGGTGATGGTCATCGGCGGGTAGAGAGTTCCATATATCTCTTCCAAGCAAAGTTTTTACATACCAGCTGTTTTAGGGTTGAGAGCAGGTGTGTCCCATGCCCGAACTGATATGTCAGGATATCATGGAGGAATATTCGAGGTCCATCAAGGGTTTCGCATGCGATGGATGCGGGCCGATCCCTTCCGAACCGCTGAACTTCAGGAACAGCGACGAGGTGCTCAAGCAGGCAGTGCCCATGGCCATGGAGAACAGGAAGGTATGGGGGCTCGAGGGACTCATCAAGGGACTCCAGTCGGTTATCATAAACACCGAGGAGCGTAACTTCGAATCCGCCTCCCAGGAGCTCATGGATTTCACGGGTCTCGGATTCCATTCCGCCTTCGAGGATGCGCTTTTCAGGAACATGGTGCTGAAGGTGGAGGATTCGGCCGATTTCATAGTACGGAACAGGAAAAGCGAAACCTCTCCCTTCAGAAAATACAACATCGCCCCAAAGACCGCCCATTTACCGGATACGAGGCTGGAAACCTTAGTATTCGAATGCTCCGACCTGGACAGATACGTTGAGGTTCAGAGGGAAAGAGGGGTCCAATTCCTTCAGGAGGACATCGTCCACAAGGACAATTACTCATTCATCCAGACCATCCCCTCCTGTTTCACCGGCAATTCCATAGGACTGCTGCAGTGGACGGGGAAGAGAGGAAGCTACATTTCCGAGGGAGACATCGAGATGGAGACCGCCGCAGCCAAAATAGACATCGGCTATCTCAAGAACATCAAATACCTGGACCATGCTGCTACCAGGCTCGAAAGCCAGAACCGGGATGCGGCCATAATAGAGTTCATGGAGCTGACGAACTACCATTTCGACTTCGCCATCTACGTCAAGAGGTTCAATTCCATTACAAATGTAGCCAGGCTATCTAGGGATGAATACGCCCAGGTGTTCACAACGGGCATAGAGCCCTTGAAAACCCTCGAGAACTCGGGACCCACGGAAAAGTTCGTCCACAACTACGGACCCAGGGTCCACCACGTGGCCTTCCATACGGAAAGAATAGAGGAT
Organism: Thermoplasmatota archaeon; assembly: GCA_048569615.1. Classification (GTDB taxonomy): domain Archaea; phylum Thermoplasmatota; class Penumbrarchaeia; order Penumbrarchaeales; family Penumbrarchaeaceae; genus JAYEPK01. The sequence continues at coordinate 26,444 of JBLIRK010000015.1, read as the reverse complement.
ACCTTCGAGGCCCTCTATGACGATGGATTGAGATTCCTCCTGGAACTTGTAGGATCCCCGGAGGAGGGATTAAAACAGACCTTCACAAAGGGCTCCAACAACACATTCCTGGTCAACGAGTACATACACAGATACGGGGATTTCGACGGCTTCTTCACGAGAAGCAACGTGACGGAGCTTACAAGGGCCACCGACGCCCAGTAGGGATAGGAAGATGCTTGTATTCAAGATAGGAAAAAGGGCAAGCTATAAAGGATATAATGTACAGTAATACATTTATATGGAGACAACACCTTTTCGCACCCGACCTCTTAAAGGACACGGAGTGATAACCTTGAGGAAATGGAGAGCCCTTTCAGTTCTATTCATAATGTTGTCAATTTCAAGTGTTAGCCTGTTTCCGGTTGGGGGTCACTCCGGTGGGGGGGAGGCTGCATTATCGGGTGATACCCCCGATCCCAGGTCGCCTGAGCAGGGCAGAACTCAGTACATCCTTACCCCTGAGGATCCGTCGTTTATCAAGACTTCAAGGAACCTCTCCTCCGATCGGGGTCTGGCCTTCAATATTGAATCGAACCGGCTAGTGGCCGAACACTCCTTGGAGGCAAGTCCATGGACAGGTGCCGATCTCCAGGGATCCAGGATAATCGCAGCGGCCGGAGACGACATCTTTTTTGCTTTCACGAGAGGAGGGGCTTCATTCGGATGGTTCTCCTTCTGGATATTGAGGTATGATTCGAAGGCTGACAGATGGGACGATCCCATCATGGTCGAGAACTTCACAGGTACGAGAAAAGGGCATCCGGAGATCACCGTGCACGAAGGCGAGCTCTTCTACCTGATGCCCATGACAGGTTCCGTGAACGAAACAAACCATCTCTATGCCACCAGCACCCCGATATCCACCTACTATTATCTTGCAAATACAACGGTTGTCCAGCTGGACCTGTCGGGGAATGTAGGTCAGAACATGCAGTCCATCGTCTGGAATAAAAAACTGGTGGTCTTCTGGTCCGACCAGGACTCCAAGGGACTCAAAATGGTGCAGTGGCAGAGCGGTTCATGGAGCGAACCCCTCAATGTCCTTTCCGGTGTGAGCCTGTTCTCCATACTCGTCTATCAAGGAAGCAGCGAGAAGTTCGTACTGCTCTTCCACTGCCCTCCGAATTCCGACCAGCTGTCGCTTTCCTTCTCCACCAACGGAGGCGGGACCTGGTTCAATACCATGACGCTCTACAGCCCGTCCCCAGGCATATCCTCGATATGCTCGGCCATGTTCGAAGAGGATGTATATGTCAGCATCGCCCACGGCACCGAGGGATGGGTCAGGTCCTTCCACTCGACGAACGGCGAGAACTGGAGCCCCTTCGACTACACGATAGACATAGGAACCGGACAGTGGGATGGAAAGATCGATATGCAGACGGCAGCGGACCGGGGACTGTACATCATTACAGTGGAGGTCGCTGAAGGAGTTGAGGTTTACTCCAGCCCTGACCACGGAGAGACACAGGAAAGGATTGCCACCTACGGTCCGATGGCCCATTCCCCGTTCACCGATCCTAACAAGGGTTGGGCCGGCCATTTCAAGGATGGGGGCATGGAGATTTACAGGTTCTCTCCTTCCTACCAGGGCAGCTTGCTGACGGATTCCTTCTCCCCCATGGGTCTTCAGAGCTGGGACGATATAGGGATCGACATAGATGGTCTTACCGGCGGATGCAGCCTTATGATGAGGGTCCTGGACGATGATGCGAGCATCCAGCTATATCCACCCTCGGGATGGATCGATGTTGGGGGGCTCGGAGGCGGCATAATCCATGGAACCGGATATAACAAGGTTGCCGAGTTTTCAGGTGGCTGGAGCAAGGGTCTGGATCTGAGGAAGGGGATCAGCCTTGAATTCTCAATGGACAGGGTGGACGGCTGCGATCCTTCGATAAAGAGGATCGCCCTGAACTATACGACATCCTTTCCGTTCCTCGAGGACATGACCATGACCGATCACATATTCCGGATGGTCAACTGCCACCGGGAGCCAGGGGGGATCGCCCTTGACGACGGGAGGTTCTCGGGGAGCGTGATACTGGGCCCGGTTCATAGAGAGGAACTCTGGTGCGATCTCATCACCATAAAGACATCCGCCATTTCCAATCGGGTGGCGTTCAGTGTGGAGCTCCTGGGGATGGACCTTTCCCCCATACCCGGATTCGACAGGAACTCTTCCCTTGTCGTAACCGGGATCTCCGCCACGGAGACCATAAGGTGGGACAGGTTGTTCCTCAAGGACCTGCAGTCAACCTATCAGTTGATCTACGTGAAGGTCCTGCTGAGCTCAGAGCTGGTGAACGGTAGACCGAAGCTTGAGGAGCTCTTTTTCGGCTACTCCACCCCGCCTTCGATCGTCAATTATCAGATGGACGACGATACGCTCTTCCGGGGCCGATCGACAATTATCCACCTGGACCTTGAGGATGCTGACGAGCCCTTTGAATTCCTGGATGTCGAGATCGAGTACCTGGATCCCGCTACCGGGACCTGGGAGGATGAGATGATCAAGGGGCAGATTCTTGACCAGGGAACCTGGACCGTCCCTGTTGTGACAGAGACCTGGTCCAGCGTCGGAGAGTACCACTTAAGGGCGGTCATCACCGATTCCACGGGAAATACGACCGCCGAAGACCTTGATCTTTCGCTCACGGTGCTCAACAACAAACCCCTGCCTCCGCGGGCCTACATCACTCCTGAAGTTGTAACCAGGGGTGTTCCTGTTATGATAACCATCGACATGCCAGGCTCCGATCTGGAAACCCCCGAAGAGGAGCTTCTTTACAACTACAGGTTCTATAGGAACGGCGAGCTCCATTCCGAGATCAAACTGACAGGGAACAAGTCCGTCCTGCTTCCGGAAGATAATCTGGTAAGGGACGATAACTGGACGATAAATATCTCAACTTGGGACGGAATGGAGGAGAGCGATCAACTGACCCTTGGATTCATCGTCGGCAACAATCCGCCGATGAAGGACCTGCCTCCGTCCAACATCACCCTGCAGGAGGACGGGGAAAGCGGCGTGGTCTCACTCGTCAGGTGGTTCAGGGAGATAGATGGGGATGATCTTGCTTATACACTGGAGCCCGGAGAGGGCATATCCATAAATCGCACGGGGAGCACCTTTACCGTAAAGGGGGATCCGGACTATTTCGGAACGACAAGGCTCCTTGCAACCTGCTCCGACGGAAAGGTGTCGAGTACGATAAAGGTGGATGTGATCGTCTATGGGGTCAATGATCCACCTGTCGTGGGCGAGCTCCCGGATGTTTCCGTTGACCAGGGTGAGACACTGTTCTATCCCGTTTCCGCAAAGGACGATGCTGACAGCGAGGATGTCACCATCACAATGGACATTGCCACTAAGATACCTGGCATCCAGTCCGGCAGAAATTACATGATCACAAAGAACGGAAGCTTCTACCTGATCCCGAACAACGAAATGGTAGGCACCCACACCATCCAGGCATCCTTCAGCGATGGGATCACAACTGTCAAGAGGAACTTCACCATCGAGGTGCTGAACGTGAACGACGCCCCGGGGAGGCCGATAATCAGTGTGATTCCGGAGGGCAGGGTCCACATATCCGGCCAGGAAATAATCCTGTCCGTAACGGCGCCTGACCCGGATGCCGTTTGGGGCGATGTGTTGACCTTCTCGTGGACATCGGACCTGGACGGAAGTCTGGGCTCGGGGATGCAGATCTCGCCAGAGCTATCCATGGGTACCCATCTGATAACCGCTACCGTGACGGATTCTGCCGGAGCAACGAACTCATCCACGGCCATAATTACCGTAATCGCTGAGCCGGCATCCACAACGGATGTCATTAAGACCTCTACTCTGCTGACATACTCCGCAGCCGGAGGACTGACAGCGGGCCTTGTACTCGCCCTCATCATCTTCATTCTAGTGAAGAGGAGAAAGAAGGAGGGCGACCGGACCGATGGTGAAGGGACGAAGGAGGATTCCGAGGGCGGGGACAAAGGACCGGAAGAAGGAGGGGAAAAGGGATCCGGGGAAGGAAGTTCCGATGAGTCCAGCGGGGAAGCTCCGGCAAAGCAGGAGAACGAAGGCAAAGGTGGGGAGGAGAAAAAGGAAGAGGAGGGTGTAGCAAAATGATTGGAAGGGACAAGGCGGCAATGATCGCTATCTCGGCGGTCCTTATGTTTCTGGTCCTACCCCTCGTTTCGGGATGGGGAGCCGAGATCCAGCAGACCGAGACACAAATCAGAGAAGAAGCGTTTACGATCAATGAGGGAGGAAGCAGCGATCCGGGGACTCCATATCCAGCACCCACCTACTTCGCAGAGAACATCGGCCAGCTCCAGGACGGGTCGGTCCGGTTCTACACCGTGGGAGGGGGTGTTGTAGCGGCTTTCAAGGAATCTTCCGTCTCCTACATAATCCAGGGTGAGGAAACCACATATGTATACGAAGTAAGTTTCAGGGGTTCTCAGGGCGTCCTGCCCCGTGGTGTGGGGCCCCTTCCCGGAAGCACAAATTATCTGGTCGGCAACGATCCTTCGAAATGGATCACGGATGTCGAAGGATTCGAGAAGATATTGTACAAGAACATCGTGGAGGACATCGACCTCGTTTTCTATATCGTTGATTCGGGTCTGAAATACGACCTCGTGGTCCGACCCGGTGCCGATCCTGCGGACATCGGACTCATCTACAAGGGTGTCAAGCCGAGGATCATCGACGGCAGGATCGATATCAGTACTCCCATCGGAACCGTTGTTGAGGAGCCTCCCTTGAGCTACATGGAGAACGGGGAGGAAGTGCCATCCTCCTGGAAATTAAACATTGACGGGACGGTCGGATTCGAGATCGGACCGTATGACAGGTCAAAGCAGCTCATCATAGATCCAGGTCTCTACTATTCCTCGTACGCCGGCTCATCCATGAACGATGTTGCTAACAGTCTGGCTGTGGACAGCTCCGGCTACGCTTATCTCACAGGCAGCACCGATTCGACCGGCTTCCCGACAACATCCGGGTCCTACGAGACGACAAAGAGCGGGGGCACCGATGCTTTCGTCATGAAGGTGAACGTCTCCGGGGATTATCTGGTATATTCCACATTTATCGGGGGCAGCGGGGACGATATCGCCTACGGCATAGACCTCGACAGCAGCGATAACGCATACATCGTCGGATCGACATCCTCCAACAATTTCCCGACCAGGTCCGCCTTCGACGGAACCTACAGCAACCAGGGGGACGGATTCATATCCAAGCTCAATGCGAGAGGGAACAGCCTGGTATATTCCTCTTTCATGGGTGGTTGGGCAAGCGATTATGCATATGGTGTGGCCGTTGACAGCAGCGGCAATGCCTATGTCACTGGAGGAACGGATTACGTCGCCAACAACTGGCCCAGCCAGTGGAAGTTCCCATATACAAGCGGAGCTTATGATACGACCCACAACGGAAACACCGATGCCTTTGCCCTGAAGGTCGATGTCAACGGAGGACTCAGCTATTCCACATTCCTCGGGGACAGTTCATCGGACGTCGGGAACGCCATAGATATAGACAGCTCGGGCTACGCATATGTCACGGGGATGACGCAAAGCTCGAGCTTCCCGACCACCTCAGGTGCCTTTGACCGGAGCTACGGCGGCGGAGGGGACGTTTTCCTGACAAAGATGAACACGGGCGGCAGCGGATTGAGCTATTCTACGTTCCTTGGCGGGAACGGGGCCGACGGCGGATACGGGATCGAGGTCAACAGCTCGGGGAATGCCTTTGTCGTGGGACAGACACAAAGCTCGTCCGTACCTTACCCGACCACTCCGAACTGCTATGACTCAAGCTACGATGGGGGCGGGGATGCTTTCCTCTCGGTTCTGAAAAAAGACGGCAGCGGTCTTGTCAACTCGACCTACATTGGAGGATCCGGAAATGACAGGGGCAACGATGTCGTAACCGGAAGCGGAGGATCGGTCTACGTTGGCGGATACACAGCTTCATCAGACTTCTACACTTCCGGGGAGGCCTACCAAGATTCCCGCAGCGGTTACTCGGACGGTTTCATATTCAACTTGAACATCGATGGCGGGGCCGTTGGTTACAGCTCATTCCTTGGAGGATCGAACTACGATTACTGCAACGGGATCCATATCGATAGCACCGGATTCGTCTACATGGCTGGCCGGACAGATTCAGGCGATTTCCCAGTAACCTATTACTCCTATGACACATCCCACAACAGCAACAACGATGTGTTCTTCACCAAGCTCTATCCCGCGGATTTCTCCCCTTCCAACCTCTCCTCGAGCTCTGACTATTTCATGGTGAACCTCACCTGGGACCCGCCGACATCCGAGACTTCCAAGCGGTTCGACATAGCAGGTTACAGGATCTACAGGGGCCTCACCGAAGATAGCATGGCCCCCCTGATGGATGTCGGCAATGTAACTGAATATTCCGATATAATCGATTATTTCACCTCAAGGGAATACCATTACTATGTCACTGCCATCTTCGAGACCATCGGGGAGAGCAGGGAGACCAATACCGTGACCGAGACACCGATGGTCACCCCGCTGCCGGAGGATCCCTCAGCCCGGCCGGGGGACATGCACGTGAACATCACCTGGAACATGATGGACCAGCTATACCTGGGGATGTTCGATATTGATTACATCGTTTACAGAGGGCTGTCCGAAGGCTATCTCTCCCCCATAGCAAGGGTCGGGGAGAACGGGTGGTTCAACGACACTGACATATCACCGGTTCCAAGGGAGTATTATTATAAGCTCTCCTACGAGCTCAACGGTGTCGGAGAGAGCAATGCCACGGGGATCGTTACCGCTAAGCCGTTCACGCCTCCTTCCCAGCCACTGGAAGGATCGGCCTCCTACTCCATCAAGGAGTTCAACGCAACGTGGTCGGAACCCGTTGATGACGGGGGATATCCACTTGACGGATATTCGGTTTTCAGAGGCCCCAAACCGGAGCTGATGGAGAAGATCGCCGACATAGGCACTGGGGTTACTTTTTACATCGACAGCGGTCTGGAAGCCGGGGAGCTCTACTTCTATGGAATTTCCGCCATCAACAGGCTGGGAGGCTCCGCCATGTCGATGATCGGGCCCTTGACAGCAAAGGATGTACCGCTTTCCCCCGCCGAGCTGGTAGCCATAAGTTCGGACGGGGAGGTCCTCCTCAAGTGGTCGCCTCCGCTTGCCCTGTATGATGAACCCGTATTGGGGTACCGCGTTTACAGGTCGGAATCCGGTGCGAATCCCGAATTTCTGGGTTACACGGGGACCAAGCGGGAATACAAAGATGATGTGGAGAACGGAATATCCTACCATTACTTCGTTTCCGCCTTCAACTCTCTGGGCGAAGGCGCCCCTGCTGGCCCCGTTGAAGGCATGGGCAAAGGGGTCCCCGGAAGGGTGAACTGGACAGATGCGGAAGGAGGCGACGGACACGTCCTTATCAGATGGACGCCGGTCCTTGACGACGGGGGTTCACCCGTCACCCTATACAAGATCTACAGAGGCCTCGATATTGATTCGTGGACGCTGCTTTCGAACCTTTCATCCAGGGCGGACAGCTATCTGGACAAATCGGTCGTGAACGGAAGGATGTACTATTACTGGGTGAGTGCAAGCAATATATACGGCGAAGGAGCTCTTTCACCTCCGGTAACGGCGGTCCCGGGATCGGTCCCTCCCAGGATAACGGACCTGAGCGCCACGGCTGGACTCAACACCATTACGCTCAGATGGACCTACCCCTCCGAGCTTGGAGGGAAGACCCCAACTGAGGTGAGGATATGGAAGGGCATATCCTCCTCGACGATAAGACCTCTGGAAAACCTGCCCTACGGAGAAATCAAGTATATTGACGATGGACTCGCAGATGGAGAGACGGCAACCTACGGCATCACCATTATCAACTCGGTCGGGGAAGGGAGCCTGTCCAATATCGTATCGGCCAAAGCATACGGCATGCCTTCGGGGCCTGTTCTGAAGGATGTATTGGTCTCCTCGGATGAGGTGAACGTCAGCTGGTTCCCCCCCGATTACGACGGCGGTGACAGGATCTCATCATACAATGTGGAGTTCCAGAGAGAGGGAGAGGTCGACTGGGAGGTCAAGATCACCGACGAGGAGTATTACATCTTCACCGACCTGATCCCTGGAAGGAGCTATGACCTAAGGGTCAGGGCGGTGAACAGGATCACCACCGGGGACCCCTCCGCAAGCGTCAGGGTCCTTGTGGGGGACCCACCACTTCCACCGATGAGCTTCGAAGCCTACGGGGAGAACTCGAGGATAGAACTGAGATGGACTCACAGGGCCGGCATCTCTCTCCCGGTGCTCTCCTACCGCATCTATGGATCCTACGAAAGCGAGGAGCCGAAACTCCTCGAAATTGTTGACGGTTCGCAAAAAGCCTGGACCCTTCAAGGTGTGCTTAACGGGTTGGATTATAATTTCTCAATAAGTGCCGTGAACGAGATAGGCGAGGGTGCGCGGTCCGAGTGGATAAATGCCGTACCCGCGGGGATACCCGGAGTTATCGGGGGCATCTGGCTTCTGGACACGGGAGAGGACTGGATAACCTTCCAATGGTCCCCTCCCGCATACGACGGCGAGAGCGGTGTGACCGGATATTCAGTATTCCGGGGTAGAACCCAGGGAGGCCTTGAAAAGATCTCCTCGGAGAACACGGGAACCACCTACACCGATGACGAATTGGAGAGCGGTGTCACCTACTACTATGCGGTAACTGCGTCCAACATCATGGGCATGGGGCCGCAGGGACCGATACTGGAAGCTTCCCCGCTCTCGGACCCGCAAGGACCCAGAGGTCTGAAGGCCGAAGCCTCCTCGGACGAGGTGAAGCTGACATGGACGCCCCCGTCCTTCAATGGGGGCCTTCCCATACTGGGGTATTTCGTGTACAGGAGCGACGGAAAGGGCGAGCCGGTCCTGATCGCCGAGCTCGGCCCTGAGACCACTCACTTCACAGACAGGAGCGCGGGCCAGGGCACCTATACTTATTCGGTCCGTTCCTACAATTCCAGGGGCCAGAGCTCACCTGCAGTGGTCAACGTTGACATACCATCGAGGACCATGTCGGTGGCACTTTACGGTGCGATAGGGCTTCTGGTGCCCATGTTCGTTCTTCTCATGATACTGGTCGTCCCCGGATACCTGAGGAGAAGAAAAGAGAAGAAAGCGCTGAGGGCCCAGATGGAAGCAGAGGAGGAGAAGAAGATACGCCAGGCGAGGGCCGAGAGCTTGCTCAGGAGGGGAGCCGATAGAACGGGACTGCCGGGCGGCGGCCGCGAGGTTCCAGCCATGCCAGTTGCCCCGCCCCTTTCCCACCTGCCTCCGAGACAGGCACCTCCGCCTCCCTCCTCTGAGCAAACAACCCCGGGGGACGGCGGCTACATCAGACCTGCAGACCGCAAGAAGAAGACCAAGAAGGACCGCAGCAAGGTCCTGAGGTCCGACGGCAAATCCCTCGAGCACAGGATGGATGAGGAAGACCGCAAGCACAAGATAGCCTCCAAGAAATACCATGGGGAGGATGAGTGGGGCCACAAGAAGCGTGAGGTTCTGAAGCGCGAAGCCGAAACCGTGTTCACCGGGGTTCAGGCAAGGGAAGAGGAGCCGGCTGCTCCCGGAGAGGAGTTCGACGACGGCCGCGTTCCAACTGTGGAGGAGGTTCTGGCCGACGTTCCCGTATGGGGAGATGAGGAAGAGGAGGTACCGACATGGGGTGAAGAGGAGATGCCCCCCATGGCAGAGGTCCCGCCTGAGCCCGAAACGGAGAAGGTACCCATGGCCGAGGCGCCGGTGGAGGGGGAGACCGATCATATACCCGTGGAAACCGATGACTACGGGGATATTGATGAGTTGGAGGAACTGGAAGAGCTCGAGGAGCTGGAGGAAATGGAAGACCTTGAGGAATACGAGGAGTGAATCAGAACTTCTCCCCGTTCCAGCAGAAGAGGCAGAGCTGATCCTTGGGAAGGCCAATGGCCTTGATCATATCATTCAGCCTCTGGTATCTCAAAGTGTCCAGATCAAGGTCCTTCCTTATCCATTCCACCATGGCTTCATGTTCCGAAGTCGAATCGTCGATATACCGCGACACATCCTGAGCGTCCTTGCCTTCCAGTTCGCGTATGGCCTTTCTTGTGGCAAGTTCGGAGGTGCTCCTCGTCGAGAGCATGTACCTGCAGGGGAACATCAACGGCGGACATGCCGGTCTCACATGGACCTCGGACACACCGCACTGCCTCAATTTCATCACGGTGAAATTCTTTAGCTGGGTTCCCCTCACTATGGAATCCTCGCAGAGCACTATTCTGTTGCCCCTGATGGTCTCATGATTGGGTACGAGCTTCATCAGGGCAACCTTGTCCCTGACCTCCTGTGTCAGGGGAGTATAGCTCCTCCCGTACCCGGGGGTGTACTTCAACAGCACCCTCCGGAATGGCACCCCGGCACCCATGGCATATCCGATCGCATGCGACGTGCCGGAATCGGGCACCCCGGCGGCCATGTCAACTTCTACATCGTCGTTCTCGGCGAGTAGCCTCCCGGACCTCTCCCTCACCTCCTCCACATTTATACCCTCGTAGGTTGAAGCGGGAAAGCCCGTATAGATCCATAGGAATGCGCATATCCTCTTCCTTCCGGACCCGTGATGGAGCACGGTTGTGCCTGTGCTTTTCATCAATATTATCTCACCCGGAGAGAGCTCCCTCTGGAATTCCAATCCCAGATTGGGCAGGGAAGAGCTCTCGCTTGCCGCCACCCAGCTCTCATCGTCCTTACCAAGGACCAGGGGGCTGACCCCGTTGTGATCCCTGGCGGCTATTATGCCCTCCGGAGTGAGGACGAGGAGGCTGATGGAGCCGTCTATCATTTCCCACATCTTTCTTATCCCCTCTTCGATGGTCCTGCCCTTGTTCATCAGATTGGCCACAAGGTCCGCCTGGTTGATATCGCCGTGATAAACCTCGGCGAAGCTCGTCCCCTCCTCGATCAGGCGGTCCTTCAGATCGTCCTTGTTGTTGATGAGGCCGTTCACGCAAACGGCAAATGGTCCGAACTTGGATACGAAGGTGAGCGGCTGAGGATCCTTGTCGGATATCACACCTATCGCCAGTCCGGAGGAGAGGCCCTCTATCTCATCATCGAACTTCGATTTGAACTGGCTGTTGCTGATGTCGTGTATCCTCTTTATCGGCTGACCCATGTCGTCGATGTAGGAGATGCCACCGTAGCTGGTTCCGAGATGGCTGTGATAGTCTGTCCCGTAATAGAGCTTGGAGATGCAGTTCCCACTGCTAGCTATACCGAATAATCCAGTCAATCTTGTGCCCCCACGGACCTGGAAATGTCATTGAGTGATTTAATGGTTGTTTTATTATTGGAGAGCTTTAAAACGGATGATGTTAACCCTAACATTTTAACATGTTAGGAGATTTTGAATACCATTAAGACATTGACCGACCCGCCAGAAGGAGCTGTGGGAATGAGCGGTCAGAGAAGGATAGTGATCATAGGAGGATCGGCTGCAGGTCCGAAGGCAGCCGCAAGGGCTAGAAGGTTCGATCAGGAAGCAAGGATAACGATAATTCAGAAGGATCCCGACCTTTCGATGGCGTCCTGTGGGTACCCGTACTATGTCGGAGGTGTCATCGACGACAGGAACAAGCTTCTGTGCACCCCAACCGGGATTGTCAGGGATCCCAAGTTCTTCATGGCAGCGAAGGACATCATGGCAAAGACGACTACCGAAGCCTTGTCCATAGACCGAGGGAGGAAGATGGTGAGGTGCAGGAACCTCGGCTCGGGAGAGGAATTCGAGGAGCCCTATGATAAATTGGTGATCGCCACGGGGTCCGTTCCCAGGATGCCACCCGTCCCCGGGTTGGAATTGGAGGGGATAACCACCCTGCAGTCGATGAGGGATGCCGACTATCTGAGGAAGATCAGGGATGAGGGCAGGATAAAGAAGGCCGTCGTGATCGGTGGAGGATTGATCGGTATCGAGACATGCGAAGCCCTCCATCTGGCGGGCATCGAGATAACTGTTATCGAGATGATGCCCCAGATCCTTATCTTCCTGGACTGGCAGCTTGCAAAGCTGCTCGAGAACAACGTCAAGGCATGGGCCGCAAACGTGATCACGGACAACGGTGTGGCCGAGTTTCTCGGCAAGGATGGTAAATTGACAGGTGTGAAGCTATCAAACGGAACCGAGCTCCCCTGCGAGCTCGCCGTTGTCGCCGTTGGTGTTAGGCCGAATTCCAGGCTTGCGAAGGAAGCTGGATTGGATATAGGAGCCACCGGCGGGATCGCTGTGAACGAGATGATGCAAACCAGCGACAAGGATATCTATGCGGCGGGGGACTGCATCGAGATCCCGCATCTCATCACCGGAAGGAAAGTGCTTGCCCCATACGGGGACCTTGCGAACCTCCAGGGCAGGGTTGCCGGTGAGAACGCGGCGGCCGATAACGAGGTGAGATTCCCTGGAACGATACTCACGGGCGTCTGCAAGGTCTTCAACTACCAGGCCGGGTCCACCGGGCTGTCGGAGAAGTCCGCAAGGGAGTACGGATATGAGATAGAGACCACTATCACAGCCGGCCCGGACAAGCCCGGTTTCATGGGCGGACTGCTCCTCATCAACAAAATAGTGGCCGAGAAGTCCACGGGGAAGATCCTCGGATTCCAGTGCGTGGGCCCGGGCGATGTCTCCAAGCAGGTGGCACAGGCCGCCATGGCGATCAAGGCCGGAATGACCGTCGAGGACCTGGTGAATGCCGACCTTCCCTACGCCCCGCCCTTTACTTTGGCCATCGACAATCTGATAGCCGTCGCCCATGTGCTCCAGAACAAGATGAGGGGGCTCTTCATGGGCATATCCGCCGTTGAACTGAAGAAGAAGCTTGATAACGGGGAGAAGCCGTTCATAATTGATATGAGAGGACCGGACGAGTATGAGGCAATCAGGCTCGGCATAGGCGAGCGGTTGATACCAATGGGTGCACTCAGGAACAGGAAGGATGAGCTGCCCGATGACAGGGAGACCGAGATCATCACTTTCTGCAAGATCTCCCTCAGGGGCTATGAGGGGGCCAGATACATCCAATCCCTGGGATACGCCAACGTGAAGGTTCTGGAGGGAGGCATAATGGCATGGCCTTACCCCAGGGAGAAATGAAAGGACCTTTCAGTTACACCAGGATTATAATGTCCTTCCGCCTTCACCGGTCATGGATGACGAAGGGATCGTGGAAGCCCTCCGTAGGATCAGGTCCGAGTATCCCAATTACAGGATGCCCATTGTCACCGAGATGGTCCAAAGGAGGAGAGACCCGTACAGGGTCCTTATCTCATGTTTGCTTTCCCTTCGCACCAAGGACGAGGTCACTGCCGAGGCCCAGAAGAGGCTTTTCAAGAAGGCGGGAACACCGAAGGAGATGGTCAAGCTTCCCATGGATGAAATCGAGAAACTGATCTACCCCGTTGGCTTCTACAGGAACAAGGCGAAGGTGGTCCAGGAAGTATCCTGGTCATTATTGGAAGAATATGAGGGAAAGGTCCCCGACGACCTCGACGAGCTGTTGAGGTTGAATGGCGTGGGAAGAAAAACGGCGAACCTCGTTGTCACATTGGGCTTTGGAATGCCCGGGATCTGCGTGGACACCCACGTACACCGCATAACAAACAGGTTCGGATACTTGAAGACAAAGACTCCGGACGACACCGAGATGGAGCTTCGGAAGAAGCTTCCGAAAGAGCATTGGATCGAGATCAACGACCTCCTTGTAACCTGGGGTCAGAACATCTGCAAACCGATCTCGCCTCTGTGCTCCAGATGCGTTGTGAACGATATTTGCGAGAAAGCGGGAGTTGAAAGGAGCAGATAAGCGAGGTGATATGATGGAATACAGGACGAAGCTTGTTCTCCTAGGGACCGGAAATCCAAATGCTGACCCGCATAGATCGGGACCAGCGGCGGCTATTCTTGTGGACGACAATGCATACCTCATCGATGCGGGGCCTGGAGTGGTAAGGAGAGCGGCCATGGCATCCTTAAAAGGATTTAAACAGTTGGAACCGAAGAGGTTGGGAAGGCTGTTCCTTACCCACCTCCACAGCGATCACACTGTCGGGCTACCGGATATTATCTTCACTCCGTGGGTGATGGAGAGGAAGGAGCCCTTGAAGGTATGGGGCCCACCCGGGACCAAGGAGATGTGCAGGCATCTCATGATGGCCTACAGGGATGATGTGGAGATAAGGACCAAGGGTCTGGAGAAAGCAGGATTGGAAGGGAGCAGGGTGAAGGTCAGCGAATTCCATGAGGGCGTGGTATTCAGGGACGACAGGCTCACGGTGGAGGCATTCAAGGTAAAACACGGCGCATGGAGGCATGCCTACGGCTTCCGTTTTTCCGGTCCCGACAGGACCATTGTGATCTCCGGTGACTGCTCCCCGACCCCGGAACTGGCGGAACATTACAGAGGGGCCGATATTCTGCTGCATGAGGTTTATTCGATGAGAGGCTTTCAGGGGAGGAGCGACCACTGGAAGGCATATCATAAAAGCTCCCATACATCCTCTTTGGAACTGGGGGAGCTCGCAAAGGAGGCAGGACCGAAACTGCTGGTGCTCTACCATCAGCTCCTTTGGGGAGCGGAGCCGGAAAGCTTGGTGGAGGAGATACGCTCCAAGTTTGACGGAGAGGTCGTATCGGGGAACGACCTCGACGTCTTCTAGGGAGATTTATTTGTCGCAAATTATTTATATCCGCTCTCTATTACCTAACTAAAGGTTGTATAGTTAAGGATAACAACTGTAAAAGAGGTGATACGAATGGCGAACGGACATGACAAGAGAATGGTGCTGAGAGATAGCGACAGAGGAAACCTATCTCCCTTTGGAATGTGGGATGATTTCGATGATCTTTTCAACGCCTTCCGGAGGGACATTGACAGGATGTTCTGGAATCCCATGGTGCCCGAACCCCCGAGGATAAGGGTGTTCAGGAGGCAATCCTACATGCCCATGAACCTCGAGGACAAGGGAGAGAACATGGAGCTCACGGTGGAGCTCCCGGGCATCAAGAAGGAGGATGCGAAGATCTCCCTGGACGAGGACATCCTGAACATCTCCGTGGAAACCGAGGATGAGAAGGAACAGAAGGAGGACGGCAAGTACCTTCTCCGCGAGAGAAGCTCCTTCTCCTGCTCGAGGTCCATCAGGCTTCCCCAGGAGGTCGATGAATCAAAGGTCTCCGCGCAGATGGTTGAAGGCGTTCTCCACGTGACGCTTCCGAAGAAGCACCCCCAGAAGAAGGAGAAGACGGAGATCAAGATCGAGTAAACCATCAGCCCGGACAATATCGGATTTCAGGGCCCGGGCGCTCTCTCCCACAATCCCCCCACCACATTCTTGAATATGCCCGGGCCCATTCCATTAACCAATTCATTTAAATCGCTTTCCTGATTTTACCTCAATCCATCCTTCCGATGATGGATAGGGCGGGTGAGCATACGAATTCGTTCGATCAAAGGGTAATCGAAGTTACCGGTGAACGGCTTTCAACCAAGGATATCCACACCATTCAGGTAAACGTCGGGAAGCTCTGCAACCAATCCTGCACCCACTGCCATCACGAAGCGTCTCCCGATAGGACCGATGAGGTGATGGACTGGGATACCATGTCCCGGGTAATTGAGGTCGCAAAGGTAAGCAGGGCCCATATCATAGACATCACCGGCGGGGCTCCGGAGATGAATCCCAGCATAAGGAAGTTCGTCAAAGAACTGAAGAAGAACGGGCACCATGTGATGCTCAGGACCAATCTGACGGCCCTTCTCGAGGAAGGCGCGGAGGACCTTCCGGAATTCTACAGGAACTACAAGCTGGAGCTCATCGCATCGCTCCCCTGCTACGAGCTTGAAGAGGTTGACTGCGTTAGAGGTAACGGTGTATTCGACAGGAGCATACAGGCGCTGAAGGTCCTCAACTCACTCGGTTACGGAAAGGATCCCGAGCTCAAACTCAACCTTGTCTTCAATCCCATGGCAGCATTCCTTCCGCCGCCCCAGCAGGCCCTCAAGGAAGAATATGACCGCAAGCTCGAGGAGAAGTTCGGGATAGTCTTCAACGACCTCTTCACCATCACGAACATGCCGATCGGCAGGTTTGCCAAGGACCTGAAGAAGGAAGGCAAGTTCGACGGGTACATGGAACTGCTCAGGGAGAGCTTCAATCCCGGAACGATCTCCAACCTCATGTGCCTCTACCAGATCAGTGTCGGATGGGACGGAACGCTTCACGACTGCGATTTTAACCAGGCCATCGGCCTGAAGGTCCACGAAGACCAGCCCGTGAACATCAAGGATATCGAGGGCGGGAGTCTCACCCCGAGAAGGATCGTAACCGCTGAGCACTGCTTCGGCTGCACTGCCGGAGCGGGATCTTCCTGTTGCGGGTCCCTTGTCGATGATTGAAGTTGGGTCGATTATGAAGGAAATCCTCGTTCTGATGGTCAAGGCCCCGGTGAAGGGGAAGGTCAAAACCAGGTTGGCACTGGACATGGGGGATGCGCCAGCACTCGAGCTATACAGGTCTTTCGTCATGGATATGCTCGATGGATTGGAGGGCGATGGATACTCTCCGGCAATCGGTTGTTATCCGCCTGAAGATCTCGATGTCATTAAGGATTGGCTGGAAAAGGATAGAGAGTACATGATCCAGAAGGGGAGCGACATCGGGGAGCGCCAGGGCTCGCTTTTTAAGGAGGCATTCCGCAAGGGAGCCGAGAAGGCCGTCGTGATGAGCAGCGACTGCCCCGATATCGATATCGGGCTTGTTCGGTCCGCATTTAAGGAACTGGACGAGCATGACTGCGTCATCTGCCCGGCCGAGGACGGCGGATACTGCCTGATCGGGTTCAAAAAGAGCGGCTACAAGGGTTGGCCGTACAGGGAGATTAACTGGTCAACTCCGGAGGTCATGGATCAGATGAGGGGGACGGCGGAACGATCGGGTATCGACCTTTTGGATCTGGGATGCTGCTTCGACATTGACGACGGGGAAGGATTGCTCTCATTTCTGAAGAGGCCGGGTTCCGACAAGAGGGCTCCAAGGACATGGAGGACGGCAAAGGACCTTGGCATCGGGAATGAAAATGGTTTAAATCGGTCCGCTCCTTGACCTTCAAGGTTGCAAATGAAGTACCGGTTATCCATCATCATTCCCGTTCTGCAAGAGGCGGAGAACATCAACGGCCTCATCGATCATATTAGGTCGCTACCCGGAGGAAGGGAAGCGGAGATCATTGTCGCAGACGGGGAGCCGGATTGCGGTACCTTGAGAGCGGTAGTTGATCGTAGGGTGAAGAAGGTCAGGTCAAAGCCCGGGAGGGGGATGCAGATGAACCGGGGAGCAAGCATGGCACGGGGAGATGTCCTGCTCTTCCTCCATGCAGATACCAGGCTCCCGGGGAACGGCATCGGAGCGATAAAGAGCGCTCTTGCCGATGATGATATCTCCGGAGGTGCATTCACCCTCGATTTCGACGATGTCAGTCCGGTCATCAGAATGCTTCTCCCGTTCCACAATCTGATGAGGAAATTATCCAGGACGCCTCTTGGAGATCAGGGGATATTCATCAGGAGGTCCGCCTTTCGAAGGATCGGCGGCTACTCGGACATAAGGCTCTTCGAGGATATGGACCTGATGAAGAGGATAAGAAAAGCGGGATTGAGGATCAGGATCCTGCCGGAAAAGGCAGTAACGTCCGGAAGAAGGTTCAACGAGGGCATCTCTTTCCTTGTGCTTATGAGGAACATAGTACTTGTCCTTCTGTATCATATCGGGGTCGATCCCGACAGATTGGCAGGATGCTACGACAGGAAGAAATGAGGGCCTTCGTGCGAGACCGCTTCCCTTTTGATTCTCCCCATTCCGAACGCTTCAGGGATTCCAGCGCAACATATTAATATAACATCTGTTATCTAACTGTCGTTATATTACCACTGTTAGATGTGGTGAATGAGATGCCGCCTCAAGTTCAGTTCAGCAGGGAGAACATCATCGAAGGGGCCTTCGACATATTCCGGAAGGAAGGGATGGAGGGCATAACTGCGAGAAAGGTTGCCAAGCGTCTTGGTTCCTCAGTGGGCCCCATATACACATACTTCGAGAACATCCAGGAGCTGCAGCGGGAGCTGCTGAAAAAGACCGTGGAGCTCATGGACGAATACAGCATTCGGCCGTGGACCGACATCCCGTTCCTAAACATGGGAGTGGGATACGTGTGCTTCGCAAGGGACGAGCCGGTCCTGTTCAACAATTTCTTCATTGATCCGGGTTTCGAGACGAACGGGGAGAGGGATCACGAAACCTATATCGAAAGGATGAGACGGGATCCGATGCTCCGGGATTTCTCAAGGGATGAGCTTGTATCCATATTCACCAAGATGTCGTACTTCTCCTACGGTATGGCCGTGGAGGCAAGTCAGGGGATGATGAGGGACAGCAGCACCGAGAGCATCATTGAACTGTTGAAGGAAACGGGTGCGGACATAATATTCGTGGCAAAGGTCCGGTCCGTGCTGAAGGACCCGAAATCCTCCAAGGAAGACCTGAACGGACTATGGGGGTACTTCGATGAATGATGATATTGGAAAGGGAAAGAGGAACGTCTGGGACCGGATCGGCTCCATAGTGGAGAAGAGGGCCGCTTACATCGTAATCGCGACCATCGTGATCACGGGTCTGCTCGTGGTCCCCTGGTTGACCATGGGAACGGACACACAGGCTGATCAGAACCCAGAGGACGAGATATTCGACCTTGCGGATAAGATCGACGAGAGGATGCCCTCCGCCGACACCTACAGCAGTTTCATACTGGAAGCCAGGGGTGGAGACGCCCTGACCAGGGACGTTCTCTTGGAGCTGCTCGAAAATGAAGAGAAGCTCCGGTCCTCCGAGCCCGGAATGAAATACCTGACATCGAGATATGATGTGGAGCTCGACCGCTGGACGACCGGGATCTACACCATTGCAGATGCGGTAGACCATTTACTGATGCCCTACGGCGGCCTTGAAAATGCAAACGACCAGCAGGTCAAATTGGCCATTCATTACATACTCCAGACCCCGGAGGGGGAGGGCTTCGAGGACTCCTTCTCCGTCAAGGCCTACAACGAAACGGGTTCGATAATGGGGCAGAACGTCACCATATGGTACTCGCCGGCCATCGCCATGAACGTGCTCTCCGATACCAAGGGGATCGACGAGGAATACAGGGAGACCCTTCCAAAGTCGGCAAGGGAAGGGGAGGATACTCTGGTCCTAGAATACTACAACAGGGAGCTTCAGGACTTCCTCCGGGGAAACCAGACAAATTACAAGCTTTGGGGAATTGCGATAGATCTGGAACTGGAGGCGAACGATGAGGCACAGTTCTCGGTTGTGCTCATATTCTTCGCCGTGATACTGATCCTTGTGATCGTTACTTTGCTGTTCCGCTCCTTCAGCCTGTTCCTTCTGACCGCGGTCGGGCTCCTGATGGTAATCATCTGGATGTGGGGGCTTTCGAACCTTGCGGGGCTGGATTCATCCCTGACCATAGACATCCTGATCCCTGTATCGATACTGGTTCTCGGCGTTGACTACATGATCCACGCCGTCCATCGATACGAGGAGGAAAAGGGAAAGGTCAGGGAGCCCAGGAAGGCCTTCGGACTCAGCGTGGCCGGGGTCGGCGGTGCGCTTTTCCTGGCGATGATAACCACCGTTGTGGCTTTCGGTTCGAATGCCATTTCGGAGATCGAGGAGATCGTGGGTTTCGGAGTGGCGGCCTCCCTTGCCATCGTTTCCGCTTTCTGGATAATGGGATTCTACGTGCCCTCTGCAAAGATGCTCATCGACCAGTTCTTCAGTAAAAAGGAAATGGAGAAGGAGAAGAAGCAGAAGAATGGAAAGGGATCGGAAACGCTCGGAAAGTTTGTGCTCTTTACAGCCAGACAGCGCTTCTTCATCCTTCCCGCTGTATTGGTCTTATCCATAGTTGCCGGATATCTCGCCCTGCAGCTCGAGGCAAAGCTCGACGCAAAGGAGTACTTCGATCCCGAATCCGATTTCGTCGTATCGCTGGACAAGCTCGACGAGCACCTTGCCGATACCGCAGGGGAGCCCGTCGTATTCTATATTGAGGGCGATCTGACCGATCCCGCAGTATGGGACGCCATCGAGGCGCTGGAGAGGAACTTTAACGACAATGAGAACGTCGCCAAGGAAAGCGATACCCAGGAGGCGTCCATCTACGCGGACATGTTCCTTCGATTCGAGAGGATCCTCGGCAACAATTACACCATCGGGATCATAGAAGAGGAGGAGGGGGTCGATATCACCGACACCGACGGCGACAGTGTCCCCGATACGAGGGAGCAGTTGAGGGTCGTTCTCCATTACATGTACGAGAACGGGGTCCCGATGAATTCCACGACGATGATGTATGATACGGCCCAAGTGAGGGAGCTCCTCTGGATCGACCCCGAGAACGAAGGCAACTATGCCACCTACGTCATGACGGGAATTCCCGACACAAGGGAGCTTGCCACCGTGAAGGCGTCCGAGAAGGAGTTCAGGGAGGACATGAAGGCTCTCGATGTGGACCCGATCAGGGAGAAAGGGCTCACGGGTTCAGCCTTCGAGAGGGAAAGGGGGCTTACGGCAATAACGGATTCGCTCTCATATTCCATAGTGGTGGCCGTCATCCTCTGTTTCGTGGTCCTGATAATCCTCTTCAGGTCCTTCAAGTACGCACTCGTAACCGTTATCCCGGAGATACTCGTCGTTGTCTGGCTCTACGCCTTCATGTTCCTGGCAGGCTACCACCTCAATGCGGTAACGGCGACCATTGCTGCGATATCTATCGGGGTCGGCATCGACTATTCCGTGCATATAACGGCAAGGTTCAGGCAGGAAATGACTGACTGCGAGACCAGGGACGAGGCCATGAGAATGGCTGCAAAGCATTCGGGTGTCGCGCTGTTCGGTTCCGCAGTTTCGACCATGGTGGGCTTCGCCATAATCGGTTTCGCTCCCATGCCCATGTTCTCATCCTACGGAATACTCACGACGTTGATGATAGCCATGGCCTTGTTGGCGGCGCTTTTCGTGCTTCCGTCGCTCCTTTTCCTCGTGACGAGGAAGGACCTTTCCCAAGGCTGCTGAAGGCTCCCCGGGATGTCCCAAAATGATTAAATATAGCACCGGATACTATTACCGACTGACGGTCGGTCGGTAACACCGCCGGAGCGCTGATCCCAATGACGCCCAGAATAGTGAAGGAGCATGAGGTCCGGAAGAAGGAGATAGTCGAAACCGCCGAGAGGCTGTTCCTGGAATACGGGTACGAGGAGACGCCGGTGGAGCTCATAATCAAGGAAGTAGGCATCGCAAAGGGCACATTCTATCACTACTTCAAGACCAAGGAGGACGTCCTTAACATACTGGTTGACCAGCTCATCGAGGATGTTACTTCAAACGTCAGGAAAATTTCGGAGAACTCGGAGGGAGACGCCCTTGTCCGTATGTTCAAGGTCTCGTTCTATTTCAGAACCCTTGCCATCGGAAAGGAGAAGCTCAGCGACTACATCCACGAGGAGAAGAACGAGCATCTTCATCTGAAGATCCAGAAGCGGGTAATGCCCGTCCTCATCGACTGCTATGCCAAATTGATCGAGGAAGGCAACAGGGAAGGATTGTTCAATACGGGCGATCCGACTCTGACCGCCGCTGCGATGCTCGGAGCCAGCAATCAGCTCGGTGAGGGGCACCATGAACATGCAGGGAGAGCGGAGGTCGACCAGGACCTGCTGCATGAATCCGTAAAGATCCTCGAGAGGATCCTCAACACGCGTGAAGGTCTTTTGTTAGAATATCTGAAGAAAATGGAGGTATTAAAATGAGGGAAGAGAGGAGACCCTTGATAAGAGTGGAGAAGATGTCCAAGTCCTACCAAATGGGCGAGGTCACCGTGCATGCCCTGAACAGCGTGAGCCTGGAGGTCATGCCCAACGAGGTAACGGTCATACTCGGGCCCAGCGGATGCGGAAAGACGACCTTGCTGAACCAGATTGGAGGCATAGATTCTCCTACGAGCGGGAAGATCTTTGTGAACGGAAGAGGGATACATTGCCTTAACCAGAAGGAACTGACCAGATACAGACAGGAGAGCATAGGCTTCGTCTTTCAGTTCTTCAACCTGATCCCCAATCTGACAGCCCGGGAGAACGTCGAGTTCGTACTCGAATACGTAATGAACCTGCCTTCCAGGGAGGTCCATAAGCGCGCCGAGGAACTGTTGGGTAAGGTCGGGCTGGCAGGTAGAGAAGATCACTTTCCTTTTCAGCTCTCGGGAGGCGAGCAACAGAGAGTGTCCATAGCCAGGGCGCTTTCGAAAGATCCCCGGATCCTGTTAGCCGATGAGCCGACCGGTGAACTGGACTACACAACGGGCAAGATGATCCTAAGCCTCCTTGTTTCCATTGCAAAGGAAGGGAGAGCAGTCCTCATCGTGACCCACAACAAGGAACTGGCGAAGATAGCCAACAAGGTTCTCTACTTGAAAGATGGAGCGATTGTCAAGGAAGTGGGCAATAAAAAGCCGATACCGGTTTCCGAACTGGAGTGGTGAGCATGAGAACGACATTCCTTAAAAAAGGAATGAGGGAGATTTGGGCCCACAAGTTCCAGTACATCTTTCTCATACTGATCCTCGGGTTGGGTGTGGCAGCGTTCGGTGCTCTCAACGACATGCAGGCTTCAAGGTTCAAAACCTTCGATCACAACTACGAGGAATCCAGGTTCATGGATCTCAGGATAGAATTCCAGTACGGGATAATAAAGAACAGGTCGGACGTGGCAGCCCTACTGTCCTCCGACGGGATCATGGACGATATCCAGGACATCGAATACAGATTGGTTTTCAATGTCTTCCTGAACCATACCGAGGGAGGAGGCGCCAAGATATCCAAGGGGATCGTCATGGGCTATGAATACTACGATGCCCCGGACAGCCAGAGGGAGATTACGGTCAACAGGCCGCTTCCCTACGGCGATTACGATATCTTGTTCTCATCGGAGACCGGAAACGAATGCTATCTAGAACACAATTTCGCGCAGGTGTACGAAATTGGAAAGGGTGATGCCATCCAGGTCATCAACGGGTACAACACCACATCGTTCTCGGTGCTGAACGAAGTGGCCATCCCGGAGTACTTCATGGTCATGAAGGAAGGCAACCTGATGCCCCAGCACAGGTCCCTGGGAGTGCTTGCGGTCCCCATGGAGACTGCCCAGAGGATCCATGGGTCCATGGATGGTGAGACTCTTGTCAATGATATCGTCCTAAAGTTAAAGGATCCGGACCGGCTTGAGGCGTTCAAGAAGACGATCATCGAACTTTTTCAGACAAACGGCATCCCGGTAAAGACCGTCGAGAGAGAGGAGGACCCGGCCCGTTATTTCATCAGGGACGATATGGAGGGGGATACAAAGGTTTTCAGAACGTTCCCGATTGTGATCTTCACGGTATCCGGTTTCGGACTTTTCATGGCTCTCCGAAGGATGGTACAGACCCACAAGGTGCAGATAGGGATATTCAAATCCCTGGGAGTTCCGAACAGGATCGTCATGCTCTATTTTGCTTCTATCGGTATAATGGTCGCATTCCTGGGTGTGATCCTGGGACTTGGACTTTCAGTCCCCTTGAACATCTGGTTCCTTGGTATCGTCAAGGCGAACTTCGGCTTTCCGGTCATGGTATATTCCGTTTCCTGGGGATATTACATCGCGGGTGCCTTGATTTCGCTGGCCATCTGTGTCTCCTGCACCATGCTGCCCGCATGGAAGTCGCTTCGCATCAAACCGGTCGATGCGATCCAGCAGAGGGAAGGGGTCAGCAGGAGGAAGGTGGGAAGGCTGGCAACAAGGATAGGTCGGAGGAGCTCCATTCCCACAGCTCTGAAATTGACCTTCCGGAACATACTCAGGAAACCCAGCAGGAGTCTCACCTCGACAATTGGGGTCGGTCTGGCGCTGTCGCTGTTCCTGAGTTTCATGATCATAATGCAGACAATGATCGTCATGGTGGACGAATGGAATGCTGTCAACAAGTGGGATTACGAGGTGGAAGCGGAGAACTTCTTCTCCATCAATACCACCTCGAGCTGGAAGGATGATTACCCCGAGATAATCGGAACAAATCCCTGTCTCTTCCTTCCGACAAACTTGAAGACGGATGGAAAAGAAGAGAATGCTCTTGTATATGCCATTGAAGATATCGGAAGTGCCTTCAAAGTGGAGATGGAGGAGGGAGAGATCGTCAAGGGCCAGCTCGTGATCTCCTTCTACCACAGGGACACCATGGGAATTGATGTCGGGGACCTGATAGATATCGAGGTGCCGGTCATGGTCCCTGATGTGGGACCGGTCATGACTCCCAAGAAGATCAGGATCTGCGGCATCCAAGGAAACAACCTGGGATTCATCGCCTTTACGGACATTGAAACGATCCAGAACATGACAGGACTCAAGGGCCTTGCGAACGTGATATATCTGGATACGAGGGGCGGGGGAAGATCGCTCTCCCTGGAGAATTCCCTGATCAAGGTACCGGGAGTATCGTCTGTCTCCCACCGCTCGCAAACGGGCAACCTCATTGAGGAATACTTCGATCTGTTCATGGGAGTGGTCTATGCCATTTCGATCATCAGCACCGCTCTTGCCGCTGCGATAATATACAACCTTTTCATGATATCGACCCAGGAGAAGAGAAGGGACTATGCCACCATGAAGACGCTTGGCACATCTCAGATCAGACTGAGCAAGCTGATATTCCTGGAGGCGGGATTTATCACAATTCCGGGGATAATGCTAGGAGTTGCAGGAGGCTGGGGTCTGGCATATTATATGCTGACGGTGGGTACAGATTTCGAAGGTATCAACCTGGTTATGAGATGGTCCTGGATCGGTTTCATCATCGGATCGCTGCTCATGATAATGACGGTCGTTGCAGTGTCCCTCATCACGATCCGGTACATCCGAAGGATCATCATAGCCGATGTTATCCGGGAAAGAAGCTATTAGGAGAGATGTTAACTGGCTGAAAGCTCTCCCCCCGGTAAAGTAATAGATATCATGCGATAGGAGCTCACTTCGTCTTCTTCTTGAGCTTCACCGCGGTCCCGTAGGCCATGATCTCGGCGGCCTGCTGGGTTATGGCCGATGTCATGAACCTGACATTTATTACCGCGTCAGCTCCCCGGTCCATCGCTTTTCTCTCCATCCTGCTCAGGGCGATCTCCCTGGATTCGGCGAGCATCTCAGTGTACTCGTGGAGCTCCCCTCCCACCAGGTTCTTCAGGCCGGCGACTATGTCCTTCCCGATATGCTTCGACTGAACGACGTTGGCCCTGACGAGCCCGAGCGATTCAACAATTTCGTATCCCGGAACGTAATCCAGGTTCAATATCATGATCTTCCTCTTATCCTTCATGGTCTCAGATCCTCCTTTTCTATATTATCGTTCATATCCTTGTAATCCGTCTTCCTTTCTTTCAATACAAGGACGATTATCACAATGATCCCGATAACGCACATTGCCACACCGAGGAACATGACGGGGAGCCCGATGAACGGAATTACGGCGGTGAAGCTCCCGATGAGCATTACCAGGAAACCGGCCCCGACGAAGAGCCCCCATTTGTGCTTCTGCTCCATAGGATATGAATGAACCGATCAATATTAAAAGCATTTTTATTGCTGGAGTTGATATTTAAATAAAAATTCATGTAAAAGATACCTATTAACACCGAAGAGCAAAAGTTTTTAAGATCATGTTTCAATGCATTCTCAGGGAGGTCTTCGGAAGAGAACGCGATATCGGGAGAGAATAATTCAAAGGAGAACACCAATGAGAACGTTTCCGAAACTGGCCGAAGAAGGCAAAATTGAGGGGATAAAAACACTTTGAAAAAGTGTCAAATAGATTCTTAAGCGAAGTGTCAAAATGAAAAGATTCACTAGGAAAAAGTCACTCACATGGATTTGTTTTATTTTTCTTATTCTAATCAGTGGTTGCGTTGAGAAGAAAAGCACTAAGGATAATACAAATGAAATAATCAAATCAGATGTTATTGAAATGGATCAACATATCGAAGCATTAGCTCAAGCATCAGCAGTATTGGTAGTAAAAACACTAAAAGCAGCACCGAATAGTAAAGGCGTTTTATTCGCATCTATTAATAATGTAAAATTCAGAAAGCCAGTTACCCCGGGTGATACAATGGAATTACATGTAA
>JBLIRK010000014.1:0-66893 GCA_048569615.1 Thermoplasmatota archaeon | reverse complement strand
AGGACCCGGACGACGACAACGACGGACTCGACGATGTTATCGAGGAGAATATCGGAACCAATCCCAGGCTGAAGGATTCCGACCTTGACGGGGTCAATGACGCCCTCGATCCCGAGCCGCTGAACAAGCTCATTTACGAGGAGGATGAGAAAGAAGGGACCTACACCTACTGGAACATACTGGTGCTCTTCATCATCCTCGGCTTCCTCGTGATACTCATCTCCGCAATGCTGGTCTTCAGGAGAAGGTCCACCATGGAGAAGGAGAAGGTCATGAGAACGGTGGCAATGGAGGGAAAGATCGTCAACAGATACGAGGAGCTCACCGGTATCTCCGCACCGCTCCTGCCCCAGGTCAAGGAGATGGGCGTTTCCCTGCCCCCGGTAGCTGCACAGCAGGTCGCCCCGATAAAGAGGGCCAAGGACCTCGGGGAGACACCGAACCTTCCTCCCAGACCGAAACCGGATGGAGAAACACCCCAACCGGCCCCCTCAGCAGTCCCCGAACCTGCCCCGGCACCTGAAACCGCACAGCCCCAAGCACAGGCACAGGCATCTACCGGCACAGCGACATGCAACCTATGCGGCTCGTCCATAGACGTCCCTGCGGGAGCAACGACAGTTGAGTGTCCGCTCTGCGGTGAAAAGAAGAGCCTGTAGGGAAAACGTATGAACGCACGCCCCGGGAGATTATCCCGGGGCATTTTTTTTATTTTCTTTGTATGGAATCCACCATCCGGAGCGCTCGTTTGGTCTCCTTCACATCATGGACCCTCAGTATTGACGCACCGTTCTGGAAGGCAACAATTGCCGATGAGAGGGATCCCTCCAGGCGCTCCTCCACATCGAGGTCCAGAACATGTCCTATGAAGGATTTCCTTGAAGTACCGATGAGGATCGGGCATCCGATATCCCTGAACCTTCCAAGCTCCCTGAGGATCTCGAGATTGTCCTCAACCCGTTTCCCGAAACCGATCCCGGGATCGATGATCAATCTGCTCCTCTCGACACCAATTTCACAGAGATGAGAAACCCTTCCGGCAAGAAAATCATGGATCTCATCGATCACAGAGCCGTAGGAAGGAGCAACCTGCATGTCTCCGGGTGTTCCCTTCATGTGCATTATTATCCCCGAAGCGCCGCTGTCCCTCAGAAGTTCTTCCATGCCCGGCTCCCTGAAGCCGTTAACATCGTTCACCAGGGATGCACCGGAATCGAGCGCTGCCTTCGCAATTTCTACATGCCTTGTGTCAACGGATATGGGGACATCGATCCGATCCACAAGTCTCTCGATCACCGGCATGACCCTTCCGAGCTCCTCCTCTCTGGATACGGGTTCGGCGAAGGGACGGGTAGATTCTCCGCCCACGTCTATGATATCAGCCCCTTCATCCACCATCTCCAACGCCCTTTCCACTGCTCTTTCGAGGTCGTCGAAGGAGCCGCCGTCGGAGAATGAATCAGGTGTTACGTTCAATATGCCCATGACCAGCGGGGGCTCGAGTTCCTTGAATCTCTTCTCGACCGGGCTTCTGCCCGTTCTAATAAGCGGTTCGGTCGAGAAACCGATCCTCTCAAGGTCCCGCATCATTATCCTTTCCTCCCCTCTGTGATTTCGACGGGCAGACGGGATTCAGGCAAACATCGAATGGTCTTGATCCCCTTTTGTAAAGAGTTATCATCGGTGAGCGGCAATGGGGACAGACATCCTTGGTCCATCCTACCTTCCCCCTCTGGGGGAGCGGATAGCTCTTGGAACAGCCCGGGAACATGGAGCACCGGACATATTTCTTACCCCTCTTGGACCTGACCATAACCAGGTCGTTGCTGCACCGGGGGCATTTGCCCACGATATCCTGAACCCTGAGAGCGGAGCTGATCTCATCACCAATGGCAACCTTGTGTCTTTCCAGTTCGGAAAGGACCTGGTCCAGCATCTCCCTGCTTTCCTCTATTACGGCCTCCTGGGTCAGCTTTGAGAGCGAGATGAGCTCCATGTCCTCCTCGAGCTTGGAGGTCATATGGTGCTCGGTTATCATCCTTGCATGCCTTTCAAGGGCTTCTATCAGGGCCTCTCCCGACAGGGTTGGTACGGGAGGGCTCTCCTCGATATACCTGCGGTTGTAGAGCTTCTGGATTATCTCATGCCTTGTGGACTTTGTTCCCAGACCGAGCCTCTCCATCTCCTGTATGAGTCCTCCCTGGGAATACCTCTTGGGAGGCTTTGTCTCCTTCCTTAGGAGCTCCATGGAAGTGATGGAGACCTCGGTTCCGACTTCGAGCGGAGGAAGATCGGCTTCCTTTACCTTCGAAAGGTCGTAAATGGACCTCCATCCCTCCTCCAGTATCACAAGACCGGAAGCGCTGAAAGGCTCTCCGGCCACATCGAGCTTAACATTAGTAAGCTGTACCCTTGACGGATCGTGGAGGGTTGCCAGGAACCTTCTGACCACCAGGTCGTATATCCTAAACTTCTCGGGTCCGAGCTCGCTTTTTGTTGCATAGGCAGTGGGATAGATCGGAGGATGATCGGTTGTCTCCTTCTTTCCCTTTGTTGGAACGATCCTCTGCTTCGCTAGGATATGGGAGCAGGCCTCCGAGTAAGGTCCGTGGTCAAGCGTTTCGACGGTATGTTTGAGGTCCAGACCCTTTGGATAAACCGTGTTGTCCGTCCTAGGATATGATATGTAACCGTTGGTGTAGAGGTCCTCTGCAATGGACATGATCCTTGCCGCGGAAAGGCCGTAGTTGTTGGCGGCCTTTATGAACTGGGTCGTGTTAAAGGGGGGAGGCGGCGGATCTTTCCTCTCCTTCCTGTTAATGTCGGTAATCAAGGCTCTTTCGACGTCCTTCACAACGGCGAAGATACCTTCGGCCTCGCCCTCATCCTTGATATCACCCTTCGAATGATATCCCGAGAAGGATCTCCGCTCCTTCTCGAACAGCGCCTCTATCCTGAAATATGGCTCGGGGACGAAGGCCTTTATCTCCTTCTCCTTGTTAACGATCAGGGCCAGTGTGGGACTCTGGACCCTTCCGACCGACAGGAACTCATGGCCGAGCCTGTCTGAGGCAATGGAGATGAAACGGGTGAGGGTGGCCCCCCATACTAGATCGACTATCTGCCTTGTCTCAGCCGCATTGGCCAGGGCCGTATCTATCTTTACAGGGGATGAGAAAGAGGCGAGAACCTCCTCGGTCGTCAATGACGAGAAGTGGGTCCTGAGAACGGCATCCACCGCTTCTTCGCCAAATGCATATTGGACGGCTTCCCTTCCGATGAGCTCCCCTTCACGGTCGTAGTCCGTGGCAACGGTTACAACGGAGACTTCCCCGGAAAGGCCCTTCAGGACCTTCGCAATGGACTTCTCCGAAACCGTTTTGACCGGTTCCACCCTGACGAGCTCCCTTGGTTCGGTCCCGCTCCAGGAATTGAACGATCTCGGAAAGTCCATATTGAGAATATGGCCCCTGAGCCCCAAACATTTGGTTTCCCTGCCCTGCCACATGAATGAATAGATCGAAACCCTGCCGGACCTCTCAGTCCTAACTTTGTTTCCCGACAGGATCGATGATATCCTCTTTGCGGCATTATCCTTCTCGCATATCACAAGATGCATGTGGACACCGGTTGGGGGCCCGATTGTGGCTTTCAATATTTAATGATTATTGGAAGGCGTCCATCAAAGTTCTGGATATATCTCCCTGATCTCCCTGATGTCCTTAAGGGCGAA
Organism: Thermoplasmatota archaeon; assembly: GCA_048569615.1. Taxonomy (GTDB): domain Archaea; phylum Thermoplasmatota; class Penumbrarchaeia; order Penumbrarchaeales; family Penumbrarchaeaceae; genus JAYEPK01. The sequence continues at coordinate 63,160 of JBLIRK010000014.1, read as the reverse complement.
GATGCGGTCCGAGGTGGGCTTTGACCTTGGTATGAGCCTCTTCCATACAGGTCTGGGTATGTAGATTACATTGATCCCCGCCTCCAGGGAAGGGATCACGTCATTTGTCAGGGAGTTTCCAACCATGTAGCAGTGGGATGGGTTGGATCCCCTGCAGATCTCCCTGATCTTATGGGGGGTCTTCTTTCTGACGAAGAAGGAATTCCTCTCATTGAACCAGCGTCTCATTCCCACCCTCTCTAACTTCTTCCATTTCTGCTCCTCGTTCAGGACGATGTTCATAGATAGCATGAAAAGCCTGTCCCCTTTTCTGGACAGCATTTCAAGGATCTCCTCTGCACCCTTTATGGTTCCTCCGATATGGGGGAGCACCTTGACAGGCTGCTTCAGAACAATCGTATTGTAAACGGTGAAGTTTGCCAGTGTATCATCAAAATCGAAGATGAAGGTCTTTCTCACCGGCTCACCTCTACAACTCCTGCCTCACGTAATTATCTCATCGAGCCTGTCCATCTCTCTGCCGAGCTTGATCTCCTGTGCGATCCTCCTTCCGGTTGAAAGCCCCGGCTGGATGAAGTCCGAATACGGTGAGCCGCCGATGAACGGATTTGTGCCAGCGACTATTCGTGCAGAGATCTCGAAAACAACGAATTCAAGCTGGTCTGTCACAACCGATTCAAGGCAGAATGGTCCGATCATCCCGCCGAAGAGCTCATAGGATGTCCTGACCACATTCTCCGCCATGGTAAACGCCTTGTGGAGGAGAGACTCCCTGATCACGAGGGGAAGGTTGCCTGTTACCACGAATGTGGGATAGATGCCATGCTCCTTCAGCTCTTCCTGGGAACCGAGCTTGTACATCTCATCTATATTCGTCTCATCCCTCCTGTCCATGGACATGAGCTCCACTGTTCCCTTGGCCCCATCGACCTTGTATCCCTCCTCCTTCAAAGGGGAATGGAAGAAGTGAAGATAATACCGGGTTCCGAGGATGTACTCCTGGATGTTGTATTTCTGGGTATGGTCTATCCCCAGCTTGAACTGATTGTAATCCTTTGCAATGAAGAAGCCCCTACCGCCTTTTGCCCCCTGGTACTTCACCATTACCGGCCTGTTGATCTCCCTAGGGTTCTTTATCTCTCTGGGCATCTTGATCCCGGACTTTTCCAGCCACTGCCTCTCGATATTCCTGTCGGATTCCCATTCCAGGACGGCCCTGTTCCCGAAGGTGGGAACCGGAAGTTTCTTGAATTTATCCGCTCCCAAATACTCCACGAATGAACCGTGGGGGATCAATATGCCGTTCGAGGAGATCATTTCATCCACATGATCGATTATCTCCTCATAGCTGTCCAGGACCAGAAAGGAATCAGGCTTGGCCAACGGAAAAGCATCATATATCTTGGGAGGCCGGGAAACTGCGATCCCCAATGTCTTCAGGCCCTCCTTCCTTGCCCCGTGGAATATCTGCAGGCTGGAATGAGAACAAACGGTAATAATTGTGAGATCTCCCTTGTCATAGCTGTCAAGCACCTTATGTACTTCGAATGGCTCCATTAGAACCTAAATCAATAGGCCTCTTATTACATTTTCGGGGCGAAGCTGCGCATTTAGCCTTCGCAGCTCAACGGATCGAATGAGACCTGCATTGAACTGCTCGATCTACTCGAACACTGCACCGCAGTGAGGACAAATGGGAGCAGATACTGGTATCAATGCACCGCATTCGAAGCATTCGGCAAGCTCCTCCTCGTCCGTAGGAGCCTCTTTTATCATATCCTCCGGAGTGACTTCTTCCGGCTCCTCCATTGCCGGCGGAGTGGTTTCCTCCTCCATCTCCTCGATCTCCTCCTCGGAAACCTCCTCCATCTCCTCCTCTTCCTCTCCTTCCTTCTTCTCCCCCTCCTGATCCTTGGGAGCTGTGATCACGCCTGCAACCGGTTTGTGACAGGCCGGGCATTCGGTCATTCCCGGCTTCAGAACCTCCCCGCATTCGCATTCGAATTCCTCGGAGAACTCCACACCGCAGTGCGGGCATATATTGTCATCCATTGCCACGAGACCGCCGCAGTTGGAGCATTTCGCCATGTCCTTGGTCTGCATTTTCTTATAGACGAAATATCCTGCGATACCTGCGATCAGAAGTAGGATAAGTATGATGATGATGATCCACAGCCACCACAGGCTCTCCTGCTCGGCCTCCAAGACCTCCACATCTACCGATGCGCGATCATTTCCGGTATCGGATTCGTAGTATTGATTGTCGCCGTTAACTATGCAGTCCCAGTAGAGTATCTCACCCGGACTGGATGTTGGTTTGACCTTGAAGGATACTCGCATACTGTCCCCGGGACCAAGGTTGATGGTCCTTGTGGGGCTCTCACCTGGAGCCAGATCCCAGCTGGATTCAAATTCTACTAGAAGGTTGCTGAATTCGAAGTCCCCTCTGTTGATAACATTGAAGGTCAACTCGTATTCGGAATTCTTTTTCATCTCGAACTTGCCGTTGTTGGAGTTGTACGCACTGCCTTCCCTTACAACCTCTATCGATACATCGGGAGCCTCCTGGACATCGATGGTGATGATACGGACATTGTTTCCCTCATCGAATTCCCTGATGTTGTTGTCCGGGTCGATTATGATCCTCAACCTGTTGACTCCGGTGCTCCTGAGGTTCCAGAATCCATTGATAATATCTGTCCCGTTGTTCTCTATGAAGCCTATTGTGGTGTTGAACTCCACCCACGTCATGGTTTCGTTGGAGGCGATGAATGATATTGTGGTATTACTTGCGGAAATCCCGCCTATATTCGTGATATTGACCTGGACGGATAGGTTCATGCCAACATATCCTGTTGGCTCGTTATCCAGGTCGATCTCCATTCCTGAGTAACCGGTATTGAGCATCAGACTCTCATTGATGGTCATCAACTCTGGAACATCCTGGATATCAAAGACCTCGATCTGCGAGAATATCCTGTTGTTGTTTGTGGTTTGCTCCTCTCCCTCAAGGATATCAACCTGGACCGATATGGTTCTGATGCCCTTCGGATAATCGACGGTCCACGGCATCTCTATCGACATCGAGTCCTTTCCGGCCAATATTCCGGAAAAGTAGGTCATCCCCATCCCTATCGGGATCGGATCGGGATCGTTCTGATAATCCCCGTTGAAGAACCTGATCCTGAAGGAGGGGGCCATTGTGTCTCCAAGGTTCGTTACCGTCGCATTTATTCTAAGCGTGCTGCCAACACCCGCGCTGTCCACTTCGAACTCGCCCTGATAAAGGGTAAGATCCGAGAAGGCCATATCTGGGAGGGTCAGAACATATACTTCCCAGGAAACCTTGTTGTTGCTCTCGTCGGATTCATCTATGGCATTGACCAGATCCATCACAACGTAGATCGAATGATAACCCCCTACCATCGGTGTCCATGTGACATTTGCCCACTTGCTGCCTCCGGCGGGGATCTTGTTTATGCTCACCGACGGTTGCGTCTCCTTCCATGAGATTATCTTGCCTCCCTGGATGGGGTCTCCGTCGTAGAACCTTATGAAAACATTGTTGGCATCGGTCTCTCCCGAGTTCCTGATCGTCGCCTGTATGGCTACTTCGTCTCCGATATTGATCATCGAGGAAGGTTCTACCCTGAGGTCCGGCGGGTTCATGAACAGGTCGGGCTTTGAAAGGACGTTTAGGTCAACGGACCTTAGATTGTTGTTCTCAAGCTCGATTGTCTCGAATATCTGATCGAATGGATCGGCAACTACGAAGATAGTATGGAAACCAGTGCCTGCCGCCTTCCAAACGATGGAAAGGTTTTTCATCTGACCCGGAAGCAGATTGACCTCGAGCGTGGAAAGGACGTTGGTATCTGAATCCAGCGAGAACTGGACCTTGGCATTTCTTGCCATGGTCCTTCCATCATTGATGACGGTTGCCCAAATCGTCACGTTCTTGCCCTCAGTGACAACCCTCGGGGAAACACCGATATTCGATGTGAAGGTCAGATCGGGTTCCGTATCCACCCGGATGGAGAATGTGACGTTATTGTTCTCTTTGAACTGCTCCATAACCATCCCGCCCAGGTCCAACTTGACAGTCAGATTGTGAATGCCGGGAGCCCCTGAGAACCAGTCAAAGGATATTTCGATCTCCTCCTCGGGCTTTAGGCCGGGGACCATAACATTTGTATCGACCTCTTCTTCACCATCGAAGAGGGCAACGATGAACTGTCCCGCCGGCAGGTCCCCAGTATTGACAACAGTGAATGACACCTCATTCATCGTATTGGTTGTGACTGGATCAGGGGAGTCCACCGCGAATGAGTTTATCACCAGACCTAGGTCAGCCAGCGAAAGCACGTCAACCTGGAGTATCTGTATGGAATTAAGAGGGCTCCTATCATATTTCGAATCTATGATACCGACAACTGTGATGACGCCCGAGTCCTGGGGGGTCCAATTCACGGTTCTTCTGACTTCCTCCCCCGGGGGAATGTAGTCGAAAGTGAGGTTCATTGCCACAAAACCGGAACCCTGACCTGAACCCCACGTAATGTTCACAATGAAACCGTTCTCCTCCGGATCTAAATCCCCGCCGTTTGCCACTATGATATCGAACTGACCGAAGGTGTTGTACGCCCAATCATCATCGGGGAGGTCGATCACAAGGGTATAATCCGGACCGAGGCCGACGACATTCAGCTGTTCGAGCGTGTTATCGACCTCATTGGTCTCCCTTACCTCGTCAAGGGTGTCGACGACCAGACTGAATGTGGATTCCCCCTCCAGGCTGAGCCAAGTTCCCTTGATCTCAGCAGTTGCCCCGGAATTCAAACCCGTCATCATCTCCTCCGCAACGACCTCTCCGTCGATGACCAGGCTTGCCATGAAGGGGGCCGATGCGAATTCGCCCTCGTTCGATATCGAACCTTTGACATCTATTGAGAAACCATCTATCATCGTTCCCTGTGTCCAGATCATCTTTGGGACCAGGTTAGGGCCGCCTGGAACCAATATTAGCGCATCCACATCGGCTCCGGAGAGGACAGCAGACTGAGGACTTGATGATATTCCGGAGAAGGATGCATTCATCCTATAATTGCCCAGGTATGTTCTTCCGGTACTTCTGATCTCTTCCTGGACAAGCGGGAATTTTGCCTCTCCCCGACTATCGGTGGTGTATGTGGCAACATCGATGTTCAATGGCCCCTCTACCCTCTGAACATCAATTGCTGCCCCTGCAAGCGGATTTTGCACTGAATCCTCCACCCTTGCATTCAGCCACCATCCCCTCTGGATAGATCCGGTCCCAAGAGCTTTGAGCCACTTGGTTCTTCCGTCAGGGAGCGAGCCCGAGAAAGTTACGTTGGTCAGGACGGCCGTTCCATCGACATCGAGTGGTATGGAGAACACCGAATCGGTCGAGGTGAAATCGACACCGCTCCAATCAAGGTCATCGATCTGCACCGGCCCCCCTCCGAGATCAAGAGTACAGTCCACCGCATACACGTTGGGTATGTTCAAGGCATTGGAATGGACCGAAACATCCACGCTGGAACCGAATAAGTTCAATGACCCGTTGAACACCGAGGCCTCTATAGCGGCCTTCGCTGTGTCCCTAGCCACCATATGCTCGATCATCATGGAGCCTTCGCTCATGATCACGGTCGGATTAGAACTTCCAAGAATGTAGAGATAAAGATCCTTGTCGCCATATCCGGAAAGCGATACATTGTTGAGTTCTAGCTTTCCACCGTTCTCGATGAGGATGTATGCTGGGGAATCATCCGTGAGGAAACGGACGAAGGTATCATTTATGACGAGATGACCGCCGGATCTCACCAGGAGGTGGCCGTCGAAGGCATAAAAGGATGGATAGAAGACCCCGTCTATAAAGGAAGATGTCCCGGTAAGGGTATATCTGCTGTTTATGGTCAGGTCCACACCAAGTCCGGAGAAATAGGAAGATGTGGAAGGATCGATCACGAACTTACTGAAGCTGAGTGGCCCGCCCAGGTCCGAGAATCCATGGTTGGGATCTGCCGAACCATCAACGATGTCATTTATGATGCCTACGACCTCCCCCTGGTCGGGAACCTTCGGATAATTCTTGAAGGAGGTAGTGGAGGATACGGTCTCCCCATCCCTGGTGACGCTGATGATGAAATCCGGATAGGTATCCGAATTCGGCATGGTGGATACTGTGATTATGTCCGTTGCCACGGGTAAAAAGGCCCATCCGTTCTGTGAGGTTGTGTTCCAATTCAGCGAATTCTTGCCTATGTAGTTTAGAAGTTCGGTTGTCAGGTATGAGCTGCCAAGCCTCCTGTTGGTGTTCCCCTCGACCCTATGCACGGTAACACTCTGGGCTTCCATACGTATTCCCATGCCGTCCTTCACATGTGCCGCGATCCATCGGTAATATATCGCTCTCGATCCGGTGCCTGAAACGGATATGGCGGGAGAGGATGTCGTGGCCGATGAGACATTGAAAGCACAGGATACGATATGGGCGACTGCGCCATTCGTTATCCTAAGCATATTGTGGGTTCCCGTAGATAGACTTGTTTCGAAATCGACATCCAGGAAGGAGTTGATGAATGTGACATTGGTATTCGTACCGTCAAGGGTGATATTGGCTGCTGTCATTCCGTTCCGAGAAGCTGAGGAAAAGGACATTGTATCCCGAAGCTCTGAATCGACTATCAAACCCCTGGCCCCCGAATTGAAGGTGATCCTCGGACCGTCATCGCTCACATCCTCGTCATCTTCCGAGCTTCCGTCCCCATCAATATCATATTTTAGATTGGACTTGTCGTTCAGCTCCATGAAGACGGAGCCGCTCGCTTCGAGGAGAGCGCTGTTCTGCATGGTAATAGTGCCGGGACCTTCGATGATGGAATTCTTGAACGATATCTTGGAGCCGGAACCATCCCCGGTGATCGTAATATCGAAATAGGGATGGAGCTGACCGGTCTGTGTGGTCACGTGGGTATTTGTGAATTCTATCTCCCCCCCGCTCTGGACAGAGATCGTATAAATGTGGTCATCACCACCGCCGAACTCCCCGTCCGAACCCACGTCCTGGGTAAGGGTAAGGGTGCAGTCGGCAAAGGTCACTTTGCTACCGCTCCCGGAAACGGTAATATCACCATCCAGTAGGTAATCGACACCGCTGAAGCTCCTCTTCGAACCTCCGGTTACGGTTATCGTACCCAAGCTTGTAGCCCCTTGTGCGGGTTCGTCGATAAAAAATAGGACCCCGTAGAGACCCGACATTACCATCACTGCTACGATAGCAATTGGCATCAATTTCCGATTGCTTATAAAACACTTCCTTTCCATGCAGTCCACCGTCCAGATGAATTCTCATTTCAACCATACACCAATTCACTGTTGTCCAGACATTTGAATTGGTTACCCCCTACTACAACAGTTTTTATTCTATATATATAGGTTGTTCTCCTAATCCAGAATCCCGTCCTCTTGGTTCCTTTGGTTTGCCCACCGCACTTAACCTTTCCTTCATGGATCAAACACCTATCCGAGCCGCATTTCAGATGGGTATGAGGGCATATTATAATTTTTTGAGCCGCCACCCAGGGATACCCCTGGGGTGGTTGAATGAAGCACAAGTTCACCACATCAAGATATATGAAAATGGAAATGGTTAAGTAGGGACCCTACCTTCTGAAGAATGAGGCCCATGTCACAACCGAAGAGGCAGATCTCCAATACGGCCCCCTCCTATTCCATATTCAAGGTATTTTCCACCATATCAGAGAAGGGTTTCCTCGGTGCCCTTGAGGACCCGGAACAAGGTCCGCATGTTCACCTGACCTTCCTGCTCATCACGATCTTTGTTGTCTCGGCTGGAATAATACTTGTGACCAAATTATTCATATGAGCCGTCCTGCTAAACCTTTCATAATGCAAAGCACCCCAAAATCATTATATAATCATTCACGGTTCCATCAAGCGGAGGCGGAAAAATGGCGGACCAGTTCTTTCCACCTTGCCCGAAATGCGATAAGGGAAATCTCATACCCTTTTCCAGGGGCCAGGATATTTTCGAACTATGGAAATGCACCAATTGTGCCTATACCATAAACAAGAGATGAAAGGCGGGGTACCCGGCAGGTGACATTTCCCTCCAAGGGTTGGGTTCTGTGACCTGATAGCTCGTTTAATCTGAATGTTGTTCTCAACGGAGATATATCTCGGAATTCCTTCCGGACCTCTTCACAATTATATGGCCCCTTCTCTTGAGCGAATTTATATGATAATTGGCAACCTGTCTAGTGATATCCAATCTTTTAGCAACGCTGGACTGGGATATTCCCGGATTATCCAGCACAACATCGATAATCTTCTCCTCTAGGTCCTTCGGGACATCACCGCTGGCTGGATAGAACCTTCGAAATATCCCTATCTTCTTGGACCTTAGAAGACCTTCCTTCTCCAGCTTTATCAGATGGTGGGATAAGGTCCCGTTCTTGATGCCGAGTAGCATTCTCAGGTCTGTAAAACTGGATCCGGGGTATTGGATGATCGCTCTGTATATCTTCGACCTGTTTGCGTTCTGCATCAGGTCCTCCATCGTGTTGATGCGCTTATACCCCATAGTAAATCACAGAATCAAGTTAGCCTGGACCTTATATATGGCTAGCCCCTAAAAGAGCAGTGACCTAATTGTTTTCCTCTATCGCCATCATTGTCTTCCTTCTCCTCTTGATATACAATGCAACGATAGCGGACACTCCGACAATTGACAGTATCAGGAATATCCACAACCACGGTGCGGAAGGCCCTTCGCCCTCTGGAACTTCCTCGGGATAGGGCAAGACCCTGTCCAGATCGTATGTTCCGCCCGTAATCGATATCTCGCCGCCGGAATATGAAGGAGATGGCGGTCCTTCTTCCCAGGTAGATACCTGCGAGTTCGGTATAGGTGGCTCCATATCAACCGCTCCCTCTGGAGGGATCGACAATACCATTCTTACACCGATCGTGTAGTCTACCCTGAGCTCTGCGAATTCCCTGTCGCGAAAAGGTCTGATCACCTTGAAACCCTGGCCGTAAACACCTATCGCCCAATAGCCTCCGGTGTATCCCTCCATATCGGTGAAAATATGCTCCTTGCTGCCAGTTGTCCTTGAGCCAAGGAAAGGCTCCTGGTAATCGAATTGGCCATCATTTTGGAAATCCACAACGAAGGTTAGGTCGCCCAACGTCCTGTCCTCGAAGTTCAGGGGATTGTAGAGAAGATTGACCGATATCTCATTAGCCCCGTCCGGGACCCATATAAGCCTGGTCTGGTTCTGAACGAGTATGGGCCCCTCATCATCCTGTGCATAACGTGCAAATTCGGCATCCCATTCTGTGACAAGAGTATCGGTCGCAAGGATCCGGGTATCCCGGTGGAAGACCTCCCGTCCATTGTATACATCAACGGCATCTTTTACCGTCCATCTCTCTCCGGAATATCTGTCACGGAGCTCCTGGAGTGTCAGAGCGATCCCTACGCATTTCTCTGCATTTATCAGACCATAACCCTGGGCCCAATCCATGGGCTTTCCATCCCACCCTATCTCCGTTTCGGACATGTCTTCGGGTTCTGGGACGCCGTTATCATCCTCTTCGTTCGAAATGGGAATACCATCAGGTGGAATATAGGATGCTGACTGTTCCATTATCCACTCGATCTCGTGGATCCTGTTGTAATCGTAACCGTACCACCATTCGGGATCATCACCGGAGTAATCCTCCCATCTGCTGGAAATTGCCAGGGAAGGGGCAGCCTGGAACATCAGGGCAGCAAGGCCGGATACGTGGGGGGTTGCCATCGAAGTACCTGAAATCGCAAGATAGTACGGATTTGGATTTCCTCCGATCTTTGAAAGGGCAGATATCTCCGTCAACCTGGCATGGGCAGACCAGATCCGAACTCCCGGAGCTCCGATATCCGGATATGTCTGGTTTTCCCCTCTTTGGCCGCGGGAAGAGAAATCCGCAACACCTGACCCATCTCTTTCGATTGCAGCAACGCCTATATTGGAAGGGATCAATCCCGTGGGAGATGCTGTCAGGACTTCCCCGTCATGGTGGCCCCTGCCCGCGTTTCCCATCGCAAAGACCACAAGGACGTTATTTTCAAAGGTGAGCTTCTGGCAGATCTTGGACTGGGCGTCCTCTGGATCGTATTCGGCCGCTCCGCCTCCCCATGAATTCGATACTACCTTTATATTATAGGGATTAGCCCCCTTGGAATTCTCATACACCCACTCCAATCCCTGGATCGTATTTGTAAGGGTTATTCCGACATCACCGACGCAGAGGCCGATTAGTCTGGAATCAGGGGCAACACCCGATCTGGATCCGGCAGATGCATCTCCATTGCCCGCAATGGTGCCGGCACAGTGGGTTCCATGACCGTAGCTTGTATCTGAATTCTCAAGCTCGTACCAGGGCCCACCTGGAATATCAGATTTGATGTTGATGATGGTCTTTTCACCATAATCCAGGTCCGGATGGCCGGCATCGATTCCCGTGTCAACCACGGCGACTGTGATACCTTCCCCTGTGATCTTACCATACCTGTCCCTGGCCGATTTTATCCATGAGTTCCAGGCGATAGTCGCATTTATGGTACTGAGGGATTGCTCCATCATTAGCTCCATTTCCCCGTCATATTCTATCCAGGATGTTCGACCGTAGCCTGAAAGCATCTCCACCTGGTCTCTCGTACCGGTAAAGATCGCAGCCGGGAGCACCCTTAAAGAGGATATGTGCTGCATCCCTATGCTCCGGGCATATGACACATCCATGTGTATGGGGTGGTTGCGAAATTGAACTATGACCCTGTATTCATCCTGACCTTCCCGGAGCCTTTCGATAAGATAGGGATCGATCGCATTTTCATACTCCGAGTATCTTGCCGGACCGAAATCTATGATCGAGGATGAATGGGGGAGCATGATCATGAGCAGGACTATCGGTGGGATCAATTTGACTACATATTTGAAAGCAACAACTAATGGGGGCATGGAAATCTACGATGGTCAATTGGGGATGGTTTCATATATTGGTTTTGGAAGCTCCTCCGCGGATCTTCGATTACAGGGATCATCTTCCAATCGGGCAGGAACATCTAGTGCCGGATCTTTTTCGGCATTACAAGGACCGCCATTAGCTGGGAGGTGGAAGTCAGAACGGTCGTTTGCTGAAAAAGGCCCGACAACCATTAAATAAAAGCCCCATTTGTACAAATTCCGATGAGTGAATGGGACCGGGAGAGAATGGTATCCGCCTCCGAGGTGGAGAGGTGGAGCTACTGTCCCCTCTCCTGGAAACTGGAAAGGGAGGAAACGGGAGCTATCACACCCGAGCTTGAAATGGGAGAGAAGAGGCATAAAAAGATCGGGGAAGAGGCAAGATCCGTGATAGGTCTTCAGGAATCCGCCAAGCAGAACCGCAACATAACCTGGACCTACCTGATATTCTCAATAGTCCTTCTGCTCATGGGTATTTCACTTGTTGCCTTGACCAGGGTAGGTTCCCTCAGCATAGAAATCTGGAGGGCCGGAGTGATCGTTCTCTCGGTATCACTGATAATAATATCATTGGCAATTTATTTCATCAGGATAGGTGCGATCAAGGAAAAGGAGAACGGTCTGAAGAATCTCTTCCCTGATATGGATTCAAGGAGGATCAACAAGACCTCGACTCCCGTACTCTTCTACCTATACGGTCTTGTGCTTCTGGTGAACGGCATCCTGCTCCTGAGGCCTTTCGGCATGGACCCGGGAGCGATCTCCACCTTCATGGCCGTATCACTGATCATAGTATATGTCATCCTGCTCGTCTCCTTCACCCTCTATTTTCGATCCCATAGGGAGAAGGTCAGGGAAGGCGAGATGAAGCTGGGAATACCGCTTGTCCTATGCCTTATCATATCGCTTTCCGTTCTTTTCATTTTTATTTCCGAGAAGGTTGACAAGGACGGTGTGATGGGATGGATATTCCTCCTGATGGCACTGCTGTGGTTCATATTCGCACTCGCTTACGACTGGTACTACAAGGTAAGGTCGAGCTCCAGGAAAAAAGAGGGTGAGAGGGATGAAGGTTCCGGGCTCCCAATAGCCTCTCTCGCGCTGCTTGCCTCTGTCTTCACCGCTTCGGCGTTCCTGGCACAAGGAGATAATTTGGAAGATTATTACTTCCTGTCGGTCATAATGGCCGGACTATGGCTAATTGGTGCCGTTTTCTTTTTCTGGAGAGCTTCAACCCACCGAAGAACGGCCGAACTTGGGAGGAGGAAATTAAACCTCCCAAGGGATTCCAGGATACTGCAGGTTGATGATCTGGGAAAGAACGGGAGGAAGCCCCTGGTATCCAAGAAGCATTTCCTCATAGGACTTCCTGACATGGTCATCGAGGAAAAGGATCTCATGATCCCAGTGGAGGTGAAAACGGGCAAGATACCTCCCAAACCCCATTTCAGCCACATCATGCAGATTGGAGCATACCTAATATTAATGGACCAAAAATTCAAACAGCAGACACCTTACGGATATATCGAATACTCACCGGACAGGACCCATAGAAAGAGGTTCCAGATCGAATGGGATATGGTCACAAAGGCCCTTGTGCTATCCAAAGTATCCGAAATCAGGGATGCCGAGAGGACAGGAGAGGCCCACCGGAACCATAACCGGGAGGGCAAGTGCAGGTACTGCTCAAGGAGGAATAACTGCCCTGAAAGACTCGTATGAGCTTGAGCGATCTATGTGACCTGAGATCAGGGGAAACGGATCCTCTTACCCGGTCTCTTCTTGTGCTTGTTGGCCGAGACCGATGGACGGACCTTCTCCGAGCCGATGCCCTTGCTCCTCAAACCCCTTCCCTTCTTGCCTGCGGATGTGAGGCCTCTGTAAACCCGGCCGGTATGCTGTCTCTCATGGATCCAATTTATCTTGGGATCGTTTATTATCGCGGGATGATGGGGATCGACGAGAATGACCTCATAGAACCTCTGTTTGCCGTCCTCTCCGACATAATAGGAATTCAGAACCTCCATGTTAGGATATCTCTTGGAAGTTCTTTCTTCGGCTATCCTCTGGATATTCTTCTGGACCCTTGTCCTAATAATCCCCTTTCTCTTGGCTCTCCTGCCCTTGTTTATGGCCCTTTTCCGGAGGGAGCCTGCCCTGACCTTGACCCTTACTATGACATAACCCTGCTTGGCCCTGTAACCGAGGGCCCTCGCCCTGTTCAAACGAAGGGGCTTCTCTACGCGAACGAAGGTCGGCCCATGCCTCCACTGGATCAGCCGCTCCCTGTTCAGTTCTTTCCAATCACCATCGTAAGGCCTGTTCCAGGCATCGCCGATGTAACCGTAAACGCTCTTTGACATCTCGTCCACTTCCTTGGGATTCGCCCTTGTAGGGTACATTTCCCTGTCCTGCGACACGCGGAGGGATGGGATCCCTTTGACGCGGGAATTGGTCGAAGATGGTTCTCTTATATATACATATCTGCAGCCGCCTGGGAATAAAATGATTCCGCTTCGGAAGAATTATCTATTCATCTTGCATCTGGATAACGGGATTTGCATTGGTCATCGGCTTCATATTCATCAAGACCCACTCCAAAGAGGAGGTAAAGACCTACCGTCTGCTCAGGGAGATCCCGGAGATCATTGAGATAAACCCCCTTTTCGGCGATTATGACATTATTGCCAAGGTCGAGGCAAAGGACTTCAAAGATCTATCAATGATCGTTCTTAACAAAATAAGAAAAATTCCAGGCGTTGTTGATACAATGACAATGCCCGGCATAAAGATCTGAGGGATGATCACCAATTCAAAACTGCTCGGGCGGTCCCAGCCTGCCGGGGGCGAACCTCTTCTTAAAAAGAAATATCTCGTTCTTTATCCCATCCTTCCAGGTGTTCAGGGCCTTCTCTCCCAATCTCACTCGATACGGTACGGAGATCTCCTTCGATCTTATCTTCTTTGAACTGAAGGCCTCTATCTTGATCTCTTCGGACATCGGCATTCCGTCAGAGGTTATCTTAAGGTGTTTCAGGGCATTTTTACGAAATACCCACATCCCTGTCTGGGAATCGTTCAGCTTCAAACCGAAAAGAAGATTCATGGTAACCTTCAGAACCCAGTTCCCGAAGGCATGCGTGGTGGAAAAAGCGCCTTTTTCTGCCTTCTTTATTCTGTCGCAAGAGAGGAAGTCCGATCCTTCAGCCTCCAGCTGATCGACGAGATCCGGTATCAGCTCGCCTGGATAGGTGGTGTCCCCGTCCATCGTGGCTATGATCTCGCCCTTCGCCTCCTTGAATCCGGTCTTGTAGGCCCTACCGTAACCCCTGCGGCTCTCCTCCACGATCCGTGCCCCTTTGGAAAGGGCGATCTCCCGGGTCCTGTCCTTGGAGAGCCCGTCCACTATCAGAATCTCCATCCCCTCCATCCTCGGAATAAGGTCAAGGGTCTGGCCTATGGACTCTTCTTCGTTCAAGGTGGGGATTACTACACTCACCTTCATCAGGACACCAGAACCCGTTAAAGAAGGGTCCGATTTATATTTATGGGAGCCATATGGGTCAAAGAAAGGGGCTTGAAGTTCTCTCAGGCAGTATGGAGAGTCTATATGGTTTCCATTAAAAAGGGCAGGACCGTCCGGGTATTAAGACTGACAAGTCAAAGTTTCTTCTTCATGACTGCCATTTTAGGGGTCCTCGGGATTGCTATGACAGGATTCATCTATCCCTATTTCTTCTGCCCGGCAAGCCCCGGTGCTTGTGCAGGATGCCCTATCTGGGTCATCGAGCATGGAACCATCAATATCGTAAAAGGTATCCGGGAAGGGTATTCAATGCTGCTTTACCTCCTGGGAATGTTCCTTGTGATCGGGGCGATCTTCGGGCGGGCATTCTGCGGATGGGCTTGTCCGGTCGGCTCCCTTCAGGACCTGTTCTCCTTCATCGACCGGAAGGTCCGTTCCATGAAGGGGCTTGCCATTTTCGGTTCAATTTCCATTGGAATGATGGTCCTGGGTATTTTGGTCCCATATCTTTTCGGTCCGGACGGACCGCTGACCGATGCTCTTCTTGGCTCCGACGGACCGCTGACAAAGGTCTTCCCAGATGGAGAATTTCCATTGACAACATACATGTGGTCCGGCTATCTAGGGGCACTGGGTGTCTTCCTCACTGCCCTCGCCGGAATCTTGTTCATAAGGAGATGGAACACCATTGCACCATCCTTTGTCGTCCTGGGTGTTGGCGCATTTTTCTGGGTCCTGAATGTCGTTTCCAGGAGCCTGGATCATAATGGCTCCCCCCTTTACAGCACGGAACTAATGGGTCTTATCGGATTGATGCTCTGCACCATCGGCCTATTGGGGATCGTGAGGCTTTACCTCAAGGAGAGAATCAAACCGATAAGGATGGGAGGCAGGGTGGATTGGGGATTGAGGCTGATCAAGGTCGCTCTTCTTCTCTCCATAGCTCCCACAACTTGGTACTTCGACACCCTATTCTTCACGGACTACGATCCGATAGGCGGAATAACAGCAACACTGCCGGAGCTCATCCTGAATCCCTCCTCCTGGTCGGGCAACGAGTTCTTCTGGTATAAGGGCATATTCGTGGTCGCTGTGATCATACTCGTTGCCTTTGTCGAGAGAGGTTGGTGCAGATTCCTTTGCCCGATCGGGGCAATGTACGGACCTGCCAATAAGTTTTCATTAACCGATATCGAGTTCAGAAAGGAGGACTGCATCCACTGTCAAATGTGCTTAGGGAAATGTCCGATGGGGATCAATCCAAAGGAGGACAAGAGGGATCCCGAATGCATAAGATGCGGCAAATGCTACGAAGTATGCCCCACAAAGGCCCAAGCTGTCGTTCCGGTGAACGCCTCGATAAGGGGGGTGTTCAAGAGATGAAGGGACGAATTAAGGTCCGTGATCCGATGCCGGGGTACGGCGGTAAGAGACCAAAACCCCATACCGCTGTTTTGCTTGTCATATCCCTGCTTGCAGCGGGATCATTTTTCTGGTATGCCGGGATGGGAGACGGTGGTTACAAGGAGGTGAAAAGCCTGGCTGAGGTGAAATGCCTCGGCTGCCTTGGTTTGGACCCAGTGGTCCCCCCCTTCGAAAATTTCTGGACCAATTACCCCGAAGACCACAAGGATCGTGGGAAGCCGGTGGACCACCCCGAAGAGGTCCATGATATCCTTGACAGCGGGGACTATGACATCCTCATACTCTTTTTCTGGGGCCCAGGATGCGAACCGTGCAAGAAACAGTGGGAGGAGATGGTAGAGGAAGGCATCGCATCGGGACCGGAAGAAGGAGGCAGGGAGGGTGACAGGTACTCCGATCTAAGACTGATATCTGTGGACAATACCAATGACAAGGTCGGTTATTACGGCACCTATATACCCACAGGGATCGAGGACGGGGTTCCTATGACCACATTCCTATTCAAAACCCACAACGGAACCGTCTACTGGTATTCACATTACGGGAGAATGAAAATCCAGGATGTGGAGGAACTCATAGAGGAGATCGTCGAATATCTCGAGAAGGAGAGATTGATGCATCACTACGATGATATCTCTTCGGTCGATGACAGGGATGATTGATAATGAGAATACTGATACTGGGAGGAGGCTCCGTGGGCAGCAAGCTCGCCAAATCGCTTTCTGAGCCTTTCGTTCTAGTGGAGGCAGATCCATCCCGTGTTTGGGAGCTCAGGTCCCTGCTGTCAAGCCGAAACGGGAATTCCATAATAATTCACGGGGACGGATCCTCGAGGGATGTCATAGAGGAGGCGGGAAAGGATGGCGAATTCGATGCAGCGGTCGTTCTGATGAACAGGGATTTCGAGAATCTCGAGGCGGTCTCCATTTGCAGGGACCTTGAGATACCAAGGATAATTGCCAGGGTGAACAGGGACCACAACATGTACAAATTCATCGGACTTGGAGCGGAGGTTTTCAAACACCCAATAGGCTACGAGGAAGGTCTGATCAAGACCATGCTATTTCCCGACCTCAACCATGCCATTCAAATATTCGTGAGAGAGGGCTCCCCGGCATCCGGGAAGACCATTATGGAACTTGGACTTCCGCAGGGAGCTGTCGTAGGCTCCATACTGCGGGAAGAGACCATGATCCCTCCCACACCCAAAACGAGGATACGCAAAGGAGACCTTATCGCACTTGATACCGTTGGGAAGAAGGCCAAGCAGGTCTGGAAGATCTTTTCAAAAAAAGGGGAGGTGGAATCATCCGGCCATATCATATTCCCCCTGGTCTCGGATGAAAGCCTCATCGCATTAAAGGAAGTGGAGCTTCTCTCCAAGAGGCTTGAATCAGAGATCAACTTCGTTTCCTACCCAGGAAAGGAGGATCTTGTGACGGCGGCCAGCGGACTGATATCCAAACGCATCCACTATGAAGTCGTCCCGGCCATGAAGCAGGATGACACTCATGTCAGGAAGCCCATGAAGAGAACACTCGGAATTCAAGACCTGGACAAGGAGAACTCCGAGCTCCAGCGGATACTGATGCACCACATGGAAGAGGGATCGCCTCACTTGGACATACTTGCATTGCCCGGACCTAGGGAATCATTCCTATATGTTCCGTTCCTGTCAACGAACCTGGATAGAATGATATCGGCATCACCCATGCCTGTCCTCATAGCCAGGTCCAACAGATACTACAGATCGATCCTGATCTATCTCCATGTGAACTGCACCTTGGAGATTGCCACTGCAATTCAGTTAAGCAGGGTCATGGGTTCGAAGATAGTGGCCTTGACAAGGCCCCGTTACAAGAAGAAGACGCGTTATCTGAAGAGATATGCACAGGTTTATGATGTTAATGTGGAGGTGAAGAAGGTAATTGGAAATCCCACGGTGGAGCTGGTAAAGGAGATACGCAACAATCATTACGACCTGGTAATATTGAACAAGGAATTGAAAGAGCTTCAGATCTCGCAAATGAGGAGGCTCGTTCATCTTTGGTCGGGATCGGTCCTTCTGGTATAGGAGAGCGCTGAATGACCGAGATCAATCCCTTCCTGGTGCTTGCCCTGGTGGCCGTTCTGGCCTTCGAAGCTCCATTCTTCGCCCGAATGTTGAAGCTCCCCATAGTTGTCGGTGAGATCCTTTTCGGTGTTGTCGTGGGAACTATACTTCATATGGTTTCTTATGCCGGCCTTGAGATCACGCTAACAAGCGACATTCTGGAGATACTCTCCACTCTTGGTTTCATCACCCTGATGTTCATCATCGGTATGGAGTACGATTTCGAGGAAATCAAGGGTCTTTCCAGAAGGGAGAAATGGGCAACCCTCCTCATACTATCGGTTAACTTCATGATCGCCGTTGTTCCTGTAATCCTGCTCGGACTCCCCATCATCATTGGGCTGATACTCGGGGGAGTTTCCATAGCTGTCGTGGCTCCCATTTTGAAGGAAATGGGGATCAACCGGACGGGTTTCGGCTTCAAGATCATGTTGATAGCCCATATGGCCGACATTACTGCAATTTTCCTAATATCATTCTTCGCTGCGTCCATCAGCGGGTGGCTGACGATCATGGAGCTGATCGCCATACCGATCATTTTCATGCTTCTTTTCTGGATCACAGACGTGCTCATATGGTACAAACCCACGATCATGTCGAGGATATTCAATCCGAATGACCAATCCGAGCTTGGTGTCAGATCAGCCCTTGCCGTCGTACTTATCTTTTACGGCCTTGCCCTTTTCATAGGTATTGAGGCTGTTCTCGGAGCTTTCCTGTGCGGGATACTGTTCTCGGTGATATTCAAGGAAAAGGGTGCCCTGATGCAGAAGTTCATGCCGCTGGGTTTCGGTTTCCTCATCCCGATCTTTTTCATATACCAGGGCTTCGAGATCTCCTTCCTCATGATCTTTGATCCATTTGCAATCTCGCTCCTCGTCCTCTTTACCGTCATTGCGGTCCTTTCTAAAGGAATACCGCTGCTCATTTCTAGGTACTTCTCCCATAAATGGAGCGATATAGGGGGTGCGGCATTACTCGGGACAAACCTTTCGGTCGTGGTGGCGGGTGTCAGCATAGGAAGGGATGTCGGATTGATAGAAGAGGAGATCGCCGGTGTTCTGATACTCTACGGCGTGATCTCGTGCATTTTGTTCCCCATGCTGTTCAAATACATTTTCAAGAGATACCTGACACGCTACACGAAGAGGTAGTAGATATTTACGGGACAGCGACCGATTCGGCGGTGGCAATAGATCAACCGCAGCTCTTCTTTATAAGTGAAACAAGCTCTTCGGTGGATGTCGCTTCATTCCACTCCTTCTGGAAATCCTCGGAATCACACATATTCGTGAGCCACATCAGGAAATTGAGGTAGAAGCTTTTCTCATCCCTAGAGAAGATGATGAAAAAGACAGCATTGACGGGGGGGGTCTCTTCGGAGAACATAGCGCCCCTTTTCGTCCTGATCACCGCGACATCGAAGATATCCCTCCCCTTGACCTGATATGACAGTATTGCGAATTTCGGCATTGCCATAAGATGGGCTTTCCTGTCATCCTTCCTGAACTCCTTGACAAGGTCCGCTTCTTCGATACCGAGCCTCTTCGAGAAGCCGTACGCCACCTTATGGGAGAGCTTGTCCGGGGACGGCATGTAGTTCATATCGATGATATACGAGCTCTCCATCTTCTCCTTGAAGCGGGAGTGAAGAACCTGGTCCCTGTCAATAAGGATCTCCCTTAGCTCTTCATCCAGCAGGTAATCGGTATTCTCCTCTCCCATTACCCTCTCCGCCACATGCAGGAAGGCGTATTCCCTTTTTATCCTGCCCCTTGCATATATGAAGTAGAAGATCAATCCAACTCCAACGAAGAGGGAAGCTGCTAGCAGCTTCTCCATCCCGAGCATGAAGATGAGGAGCAGATAGCCTGAAATCCCGATCACCTGGGCCCAGGGATACAAAGGAGCTTTGTATTTTGGCCTGTAATGCTTGATATTGCTCTCCCTCATGAAGACAAGGGAGAGATTGGCCAATATGAAAAGGAGTAGTTTCAAGGTGGAAGCGTATCCGGCCATCTGCTTGACATCCGTCAAAGCTATTATGGTTATCATGAAAGCGGTCGTAAGTACGATCGAAAACCAGGGTGTGCCGTACCGGGAGACCTTGGAGAACACCGAAGGCAGCAGCTGGTCCTGACCCATCGCCATCGGGTCCCGGGATGCCGCAAGGATCCCGGCGTTTCCCGTCGATACGAATGCTAGCACCCCGGCAATGCTCATGATAATGATACCGATAGTACCCAGGAAGGCACCGCCGAGATTATCAAATACGATCCGACCACCCTCGGATATGGGTGTTTCGGAAGAGGAAAGGAGCTCCGGTTCCAGAATCCCTACCGTCACAACAACGGTTCCCACATACAACAGGGACACAACTCCCCATGAAAGGAGCATACCCAGCGGCAGGTTCCTCCCCGGTTTGGAAACCTCCCCTGCGATGGCGGCTATCTTCGTAGAGCCTGCGAAGGATACAAAGACCAATCCGGTAGTGGAAAGGATCGGGCTTATTCCCTCGGGAAGGAACGGGGAGAAATTTTCCGGTTTCATCAGGACCAGCCCGAACAGGATATAGAGTATGAGGAGGAAAATGAGAGACAGCACCATGCCAACCTGGAACCGGGCACTCAGTTTGGCACCAAGGATGTTGAGGACCATGAAAAGCAGGCAGAAGCCTATGGCGATCAGTTTCACTGCCAGCGTCCCGAGGGAGGGGAGGAGAAGTGTCGCAAATATCCCCAGTCCGAACAGGGCAAAGGCTGATTTCAGGGCCAGGGAGAACCAGGCCGACAAGCCTCCTATCATTCCCATCATCGGACCCATGCTTCTGTCGGTGAAGAAGAATATGCCCCCCGTCTTGGGCATGGCTGTGGAAAGCTCAGCCTTGGCAAATACCGTGGGAAGTGCAAGAAGGCTTGCCAGTATGTAAGCGACTATTACTGCCGGTCCAAGCTCTCCGTAGGCTATGCCCGGAAGAACGAAGAGTCCCGAACTTATCATGGCTCCCGAGGAGACGCAGAAAACTTCCAGTAGCCCGAGATTCCTCTTCAATTCCAAAAAAACCTCTCCGCTGGGTATGTTTAATAAAGCCTTCATGAATATATTATGATTTAGTAAAAATGTATTTTGTTATTACACTATGTGTTAAATAATCAATGAAAATGTTACATTATTTCGTATTTGCCTGTTGGAAAACGGCTGCAGTTTCCTGAACCTGTATTGCCGAAGGATCTGCTTCACTGTTTTGATCTATCCTCTTGAAACTGGGACCAGCGGCAGGACTCAACTCCTTGTCCCTCCCGGGGGGGAGCTCGATCTTTGAACCACCCTTTCTCTCCAACAGGATGATAATTACCACAGCTGCCAGAGCGCACAGCATGAAGGCAGCTCCGGAAGCGGAAAGATATATCCCGATACCGTGGCTGAGACCAGCCGGAGCATTTTCAAGCCGCTCACCCAGGAGCTCCACCGCTGTACTTATACCAAGGGAAAACCACAGGGGAGCCAAGACCGATAGGATGAAGGCCGGTATGATCAAACCCAGACCTGCCCGTTTTTTAACTGAGGACCTAACTATGAAAACGGATCCCAATATGACGGAGATCATCATCAGGGGAAGGGCGAGGACGATACCGATGCCCTGGACAAACTGGCCCCTGGACATCGGATATACGTTGATGTTATTGGGCTTCCCAGGAAGCGGCGACAGCTCTGTCCGTCCCCAGAAATCGGTCATGTTGCCCACCACCTCGACGAAGAAACCCGCTGCATCGGAACCCTCCGGATAATCCACCTCGAACTGCGTGGAAAATGACATGCCAGGATCATTGAAAACCATTTTCGTTGTCTTCTCCGCAATATCCAGGGAAGGGCCGGTGTACGAACCTGTCTCCTTGTCGTACCCAGTCTGTGCTTTCAAAGTGATCTTGGAGATCTCAACCCGGAAACGGTCGATCTGTTCCTGCGATACCTGGTCCAGAAGGTCCACCTTCGAAAGGGTGGCCCTCACGGTCATTTTCCTGCTCATCCCTTCGGGCCACCAGGGGATGAGGTCCGATTCCAGAGTGATGTTGAGATAGGCGGCTGGATTCCCAGCCTGATCCCATTCTATTCCGCTGTCCTGCGGGGGGCTCCTCATCTTCAGCTCATACGGGAAGGATTTGATTCTGTAGGAATCGTAGAGAAGGCCTATCTTGTCAAATACCTCCCCTCTCACCAGCGGGTAGGCCTTTCCATCCTCCACGGTCCGGTTTCCGGATGTCCCGCCGATGCCTCCGATGATACCTCCCTGCTGGGTGCCTATATCGATCCGGTAATCGAATCCAACCGCATCGAAATCTGCCTGGAGCCTGTAGTTTGCCGGTCCGATGCTACTGCTCCTGTCGAAACTGGCCCAGGTCATTCCCGGTATCATGGATATGACCATTAGAGCCATGGATAATGATACGATAACGATCGGGATCAGAAAACGATGGTCCTTGCCATCCTTCGGAAGCATCCTGCGTTGATGGACGGTTCTCTATTAAACCATTATCGATGAAATGGTCCAATCCAAAATTTATCTTTCCATTCTAACTCTTTTTGCTCTTTGGTTTCTAAAAGACAAAGCGAGATCCCTTTGCTCCCACTTTTTCCCTCTCGTCAATACATAAAGCTGCGGACAAAAGTGGTTGAATATAATTATATACGCAATGAACAAATGAATTAATGGTGAGATGTTCATGAATGATTCTGGATGTTTAAGAACACAATGTGGTGAAGCTTAACATCCAGAGAATGAATATTTTAATATTCATGGACCTTGAGATTTGGCTTTTCGTCAACGTATTTCGAATCTCAAGATGCTCTGATCTCGTCTAGAAGTTAATGATTACGGGCCGGAGACTCCCCTTCCGGCCCGTTCCAGGTGGTGTTTGGCGTCCCTTCCCATGTCCTTTATCCAAAATCAGAACCATCTGACCCGATCAAAGGCCTGAATATCCGCCCACGCTCTTTCAAGAATATCCATCTGCAGGGCGTTTATCTCCTTGAGGATACCTTTCACGTCGGGCTCGGGCATCTCTATACCTCGAATGCCGCCGGGGAGCAGCGGCATCCGATATTATTGTCAGGAGGATATATACTCCTATACGGGGAAATCCTTGGGACCCCCCAAAACATTTGAGCAACGGGTCCATTCCACCCAACATGGAATACAGGTTCTCAGAGAACGAGCAGGTATTGATCATCGGCAGTAAGGGCAGCCAACTGCTGAAACTGAAAGGTCCGATGGTAACACTGGGTCCCGGCAAAGGAGCAATCTCGACATCCAGATTGACCGGAATGGAGTCCGGGAGCCGCATATCGGTCGGCTCCCGGGAATTCATCCTGCTGAGACCCGATATCAGGGATATATCGGAGCACATAGAACGGGGAGCGCAGATCGTCGTACCAAAGGATTCATCCTTCATCACTTACGGATTGGGGCTTTCGGACGGTATGAGGGTCATTGAAGGAGGAGCCGGTTCCGGAGCGCTAACGATTGCCCTTTTGAACGCTGTGGCTCCTAAAGGTGCCGTTGTCACGTATGATATACGGGAAGACCATCTCGAGAACGCAAGGAGGAACATCTCCTCCACACCATTCCTCGGCAACTGGGAGGGAAGGATAGGGGACATCTGCAATTCCGGTTCGGGGGAAGAATTCGATGCAGCTGTTATTGACATTCCAAATCCTGAAGATGCTGTCCCTGCCATCCGCGACTCCCTCTGCCCCGGGTCACGGTTCTGCGCCTATGTTCCCACCGTCAACCAGATGGAAAGGGCCACGCTAGAACTCGAGAGGAGCGGTTTCATGTCAATAGAGCCTCTTGAGATAATCCACCGTCCCTACAGCGTGAAGAAGGATGCCACCAGACCCGTGCACGAGATCCTGGCCCATACGGGATATGTAGTGTTCGCCAGATGGCCGGGTTCACCTTAGCCTGCTTTCGATCATCTGCCTCAATTTCGGATCTGAGACGTACTTCAGGATCTCCTCGTAGATCTTCTTCATATCAGTGTATCTTACGGTATCCATATAGAGCTGGGCGAGGTTCAGCTTCACATTTAGGTTTCCGGGATTCTTGGAAAGGGCGGTCTCGTATTCCAATTCAGCCTCTTCGTACCTGCTCTGTGAATGGTAAAGGGCCCCCAGCGATGCATGGGGCTCGCTCAGTTCGGGAGCCATGATTAGGGCCTTCCGGTACTCGAGCTCCGCGGCCTTGGGCCTGCCCGTGCTTCGCAGCAAATCTCCGTAGTTCAAATGCGTAGAAGCATTGTTTGGATCATATTCCAGGGATTCTATATACTTCTGCTCTGCCGCTTCCAGCTTTCCCCTTCGATGGAGCTCGATCCCTTCTTCAAGCAGTTTATTCGCCTTCTTCCTTCCCAGGAAACGCATGATACCACTACCGGATGCCCCTTGCAAAGGGCAAGATGATTTCCGATGTCATATATTTATAATATATGGATTTGATTGCGGGCTCGTAAGAATCGGTCCCTAAAAAAGGACCAGGAAGGTGCTGATTTGAAGGTTGGGATCATCGGATGCGGCTTCATCGGGACGACGATCTCCGGAGCCCTGGACCAGATGGAGAGGATCGAGACACTGAACCTCCTAGACATCGATTACGAACGATCGATCGATCTTTCGTCCAAACTTGAAAAGGGATTCGTTTTTAAGATAGATGACTATCAGGATTTCCTGGAAGCCTCCGACCTGATCGTAGAGGCAGCATCCCAGAAGGTTGTCGTCGAGATGATACCGGAAGCGGTCCGACGGGGAAGGGACGTGATGATATTATCCGTGGGAGCCCTCGTTGACGACGAACTCTGGGAGGCCATCCGCAAAGAGGCCGCTGTCAAGGGTTCGAAGGTCTTCATACCTTCCGGGGCTGTTTCGGGAATAGACGGCATCTTCTCAGCTTCCAAGGCGGACATCGAATGCATCACCTTGACCGTGAGGAAGCCTCCGGCTGGACTTTCCCTCCCGCCCTCAATGCACGAGAGAAGCGCCGAGTTGAAGTCGATGAAGGGAGCCCTTACCCTATTCGATGGGTCGGCCAGGGAAGCTGTGAGGGAATTCCCCAAGAATGTCAACGTGGCTGCAACAGTTGCCCTTGCCGGCATAGGTTTCGACAGGACAAGGGTGGTCATAATAGCTGATCCCTCGGTTCAGAGAAACAGACAGACCATCGAGGTCAGGGGCAGGTTCGGCGAGATGAAGATAGAGATGATGAACCAGCCTTCCACAACAAATCCGAGAACAAGCTATCTGGCACCCCTATCTGCCGTGGCGATGATCGAGAAGCTGATCTCGGGAGTTTACATAGGCAACTAGGTGGTGGACATCATGGAGGAGAGGTTGATAGAACTGCTTGTTGAGGGTGTTTCCATCGGCACATCGTTCACGGTGGAAGCGTCATCTCCGGCCGGTCCGGCTCGCATCGGGGAGACGCGGCCGCTAGAGCTCACGGTGACATCCAAGTCCGAGCTGCCCGCCCTTTCTTTGAAGCTTCTCAAGACCAATGGCGTAAGTGTTGCATGTGATGGGATAACATCCCGGATGATGGAGCAAGGGAAGGAGGCAAAGTGCACAATGGATGTTGTCTATACCGGAACACCGGGGCCTTCGGTCCTCCACGTAGTACTGAAGGGAGAGTCCTATTTTGCCACCCTTGGATTGACGGACCTTGATGTGATAGTGCTACCTTCCAAGGTTTCCGCGAACCTGATCGGTGCACCCGTCTCCTGGAATGGAAGAGACCTCCTTGACCTGGAGATCGAGCTGACCAGACCGGAAAAGGAAAGGATAAAGGGCAGGATATCGGGAGAGCTGGTCACCAGCGACGGTAAGAGGCAGGTCTGCGGATCTTTCGAGGAGTTGAATGTGGATTCAAAGGGGCCAGCCATATTGAAAGTCCGGATATCACCAGCCTCCGATTTGAATGCATCTCCGATGGACCTCCAGCTGAGGATGGACCTCAAGGATGGGGTCCAGAAGGAGCTGATTCGGGAAGCCATCCTGGCAGAGGGGGCTCCCCAAGAGGAGGTCTCCGCCGAAGAAAAAACCGCGAAGATGGCCGGAACCGGGATAACACCGATTCCGATCAAAGCCTTGGACATCTCATTCGAACCGAAGGTCGTGGTACCGGGGGGCTCCACCAAGTTCCGGATCAGCTACTGGAAGCCCGGGACTTGCTGTGGTGATCTAACCTGCAGTCTCGATCTCGAGGGAGTGCCGGGATCACCTTTCATATTGGAAATTGGAGGAGATGGCGGGGGGGCCGAAAAGGATATATCCTTTCCGGAAGACCAGGTAACCGGGATCATATCGGGCAAGATCGAGATCCGCTCCGGTTCCGATACCGTATTATCCATCCCTATCGATACCGCGGTCTCCATCCAGGGTGCTTCCGAGCTCAGATTGGCCCTGAAGACTCCTAAGGACCTCGATGATAACCGCCCGATCACAGAGCATGGGGATCTGCTATTTCCTGGTGAAACGGTCGTATCCCGGGATGTTCATGAAGAACTTGCCTGTCTTCGAACTTCAACCGGGCGGCATATCCTGGTAATGGCCGGAAAGGTCGTGTTCGGAAACGGTTGGGAAGGAGGCGAGGTGGAGGTCAGGTCCCGTCTTTCGGAGATGGTCCTGCGCGACCTTTTCATAAATAATGAGGGCGCCAGGTTGCTTCAGAGATGCAACGAGAACATCGGCAGGCTTCACATGCTCTCGTCAATAATAGGAGAAACAGATATCTCCCCCGAAAATTGGTTCGATGCACTCCCGGTCGCATATGGAGATTCCACCGCGGGGGTCGTTTCGGGAGCGGTTCTTCAGCACTGGTCCGAAACTAAGGGATCGCTCACCAATTTGACCAAGGAGATGGGGAGGGATCACCCGGACCCCCTACCATCCATAAACAATCATCTGATAAGGATAATAAGCGCAGCGGAGGATACCTCCGGACTCAGGGATTACCTTGAAAATGTTGTCATGGAGATCAAATCCTCCAGGACCGTGATCGAACCCGCATCGCTCAACTCCGCCGGTCTGATCTGCGCAAAGGAGCTGAGAAGGGCCCTCCGTTCATTCAGGAAGGGATTGGATATCCCCGGAAGCCTGAGGAAGATGGTGCTCAACACCATTCTCGGATCCTTGGTCCGCGTAGAGCTATTCACGGGCTGGAACGGAATGGAGGTTAATACGTGGGATGATCTCAGAACGGTCAGGCAGAAAGCCTTGAAGGGAGAGATCGGATTCCTCTACCAGCTTCTTGAAAGGATGGATGATGCCGTAAGGACGGTGAATTCCCGTCTTGGCTCCTATATGAAGAACATGGAGGTGAGGAGGGGTTTGAGTTCCTTGGATTCCCTCAGAATGATCAATGGGGATGCTGTTTTCCATGGAATGGGAGGCGAGGTCTGGAGCGGCAAAGTCACACTTGGATTTGATACCCCAGGCGAGACTGTCAGGGGGCACCTGTACATGAAACTGCCGGGCCCGGGATGGAAACCGGCTTCATCCTCCAGGAACCGTATCGGTGAGATCTTCGATCTCGGACCGGTTGCCCTCTCCGAAGATGGAACTATCCAGATGGATATCCGATTGAGGGCCCCCGCAGTTGTTCCGGAAAATTCCACCGCGATGATATATGCTGTTTTGGAAGACCATGACCTGGAGGTGGAGCCGTGAGTTCAAAGGAGCGGGCGGGGGATGTTGACAATGTCCTAATCGAGATGCTCTCGTTCATCCAATACAAGAAGGGTAAAAAACCGCTGGAAGGGATCGATCCGCGGGAAAGGATAAGACATTCGATCTGGACGGACGAGGGTGTTGATCTGAACAGACTGGAGGAGATCAAGGGCATCCGGATCGACGAGGGACTCAGGAGCCATCTATTGAATGTCGAGACAAAGGAGATCAAAAAGGGTCTTCTAAGAAGGAAGGAGCAACATCTCATCGCCTCGAGGATCAGGGGACTGAAATTCATCAGGGACCTGGTCGACGGGATAGTCGAGGGGAATCCACAAGGGATCGGGACCACAGATGTTACCCTTTCCAGAATGCTCTCTCCCGCAGCTGTCCATTGGGTATCGATCGGCTTATATGACCTTCCTGCCTCACTGATAATTCAAAGGCCGACACACCAGGAGGTAATGGACATATCTCCGGCCGCGGCCCTCGTCAAACTTGCCGACCAGGGATCCGAGGGGAAGGAAGACCACGAGTACTCCAAGCTGTTCGAGAGGAAGGTTCCAAGGGATATATGGTGGAGAACCCCCTCGGGGATCGAGGTCAAGGACCTCCGCTCCATGATAGCCGCCTTGATGGAATCCTCCGATAAGGACCTGTCGAAGATGCTGGAGAGTGGAAATATCCTTGAGTTTGCATCCAGAGGAATCGGCAGCATATACCTGGAGAACGCATTGAAGGAGGTCAGCACCAAACCCGACGGCGGTTTGGAGCTCCCCGGAGATTTCAGATTGAGATTCGGAAGGTTCTTGATGGAAGGGCATCTTTCCAGATCGGTATACGAGGAGTTCATCTCGCGCGAGATGGACAGGTTCATGACATGCTCCCAGGGGAGCGGAAAGAAGCTTATGATGGCCCTTTCTCCCCTTATGGACCCCCGGTCATCAAGGAAGCTCCAGACCCTCGTCTTCGAAGTGCCTTCCAAGAACAGGACCTTCGTAATACAATTGATGGGATTGACCGGGGACAGGACGGTGGGGGAAACGCTCAAGAGGCTGCATGAATTTTCCAATATCAAGAAGGACAGAAAAGCGGCGGAGGATGCACTGAGGACCTTGGGTGTGGAATAGATGTCAGGTGATGATCCCCTTCGCTCCAATCCAGAAGGGACAAATAATCGGACTGCAATACTGCTGCAGGAGGCCAAGTCCCATTGAGATTCGATGATCGACTGGACCCTTTGCTGGAAGAGATAGCAAAGAGAGTTGTAACCTGCACCAGATGCGATCTTGCGGGAAGCAGGATAAATGCGGTTCCGGGCGAAGGCCCCCAGCATGCGGAAATCATGTTCATAGGTGAGGCACCGGGAGCAAAGGAGGACGAGACCGGAAGACCCTTTGTCGGTCAATCCGGACAGCTTTTCACAGAACTTCTGGCAGCAGAGGGGATCAAGAGGGAGGATGTGTTCATAACTTCCATTATCAAATGCAGACCTCCCGACAACAGAAATCCCAACGATGAGGAGATAAGGGTGTGCGCACCTTATGTCATGACGCAGCTGGATTCCATTTCCCCCATCGTTGCCGTTACCATGGGTAATGTCGCCTACGATCTCTTCTCCTCAACCTTCTACCTTCCCAAGAAACAGGTTGGCGAGGTGAGGGGCAAGGTCTTCCGACTCCACTCTACTGGCTGCAAGTATCTCATCCCGACCTATCACCCTGCGGGTTTGATCTACAACAGGAAATTGATACCACAGTTCAAGGAGGACCTCAAGACCATCATAAAATATCAGAAATATCAATGATGAAGGGGTAAGGATTCAGACAGCCCTTCTCACCTTGTATCTTCTGTGGGCCATAAAGTAAGAGAAATATCCCAGGAAAGCAGCAGAGGTCCTTGCCATCCACCAGAAACCTATGGGTTTCTCCAGCATCTCGGTCGGGTTATAGGAACCCCAGAGGGACCCGTGCTTCATCGTGAGCTGCTTCCTTCCGAAACCGTTCCAGAATGCCTGTTTGAAGAAGGCAAGAACAGTGGACCTTTCCTTGTGGTATACGACCATCCTGTCGTTCTCGACTATTGAGAAGCCCTTCTCCACCGCTCTATAGTTGAGGTCCACGTCCTCCGCGGTGACGAACCTGGGATCGAATCCCCCTATCTCATCCAGCACATCCTTCCTGTAGGCCAGGTTGCAGGAAGGGTAGGTAATATCGTTCCCCTTGTGGTAAACCTCGACCCTGCCCAGCATTTTGAAGGGTTCGTAGCCCATTGCGATCGTCTTTCCCCCTACGATGTCCGAGGCCCGGAGGCTCTTTCTTATCTCTTCTGCCCAGAATGCGTTGACGATGCAGTCTCCGTCGGTGAAGGCAACGATGCTCCCATTTGCCAGCTCTATGCCCTTGTTCCTGCTCTCACCTCTCTGGGCCGCGTATTGATGGAGGAAAATGAACGGATACCTCTCTTTATAGCTCCTAACGATCCTCTGGGTTCCATCGGTCGACGCCGCATCTATGATCAAAACCTCGATCGGAGGCTCCTGGGTGGCAAGGGAGTCGAGCAGGTCCCTTATGTTCCTTGCTTCGTTCTTGACGGTCACGACCACGGATATTAGGTCCCTTCGATGCTTTTTTGCGTTTCTTGCCATAGAACGGCACCATTCTCATTTGTTCTTATAGACTATGAAATCACCAAGGGTCATCCCCATCGAGCCTCCGGAGGACTGCAGGTGGATGTCCTCCACTTCCTCCATCAGTCTTATCTCAAGAACCTTCTCCAGCTTTCTTATCAGCTGGTCGGATGGATGCATCTCCCCGTTCTCGAGCTTGCTGATAATGGAGACCTTCTCGTTCAGTTTCCTACCGAGCTCTTCCCTCGACCACCCCTTGCTCTCCCTTGCGCGCTGGATCCTCCTCGGATAGTCATCTGCCAGCTCCCTTTCCCTTTTGGACATCGCATCCGGTTTGGATGGCCTTGCGGTCTTCGGTCTGGCTGCGGTCCTGTGGGGAGCCGGTTCCGCCTCCTTTTTCTCGATGACAGGTTTACCGAATCTTGAACAGTCGGAACATACATACATCCTGGCCCCGGCTATTTCGACCAGCTGGAGCCTAGTGTTCCTTCCGCATCTCTCGCAGTCAGGCATAATCGTACCCCTTTAATACTTGGTGAAGGTCAAGTCAATGAAAAAAGATAATATTTTCCTTCTGAGCCTCAACCCATGCCCCAAGTAGGTTTCTCCCTTCTTTTCACCGTTATTATGTGGTCAAGCACCTCTTTTTCCTCTACGGATAGTTCGGACCTTGAGAGTTCCGGCACCTTACCCTCGGGAAGGTCAATATAAAGTATGTCCTCCTCGTTAAAATGCCTGCCTACCATGGGACCCTGTATGGCCATTGCGACCTCGTCCCCCATCTTAGCTTCCTTGAGCGTCTTCTTCTCGGACTGCATGGATACAATTTTTCCAATATTCTTTCCATCCTCCCTCATCACGCCCTGTTCGGACCTGATCCTGCCTGCAAGGATACGAACCCCGACAACAGCGGGCTTCGAGACCCTGAAGGTGTGATCCCTCATCACGAGGAACTTTGCGGGGTGGGCATACTCGGACCTTCTCTCGTCGTCCAATTCCTGTTTGGTGCGCCGGTACCACTCCTCATGGTCCTCGATGATCTTGTAGATCACGTTGTTCAGAATGAGTTTGACATCGCTCTCATTTGCAAGCTCCTCCACCCCAGGCAGGAGTTTGACATTAAAGGCGAGTATGATCCTCCTCAGTGGATCGTCGAAGGAAGCCACGTCTTTGATGTCCCTTTCGCTGATATCCCCCACTTCCGCCTTGTATATCTTGGCCTCATTATGTCCGAGAAGATGGTACATGGCTTCCAGGGAGCCTATCGCATCCGCCTTTATGAAGATTCCATCCTCTTCGGTCTCTATCGAGACCTGGGTGAGCTCCCTGACCTCGGCCATGGCCTGTTCCATCGTCACATTACCCGATACAACTCTCAATGGCGCCCCGGCCATGACTTCCTCGGCGTTCTTTGCCAGTATCTTGACGCCCGAAGCGGCGTGGGCTTCCGGGATAAGATCGAACTTCTCCTTCGGGTCTCTGATCTCATCCAGAGGTTTGGGCTTGAGAAGGGATTTAACCCGAAGTGATACGGGCTCCCCCTTCGTTCCCACGACTATGGTATCATCCTTGGATATCATTCCGGAGAAAATGATCGAATCGAGGGTCGTTCCAAGCCCTTTTTCCTCCTTCACCTCGAGAATGGTTCCCTCTCCGGGTCCGTCCTCCGTCTTCAGCTGGTCCCCCAGAAACCTCTGTGCGAGCCCGATTAGAAGCATCAGGGCATCGGGGATCCCAAGTCCGTTCACTGCCGACATCGGAACCATCGCTATGCTCTTGGTGAAATCGTTGACCCTCGAATAGAGATCAGCATTGAAACCATGGGATGAAAGATCGCCCATAAGTGAGTAGATCCTCCTGTCCAATTCCTCTTTCAGGAGGTCGCTCTGGAGCCCTATGTTGACGACGAAGGGCTGGTCCTCCACTACTTCCCATCCGTTGATCCTGTCAAGCTTGTTCAAGCCTATGATGAACGGTGTTTTGTACTGTTTCAGGATGTTGATGGATTCCAGGGTCTGTGGTTTTATTCCCTCCATTATATCGACTATCAGGATCGCCAGATCCGCCAGGGAACCCCCCCGGGACCTGAGGGTCGTGAAGGATTCATGCCCCGGGGTATCAATGAATAGAAGGCCGGGGAGCGAAATGGACCTGTTCGCCATCAACGGGCCGCACACTCCCAGGATCGTATCAGCCGGCACCTCTGTGGCGCCGATATGCTGGGTGATCCTACCCGCTTCCCTCTCGACCACCCCCGTGCCCCTTATCCTGTCAAGGAACGTCGTCTTGCCGTGGTCGACATGGCCGAGAACGGATACGATGGGCTGTCTGGTCCTCATCTTAACACCACCGAAGATGCCGGGGATACGTTCCCTCTTATAAATATCTTCCAAATATCACGCTGCGCCCTCATTGAACCATTTGCCTGAAACTTACCATTCCGAGGCGCCGAGGACCTTCAACGATCGCCGTTGGATGCATCATCCGCCGTGGCATAGGAGAGCCAATCCTCGGAAGCAGGTTGGGTCTTTCCCGGGATCCCTTCTCTCCTATCACTGTTGTCATAATAGTTTTCGAATCCCTTGATGGAACTACCCGATCCTTCAAGTTCTTCCCTCGTTTTCGATACGGAGACAAGAAGGAGGATGTATGATACGACCTGCAACAGAAGTCCGGTCACCGATATCCCAACCAACCACACCGGGAGGTCTCCCGAATATACGAATGTCGAAAGGAATAGGTTCGTATCCACTATAATCAATGTAAAACCGATCAATCCCCCGGCTACGTATGATATTATCCTTCCGGACCTGCTGGTCAGACTGTGTATATAGATTATGAATGAACCGAAGAATGTTAAGTAGAAGATGAGAACAAAAACCAGATTGATGAAGGGAAAAAATACGAAGACAGGCAGCGCGGCTGAAACTAGGAGGAATATACCCGAAATCAGAGCTGTCGTTCTCTGTTTCTCGTATTCAACGCGGGAAAGGATCATTACAATACCTGAGGCTATCATCAATCCAAAAACACCAAGACCCATCAAACCGATGATACACAGTCCGAAACAGAGGACAATTGCAATGTTCTCCATCTCTTCCTGGTCTTCCGGATCGAATGGATTGTATTCCTTCTGGTTTGCCGACTGGGTTATGAGCAAAATGGGAACCGACAATACACTGGCTACAATTAAAAGAAATAGAATTATTCTCAACATTGTCAGTACCGCTCCGGTCCTCCTCTTCAACATTCGAACTCCCCCTTCTTACACCGAGAACAATAACACCGGCGAATAGTCATGATATCGTTTTATTCTATATTATATTATTGAAAGATAATAAAAATTGAAAATTAATCATTCAACTGATCCCTGAGCATTTCCGGATCGTTGGTTGGGACCTTGCAGCTCCACCCCTCGCACACGTAGGCGGTTGGTTTTCCATGTATCATGACGGAATCAGCGGTAAATGGAGCAAGTGCTTCCAGTTTGCGCGCCTCTCCACCGGTTCCCTTGAGCAGAACGACCTTATGAGGGGCATATGCATCCCTGAGGACCTCGACCATCCTCATTGTTTTTCGGTCTGCGGGCTCTCCCGCGATCACGATCTCCTTCGAGGGCCCAAGCAGATGAAGGGATCCTGCCAGCATCCATGTATATCCCGAGGGCGCTCTCTCAATGTCCCCCGAGAAAGATTTGTACAGGTCAACGGCAAGATCTTCCAGTTCGGATCCCCCCGTCATCCTGGCTGCCCTGAGCAGGAGATGGAAAGCCGCCGAGTTCCCGGAAGGATATGCACCGTCGTAGGCTTCCTTCGGTCTGAACAAGAGCTGTTCACTCCCATCCGATGTAAGATAGAATCCTCCGCGTTCCCTATCAGCGAATCTCGACCTTATCACATCTGCCAGTTTGAGAGCTCCCTTCAGATACTTCGTTTGGAATGTGGCTTCGTAGAGGTCCAGAAATCCGTTCCCCAGGAAAGCATGATCGTCGAGCGTTCCCGGCACGGAGGACCTTCCGTCCCTGTAGCAGTGGTGGAGACCGATTTGATCATCCATCATGTTCGATAATATGAAATCGGCCGCGTCCCTGGCAGCGTCAAGATACTTTTTCCTTCCAACCAAAATATAAGCTTTTGCGAGAGCCGAGATCATCAATCCGTTCCAATCTGCAAGCACCTTGTCATCCTTGTGCGGTCTTTTCCTACGGCTCCTTTCATCCTTCAGAATGGACAGAAGCTTTCTGTGGTCCGGACCTGAGGGGAGATATTCGATGTGAAGGATGTTCCTGCCATTTCTATTTCCTGTCGCCTCATCCCTGTAGTTCCCTTCCTTTGTGATCCCGAACGCACGGGAGAATGGCTCACCGGCTTCCTTTCCGAGCAGACCAACGATCTCGTCGTATGTCCAGGTGTGGAAGACCCCCTCTTCTCCCTCCGAGTCGGCGTCCTCCGCGGAATGGAACGCACCACCCCTGTCCCTCATAACTTCCATTACATAGTCAGCTGTTCCCTCCAAGGTTTCCCTGAAGGCGGGATCCTTGGTGACCTGATATGCCTCCATGCAGGCCATGATGTGCATGGCCTGATCGTAGAGCATCTTCTCGAAATGGGGCACCAACCAACGCTCATCCGTGGAGTACCGGTGGAAACCTCCGCCGACGTGGTCGTATATACCGCCCCTTCTCATCTTCTTCAGGGATACCAATGCCATTTCAACGGCTTCCTCATCATTTCTGGTTTGACCGTACCTGAGCAGAAAGATAAGCTGATGGGGAGAAGGAAACTTGGGAGAGCCGCCGAAACCGCCGTTTTGCCTGTCAAATGATCTTTTAAGGGATCTTGCCGCCTTCTCGATCTGGGCAGGATTGGGACCGCTTGCATACCGGTCTTCATCCCGCGACTGAATCGCATCCATCAGATCCCAGGAGGGATCAAGGAGGCTTTTCCTGTCGCTGCTCCACATTGCATGAACGGTCTCGATGATATCCGCCAGACCCATCATACCGTATCTGGAAGTCCTTGGAATGTAGGTCCCAGCAAAGAACGGGACCTTCTCCGGTGTCATCAATATCGTCAGCGGCCAGCCTCCCCTGCCTGTGGCAAGCACAGCTGCCCTCATATAGACAGCATCGATATCCGGCCTTTCCTCCCGGTCAACCTTTACGGGAATGAAGGTCCTGTTCAGGAGTTTCGCCGTTCCCTCGTCCTCGAAGGATTCGCGGGCCATCACATGGCACCAGTGGCATGTCGAATAACCGATGGAAAGGAATATGGGCTTGTCCTCCTCCTCGGCTTTTTTAAAAGCTTCCTCTCCCCATGGATGCCAATCCACCGGATTGTCAGCATGCTGAAGGAGATAAGGGCTGGTTTCGGCTGAAAGCCGGTTCCTGAAGGGTGTTTTTTTCTTATCCATTCCATTAACACATCCTTGTATTGTCAAGGTTTATTACGGCTCGCGGGAGATCGACCATCGATCAGCTCGTTTCGATCCACGGACCTATTTGACGAAATGTCCATCCTGGACTATCTCTTCTTTTATCCTCCTCCCCCTAAGAAGAACCATCTCTGTACCCGGTGTTCCCTTCGCCTCGCACAGGTTTCCGGGCTCCAGAATGGCCCCCTTTCCCTCCCTGACAACAAGGGAGCAGCATTCCAGCTCTCCCTTGGATACGTAGAGAAAACCGCTCCATCCGGAAGCAAGCTCGAATTCCACTGAGGATTCCCTCTTGAACACAACGTGCTTGAACACCGCAGGCGTCACAGTTGGAACAGGAGCTCCCTCCCCGAAGATCTTCGTAATCCTCATGTCCTCGTTCTCTTCCACCTCGACATCTTCACCATGCCACTCCTGGAAAACGGATCGAACGTTGGACATTTCGGAGGGGAGCTTCATCCACACCAGGTAGCCCCTGACCGTCCCATCGTATCTGGGATGCTCGGAATGGGCAAATCCTTCTCCGGCCAGGAACCTCCTTATCTCCCCGCCCCTGATCAAACCTTTGTTGCCGAACACGTCGGCGTAATCGGTTGCGCCCTCCACAAGGAACTGGAATCCCTCGAAACCTCCATGGGGATGCATTGGAAAACTGGCATCAGGTGAGATGAAATATTCATCGAATATCACAAAGGGATCAAGGTGATTCCCATTGTTGGGGATAAGCCTCTTCGCCTTGGCGCCCACACCTTCATCCGTAAGCTTGGGTTCGACCAGACATACCATCACGGAACCTCCGAAAATGTATGATAAACACTAGGTTTGTTTTTACATTCAGGGAAGAGCTGATTATATAGGTATAGAATGTCCCTAATATCTATGGTAGGCCCTTAACACAGAATACTTCCGAGGTGCTTGTCGGAAAGGGAGGTCTAGGATTTTTTTGCAGATTTCAAAGAATTGAGTTCTGCCAGGACCTCATCGCCGCCAAGCAGCAGGTAATCCTCCTCGAGCTCGTTCATGAGCTCCCTTATCTCCTTGGAAACATGGATTATTCGCTTTCTATCAGCGGACATTTAAGCACCTTGATAGTAGTGGCCTTCCGGGCTATTTAAAGGTTGATTCATTTTTTTTTATTGCAAAGAATAACGTGGTCACCCGTCAAGTCGGATTTCCATCATGGCCAGCATCTCCTTGATTCCCATTTTCTTATAGAATTCTATGGCTTTGTGGTTCCCTGGTTTCACCGGAACATGCATGGCGACAACACCCTTTTCCTTCGCACTGCGAATGACCTCATTGACAAGCTGGGTCCCTATACCCAAACCTCTGTATCCTTCCTGAATGTAAAGATTGTTCATGTAACCGGTAAGACCGCCATGGAGGAACTCCGGGTAGTACCAGTAATCGATGAAACCGATGATGATGGTGTCATCTTCAGCAACCAGAAATAGATGTTTGGGATCATCCAATCCCTTCAAAAGGGTGTCTTTGTATCTTTCCCTGGGGAGCGGCTCGCTCATCAGTGAATCATCGATATCTATGAGGTAGTTCTCGAATTCAAGGGTCAGATCGATTATCCTCTCGACATCCCCCCCTGAAGCAGGTCTGAAGGATATCATGGACCGCAAATGTACTCAAGTAAGATTAATCCTCCCGTTCCTATCTCACAACATAGAAAAAAACACTTAGGAAATGAAGCATGGAACCCGCAAGTACGAACATGTGCCATACCGAATGAGAGTACCTTACCTTTCTTTTCGCATAGACCAGAGCTCCAAGCGAATAGGCTATTCCGCCAGCAACGAGAAGCAGAAAGCCCTCGAATGCAAGTGCGTCCATCAATGGCTTAAAGGCGAGTAAGGCGCACCATCCAAGCACGACGTATATTGTGATCGAGAGTGCTTTGAACCTTCCGGAGAAGAAGACCTTGAACACGGTTCCAAGGATGAAACCCGCCCATACGATCCCGAATAGGACCCACCCCCACAGACCTCTTAGGACGGTCAGCGTGTATGCCGTGTATGTGGCTGCTATAAGGAAGAAGATGGAGGAATGATCGATGATCTTGAAGACCATCTTCGCCCTTCTTGCCTGAATGGAATGATACAGGGTTGATGAGGCATAGAGAAGGACCAGTCCCGAACCGTAAACCGCACCGGCGGTGATATACCATGGATCGCCTTCAAGTGAGGAGAAGAAAACAAGCAGAACCAGGGCGATGACAGCCATTGCCCATCCGAAGCCGTGGGTAATGGAATTCGCGATCTCCTCCCCCATGGTGATTTCCACCCTGTTCGCTTCTGCCATGAGAAAGCATATGGTTCATCTGTTATAATCATTTTGATGGAAAAATTCTTGATTTGGATAATATAGATAAAAATATCATTAGTTTTTTATTCTTTTTTCCACGATATTGTATTGTTATCATAATTGTATTCCAGAGCACCACCCTAATATCGTCCTTGAAAGGGCGATCCTCTTATCGGAGAAATTATGGTCAGTGTCCAGCATGAGGGCCGCAAGGCTGGAGCTTTGATGGTCCCTCAAAGTGCTGACGAGGGCATCGAAATGATAGGCGGGCCATGCAACATCGTCCCTTTTTGCTCCTACCATCAGCAAATTCTTTCCGGAAAGGACCCTGCCCTTCGAAAGGAGATCCCATTCCTCGCCGTTTTCGATTACCTCCTCCACAAGCCCCTCCGGGGTGCAGCCTTTAAAAGGCTCGCTCAATCTCTGGAAGGAAGCTTCAATAAATGAGCGGTTGAGCATGCTTTCCATTATCCATATCTTGGTGATCCCCAGATTGAAACCGGCAAGGGATCCGACCATCCGGACCTCCTCATCCTGAGAGCCAATCATCATTGCCGCCCACCCGCCCATACTGTGTCCGATCAATAATATCCTGTCCTTGTCCACTCCAAGTGCCATGGAATTATTTCGGAGAAATCCAAGGGAAGCCTCTGTATCCTTCAGCATATTGGAGAATGAAAAATCACCGTGGCTCCCCCATGCTCCCCTGTAATGAAATATCAGAACGTTGAAACCGCTCCTCCTCAGACAATGCGCGATGTCGAAGTTCCTCTCATGGCCCGGAAAACCGTGGAGCAGGATGACGGTGGGATGTGGGCCCTTGCCCATCGGTTTGTAGAGCACTCCGAACATGGGATCATCTTCAACGCTTATCAGAACATGCTCCAGCGAGCAGGGGTGATCGGTATCGGTTTCCGTCGGATCCTGGACCACGGGATCTATATTCTGGATATTCATCCAGAGTGATTGTTACTCGGATTAGAAAAAGGTTGGCACTTGGGATATCCCCGCACAACCCTTCATATATGGGTTTTTCATACAAGGAACGATGACGTCCACGGACAGGGTTCCGAAGGTCCACATAGAGAGAGCGTCCTACGACTCTTCAAATGCAGCAATTACCAGAACGCTGGATGCGCTGAAATGGAAGGATATCGTCAAACCTGGATCCAAGGTGGTCATAAAACCCAACGGCTGCCATGTAAGGTACCTGCCCGGGCTCGTCGCGACCCCGAAGCTCCTGGGAGAGCTTGTATCCGAGATCAAGACCAGGGCTGGCGAGGTAGTTGTTGTGGAATCCGACCTGCAGAGATTCACCGCGGACCAGGTTTTTGACGGATTGGGTTACAGGGATATTGTGGAGAAGGCCGGGGGCAAGTGCTCAAACCTCACGACCGAGAAGCAGATAAGTTCCAAGATACCGGGAGGTCAGCATTGGAAGGAAAGGACCATGCCCGAATCCCTGGTGGAGAGCGATGTTTTCATCTCCATGCCCGTCATGAAGACCCACAAACTTTGGCTAGTTACACTGGGAGTCAAGAACCAGTTCGGGAACGTCCCGGAAGCGGACAGGGTGAAATATCAGAAGTACCTCCCCCAGGTAGTCGGCGATTTCAATGCCTTCAATCCCGCTGACATGGTGATAGTTGACGGAATAGTGGGACTGGAGGGAGACGGCCCCATCGCGGGTATTCCGAAGAAAATGGACATGGTGATGGGGGGGACCAATCTGGTCGCCACCGATGCCGCAATGTGTGCGGTGATGGGATTCGATCCGCTTCAGAGCGGACTCATAAAGAACGTATACGAGAGGGGAATGGGCCCCGTAGAACTCGACAAGATCGAATTCACAGGCACCCCATGGAAAGAGGTTAAGAAACAGTATATCGGCCCCCCCAAGGATCTCATATCGAGGAGCGAGCGATGGGTCAGGAAGCATCCCAGCCTGGCCAACTTCATCTACAGGTCATGGTTCTTCAAGATCGCAAAAAGGACCGCATGGGCGGCAAGGGGTCTTTACGGTTACAAATCCAACTACCATAAACGGGTCATGGAAACGGGTCTATGGGAAGGATACGACTGGGAGAACCTGATGGAAGTCTACACCCCTATAGCTTAGAAATTGATCCGATCTGTTTAATCCCGGCTCACCAGGGAGGTCAACATTGAATACTATCAGGCATCCCTCTTCGGGAGTGCTTTATACCTACTTGACCGTATGAATGCGGGGATCGGAATGGACATCATTGACCTTGACAGGGAGAGCGAGGACCTCTATTTCGTTTGCTTGGAGGATTGGTCCGAGGAGATGAAGGAGGCGGGAAGCCACAAGAAAATATGGTATGAGAAAATGAAGGACAAGGGACTCCGGGTTAAGCTTGCCCGTGATGACCGGGGTGAGATAGGAGGAATGATCCAATACCTGCCAGTTGAGCATTCATGGATAGAGGGAAAGGAAATCTACTTCATCATGTGCATCTGGGTCCACGGTCATAAGAAGGGCAGGGGAGATTTCAGGAAAAAAGGGATGGGCAAGGTCCTGCTGAGAGCAGCCGAGGATGATGCCAGGAAGCTGGGGGCAAAGGGGATCGCCGCATGGGGAATATCCCTGCCGTTCTGGATGAAGGCTTCCTGGTTTAAAAAGCAGGGTTATTCCAAAGTGGACAAGGAAAAGGGAATTGTGCTTCTTCTCAAAGCCTTCTCCGGGGATGTGGAGGTCCCTAAATGGATAAGGCCAAGAAAGTTCCCTAGGAAAATTGAAGGAGAGGTGAACGTGACAGCTTTCCTCAACGGATGGTGCCCTGCGGGAAACCTGACATTCGAGAGGGCGAAAAGGGCTTCGAGGGAGTTGGGAGTAAAAGTGGTCTTCACCACCATCGATACAAGTAAGAGGGAGAATCTGATTGAATGGGGCATACCCAGCGGAGTGTACATCGATGGAAAGGAGATAACCACGGGACCTCCGCTTTCCTACAGGAAGATATATAGGGCGATTGAAAAAAGACTGAACAAGGTCAAATGACCGCGTGCGGTGAATTTTTTCTTCAGTGCTCCTCTTCCTCGCAGTGCTTCTTGTAGGGCTCCAGATCAAAGAGGTTCTCGATCTCGGATTCGTCCTCGATCCTCATCTTGTATATCCAATTCTTATAGGGGTCCTCGTTCAGCTGCTCGGGGGCATCCACTACCTCATCATTTATTTCCAATATCTCCCCCGAGAAAGGAGAATAGATCGGAGTGGACGCCTTGACAGATTCGACTGCGCCCTCGGGCTCCAGCTCCCTGCTCTGAACTGCATGCTCGCCCACTACCGGCGGCTCGAGATATACGATATCTGTGAGATGATGGGTGGCATAGGCGGTGATGCCCACTATCGCCACGTCCCCCTCTATCTTCGCCCATTCGTGGGTTTTGGTGTACTTTAAACCTTCTGGGAAATGAAGTCCGGAAATGTCGCTCATCTTGCTGCCTCCTTTTCTGTTCCGTAAGTACATTCGATATTTTAATGTGATGCGGTCAAGCCCTTGGATTCACGACAACCGCGGGAACATCTCTGGATTTGATCCTGACATCGAATCCGCTTCCGTAATCCATCAGATCTGGATCGACATATCCCAGACCCATCCCTATCTTCTTTCCGGGGACCATTGTCCCCGATGTGACATCCCCGACCTTCCTCCCGTTCTTGAAGATCTCCATCCCTGTCCTGGGTATGCCCCTGTCCTTCAGGTGGAAGGCAACGAACATCTTGGATATACCCTCCTCTTTCTGTTTCAGGAGGACGTCTTTGCCTATGAAATCATGATCCCATTTGACGACCCAGGAGACGTTGGTCTCGAGGGAGGTGTGGTTGAAATCGAAATCCTGCCCGGAAAGCAGCAGTGCCTTTTCCAACCTCAATGTATCCCTGGCTCCGAGGCCGATGGGTTTTATTCCCTCTGGCTCTCCATTCCTGAAGAGTGACCGCCATACCGCTACAGCATCCTCGTTGGGTATCATCAGTTCGAAACCATCTTCTCCCGTATATCCGGACCTCCAAACGAGGAAGGTCTTGTCGAGGTCCCGGAAGTGCATGAAATCGCAGTTGAAGAACTTCATCTCGCAGGGATGCGTAGTGACCTTTCTCATCACATCTACCGCTTTCGGTCCCTGCACAGCGATTATGGCATACTCGTTGGATAGGTTCTCCAGGGCCGTTCCCGGGAGACGATGCTTGTTGAAATGGTCCCAATCGAGCTTTATCTTGGCCGCATTCGGAACTGCATAATAATGGTTCTCTCCAATGCGGCCGATTATCATGTCATCGACGATCATTCCTTTCTCATCTAGGAAATGGGTGTATTTCAGTTGCTTCATTCTCATTCCCTTGATGTCCTGCGTCAGTATAAGGGATGCAGTATCGGTTGCAGTGTCACCCCAAATCCTGAAATTCCCCATATGGGAAACGTCGAAAACGCCTACTCCGTTACGAACAGTGACATGCTCATCCGTGATAGAGGTATAGTGGGTTGGAAGGTAGAATCCGGAGAAGTCCACCATATTTCCATCCATCTCCTCATGGACATCTGCAAGGGGGGTTCTCTTTGGCTCCATTATGATCAGCTCCTGTAATGTTAAAAATCTAAGGGCAATCGGAATAGCGTATTTTAATGTATTCTCCCCTCAAACTTCCATATCTGCCTGGCATAGCTTCTGGTCGTTTGAAATCCTCATGGAAAAAGATTATTTAAGGGACATTGATTACACCACTCCCTCACCGGTTCAAAAAAGGTGATATTTTGCACTATCTACCAAACCACCCAGTTGAAAAGGAAATGCTTGAGAAGATGGGTATGAGATCGATCGAGGAGCTTTTCGATGATGTGCCGGAAGCCCTCAAATTGGAAAAACTCTCACTCCCCCCGGGAGCCTCCGAGCTGGAGGTACTGCGGGAAGCAGAGAATATGATGAAGGATTCCAGGGGAGCGGGGGATATGCTCATGTTCCTCGGGGGCGGATTCTACGACCATTTCATACCAACGGTTGTTGACAATGCAGTATCCAGGTCGGAACTCTACACCTCCTATACCCCCTACCAGCCGGAGATGTCCCAGGGAATACTGCAGGCAATGTTCGAATACCAATCGATGATGGCGGATCTTGTGAAGATGGATGTGGTCAATACATCTATGTACGATCACCCAACGGCCATAGGCGAGGCAATACTCATGTCCAACAGGGTCAATCACAGACCCGTATTCCTTATCCCCGAATATATGACCAGGGATAAATTATGCGTCATAGAGAATTACACCAAGGGCTCCAACATCCAGTTGAAGATGGTACCCTGCAAGGCAGGACTGATGGACCTTGAAGGTCTGCGGGAGATGCTTAAGGAGGATGTGTCGGGTGTCTATATCGAGAATCCGAATATGCTGGGTGTTTTCGACCCAGGGGCGATGAAGATCAAGGAGATGCTCGACGACAAGCAGCTTCTCGTGGTCGGGGTCAATCCGGCCTCGTTGTCGCTGGTAAAGGGGCCCGGAGAGTACGGGGCGGACATCGTTGTCGGAGATGCACAGCCCATAGGTATTCACATGAGCTACGGCGGCCCCTCCACCGGCATATTCGCAACCACCATGAAGCACGTCAGGAAGATGCCGGGAAGGATAATTGGCGCCACCAAGGATTCCCAAGGAAGAAGGGCCTTTGCCATGACCCTCTCGACCCGGGAGCAGCATATTAGGAGGGAAAGGGCAACCTCGAACATATGCACTAATGAGGCTCTGACCTCGATCACTGCAGCCGCCTATCTGGCAACGCTTGGAAAAAATGGTTTCAGGGACCTCGGATTGCAGTTGGCATCAAGGGGAGCATACCTTGCAGGGAGGATCAACCAGCTGGAAGGTTTCGAGGCACCGGCATTCGATGGAAAATTCTTCAATGAATTCCCAGTTAGGACCGACGTGGATATATGCAAGTTGCTCAACGCCTGTGAAGAGAGAGGAGTGCTTGCAGGGATAAATGTATCAGAGGAAGTTGAAGGTCTCAAGAACATCTTCACCGTGGCAACCACTGAGATGCACACGCACAGGGATTATGACAAGCTGATCGAGGTCCTAAAGGAGGCCAGGGAGGTGGTAATGTGAAGCACACCTTCAGGCAAGCTAGGTACGATGAACCGCTGCTGATAGAGAAGGGAAAACCGGGCAGGACCGGAACGGCCCTTCCTCCATGGGATGATCTGAGAAGCGTAAAAGAGCTGATCCCCGAAGGAATGGAAAGGCAGGGGCTCAAGCTTCCAGAACTTTCGGAGCCGGAGGTCATCAGGCACTATGTCAGGCTTTCTCAGATGAACTACGGCACGGATTCGGGGATCTACCCCCTGGGTTCCTGCACAATGAAGTACAATCCTAAGGTCAACGACCGCATTGCTTCCCACCCGACCCTGCTAAGGATGCATCCATTGCAGCCGGAGGATACCGCCCAGGGAATGCTTCGGATGATGTACGAACTCCAGGAAGCTCTGAATGAGATTGGGGGAATGTGCGCTTGCACATTGCAGCCAGCTGCCGGAGCTGCCGGAGAGTTCACAGGACTGCTGATCGCAAAGAAATATCACGAATCCAGGGGTGACCACAACAGGGATGAGGTGATAATACCAGATTCCG
This sequence comes from Thermoplasmatota archaeon, assembly GCA_048569615.1. Taxonomy (GTDB): domain Archaea; phylum Thermoplasmatota; class Penumbrarchaeia; order Penumbrarchaeales; family Penumbrarchaeaceae; genus JAYEPK01. The sequence continues at coordinate 18,300 of JBLIRK010000014.1, read as the reverse complement.
CCCATGGGACCAATCCCGCATCCGCCGTAATGGCCGGGTACAAGGTGATAGAGATCAAGTCGGCACCGGACGGGACCGTTGACCTGGATGCCCTGAAGGATGCACTTTCCGAGAGAACGGCCGCGTTTATGATAACAAATCCGTCAACCCTTGGCATCTTCGAAACGAACATCTGCGAGATACAGCGATCATGCCACGAAGCCGGTGCCCTCCTATACTACGATGGAGCCAATCTGAACGCACTCATGGGAATAGTAAGGCCGGGAGACATGGGATTCGACATAATGCACTACAATCTTCACAAGACATTCTCGACCCCTCACGGAGGGGGCGGTCCCGGAGCGGGTCCCGTGGCTGTCAGCCAGGAGCTGGCTCAATTCCTTCCTGTCCCCATGGTGATCAAGGAAGGAGACATCTACAAGCTCGACTATGATCGGCCCAATTCCATAGGCAAGGTCAAGGGATTCTATGGCAATATCGGGGTTCTAATCAGAGCCTGGACCTTCATCAAGATCATGGGGGGCGATGGATTGAAGAGGGCCTCAGAGATGGCGGTCCTGAACGCATCTTACATAAGGAGCAGGATCCAGGATGTCTATCCGGTCCCGTTCAGGGAAAAGGATGGCAGGACCAAGCATGAATTCGTCGCATCGGCCACTTTCCTCAAGGAGAAGGGCGGCACAGCAAAGGATGTTTCCAAGCTCTTGGTGGATAGAGGTCTCCATCCCCCCACCAATTACTTTCCGCTCATCGTCGAGGAAGCATTGATGATCGAACCCACCGAGAGCGAGACCTGGGAAGAGCTGGACAGGTTTTCACGGGCCCTTGTCGAGATATCCGGTGCAACGGAGGAGCAGTTCACATCCGCACCCGAGAACTCCACTGTGGCAAGGGTCGATGAGGTCCTAGCTGCGAAAAAACTGATCCTGAACTGGAACCAGTTCGAGGCCGATTAATAGCGGACCGGGATCAGACAACAGCCCCAAGGACGAGTCGTCACCCCTTTCAATGATTTAATAAACAATGATACATTGAAGGGTGGTCCAAGAGACAAGGAGCTATATCGATGGACGAAGACCAGCAGAAGGAGATAGTTGTGATAGGACTTGGAGCAAGCGGTCTTTATGCTTCGAAGTCCGCGCTAAACACTGATAGGAAATGCCACGTCACCATCATAGAGAAACGGGACTTCGATCAATTCTCGCCTTGCGGTCTTCCGTTTGTGATAGAGGGACTCGTTGAGAACTTCGAGGATCTGAAGCATGTTGTACCGGATGTCAAGGGAAGGCTGGACAAGCTCCTAAGCCATGAAGTGCTTTCGATAGATCCGAAAAACAAGAAGTTGACGGTAAAGGACCTTGCATCGGGGGAGAAAAAAATACTTGGGTACGACGCCCTGGTTCTGGCCAACGGAAGCAGGCCGATCAATCTTCCCATTCCGGGGGCCCGGGAATTCGAAGGCAAGGGTCTGCATTTCGTGAGCAACATCGAGGATGCATCAAAGCTGCTCGATGCGGCCAGGGAATCCCAGATGAAAAGGTCGGTGGTTGTTGGAGGCGGGGCGATAGGACTCGAAGTGGCCGTTGGTCTAGTTGAACTGGGGCACCAGGTGACCGTAACGAAGAGGACCGAACCTCCGCTCCCGAGAAATCTGGACCCCCAGATGGGAAAGCTCGTGGTAGAAAAACTGGAATCAATGGGTATCAGGGTCACCTTCGGTAAGGGTATCGACAGTATCAATGGATCCGACAAGGTCGAATCCGTGACAATAGCGGGTGAGATCATACCCTGCGATATTGTGGTCATGGCAGTCGGAATGAAGCCGAATACCAAACTTGCCGAGATAGCCGGCTGCGAGATCTCGAGCGGCGCGGTGATAGTCAACAACAAAATGGAGACGACCGTGAAGGACCTCTATGCCACGGGAGACCTTGTATCCACCTATTCGAGACTTGACCGCACCCCGGCGACGATGCAGCTTGCCACTTCCGCATTCCGTCAGGGAATGGTGGCCGGAACAAACGCGGCAGGCGGGTCCACCCAGTATCCTGGAGCTCTGAACACATTCCTTACGGTTATAGACGGTATGGAGATCGCTGCCACGGGTTACAACCTGCCCACGGCCGAGAAGCTGGGATATGATGCCATTGGCATCCAGACCAAAGGGGAGACCAAGCCGCACTACATGCCCGAATGCTCCGAGATAACCCTGCGGGTCGTTGTGGATAGGAGCTGCGGAAAGATATTGGGTGCCCAGGCCATAGGGAGCGAAGGGGCTGCCTGGAGAATAAACATATTCGCACTGGCGATTCACGGAGGCATGACCCTTTACGACCTCCTGGATACCGAGCTCTCCTACAACCCCCCGGTATCGCAGATGTACGATCCCATTACCCAGCTGGCAGAGATAGGATTGAAGAGGCTGAAACTCCCCCCAAAGGAATGCATGGAGCCTTTCTTTGCACGTCCTGACGGGGGGAAGTAGAGACGAGGGATCAGATGATTTCCGAAAAGGAGATGAAAAAGCGGGTCAAGGAGGAAGCGGGCCAGGAGCCGGACAGGTTCTTCCCTACCGATAAGATGCGGGAACTCGGGCTCGAGCGCTCCAAATGCCCCAAATGCGGGACCTTCTACTGGACGGCCGATACGGAGAGGACCACATGCGGGGAGCCCGCATGCGAGGGGGGATATTCCTTCATCGGAAGGGAGAACTGCACCCATAAAATGGATTTCATAGGTGTGTGGAAAAGGTTCTCGGACCTCTTCGAAAGGAGAGGCTACACTCCAATAGCAAGGTATCCGTCAATCTCCAGATGGAATCCAACATCGGAATTCACGCTCGCCTCCATCACCGATTTCCAACCCTACGTGGTAAGAGGAGCAGTCAAGCCCCCGGCAAATCCCCTGGTCGTACCCCAGACCTGTCTCAGGTTCAACGATGTCGACAACGTTGGAATAACCGGAAGGCACAACACGGGATTCATCATGATAGGGCAGCACGCCTTCGTCCCGGAAGAGGAGTATGATCAACCGAGGTATTTCGACGATATCCACGCTTGGCTCATTGATGGCATGGGAATACCATTGAAGGATATCGTATATCACGAAGATGCATGGGCCGGCGGTGGCAACTTCGGCTGCTCCCTGGAGTTCTTCTCCAAGGGACTGGAGATTGGTAACCAGGTCTATACAATGTACGAGAGGGAGGGAGACTCTCTAAAAGGACTTGACATAAGGGTTCTTGACATGGGAATGGGCCAGGAGAGACCGGCCTGGTTCTCCCATGGAACCCCGACAGCCTACGAGCCCAATTTCCCAACGGTTATGAGGAAGCTTTTCAACATCGCGGGCATCTCGGAGGCGGGCTCCGAGAAGCGGATCCTCAGGGAGTTCCTGCCTTTCTCCGCACTTCTGAACATGGACGAGGTGGAGGAGATAGAAATGGTCTGGTCGGATATAGCCCAAAAGATAGGTGTGGAAACAAAGAACCTCCAGGATGCGGTTCTGATCCATGCAGGTCTGTATTCTATCGCAGACCACTCCAGGGCCTTGCTCTTTGCCCTCACGGACGGCGGACTTCCATCCAACTCTGGAGGAGGATACAACCTGAGGCTCATTTTCAGAAGGGCACAGGACTTCATAGAGAAATACGGGTGGGACATCGACATCGGAGAGGTGGCCAGATGGCATGCAGAATACCTCATTCCACAGTTCCCGGAGATGTCAGAGGCAGTACCCGAGGTCCAGGAGATCCTCGATCATGAGTTGAAAAAATACCGGTCCAACAAGGAAAAAGCCACCTCCACAGTGGAGAGACTGAAGAAGAAGGAAGAGAAGGGCTACAAGGTAGAACTTCGGGACCTTCTTACCCTTTACGATTCCCAGGGAATAACCCCTGACCTCATGGTTTCCTCGGGACTGAATGTTAAGGTCCCCTCCGATTTTTACAAGAGAGTCTCTGAACTCCACGATCAGCCCACATCACAGGCGCAGACAGGCAAGGAAGAGCAGGTCCCATTCAGGGATCTTCCGGAAACGGAGATACTCTACTATTCGAACTATATGCTGCTCGATTTCGAAGCTGAGATCATGGATATCGTTGAGAACAACATAATCCTCGACAGGACCGCCTTTTACCCCACATCCGGCGGCCAGCTCCATGATATTGGGTATATTGAAGGCTGCTCAAGGCTCGAAGTTGTGGATGTTTTCAAGCAGGACCACCTTGTGGTCCATAGGGTCGAGGGAGATCTTTCTGGAATGAAAGCGGGAGCAAGGATAAGGGGGCACATTGATGAAGAGAGAAGAAGGCAGCTGGCCCAGCATCATACAACCACCCATATCATAAACGGAGTATCAAGGTCGGTTCTGGGCAATCACATATGGCAGGCGGGTGCGGAAAAAACAGAGGAGAAGGGTAGGCTGGACATCACCCATTATGATACTCTGAGCAATGAGCAGCTTGAGAAGATTGAAAGATTATCCAACAAGATAATTGACGAAGGGCATGAAGTGAGATCCATGATACTGCCCAGGGACGAAGCCGAGGAAAGATACGGTTTTCGTCTTTACCAGGGAGGTGCTGTGCCGGGGGAGGCACTCAGGATAGTTTCCATACCCGGCCTTGACACCGAAGCCTGCGGGGGTACGCATCTTAATAACACCTCTGAGGCGGTCAGGATAACTCTCATCGGAACAAAGAAAATTCAGGACGGCATAGTAAGGCTTGAATACGTTGCCGGTAGCAGGGCCAAGGAGATGTACGAGGAGGACCTCAAGGTCCTATCATCAATTATGAGGAGATTAGGGATAGAGGATCCTGAAGAGCTTGTTCCGATATGCGAGGAGATCTTCTCGGTATGGAAACAATTGAGGAAGTTCGTGTCAAAATCCAGGAACATGGATGAGGACAGGCTGACAGAGATCAAAGATACATTGAAGGAAGGGGTGTCCGCCTCGCCCGCACTTCAGGCATCGAAGCGCTGGATGAGAATCGAGAAGGAGCCTTTTTCGGATAAGGGAGCAAACGCATATCTCGATATCGGGATCTCTCGTCCTCAGGAATTCCTTCACCAGGCAGCTTCAGTTTTCAAGGTCCAGAAAGGCCAGCTGGAAAGAACTTTCGCAAGGTTCCTCGGCGAGATCGAGGACTGGTATGGTCAATTATAGGGGCCAATGTCCATTATTATCATTATTCAATAATGATACGAATAATTTTTAAAGGACATGGTGTAAATTTGTTCTGTTAGAAGGACGGATGTACCACTCTCAACATCCATGGGGGAAAAAGGTTGACCACGGTGCTGATAATCGACGATGAACCCTTCATCCATCAGCTCTACCGTGACGTGCTGGAATTCAACGGCTTCCATATCATTGCAGAGGCCTTTGACGGACAGGAGGCGATCGAGGTCTATTCGGAGCTCGGCAATAAACCTGATGTGGTAATAATGGACCACAGGATGCCTAACAAGGACGGGGTGGAGGCAACGATCAAGATCAAGGAAATGGACCCCAATGCAAAGATCATCTTCGCATCCGCCGACTCAACCATCAAACCGAGGGCCATCGAGGCCGGGGCTGTTCAGTTCCTCTGCAAGCCTTTCCAGATTAAGGATCTGATAGATACATTAGCAGGAATATAATGGTTCTTTGACAGATGGTTTTTTTGCGATATTTTTATGTACTTCCGTAAACTCTCCATCGGAAGCCGGGAGAAGGTGGGCGACCGACGGTGGTCCCAGATGACCGCTGGGGAAAGTCCCCCCTCCTCAAGACACTGGAGCCCGGACTTGTCCGGGGGCGCGAGAGCGCCGGCAATGGAGCAGAAACGACACCGCCGCATCAAATGGGATGAAGGGACGGACCCGGACATCGATGCGGATCGGATGAAACGGCCAACCCTCCGGGGAGCAAGCCCAAATGTCCGATAAGACCCGTCTTGGGATCGGAAGGTAGGGTGCGAAGGTAGATGTCGCCGTTCCTGCATTTTAATGCTGCAGGTTAACAGAAGGGGGCTTATTTCCTTCACCCGGCTTTCTTTTATAATTAAATTTAATAACAATACCCCTTTTCGTGGTCCTGGAAATACAGGTCTGCAAACCACCGACCATTGATCAAACCAAAAGGAGGTTAAAAAATGCCCAATGAGGTTCCAAGCGGAATGAGCAAAGAGATGGAAATCGGCCTTGCCCAGATGGAGCAGATAAAGGATTATATGGAAAATCTGAACCTTCAGAGGGATTCCCTCCGGGCAGCCCTTATGGATTACCAGAGGGCTGAGGAAGTGGTGATGGAATTGAAAAGGGGAGGCGGCGAGGACCTGCTCATCCCGATCGGAGGTTTCATTCTGGCGAGGGGAGAGATCAAGGAGAAGAACTCGCTTATCCTCGACAGGGGAGCCGGAGTGCTGGTCGATACAGGATTGGAACAGGCTTTGGATCTTATCAAGGAAAGGCGGTCCAGGGTTGAAAAGGCGGTGGATTCCATCGAGAAGAGCCTAAATGAGATGGCATCGAGGTACGGAGAGATCTCCGATAGGACACAAAAATTATACAGAGACCAGATCACTTCCGGTCAGGGACCAAAAATGACATTCTGAGGTGGGACAGGATGTTCAAGACCCTAAAGGAAAAGCTGAACGTCTTCAAGAAGAAGGCAAAGGACGAGATGGCAACTGATGAGAAGAAGGCTCCTTCTCCCAAGGAAAAGGAGGGTCCGAAGAAGAAGAGCAAGTTCTTCCAGAAGGTCATAAAAAAGAAGGACCAGAACCAGGGACCCAAGGTGGGAGAGGCTGTGGAAGGGATCACACTTGACAGCTCTATACAGGCATCAGGAATGAAGGGCGACTCGCTCCTCAAATCCGGACAGCCTCTGATGGAGGATAAGGGTGGTTTCTTTTCAAGGAAGATATCCGAAGGCAAGTTGGATGAGGTCCTCTTCGAGCTTGAAATGGCCCTGCTGGAATCGGATGTGGCCCATCCTGTTGTGGAAAGGATCATGGAATACCTGAGAGAAGAGCTGATCGGCGCCAAATTGGACAGGAAGGCCGATATCGAGGAGATCATAGAAAATGCCCTTAGACATTCCATTGAAAGGGTTCTCCAGACAAGGCATCTGGATTTTGACAGCTTCATATCCGCAGCCGAGAGGCCTACCATCATCATGTTCGTTGGTGTGAACGGAACCGGAAAGACCACTGCGATCGCCAGGATAGCCCACAGGCTGAAAGAGCAGCATATATCATGCGTACTTGCAGCGGGGGACACCTTCAGGGCCGGAGCGATCGAGCAGCTCACGAAACATGCCGACAGGCTGGGTCTCAAGATCATAAAACACAAGGCCGGGGCGGATCCCGCAGCAGTCGCATACGATGCCATCGAGCATGCAAAGGCCAGAAAAAAGGACGTCATTCTGCTGGATACCGCTGGACGGATGCAGACCAACATCAATCTCATGGATGAAATGAAGAAGATAAGCAGAGTGGCAAAACCTCACTTGAAGATATTTGTTGGGGACTCCCTCGCCGGAAATGATGCCGTGATCCAGGCTCAGAAGTTCGACGAGGCAGTTGGGGTGGATGGTGTTATACTGACCAAGATAGACGCGGATGCAAAGGGCGGAGCAGCCCTTTCCATCGCCTATACAATAGGAAAACCCATACTCTTCATAGGAACCGGGCAGGACTATAAGGACCTGATTCCCTTCGATCCCAAGTGGATGACGGACAGACTGTTCGAGGAGTAATCGAAAATGAGCCTTGCGGAAAGGATCATGGAGGCCCTGGGCGGCATTCCAACCTGGGGCAAATGGCTGTCAACGGTGGTCATAGCGATGCTCCCCATAGTAGAGCTCAGGGGAGCGCTCCCGGCGGCCATCAACGTCTTCGACCTGCCATGGGGAATAGCCATTATCCTGTCGATAATCGGCAACATGATCCCCGTTCCATTCCTCATGCTGTTCTTTGAAAAGGTGGAAAAGTTCCTGAGGAGGTGGAGGATATTCCAGAGGTTCTTTGACGGTCTTTTTAAAAGGACCAGGGCCAAGGGCGAGAGGAAGATACAGGTCTGGGGCGATATCGGCCTGATACTCTTTGTTGCCGTTCCGTTCCCCGTCACAGGAGCATGGACCGGAACCCTTGTTTCGGTGCTCCTGAAACTGGATAAATGGAGGTCCTTCCTCTCGATCTTTGTAGGGGTCGTCATCGCCGGTTTCATTATGACCCTCGTATCCTATGTGCATTGGTTATGGGCAATACCCATTATGGGAGGTCTATTCCTCACCCTGGTGGTCATATGGAAGCTGGAGGACTACCTGCTTTCGAGGAATACTTCCGGAGAGCCATCACACAAGGTGTGATGCGGAGAATTTAACATTATTTGTTTCAAGGTCCCTGAGATCATCATTTAATATATACCGGCTTTTCGAAGCACCGCTTCCGAGGACCGTTCACGGAGGTATGTTAAAATAGACAGAACGGAGGAAATGAAATGAGTTTAAAGGCAATAGGGGACGAAGAGCTCCTGGATTATGTGATCGAGAAGGATTTTGAAGATACGGTTGCGAGGATAATTATCTCCTCCGTCTCCCTCTTTGATGAGGGGGTGGGAAGGGTGAAACTTACTAGGATCCTCAAGGGAAAGGACCCGGGTTTCGTGATAATGGGCAGACCTGAAATGAGGGCATCATACGGAAGGTTGAGGATGCTAGATGAGGACCAGGTCATGGATTTCATCGAATCCCTGCTCCGGCTTTCTCTGCTGGATATCAGGGACCCTGAGTTTCCCAGAATTGCGGTCACAAAAAAAGGGGAAAAGGTCCTTGGGTCGGCAAAATTGATACCGGCCCAGATCCCATGGCCGCTTCCGTCAAAGGATGTGCCAATTCCCGTGGACAGGGAGGCTTACGAGGAGCTGAGAAAAGCCCGAAACCGGATAGCAAGAGAGGAAGGGCTCCCACCCTACTGCGTGGCCCCCAATCTCAGCCTTGTGGAGATGGTGAACAGATCGGTTACTGAGGTATCGGACCTGGAATCAATACCGGGTATCGGAAATGGGAGAATGGAGAGGTACGGCGAAGAGCTGCTCAAGGCAATGGCCGGAACCTGAACCACTGCACATGTGCAAAATACCTTTAATATCGAAGTTTTCGATATTGAGCCATAGTTCCATCCACCCTGTGACAGCCCGGACATCTCATCACCATTAGACTGAGCTGTCACAAAGAGCGCGGCGGTGCCGCGCTCTTATCATTTTTTAAACACCTAAAGCTATCCTAGCAACATCCCTGATCCCGGGTCCAATACCCAATACGATTATGATCAGCTTGACGAGGGCCATCAGGTGCGGGTAGGATCTGGTTTCCTCCTTCATCCTGACATCCATGTAGTAGAGGGCCGGGAGCAGGAAGGCGAGCTTCAGGGGATACATCACAGTTCCCCCGTATGGAAAACCAGTGGATGAGGCCCAATCCATCAAGGTCCTCGGTACGACATGCTTCTCCACATAACCGAAGAAATCTATCCCCACAAAGGTGGCTGTGGCATCGAGCATGTGTGATCCTATTACCAGGAAATTGACGCTTGTCAGCATCACGACACCATCCTCGACCTTTCTGGAGAAGAGATAGAGCAAGCCGAATATTGCCCCGGTCACTGCCAGTGCAAGAATGATTATCCCGATGCCGGCCCACAGCTCGAGCTCGGGCCGACCGAATTCCCGTACATATCCCTCGTACCACTCTCCTTTCATCGCCCAGAGTATGTAGAAATATACCACCACGATCAGGACCTGGAACCAGAATATTCCCGCGGTCCATTCCCAATCCTTTCTCTTAATTAAAAAGAAGGAAAGGGCGGGAACAACCAACGAAGTGCCCAATATCGGAAGGAAGGAAATCTCCTGGGAGAACCATCCAGGAAACATGGATATGATGAGGGAAATGAAAAGTCCGGGGATCATCAGGAAAAGCCATTGGGCGGTTTTCCATTTTACCGGTCTCACCTCGATCACATGGGCTGCGAGTGCCACCAGGACGGTCAGATACCCAATGAACATATAGATCAAGGGAGAGATGAAAAGGTACTGGAGGGGCTCCCTGAACAATTCCATATCCTCAAGAACCCTGGCGGCAGGTCCTATGATCAATACGGGGAGCGTGGAGAGGACCGTTGCATCTCCCACGCGAATACCGACCTTGGCAATGACCCGGTATATTGTATAGGCGGATATGACAAGCAGGAGACCGTAGGTGAGGGTGCTTATCCAGTTGTATTCGGTCTTGGTGCCCGCTCCTGTTTGGGCGTCGGCCTCGATCGGGCCCCAGAAGTATTTCCATACCAGCCTGTCCCAGAAGAGCTCGGGTCTAATCATGCACCCGACGATTATGACACCAATGGCCGCTGTAAACAACCCCACGACAACCAGTTCTATCTTTGACCTCCGGTCCACGCAACGGTAACATTTACACCATTTAAAAAACCCTTGCCGCTCCATGTTGATACTCTGGGATTTACATCGATATATTAATTAAATAGTAACACTTTAATTCGACCGTCAGAGAGGGACTTAGACCCGCACCGGAGGATTCGGAATGTTCCAGAACACCATCAAGGGGTTGGATAAGATATTCAGGACGAACAACTACGAGAACATGAACATCATGGTTTCGGGATATACCGGTACTTTGAAATCATCGTTCACGTACTCATTAATGTCAAAGCATCTGGACAACAATCCGGGCCAGATCGGTCTGTATGCCACAATAGAGGAGTCGAAGGATTCCCTTCTCAAGAACCTGAAATCCATCGGGGTGAAAACAAACGACAGGATATTCATCGCGGATTACAACAGGACAAGGGAGATGTACAGGGAGGAGTCCGAGAACACTGACTTCCTTGAACTCACCGAGAAGCTGATCATGTCAACCAAAGAGGAAAGGGGGGAAGCATTCACCCTTTTCACATTGGATTCGCTGAATGCCCTTTACACGCTTACGAAGATAGACAACGATTATCTGATACGAAAGAGGATGTACTACTTCTTCAAGCTTCTAAGGGATGCCGGACTCACATCATTCATCCTGAAGGAGCTTCCCAGGGAGAACAGCTTCATCCAGAAGGAGGATGAGAACTTCCTTGCAGACGGTGTCATCGAGCTGGGGATCAGAAGGACACTGGAAGGCAAGAAGAGGTACATTGAGGTCATCAAGATGAGGCAGAACCAGCATTCCATGAAGCAATATATCATAGATATTGAGAAGGACGGGCTCACAATCATCGGACCCTCTGTTGACGACATGGGTTATTGAACTTCGATCCTCCGACAAGGGAGCTAACAAGGCTCCCGCTGAAATGATCGGTATTTCCCCTTTGCAGAATATTGACGAATATACTCAGGGCTCCTCTTCTTCAACTGTCCCGCTCATCTCGGCAAGAAGGTCCGAAAGGGACTTGCCGTCCTCATGAACGGACTTATCCTCAACGATCTCCGCCTGGGTTGTCATTGTCTTTGTCTCGGAAGCGACAAGGTTCATCCAGTCATCCTTGGAACCCTCCTCCACAAGCTTCAACTCTTCCTGGGGTTCGGCCTGGGCAGGCGGCAGGCCCTCAATGTCCGGCCCGTCCTCCAGTTCCGGTTTTTTAGCAGTGTAGCCCGCCAGGAACTCCTCGCTCTCCCTTTTCTGTTCGGCAATTTCCTTCTCGATCCTGTCCATATGCTCTTCGGAAAGCACGTGTTTCTGGGTCTTTTTCTTCTTAAAGACTATGAAGTAGAGTGCTGCTATGATCAGCATGAGGGCAACGATTCCCACAAGGCCGAAGGCTATGTAAAGACCAAGGTCGGCTTCTCCGTCCCCGTTGCCATTGCCGTCATCTTCCTCTCCCGGGGTGACCTCGATGGTAATCGTGATGCTCTTGTTGATGCCCTGAAGATTTTCGAAATAGAAGGTCATTTCGTTGGATCCCAGTGGAGCATCGGGGAGTATCGTCAGCTCGCAGTAGACCTCCCTTGAACCGTCGATCTCAAGCTTGTATCCCTGGGCTCCTAGATCTCTCCATCTGGCGGTGGTGAAATCCCCAACATCCGCCCAGGGCGAGATCCAGGCCGCGGCCTGACCCAGATTGGTAAGCTGGAAGGTAAGTGGAATGCTCTTTCCCTGGGCTGCCTTCAGAAATGGATCGGAGGTTGACACATTGAAGTCGTAATTCCTCACATTGGAGAGCTTGAATGTCCATATGTCCTGGTTGCAAGTTCCGATCCACTGACCCCTGGCCACCGGGATTACGGTCCAGTAATAGTTGCCGAAGGTCACCCATGACGGGTGGTACTCATAGGCAAGCACCTCGACCATTATCGTGGGCTCTCTGAGCTCAACCTGGGCCCTTATATCCGATATATAGACCTGGTAAACGACATCCTCCGGCGCGAAGAAGTCCACTTCCCATTGAAGGAGAACGTCTTCGGCATCATCGTACTCATAACCGTCCTCGGGGGAAGTAAGGTTCACGATGGGGAATCTAAGCGAGGTATCCACGACTATATTGTAAACAGGAGATATATACAGTGATCCGGCTCCGTCTTTGGCCCTTATCTGGATGTAGTTCTCATTGGAATCCGAGAGTTTCGGTATCCCTGGTTTTCCTATCCCCAGTGTGAATTCATATGTATCAAGTTTTCCGCTCTGACTCTGCAGCTCCCATTCATCCCAGAAATCGGTCATGTATTTCCAAGGATCATCGGTCCACATATCCGAACCCTGACCTTCATAGGTATATCGGTATTGTATCTCCTTGTAGTTGATCTTTGACCCGCCCAGATCTGTCACCCTGAACTTCACATCGAGTACATCATAGGGAACTGTCTTGTTGATATTGGGGCTCACAATAGTGAATATCATTCCCTCCATATCCACCAGTAGGGTCGCTTTTGAAGCTGGGCCTATATTCCCTACCCGGTCCTCTGACCAGACATAGATCGTATTAAGTCCCGTTTCCGGCAGGGTCAGCTCCATCTGTGTTGTGTTGAGCTCCTCACCATCCCTGGTACCTCCGTTGTCCTCGAATGACCAGTAGTAGGTCTTCACCCCCGACCCGGTCTCCTCCGAGGGATCCCATGTCGCATATACATCCAAATCGTTGTCGTAATTGACACTGCTGTCCGAATAACTGTCCGCATGCATCATCAGTACCCTGGGTGCTTCGGGGGCCATTCCGTCCACGTTAAGGAGCCAGGTTATCTCGGCAACCTCGGTCTCGGGATTCACTCCTGTTATGTTCAATTTGTACTTCAGGTCGATGTTCGAGCCATTGGGGGCGCTGAAAGTGTAGTTAAGGATCTCACCCGGATCAAGCGGAATCACATCAAGAAGGTTATTCTGGAGGAAGAGATTGAGCTGATATGCATCCGATGGCGGGAAGAAGTCCGGTTCTCCGCTGTAAACTACCTGGGGTCCGGATACGGTGATCGATTCTTCCGACTGCACCCATGAGCCCGATGTGAGCTTACCCTGTATGGATGCCCTCAGGTCGTGGGAGCCGTGGAACCCAAGGGTCGAACTGACCTTCAGGAAATCCCTGACGGTGAGCTCGTCGCTGTCCACCCCTATCCCGTCTGCAGTGACCTTCATGGTCCTGTCAACCGCGTTTGCCTTCACGGACCAGTTCCAGTGGAATCTCAATTTGAACTCTAGCCTGGCAACCAGACCGTTCCAAGCCACTGTCGGCTCTCCGACAACCTCGGCGTAATCCTCCTTGTCTATCTCGGTCCAGGGCTCCCTTCCTGCCTCTGCCTCGGTGTGGTTGTAGACCATCTTGAAGGCGCCGTTCTTATGGGATATATCGAAAACCACCTTCTCCAGATCATCGGTGCTCTGAACGGTCTTTATCGTTGAGCCAAAGGTATAATCCCGATACATAGCGAAAGCGCCGTTGGTACCGTCATCGGGGTCCTTGAAATAAGCTGCTTGGATGGCAAGTCTCGGCTGTATCCCTATTCTCCACAGGCCGGGTTTTACACCTCCTCCGTGGACCCAGAGGTCCCTTGTCTCTGGAACGAAGGCGCTGGCATGACCGTTGGATATGGTCCCCGGATTGGGGACAGGGTACCAGAGGTACCACTTGTCCTCGAGGATGCGGTACTTGTAGATATCATCGCTTGCCCCGCCGGTCATGTAGAGCTCCTTTGTAAGAGGATCGAAATCCAGCCTTGCATGCGTCCTTGCCGAAGCCGTGTCCAGCTTTGTCCAGGTACCGGTGACCAGGTCATACCTCCATAGATCGTTCCTCTCGTTTGGATTTGGCATGGTGTTCTCCATGCCCGCATAGAGATAGAGGGAATTGGTCTCCTCAACGATGAGCATGGCTGAACCGTACCTTCCGTTGGGATTGGTTCCCGTCAGGGGGATCTCGGTGAATATGTTCACGCCGGGTGTGAACTTGTAGAAATCCTGATATATGGTAATATCCGAGGAGGTCTCAGAGGGATAGAAGAAACCTCCGTACATGTATATCTTGCCGTCGTTCTCATTGAAATCCATCTGGAAACCCTGCCTGGGACCAGGCCTGGCGCTGTCGAAGATCTGTTCCCATGTGTAATCGTCAAGGTCCAGTGACCAAAGGTCCTCGCGATTGTAGTAGCGTCTATTGGGCCCCTGGCCGGACTGATAACCTCCGCCGTACATATAGACCGTGTTGTTGGCCTCGTCGTAGCACAGACCGGCGTTGTATCGATAGCTTGGACCTTCTGCCCCCGGATTGTAGTAGGGGCCGAACCATTTCTTTAATGCCAGGTCCCAGTAATAGACGTACTCCGTGCCGTTCTGATATCCTGCCGTGGGGCCGATGTAATACAGTCTCTGCTGGGCGCTGTTGTAGGCGAATATGCCGTTGCTAGCGGTATTGTCGAAGATGGTGCTTGGATCCTCAAGGGGGAACTGGGTCCAGGTCTTGGTGGTCATGTCCAGATAGTTCAGGTCCCGGTACCGGGATGGTTGCATTGCGCTATAGTACCACCTTCCAGCCGAAACAACGAAGCGGTCAATCTGCCTTGAATAATGGGCCCCGAAGAGAAGCCTTCCGCTCGGAACCTCACTGGCACTCCAGACCTTCTCGGACCATGTGCCGAGATTCGTGTCATATGCCCATAGTACCTGGTTCTCCGTGGAGCTCGTACCGTTCCTCCCGCCCCATAGATACACACTGGAGTCCGAAGGTCTGAAGAATATTCTAGCCCCGTAAAAGGAGGACATATCCGGGTGTGCAGGGATCTGCGTCCAGGAGTTCAAGACTATGTCATAGACCCAGAATTCACGGAGATAGCCCAGATCCTCGTTCTCCCCTCCCCAAAGATAGATCTTCCTGCCCGATTCGTCGATGCACATTGAATGGGCGTATCTCTCCACCATGCCCGAGGACATACCATCGTTGAGGGACTGCGGCGTCCCGGCGGGATTGGAAAGGTCTATCCTGAAGAAGCCCGAGAGGTTGCGGTAATTCTGAAGCTGGTCGCCCTGCCCCATATGAAGGTAGAGGAAACCGTTGGAGCTGTCAACCACCATAGGAGCCTGGGTCCTCCTCCCCGGCCCGCTGGGGGGATCGAGAAAGACGCCCGAGTTCAATTCGGTCCATGTCATTGTAGGAACGTCGAACTCCCAAAGATCGTTCCAGGGGGAGCCCATCACTATCCCGCCGTAAACATAGTACTTCTCATTGGCCTCATCGTAGGCATCCGAGAATCGATACCTTCCATCCGGATCATTATACTGCTCTATGGCGTGCCATTTCTGGGTTGCCACATCATAGTAGAAGAAATCGTCGTACGTGTTGTGTCCGTACTGGGTCTGATATCCACCCCCGAAAACGAAGATCCTGTTTGTGGATGAATGATAGAAAGCTCCATTGTACTCTCCACCCCTATGGTAAAATATCCTTTCCCACACAGCCCAGGGTGCGCTTCTGGAGGGGGGTTCGATACCGAACCTGGTCAGATCATCTTCGCTGAGAATCCTCGATTCTCCAAGATCCTCATCAACTTCATCCCCGTAATCCGCACCAGTTTCCGGGACCAAAGGAAGCTGAATTAGCATTATCATCAAGAACACGGCGATAGGCACCCTAAGCCTAACCAGATATTTCGGATACATTGGCACCACTCCGGAATATGCGGCTCATCTCGTAACCGGAACCGTATAGCAGTAAGAACAGCCAGCAATATTATAGTTTTCTAGGAATCATATCACGCTTTCGAGCCTAGCGGGACGCAGCAGTGTTCTATTTTCCGCTGTAGGTCAGATTGATGGCAACCTCGATCACCAATCTTTCAGCGACCTTCGGAGGTATGGAGCATCTCCTTCTCACACCTTCGGGACCTGCATCGATCAGCTCTCTCATGTCCCTGAATTCGAGCAGAATCTTTCTTGCCCTAGCCTCCCCGATCCCTTCGATACTTGTAAGGAACGAGAGATCCTTCTCCCTGACCTTCCTCTGATATGATACGGCGAACCTGTGCGCCTCGTCGCGAACACGCTGGAGAAGCATTAGGCCCGGGTCCGTTCTCTTCAGCCTGATCGGGAGCTGACGTTCCGGTCTGAAGAGCTCTTCCTCCCTCTTGGCTATGGAGATCACGTCAATATCTCCTGAGATCCCTATCTCCTTTAAGGCCCTGACCGCCGACGAGAGCTGGCCCTTACCCCCGTCGATGAGAATGAGATCCGGCATCTCCCTACCTTCATCCGATAATCTCGAATACCTTCTCATAACGGCTTCCTTTATCGCTGCCGTGTCGTCATTTTGAACAGATCTTATCCTGAACCTCCGATATCCGCTCTTATTGGGTCTCCCTCCCTTGAACTGGACCATTGAAGCGACCGTCCCCGAACCATGGAGATGGGATACATCGAATCCTTCGATGATCTCCGGAGTAGCCCTCAATCCGATCTGCTCCTTGAGATGCACGAGAACAGGGGCCCCCTGGGCCTCCCTCCGAAGCTTCTCCAGATAGAGTGAGGAATTCCTTTTGGCCATATCGATCAGCGACCTGTGCTGCTCACCTCTTGGCCTCATTACCTTGACCTTGATTTTTCCCTTGGAGGACAGGAAGTGCTCCAATTCTTCCTGTTCAGCCTTCTGCATTCTCAGACCGCTAACAATTATTCGGGGCGGGACGTAACCGGATATTGCGTAAAAAGAGGAAATGAAATCCTCCGTGGGATCGCTCGAAGGTGCATCACCCTCAAGGGAGAAGGAAACAACATCCACGACCCGGCCGTCCCTGACCTTGACAACCGTCCCTATCATCGCTTCCCCGTCGATGAACAAAGCGTCAATGTCCCCGCCTTCAACAATTAGGACCCTTTGGGTTTGGCGGATCCTTCTAAGACCACTTAGGATATCCCTCGCAAGTGCCGCCTTCTCATAATCTTCGATCGAGGAATAATTCCACATTTCCCTTTCCATCGCGGAAATTAGCTCCTCCCTGCTCCCGGAAAGGAATTTCCTAAGCCCCGACACAACCACATCATAGTTGTCTCCTTTGACCTCTCCCGAGCAAGGCGCCATGCACCTTGCCAGGTGAAACTCCAGACAGGGCCTGGACGGTCTTGACATGTCCCTAAGGCATGACCTGACAGGGAAAAGCTTCCTCAGCCATCTCAGGGACCGCCTCACAGCCCTGGGATCTGAGTGGGGGCCGAAGTAGTCTCCGGGACCGTGATTCAATCCTCTGACCTGATGAACCGCAGGGAATATCTCATCTGTGAGTAAAAGATAGGGGTAGGACTTATCATCCTTCAGCCTTATGTTGAATTTCGGTTTGTACCTTTTTATAAGTGTATCTTCGAGGACAAGAGCCTCGAGCTCCGATGTTGTTGCAATCCAATCAAGGCTCTCCGATAATTCCCTGAGCTTCTTCTCCTTTTCACTTCGCTGATCCTGAAGATGGGACCTGACCCTCGCCCTGATATCGATCGCTTTGCCGACGTAGAGGACCTTTCCTGCCTTCCCCTTGAAAAGATACACACCACACACTGCTGGAAGGGTTGAGGGATCGAACTCCATCGATATTCGTTAGAGTCATTCCTATTTTTTATCTTTGGGAAGGAGCCGGCAATACCGGTTCCTGATCATTTTCTCTTATGCTTTCTGGGGTCGAAAACGTCCTCATCATCGTCCTCGTCCTCATCCTCCCAGGGCTCATCTTCCTCTTCGTCATCCAATATCTCAAAATCCCCATCAACGACCAGATGCTCCTCCGTCTTCTCCTCCTCCTCGAACTCAAGCTCATCTTCCTCTTCCTCTTCCTCTTCCTC